>NC_012522.1:3652361-4261088 GCF_000010805.1 Rhodococcus opacus B4 | reverse complement strand
TGCGGCCCTCGCGGCCTTGGGCTACACCGGGTCTGCGTCCAGGAACGACGTCCTGCTGCTCATCCCGTCGACGCGTCATCGCCGGGATTGGTCCTACGTGAAGGTCGAGCGCACCTGGCGCATGCCGGAACCGATCCACCGGGGGCTGCTGCGACTCGCACCACCAGCCCGCAGCCTCCTCGACGCCGGGCGTCGCACCGCCCAGGCAGACAGCTGCCGGGCGCTCCTTGCCGGCGGCATCCAGCGCGGTGACGTGACGGTCGACGAACTGGCGCGCGAACTGTCGCAGGGCAGCGACCGCGGCAGCCGCCTGCCCCGGGCGGTGCTGCGGGATCTGAGCGAAGACGCGCATTCCGTCGCCGAGGTTCATGCGCAGAAGCTGTATGCGAAGAGCGGGCTTCCGCCGATGCGGCACAACGCGGACGTGCTGTCGGCCGCCGGACTGTGGATCGCGCGCCCCGACGGCTGGCTGGACGACGTCGCCGTCGCCTGGGAGATCGACTCACTGAAGTACCATTTCTCGCCCGAACTGCACGAGGCGACGGTCCGGCGGCGGGCGCGGATGCAGCGCGAGGGAATCATCGTCGTGACCCACCTGCCGAAGCAGATTTCGGCAGATCCGTCGACGGTCCTCGCGGACCTGCGTGCCGCGTACTCGCTCGCGGCATCACGACCCCGGCCTGCGGTGTTCGTGCACACGGAACCGAACCTCAGGTCGGCATGAGTCATCGCAGCGCCCGATGCGACATCGGTGCAATCAGAGTGCACCAATGCGACATCGGGCGAGCGGGTGTGGACGAATCAGAGAGGCATCAGGTCGTGCTTGCGCGGGTTGCGCTGCACCGTCTTGTCGCGCAGCATCGTCAGCGCCTTGCGGATCTCGAGCCGGGTGGTGGCGGGCTCGATGACGGCGTCGATGTAGCCGCGCTCGGCGGCGATGTACGGCGTCGCGATGTTCTCGTTGTAGAAGTTGATCAGCTGCCGGCGGACGGCGGGCGCGTTCTCGCCCGCGGCCTCGATCTGCCTGCGACCGATGAGGTCGACGGCGCCCTCGGCGCCCATCACCGCGATGCGGGCGGTCGGCCACGCGAAGTTGATGTCGGCGCCCAGTTGCTTCGAGCCCATGACGGCGTAGGCGCCGCCGTAGGCCTTGCGGATCACGACGGTCACCTTCGGCACGGTCGCCGTCACGAACGCGAAGATGAACCGGCCACCGCGCTTGATGACCCCGATCCGCTCCTGCTCGAGCCCGGGCAGGAACCCCGGGGTGTCGACCGCGAACACCAGCGGAATGTCGAAGGCGTCACAGATGCGGATGAAATGCGCGGCCTTGTCCGAGGCCTGCGCGTCCAGCGCACCCGCCGCGACCAGCGGCTGGTTCGCGATCACCCCGACAGTGCGGCCGTCGACGCGGGCGAAGCCGGTGATGATGTTCAGCGCCACCTGCCCGCCGATCTCGTGGAACTCGCCGTCGTCGAAGATCCGCAGCAGGATGTCGTGCATGTCGTAGCCGGCGTTGTCGGCGTCCGGGATGAACGCGTCCAACTCGCGGTCGGAGTCCGTGATCTCCGGCTCGAGGCCCGGATTGACGACCGGTGGCTTCTCCATGCAACTCGACGGCAGGAAGCTCAAGTAGTCGCGCACCCACTGGAACGCGGCCTTCTCGTCGGGCGCAACATGGTGCAGGTTGCCGTACTGGGCCTGGTTCCGGGCGCCACCGAGTTCGTCGAGGCTGACGTCCTCGCCGGTGATCTTCCGGACCACCTCGGGACCGGTGACGAACATGTACGACTCCTCGGTGGCCACCAGGACGTCGGTGTTGATCGGCGCGTACACCGCACCGCCGGCGCACTTGCCGAGGATCATCGAGATCTGCGGGCACATCCCGGACAGCGGCTCCTGCCGGCGGCCGAGTTCGGCGTACCAGGCCAGCGACGTCACGGCGTCCTGCACCCGGGCCCCGCCGGAGTCGTTGATGCCGACGCAGGGGCAGCCGATCTTCGCGGCGAACTCCATGATCGCGGCCACCTTGCGGCCGAACATCTCACCGACCGAACCACCGAACACGGTCTGATCGTGCGAGAACACCGCGACCGGGCGGCCGTCGACGGTCCCGTGACCGGTGACGACGCCGTCGCTGTACAGCGCGTTCGGATCACCGGGCTGGCGCATGAGACCGCCGACCTCGATGAAACTTCCCGGGTCGAGCAGCATGTCGATGCGCTCGCGCGCGCTCGGAATGCCCTTCTTCGCGCGTTTGGCTATAGCCTGCTCGCCCGCGGGTTCCTTTGCCGTTTCCAGCTTTTCGCGCAGTTCGGCAAGCTTCTCTGCGGTCGTGGTGGTCACTGATGCGCTCCGGTTCCGGCGGCCTGGATCGCCGCCAGCTTCTTGGTGAGGTCGGCACCGACCTTCGCGATGTACGGCTCGTCGACGATCTGGATGTGATCGCCGCCCACGTGGATGATCTCCAGGTTCTTCACCGCGTCACCCCAGCCGCCGTCCGGCTTGCGGGTCTTGAACGCGGGCTCGAGGTTCATCACGTCGTCGTGATAGCGGTCGGCCATGTACAGGACGACGTCGCCGTCGTACTGCTCGAGTTCGGCGGTCTGGATGGCCCGGTTGTCGAGCCACGACGTGCGCTGGTGCTCGATGATTCCGCCCGGAATCTTGGTGCCACTCAGCTTGAGCAGTTCCGTCAGGATCTTGATCTGCTCTTCGTCGCTCTCCGCCGCCGCGAGCTTGTCGTACGGCAGCGGGTAGTCCACGTTGTACGTCTTCTTCGCGAACGCCGCGTACCGCTGCCAGCGCTTCCGGATCTCGTCGGGGGTGTCCTCGACCTTCTCCCCTGCCATGACCGTGTCGATCAGGCCGACGATCCGGACGTCGGCACCCGACTCGCGCAGCAGCTTCGCCACCGCGTAGGCCAGCACGCCGCCCAGCGACCAGCCGTACAGCACGTACGGTCCGTCGCCCTGGATCTCGCGGATGAGCGGCAGGTACTCCGCCGCCCGGACGTCGATCGGACCCTCGGTGCGCTCGAACCCGTACATCGGCGTGCCCTCGGGCAGACGCTTCAGCAGCGGCTCGTACGCGACCGTCGACCCACCGGCCGGGTGGAACACGAACACGGGGACGGCGTCGGATCCCTCCGGGCGAGGCCGCAGTGCGCGGACCAGCCCGTCGATCTTGCCGGAATCCTCGAGGAAGCCGCGCACCACATTGGCCAGTTCCTCGATGGTGGTGGAGTCGAGGACGTCGTCGAACGTGATCTCACCGTTCGCGCGTTCCGACAACCGGGCCGCCAGCTTCTCCGCCGTCTCGTCGTTCAGGATCGGCAGCGTGTTGAAGATGCCCTTCGCGGACTCACCGGTGACGACGGCCCACGTCGCGAACGTCAGGCGCTCGGCGGCGTCGCGCGGCGGCACGTCGCCGTCCGCCACGGGCGTCTCCGGGGTCTCAGCCACCGGGGTGGCCGCGATGATCGCCTCGGCCTCCGCCTCCACCGACGTGTCCTCGGCGTCGAGAACCGACTCGGCCTCCGCACCACGGTCGGCCTCCGCAGCCTCCGCATCACGGTCGGCCTCCGCGGCCTCCGCATCACGGTCGGCCTCCGCGGCCTCCGCATCACGGTCGGCCTCCGCGGCCTCCGCCGCCTCCTTCTCGGCCTTCTGCTGATCGGCGAGCGCCTGCACCTCTTCGCGGTTCTCGACCGCGTAACGCAGGTACTTGCCGACCTCCATCAGGTTGGCGTCCTTGACCGCCTGCAGCTGCAGTTGCGGGATGTCGAACTCGTACTCGACGCGGTTCTTGATGCGGACGGCCATCAGCGAATCGAGGCCCAGCTCGATGAGCGGGATCTCGGCGGGCAGGTCCTCGGGGGCATACCCCATGGACTCGGCGACGATCAGCGCGAGCCGGTCTTCGAGCGTCTGCGAGCCGTTCGGGTCCCACTTCTCGCCGATGTCCTCGACGACCTCGGGCAGCTCCTCCACCGGCGACGTCTCCTGTACCGGCGCGACGACAGGCTCGGGCAGCGCGTCCCCGGACGTGACGGCGGCGTCGAACAGCAGCGTGAAGCTCGGACCACTCTTCGCGTGCACCTGCAGCGACGCGCCACCCGGATGCGGGTTGAGCGTGGTGGTGAGCGTGCCCTCCGCGGGCGCGTGGGCGTGCAGGACGGACGCGGCGAGCGTGACGTCCGACAGCACCTGCGACGCGGCGGCGGTGACCAGTGCGGGCAGGTCGGTGACCGCGCCGGCCTGGACCTCCCACACGTGGCGGCCGTCGGGAAGCGACACGTGCGCGCCCGGAACGCGGGTGTTGCCGCTGGAATCGATCCGGGTCTCCACCCAGTACGGCTTGCGGATCCACGCGGTGCGCGGAACAGCCGCGAAGTCGCCGTCGGGGAGCAGCGACGACAGGTCGACGGCGTGCCCGTGCACGTACAGCTGCGCGAGCGCGGCGAGGACACCGAGCGGCTCGTCCTCCTTGCGCTTGAGCGTCTGGATGAGCTGCATGTCGTGCAGGCCGGCGTCGAACGCGGTGGCGGCCACGGACATCAGGGCCACCGGGTTGGGAGCCAGCTCCACGAACGTGGTGTGCCCGCTGCCGACGGCGAGGCGGACGGCGTTGGTGAAGTACACGCTGTGGCGCAGACCCTTGGTCCAGTACTCCTCGCGGTGGATCGGCTCGTGGCCGGCGCGGTAGTAGGTGTCCTGGTCGACGGACGAGTACACGCCCAGCTTCAGCTTGGTCGGCTCGATGCCCGCCAGTTCCGCAGCCAGCTCACCCAGCAGCGGGTCGACCTGCGAAGTGTGGCTGGCGCCCTTCGTCTTGAGGACGCGGGCCATCTTCTCCTCGCCCTCGGCCCGCGCGACGATGGCGTTGACCTCGGGCTCGGGGCCGCCGATGACGGTGTGCGTCGGGGCCGCGTACACGCAGACCTCGAGGTGCGGGAAGTCGGTGAGGACGGTCTCGATCTCGGAGGCGCTGTACTCGACGAGCGCCATCAGACGGATGTCGTCGCCCTCGAGCGTGGCCTCGGCCTCGCCCATGAGGCGGGACCGGGCGCAGATCACGCGGACGGCGTCCTCGAGCGGCAGACCGCCCGAGATGTACGCGGCGGCAGCCTCGCCCATCGAGTGGCCGACGACGGCTTCCGGCTCGGCGCCGTGGTGACGCAACAGCGCCGCCAGACCGATCTGGATGGCGAAGATGCCGACCTGCGAAGTCTCGACGTCGTAGTCGATCGCGTCGTCGAGGAACTTCTCCTTCATGGAGTAGCCGGCCTCGTCCTCGATCAGCGCGTCGACCTCGTCGATGGCCGCGGCGAACACCGGGTTCTCCAGGTACAGCTGCTTGGCCATCTTGCGGTGCTGCGAACCGAAGCCCGACAGAACCCAGACGGCGCCCTTCGACGACGGCGAATCCGCGGTGAACACGCCCTGCCCGGGCTTGCCCGCGGCGACGGCGCGCAGACCGGTGACGGCCTCGGAGCGGGTCTTCGCCAGGACGACGCCCCGCGAGCGACCGTGGTTGCGGCGTGCGAGAGCGCGGGCGACGTCGGCGAGCGGGGTGGTGCTGCCCTCTTCCGTCTCCAGCCAGTCGGCCAGATCGGCTGCCGCCCGGCGACGACGCGACGGCAGCGCACCGGACACCGCGAGGACGACCGTCGGCTCGACAGCCTCGGCCACGACCGCGTCCTCGGCGGGAACGGCGGGCTCGGTGACCTCGGTCTCGTCGTCGACGGCAGGTCCGGTGTACTCGCGCACGACCACGTGCGCGTTGGTGCCACCGAAACCGAATCCGGACACACCGGCGACCGCCGCGCCCGTGTAGCGCGGCCACGCCGCACCCTCGGGAATGACCTGCAGATGCGCCTTGTCGAACGCGATGTACGGGTTGGGTCCGGCGAAGTTCAGCGTGGGGGGAAGCGTGTCCTCCCGCATCGACAGCACGACCTTGATCAGACCCGCGGCGCCCGCGGCGGCCTCGAGGTGACCGAAGTTGGTCTTGGCCGAACCGAGCAGCGCGGGCTTGTCGTCGGCGCGTCCACGACCGACGACGCGTCCGAGCGCGTCCGCCTCGATGGGATCGCCGAGGATGGTGCCGGTGCCGTGCGCCTCGATGTAGTCGACGCCGGCCGGGTTGATGCCCGCGTCCCGGTAGGCGTGCCGCAGGACGTCGGCCTGCGCGTCGGGGTTCGGGGCCGCGAGACCGTTGGAGCGGCCGTCCTGGTTGACCGCGCTACCGGCGATGACGGCGAAGATCTCGTCGCCGTCGCGCTCGGCGTCCTCGAGACGCTTGAGAACGACGAGACCGCCGCCCTCGGCACGGATCATGCCGTCGGCGTCGGAGGAGAACGCCTTGATGCGGCCGTTGGGGGCCATCACACCCAGCTGGTCGAAGCCCAGCGTGGCGGGCGGTGCAACGAGCATGTTGACGCCGCCGGCGAGCGCGAGATCCGATTCACCGGACCGCAGCGAGCGCACCGCCTGGTGCACCGCGACGAGCGAAGACGAGCACGCCGTGTCGAGGGCGATGGACGGTCCGCGGAAATCGTAGAAATACGAGACCCGGTTCGCGACGATGGACGTCGACGTGCCGGTCAGCGCGTACGGATGCGCGTGGACCGGGTCGCTGACCGCGAGCAACTGGTAGTCGTTGGCCGAGCTGCCGATGAACACACCGACCTGCTCACCCTTGAGGTCGCTGGCCGGGATGCGGGCGTGCTCGAGTGCCTCCCACGTCAGTTCCATCGCGAGACGCTGCTGCGGGTCGACGTTCGCGACCTCCAGCGGGGACATCGCGAAGAACTCCGCGTCGAACGTCTTCACGTCGTCGAGGTAGCCGCCCTGCGTGTTGGCCTTCTCGACGGCGGCCTTGATCTGCGGGTCGGAGGTGAACTCCTCCCAGCGGCCCTCGGGCAGGTCGGAGATGCCGTCGCGGCCCTCCGCCAGCATCCGCCACATCTCGGCGGGAGTGGTGCCTGCACCCGGGAAGCGTGAGGCCAGGCCCACGATCGCGATGTCGTGCGCATCCGACGTCGGCGCCGACGCATAGTAGGCGGCGTCGGCCGAGTCGTCGGGCTGCTCGGGTTCGCCCTCGATGATGCGAGTCGCCAGCGACGCGATGGTGGGGTGCTGGTACGCGACCGTCGCCGTGAGCGTGACGCCGACCAGTTCCTCGATCTCACCGCTGAGTGCGACGGCGTCGCGGGACGACAGACCGAACTCTTCCATCGGGCGGTCGTCGGTGATCTGACCGACCGGTTGCCCGGTTGCGTCGGCAATCCAGTTGCGCAGCCAGTCACGCAACTGCGCAACCGTCATGTCACCTGTGCTGGTCCGGTCATCATCTTTTTCAGCCATCAACTCACCAAGCTACCCGTCAGGAAGTGGACTATTCGGAAACGCTATCGGGGAAGGCCGTCTGCGTGTATCCGCCGCGCAGGGTGCCCTCGATGTAGCTCGCCTTGCACGCGCGGCGGGCGATCTTGCCGCTCGACGTACGGGGAATCGAGCCCGCGGGCACCAGCAGGATGTCGCGCGCCGTGACCCCGTGCCTGGTCGACAGCGCGGCCCGCACCGTGTCTGCGACAGGCTGCGGATCGGCCTTACCTGCACCCGGTGCGCGCTCGGCGACGATCACGAGCTGCTCGGAGGAATCGTCCGCGTCGTAGTTCAGGCCCGAGTGCGTGTTCTCGAACACGACGGCGGGCAGCTGGTTGGCCGGGACCGCGAACGCGGCCACGAAGCCGGGACGCAGCGCGGTGCTGGCCTCCTGCGCCGAGAACTCGAGGTCCTGCGGGTAATGGTTGCGGCCGTCGACGATCACGAGGTCTTTGACGCGGCCCGTGATGAACAGCTCGCCGTCGATGTACACGCCGTAGTCGCCGGTGCGCATCCAGTTGGCGTCCTCGGGAGTGCCCTCCGCGTGGCTGCCCTCGGCGAGCCGGTTGGTGAGCTTGTTGTGGAACGTCTCGGCGGTCTCGTCGGTGCGACCCCAGTAGCCGATGCCGATGTTCTCGCCGTGCAGCCAGATCTCACCGACCCGGTCGTCGGGCTGCTCGATGCGCGATTCCGGGTCGACGATGGCGGCCCACTGGCTGCGCGCGACGTAGCCGCAGGACACCTGCGGGATGGCGTTCTCGGCGTCCTGGTCCACCTTCACGACGCGACCGGCGTTGAGTTCGTCGCGATCGACGTAGATGACGCGGGCCTCGTCCGAGTGCCGGGTGGAGGACACGAACAGCGTGGCCTCGGCCATGCCGTACGAGGGCTTGATCGCCGTCTTCGGCAGGCCGTACGGCGCGAACGCCTCGTTGAACTTGCGCATCGACGACGTCGTGACCGGCTCGCTGCCGTTGATGAGGCCGATCACGTTGCTCAGGTCGAGGCTCTCACCACTCTTCGGCAGGCCGCGGGCGGCCGCGTGCTCGAACGCGAAGTTGGGTGCGGCCGCGAACGTGCCCGCACCGTCCGACACCGCGGCCAGTTCCTTGATCCACCGGTACGGCCGCTGCACGAACGCGCGCGGGCTCATGATGGTGATGTACTTGCCGCCGAGGGCGGGCAGGATGACCGTGAGCAGACCCATGTCGTGGAACAGCGGCAGCCAGGTGACGCCACGCGAGTTCTCGTTGAGTTCGATGGAGTCGACCATCTGCAGCGCGTTGGTGCCGACGGCGCGGTGCGTGATCTCCACACCGGCGGGCACGCGGGTCGAGCCGGACGTGTACTGCAGGTACGCGATGTCGTCGAGATCGATCTCGGGGCGCACCCAGGACTCGCCGACGCTGTCGGGGATGGCGTCGACGGCGATGATCCGGGGGCGCTCGGCGGCGGGGAGGGACCGGAAGAACTGTCGAACACCCGCGGCGGAGGAGGTGGCCGTGAGGATGGCGGCAGGCTTGCAGTCACCGAGGACGGCGTGCAGACGGTCGGTGTGGCCGGGTTCGTCGGGGTCGAACAGCGGCACCGAGATCGCTCCGGCATGGATGGCGGCGAAGAAGGAGATGACGTAGTCGAGACCCTGCGGCGCGAGGACCGCGACGCGGTCGCCGGGCTTGGTGACCTGCTGGAGGCGAGCCGCGACGGCGCGCAACCGGTGGCCGAACTGTTCCCAGGTCAGCTCCTGCGCTTCGCCGTCTCTGTCCCGCGAATAGTCGATGTAGCGGTATGCCAGCTCGTCCGAGTTCTCCCGGGTGTGCCGCTGGACGTAATCGACCAGCGTGCTTCCCGAGTCGAGCCTGATGTGGCCCGTCTCGTCGATAAAATCATCGAACTTCGCGTTCATTCCATCTCCTCCGAAGCGATCACACAGGCATGCCCCAGCATGACTGCGCCCCAGACTTCCTTCGCCGAATCGGATCTTGTAAAACTCGTGGGAAACGACGTAACACGCCACTCACCCGAATAAGTTCATCGATTTCAAACCATCGATATGTTACAGATTGGCATCGCCGCCCTCGGTCCGCTGCGTCTACTCGCCCTTCAGCTGCGAGATGATCGGCGCGAACGCATCCATCTGTGTGGGGAACACACCGACGTAGGACATTGTCGTCTTTTCTCGCACCATACGGATCTGATCGGCGATCTCCTCGAAGCTCCCGATCGCGAGATACGGCGAGCTCAGGATGTCTTCGACGGACAGCTTGGTATCGACCTCGATGTTGGGCGGGAAGCCCTGGTCGAGTGCGGCGAGCGCCATCTCGGCGGTCTGCTCACGGTCGTCGGTGATGACGATGGTGGTGATCGTCCAGTTCAGTTCGATGTCGTCGAACCGGTCGCCGGCAGCCTCCCGGATCCGGTCGACGCGCTCCATCGTCTTCTCGAGCGTGACACCCGACAGGAGGAGCTTGCCTTCCTTGCTCGTCGGCGTCGCCACGGAGATGATGTCGGCGTACTTGGCGGCGAGCGCCAGCATCTTGGGGCCGCCACCGCCGACGGCGATCGGGGGACGCGGACCCTGCCGCGGCCGCGGGCTGCCCGTCAGGCCCTTGATCTGGTAGTACTTGCCGTCGAAGTTGCACTCCTGGCCGCGCAGCAGCACGTCGAGAATCTGCAGGGTCTCCTCGAGCTTCGCGATCCGGACACCCGGGCGCTCGTAGTCGATGCCACCCTTGTCGAACTCTTCCTTCATCCAGCCTGCGCCGATGCCGAGTTCGAGGCGGCCACCCGACAGCACGTCGATGGTGGCGGCGTCCTTGGCGAGGATCGCCGGATGCCGGAAGCCGTTGGCGAGGACTGCGGTGCCGAGCCGGATCTTGTCCGTGGCGATCGCGAGCGCGCCGAGCGCGGCGATCGGTCCCACCTGGTTACCCAGGTGGTCGGGGATCATGAAGCTGTCGAACCCGAGTTCCTCGGCCTTCTGCGCAAGCTTGACGAACCGACGCGCGCCGCCCTCGTCCGCGTTGCCCTCTCCGCCTGCCGCGAATCGGAACTTACGCAACGAGCTGGCGTCGGAACTCATGAATAGCTTCTCCTGTGGTGAAACGCCCCCGTTCAGGACGTGAACATCGGTGGGTCGGGCACGGGTGGTGCAGCAACAGTGCAGCACTCTACCGGTGCCGGGAAACGCACACTACCGGCGAGTACGCGTCGCGCCTATCTGTTTGGGACGTTTCACGACTCACCGACCACGGTGAACCCACCCGCCACAAAATCAACTGTGAGCCGGGGTCGGGGCGGCCTCTATCTTCTCGGCTGCCCATCCGGCGATCCACTGCGTGGCCGTCGTCCCGGAGTCGTCGACGACATACGAGTTGTACATCGCGTGAACCGGGTTGTTGTTGTACTCGAGCAGACGCAGCCCGCTGCCGATCCAGTTGCTCGGCTTCAGCGCTTGCGCGGGCGCGTCGCAGATTCCGTCGGACGGGGCGCAGATCTCGACCGCCCGGTCGGTGAGATCACCGAAACCACCGGGCCGGGGACCGGTCATCGTGATGCCGGGGATCTGCAGCCCTGCCAGCGACAGTTCGGCGCCCACACCCGCGACGGGCTGACCGACGTTCGTGGCGGCGGCCGGGTCGCGACGACCGTCGGCGATGAGCCCGACGCCGAGCACAAGATCCGCCGGAACGGGCCCGTCACCTGCACCGATACTGGAAGCGACGTCGCCGGCGATGACCGCGCCCTGGGAGAAGCCGGTAAGCAGGAAGCTGGTCAGCGGGCACTCGGCGTGCCGGCGGATCAGGATGTCGTTGGTGGCGGCGGTGCCGGCGCCGCGGCTGTTGTTGTACGACTGCTGCCCGTCCGGCGGGAAGGCGACGGGATTGGAGAACTGCGCGACGTACGGAACCGTGTACACGTCGGCGCGCGAGGGCTCGAACTGTTCCTGCAGCGGCCGCGACACGTTGAGCATCAGCGACGCCGGGTTGGCCGTCGGGTTGTACGGGTCGTCGGTGGCGCTGGACTCCCAGGTGCCCGGGACGACGACCACCTGGACGTCGGGACAGCTCGCCGGCTGGGCGTTGGGACGCTCGGGACCGGGCGGGGTCGGGATCGGTTTGGGCAGCCGCCCTGCGAGCAGGTACCAGAGCGCGATCACTGCGACGAGAATCACCAGCAGGATCACGATCAGCACCAGCAGTTTGCGCAGGAGGCTGCTCTTCTTCTTCCGCGTGCCGCGCCCGGTCACCGACATCGGCGTCTACTTGCAGTAGGTCGCGTGGGCGACGTCCATGTACGTCTGGGCGTTGGCCGTCGCCTGCTCCTGGGTCAGTTCCTGACCCGCGGCGGACGCCTCGGTGCCGACCATCGCTGTGACGAACACCATCGTCTCGGGGTCGCTCTTGCCTTCGGCCTTGGCCTGGCAGATGAAGTCGGCGGTGCTCACGGCCATGGTGCCGTCGGCGGCGGGTTCGATGCCCTTGCTCTTCAGCGCGTCGAGGAACTTCTGGCCGTCGGTGCTGACCGGGACCTCGCTGGGGCCGGGGAAGTCGTTCGGCACTTCCTCGGGCTGCGCCGGCGGCGCCGTCGCAGCCTCGCCGGGGCTCGTCACCGGTGCGGAAGCAGACGCGGACGCGCTCGCGCTGGGCGCGGCGGACGCCGAACTCTCGGCGGAAGTGGACTCCGCAGCCGACGTCGTGGCGCTGGTGGACGGGTTGGACGTCGCCGTGGAGTCGTCGCTACCGCACCCGACCAACAATCCGCTTGCTGCGACGGCGAGCGCGCCTACTGCGATCGACCGTCGGAAGGTGGTGCTGATACGTGAGTGCTGCGGCATCTATTTCCGTCCTTGCTTTCCAAGTCGTTGTCTCTCGACAGGGTACAGACGCAGATCGGGCGGAAGCCTGGTCCGCTGGACCCGGCCCCGCCCGATGCGCGTGAGATTTCTAGTGCGGTCCGGCCATCAGTGAATCTCGGCCTTGTTGTCGATCACTGTGACGTAGCCGGTCTGGAAGTTCTGCTGGACGCCACCGGGAATGGCGAATTTGTCGCTGATCGGGAACCCGAGCCGGCCACCCTCGTAGCCTGCGCTCTTCCAGGCGTCGAAGATCGGCCCGTTCTCGACGGCCCAGGCGCCCGACAGCGGACTCCAGTAGATGTTGCCGCCCTCGAACTGGTTGAACCGGCCGCCGTCCTTGACGGCGATCTCGCTGGTCTTCGGGAACCCGAGCCAGCCGCCCTCGTACCCGAGTTCCGCGTACTTGCCCATGATCATTCCCTGCACGCGGTGGGTGCCGTTCGCGGGACTGAAGTACATGGCGCCGATCTCGAAACCCTGCACGGCGCCGTTCTTGCCGGGGGTCGGAACTTCCTCGGCCACCGGGTACCCGAGCGGTCCGGCCTCCCAGCCCTGCCGTGCCCACTCGTCGCGGATCGCGCCGCGGACGGCGTGCGCCCCGGTCTGCGGCGACCAGTAGACGGACCCGTGCTCGAAGTGGTTGAAGCGACCGCGCCCGTCGGGGGTGGCCAGTTCGGGTGTCGTCGGGTAGCCGAGCGGCGCGCCGGGACCACCGGTCGCCTGGTAGACGCCGCCGATGGCACCGGCCACCGGCTGCGCGCCGGTGTCGGACTTGGCGAAGATCCGGCCGTTGCGGAAGTCCTGGACCGTTCCGCCCGCGAGACTGTATTCGGGGGTCAGGCAGTCGCCGATCCACGGGTTCGCGCCTGCGACCCCGGCAATGGAGCCCCCGGTGGTGCACACCGGCTTCTCGGGCTCGACGTCGACGGCGCTGGCGAGCTGCGGCCACAGCTGATGCAGTTCGAACTGCCAGTACGGCCACGAATGTGTGCCGGACGGCCGGTAGTTGACCTGGGCGGGGATTCCCAGCTTGTTCAGCTTGGTCGCGAACGTCTGCGAGGTGAGGCGAGAGAGGATTTCGAGGCCCATGCCCGCGTAATTGGTGCTGACGCCCGGGATTCCGGACGGCTGGTCGTACGGGCCCGTGGTGCCGCTGCCGCTGGAGATGTACAGGCTGACGCCCTTGAGCTTGTCGGCCAGCAGGTACGGGTCGTGTTCCTCCCACGCGGAACTGGTCGGGGGACCCCACATCGCGTTCGCGTCGAATCCGCCGGCATCGCTCATCGCGTAGGCCACGGCCTGCGGCATGCCGAGCGCCGTGGTGGTGAGCATGCCCGACAGCGACGCGGCGAACTTGAAGAATCCCTGGTTGCGGGCCGCGAGGAACATCGCGGACGTGCCGCCCATCGACAGTCCGACGACGCCGCGTGTCTTTGTGGTGCGCCAGTCGCTTTCGAGGATCGGGGGCAGTTCCTTCGTGAGGAACGTCTCCCACTGGTAGTTCTGGCCGTTGTCCTGGGCCACCCAGTCGGAGTAGAAGCTGGACTGGCCGCCGACCGGGAGGACGACGTTGATGTTCTTGTCCGCGAAGAACGATTCGGCGTCGGTCTCGAGGGTCCAGCCGTTCTCGTTGTCCTGCGCGCGGAGGCCGTCGAGCATGTAGACGGACGGGAATTTCTCCGTCGGCTTCGAGTTCCAGTCCCGGGCGAGCAGCATCTGCACCTGGATCGGCACCCCCATCGACGGAGAGTTGATCCAGATCGCCACGCGACGGTCGGTGAGCCAGTCGACGTGGTGGATCGTCGCGCCGCTCGGGGCCTGGGTGGCCACCGGAGCGTGCGCGGCGGCGGGCGCAGCGGAGACGGTGGCGGTCTGGGTGAACCCGACCGCCACCGGCACCACGAGCACAGCGGCAAGCGAGGCGAGCGCGCGCCTTCGAACGTTTCCGGTCGACGAACGCTGACGTTCTGCCCTGAACAGGCCTACTCGCATGACGTTCACTCTCTCTCTGCGCGTCGAGGCCAACACGGAGCACGGCCTCGCGTTCCGGTTCTTTCTACACGCAAACAACAGACGAGTGGGAGTGCCGCGCTGTTACAGCTGGTGCAATTGTTACGTCCGAGCTATCCGATCGTGTTGCCGAGGTCGCCGGCCAGATCGTGGATCTGCTGCTGCCAGTAGCGCCACGTGTGGATGCCGCGGGGCGGGAAGCTGTAGGTGACGTTCTTCGCGCCGAGGGTCGCCATCTTGACCTGGAAGGCACGGGTGTTCGCCAGCGACAGCGCCTCGAGGCTCGCGCCGGTGCTCGCGTTGAACACGTCCATGAATCCGGTCGGTGCGGCTCCGCCGGGGGCGGGGATGCCGTTGGCGGCCGACACCCACAGGCGGGTGTTGTTGTCGCGGAGCTTGTTCGCGAAGACGAACGGGTCGTTGCGCAGCCACGCCGGGTTCCACGGCGGGCCCCACATGGCGTCGACGTTGTAGCGGCCGGCGTCGAGCATCGCGATGCGGATCGCCTCACGCATGCCGGGAGCCGAGATGTTCAGGTACCCGGACAGCGAGCCCGCGTAGTTGAACTGGTCCGGGTGGTAGGCGGCGAGCGTCAGGGCGGCGCTGCCACCCATGGACAGGCCGATGACGCCGTTGCGGGTGGACTGGAAGCCGAGACGGTTCGCCAGTGCGTCGCGCAGTTCCTCGGTGAGGAACGTCTCCCACTTGTACGGGGTCTTCTGCCCGTTGAGGTTCGAGTTCGACAACCAGTCGGAGTAGAAGCTGGACTGCCCGCCGACCGGCTGGACGACGTTGATGTTCTGCGAGGCGAGGAACGGGCCCGCGTCGGTGTTGATCTCCCAGCCGCTCAGGTCGTCCTGCGCGCGCAGACCGTCGAGCAGGTAGACGACACGGTTGGTGTTGCCGTCAGCCGCGCGCCAGATGCGGCTCTTGATCGGACCCATCGCGGAGTCGACCCAGAAGTCCTGCGCTGCGGGGTCGAAGGCTGCGGATGCGGTTGCGCCGCCGCCCACCATGGTCACGCCCAGTGGCAGTGCGACCGCCAGAGCAATTGCGGCGGCGGTACGCCTGGCCCATCCGCTTGTTCTCGTCGAACCCCCAACTCGCATGAACTCGTCTTCCCTCCGCTTGATGCGTCTCGCGCCGCGGCCGCGGCAACCTCTCGATAACTCTCGTGAAAATCTCACGTACAGACGCCACCCGCGCAGCGCTCGCTGCGCGGGTGGCGTCTCGACGGGATCACCTTACTGACAAAAGGACCCGATGTGCACTCCCGGGGGGGAACCGATTCCGAGGTTTTCCTCTCACCCGTCCGGTCCGGGACGCTGCACTTCGAGAACGCGCGAACGCCGCCCCGCCGGTGAGGCGGGGCGGCATTCGCCACGAACGTGGTGGCGTCTAGATCACCAGGCGCCGAGCGTGTCCAGGATCTGGCCGCGGGCCTTCCACAGCTCCGAACCCCAGTACGGCCACGAGTGCGTGCCGTTGGCCGGGAAGTCGAAGGTGGCCGGCACACCGAGGCTGGCCAGACGCACCTGGAAAGCGCGGGTGTTGGCCAGGGCGAGGGCCTCGAGCCCCATGCCGTTCGCGGTGTTGTAGTAGTCGATCGGCGCGCGCGGGTGGTCGAATTCACCGGGCAGACCGCTGGCGGCCGAGATGAACATCGACAGCCCGTTCAGGCGCGGGGCGAACACGAACGGGTCGTTGCGCAGCCACGCCGGGTTCCACGGCGGGCCCCACATGGCGTCGACGTTGAAGCGGCCGGCGTCGAGCATCGCGACGCGGATCGCCTCACGCATGCCGGGAGCCGAGATGTTCAGGTACCCGGACAGCGAACCGGCGAACTTGAACTGGTCGCGGTGGTACGCGGCGAGCGTCAGGGCGGCGCTGCCACCCATCGACAGGCCGAGGACGGCGTTGTTGGTGCGCGAGACACCGTAATTGGCCAGGAAGTCGGGCAGTTCCTGGGTCAGGAACGTCTCCCACTTGTAGGTGACGGGCTGCCCGTTGAAGTTGCTCGCCGAGTACCAGTCCGAGTAGAAGCTGGACTCGCCGCCGACGGGCATGACCAGCGTCACGTTGTCGTTGCGGTACTGGTCGAACGCGTTGGTCTCGAAGCTCCATGCGTTGCGGTCGTTGCGGGCGCGCAGTCCGTCGAGCAGGTACAGCGCGGCGCTACCGCCGCGAGCCGCCCACTGGACCTGGACCTTGATCGGTCCCATCGAAGAGGGCACCCACAGTTCCTCGTAGCCACCGGCCGGTGCGGTCTTGGCGGGCCCCGCATGCGTCGGTGCTGCTGCAGCAACGGCTCCACCAGCGATTCCTGCGCCCACAGGCAGTACCAGTGCGACGGCGCCGATGGCCATCGCACGCTGCTTGAGGCGCTGAGACAACCTCGGTCTGGCAAAACGCATGAATACTGCTCTCTCTCTTCGTCTGCGGACTCCGCCAACTGGGCGGCTCCGGCGGATTCCGTCGGGGAACAGGCGACCTGCCGGCCGCGGCGTGAAGCCGGGTCGGCAGCGGACCTCTTCCGAGTCACACTGCGCTGCGTGGACTGTATGTCACACAAAGTTCCCTGACAAACGCTCGCGGAGCGTTTTCCGGGGAACTTCCAGACCACCGTCACCGATGACTCATCATCGACGTACATCGTCGCCGGCGGTTCCAGCGTTACACAAACGAGATCTGATGTTCCGACATCGAGATCTGCCCGGGACGCCGCGGTGACACACGGATCGCCCGGTTCGACCTATTTGGCCGGATCCGGGAACGGCGGTTCGAGATTGCACCGCTGGATTTCGTATGCGGGAACGCGCTCGAATCGGTAACTCGCTAAATGCAGCGCATCCTTGAAATTCTGTTTGAAACGCGGCCACGTCAGTTCCGAGCGGTACGACGTCAGCAGTTCCTGCGTTTCGGGGCACGTGAGCGCGACCCGCGCCTCGGTCACCCAGTCCTCGTCGAGGAATCCGGGCATCCACGGATGCTTGTCGATCATTCCCGTGTCCACGACGACCCAGTCGGGGTACAGGGCCTTGTCGTGCCCGATGCGGCCGTCGTCCAATCGTTCGGTGTGCGCCGCGAGAGGGTATGCGAGACCCATCTGGTCCAGCACCCGCACGTCGAGGCCGACGTTCATGCTCGTCATGCCGAGGTTCAGGAAGTAGACGGTGTGGCCTGCGCCGTCCTCCGGTATCGGAAGGGGCGGTGGAACGACGAACCAGTACGTGTAGTCGGCGGACGGGATGAGCAGACCGCCGTCGGGGGTGTCCGCGATGGTCTGGACCATGGCGCGCATGCGCGGGTAGTCCAGGTAGTCGTCGGCGCGGATCGGGTGCGCATGACCGGTGTTGAGAACGTAGAACGCACGTTCGTCGACAATTCCGGACCGTCCGATAACGACACCTTCGGGCATTCCCGTGGTGTTGGACGCGAAAAACGCCCACACCACGGTGCCGATCCACAGGAATGCCATTGCCAGGAAAGTCGAGAATTCCTTGTTACGCCCCCAGGCCGCGCGGTCCGGAATTCGCACCGGAATTACCGCGACGGGGACGATGAAACAGAACAGAACGGGAAGAAGCACGCGGCCGTGCATGAAGTCGCCACCGACGCGCAACGAGTACAGACCGAGGATCAGGCCGCTCGCGAGAACGAAGACGACGACGGCGTTCTGCGTGCGCAGCCATCCGCGCAGGCGGGTCAGCCGATTCCCCTCGGTGTGACGAACACCATGCTCGATGTCCTTGTCCCGGCCGCGCCAGGCGATCACGGCGCCGGCGAACAGGAAGATCAGCGGCAGCCACAGCAGGTACGGACCGAGCAGGTTCCAGAGGTAGGCGAAACCCTGCGACCACTTCGCGCCGCCTGCGTCCTTCGACACCGCGGTGTTGGGGTACGGGAGGGCGTAGTAGCCCATGCGCCAGATCTGGTAACCCACCGGGACGATGCCGGCGACGAACACCATCGCCACCCGCACCACCCACGTGAGGCCGGGCGCCAGGAAGATCATGGCCAGCGACAGCACACCCAGGATCGCCAGTTCGGGGCGCACGAGCGGGCCCATGCCGGCGACGAACGCGAGCGTCAGCACCGAGGTGGTGGACGGGGTGGCCGCCTGGCTCCACCGGACCAGCAGCAGCCAGAGCAGCGCGATCCAGAAGATGACGAGGCAGCTTTCGAGGCCCGACGTCGCGAAGTCGCGGGCCGGGGGCACCGCGATGTAGACGAGCACACCGGCGGGCATCAGGAACAGCGTGCCGCCGCCGGCGAAGGGGCCACCGCGGTACAGGCGCGCGGTTCCGAACATGGCGAGCACGATTGCCGCCGTGGACAGGATCAGCGCGATCGTCAGAACGACGTATTCGAGCCGGGCCTGGGACAGCCAGCTGAACGCGTAGACGATGTACGTCCACGCGGTGCTGGTGTTGGCCTCGACCCGCTCGCCCGAGTTGAAGACCGGACCGTTGCCCGCGAGCAGGTTCCGGACCGTGCGCAGCACGATCAGACCGTCGTCGGCAATCCATCGCCGTTCCCAGGCGCCCCAGAACATCAGGAGAGCCGAGACGGCCACACCCCCGAGGAAGACCACCCTCGAGAGGATGGCCTTCCGGTGGCGTTCGGTGGTCCGCTCCGCGGCGGCGCCCGACTCCTCGGCGCCGCCTACCAAGTCAGACGAGGTAGACAGCGACACCCACCACTCCGATCCAGGCAATCGCGAGAAGTTGGAGCACGCGGTCGCCCAGCGCGATCTCCTCGGGCTCCCCCGCCTCGCCGCCGTCGACGTCGACGGCGTACCGCAGGATCGCGATCGTGAACGGCACCATGGAGATGGCGTACCAGTTGGTGGCCTTCAGGTCGTCCTGCTGGAACGCCCACAGCCCGTAGCAGAGCACGACCGCGGTGGCGCTCAGCGTCCAGACGAACCGCAGGTAGGTCGTGGTGTAGTTCTCGAGGGACTTGCGGATCTTCGCGCCGGTGCGCTCGGCGAGCTGCAGTTCGGCGTACCGTTTGCCGGCCGCCATGAACAGCGAACCGAACGCCATCACCAGCAGGAACCACTGCGACAGTGCGATCTCGGCGGCCACACCACCGGCGATGGCGCGCAGCAGGAATCCGGACGAGACGATGCAGATGTCGAGGACGGCCTGGTGTTTGAGGCCGAAGCAGTACGCCAGCTGGATGCCGATGTAGACGGCCATCACGACCGCCAGCTGCCAGTTGGCGAGGAACGACAGGGCGATCGAGCCGCCGAGCAGCACGACCGCCATCGCGAACGCCAGGTTGACGGGCAGCACACCGGCCGCGATGGGGCGGAATCGCTTGGTGGGGTGCGCACGGTCCGCTTCGACGTCCATCGCGTCGTTGACGAGGTAGATGCCGGACGCCGCCATGCAGAACACCACGAAGGCGAGCGCGACGGGAAGCAGGACGGCGGATTCCGTCGCCGTGCCCGCGGCGACGGGAGCTGCGAGGACCAGGACGTTCTTGACCCACTGACGCGGGCGGACGGCCTTGACGATGCCAGCCGCCAGGGATGTCGGGGGTCCGGTGACGACGGCCGGTTCCTCGCTCATTTTTCTCCAAACTTCTGCTCGGCCTTCAGCACCGCGACCGCGGAGGCGGCCCCCAGAGCAGATCCGGCGAGCACATCGGTCGGGTAGTGCACTCCCAGGACGAGCCGGGAAAGCAGCATCGGCGGTACCAACAACGCAGGCAAGGGTAGCCCGGTGAGCCGGCCGAGCAGCACGGCAGCCGCTGTGGTGGATGTCGCATGCGAGGACGGGAAGCTCAATTTGCTGGGCGTCGACACGTTGACCTGGATCGACGGGTCGTTCGGCCGGGGGCGGCGGACGATGCGTTTGATCACGATCGAAGCCGCGTGGGCGCCGACGGCACCCACCGCGACACCCGCCCACTGCCGGCGGCGGGGCTTGTCGAGCGCCGCGCCGATTCCGGCGACGGCCACCCATCCGAGGGCGTGCTCACCGAAGTGGGACATACCCCGTGCGGTCGAGACGACGCCGGGACGGCTCGCGATTGTCGACTGGACGGTCTGCAGGATCTGGATCTCACTGGATGCCGAAGACACGTTCCCACCTCTCCTTGCTGGTCAGGGCGGGAACTGCGTTCTTGTACTCGCGCTTGAGTTCGGGGAACCGCTGGGCCAGTTCGCGGCGCAGCCGGATCGCTTCCTTCAGCAGCGCGAGCGCGAGCTTGGGGTTGCGCTTGCGGTAGACGACGCCCCGGCCGTCCGCGGTGGTGACGGTGACACCGTCCACCTGGGACAGCAGGAACCACCGCGCGTCGAGGGTCGGCACGTTGAGCTGGGGAGTTTCGTGGTGCTCCTCGTGCGCCGGCTTGACGTTGTGGACGAGGCCCTTGCCGAGTCGCACGATCTTCGCGAGCGGGTTCGTCGGCAGGCCGACCGCGCCGACCTCGGCGCCCGAGGGCAGCGGCAGGCTCGTCGACGACGGTAGGACCACGGCGTCCGGGTACTCCTTGCGCATTCTGTGAACGTTGCCGAGCGCGGTGGGGAGCAGTTCGAAGATGTGCTCGGGCCCCTGCAGGAAGTCGGCGATGGCCTGGTTCTGGATCGCGACCGTCGAGTATTCGAGGCACAGCAGGTGCTTGATCGTGGCCTTGACGGTGTTGATCACTAGGCCGCGGCCGTTGCCGGGCATGTGCAGGGACGCGACGACGAGCCGGTTCCGCAGGTGGAAGTACGCCTGCCAGTCGATGGCGTCGTCCTTGTCGCTCCACGCCATGTGCCAGATCGCGGCGCCGGGCATGGTGACGGTCGGGTAGCCGGCGGCGCGGGCCCGCAGGCCGTACTCGGCGTCGTCCCATTTGATGAACAGCGGCAGCGGCTGACCGAGTTCCTCGGCGGCCTGCCGGGGGATCATGCACATCCACCAGCCGTTGTAGTCGACGTCGATGCGCCGGTGCAGCAGCCGGGAGTTCTCGCGGTCGCTCAGCGGGTAGCGGGAGAAGTCGTGGTCGTACTCGACGTTCGGGGCGGCCGTCCACATGAAGATGCTGCGGTCGACGACCTCGCCCATCGAGTGCAGGTGGCTGCGCTCCTGGAGGTTCAGCATCTGTCCGCCGACGAGCATCGGCGACTTCGCGAACCGGGACATGGCCAGCGCGCGGAGGATCGAGTCGGGCTCGATCTCGATGTCGTCGTCCATGAACAGGATGTGCTGGCAGTCGGTGGTCTTCAGCGCCTCGTACATGATCCGGCTGTAGCCGCCGGACCCGCCGAGGTTCGCCTGGTCGTGGATCGCCAGCCGGTCGCCGAGCGCCTCCGCGGCCTCCGTGAAGCCGGGCTCGTCCCTGACCTTGCGGGTGCCCTGGTCCGGGATGATGACAGCCTTGACGACGTCCATGACGAGTTCGTCGGACGCCAGCGCCGCCAGCGCCTTGACGCAGTCGGTGGGCCGGTTGAACGTGGGGATGCCGACGGCGACGGTGGCCTCGCCAGGAGCGTCGACCGGTGCGTACCAGCCGGCGCTCTCCAGCACGACCTCGGTGTCGGTGGTGATGTCGAACCAGATCCAGCCGCCGTCCTCGAACGGCGCCAGCTCGATCTCGAATTCGAGGGCGGCGTCGCCGTCCTGGAACTCGCGGCCCTCGACGTGGATGCGGGACGAGTCGGCCTTCGATCGGTACACGTCGATGCGGCAGTGCCCCGACAGCTCGAGCCGCAGCACCACGGAGTTCAGCGTGCTCCACCGTCGCCAGTAGCTGGCCGGGAACGCGTTGAAGTACGTGCAGAACGACGCCTCGGACTCGGCGCCGACCGACAGCGACGTCCGCGACAGCGAGTGCGCGCGACGGCTGTTGGTCTTCGCTTCCTCCAGGTAGAGGGTGCGGACGTCGAGCGGCTCACCGGCGCGCGGCAGGATCACCCGCTGCAGCAGCGACTTGCCGAGAAGCGGCGCGTCCTCGGTGACCTTCTCCGATTCGAGCAGATGCCGGGCGCTCATTCGGCCTCCCCCACGAGGTCCGCACCGGATTCGAAGTGCGGACGCAGGGAGTTGTCGAACATCGCCAGCGCGCTGGCGATCGCCATGTGCATGTCCAGGTACTGGTAGGTGCCGAGCCGGCCGCCGAACAGGACCTTGTTCGTGGACATCTCCTCCTTCGCGCGGTCGCGGTAGGCGGCGAGCATCGCACGGTCGTCCGGGGTGTTGATCGGGTAGTACGGCTCGTCCTTGCTCTCGGCGAACCGGGAGAACTCCCGCATGATGACCGTCTTGTCCTTCGGGTAGTCCCGCTCCGGGTGGAAGTGGCGGAACTCGTGGATCCGGGTGAAGGGCACGTCGGCGTCGTTGTAGTTCATGACCGGCGTTCCCTGGAAGTCACCGGTCTCCAGCACCTCGGTCTCGAAGTCGAGGGTGCGCCAGCCCAGCTCGCCCTCGGAGTAGTCGAAGTAGCGGTCGAGGGGGCCCGTGTAGACGACGGGGGCGTCGGGGCTCTCGGCGCGCAGGTCGTCGCGGACGTCGAACCAGTCGGTCTCGAGCCGGACCTCGATCTTCGGGTCCTTCGCCATGTTCTCGAGCCACGCGGTGTAGCCGTCGACGGGCAGGCCCTCGTACGTGTCGTTGAAGTAGCGGTTGTCGAACGTGTACCGCACCGGCAGGCGGGTGATGTTGCCCGCGGGCAGATTCTTCGGATCCGTCTGCCACTGCTTGGCGGTGTAGTCGCGCACGAACGCCTCGTACAGCGGCCGTCCGATCAGGGAGATCGCCTTCTCCTCCAGGTTCGACGCCTCCTTGGAGTCGATCTCGGAGGATTGCTCGGCGATCAGCTTCCGCGCCTCGTCCGGGGTGAAGTAGCGCCCGAAGAACTGCGACACCAGACCCAGGCCCATCGGGAACTGGTACGCCTGGCCCTTGTGCAACGCGAACACGCGGTGCTGGTAGTTCGTGAATTCGGTGAACTGGGTGACGTAGTCCCACACCCTCTTGTTCGAGGTGTGGAACAGGTGCGCTCCGTACTTGTGGATCTCGATGCCGGTCTCGGGCTCGGCCTCCGAATAGGCGTTTCCGCCCAGGTGATGACGACGGTCGAGCACCAGCACACGCTTACCCAGCTGTGTTGCTGCACGCTCGGCGACGGTCAGTCCGAAAAATCCGGAGCCGACGACGATGAGGTCGTACCGGCCAGGGGCGGTTGTCTCTGGGGTTGCAGCGGTCACGATGAACCAGGGTAAGCGACTCCGCGACCTGTGCGCGGCCAAGGGGGGCACGGACCCCTTCCGCACACACGAGGAGTTCTCCCTGTATTCACCGGTTCTGCAGACCTCGTTGTTCGCGCCGACGCGGCGGTCGCGCTTCATGGGCGGGTGCGCATCGTCCAGCTGGCGAACTTCTACGGACCGCGGTCGGGTGGGCTCCGCACCGCCCTCCACAACTGGGGTCAGGGGTACGTGGGACGCGGGCACGAGGTTGTCCTCGTCGTCCCAGGTCAGAGGGACGGTGAGGAGCTGCTGCCGAGCGGGGTCCTGCGCATCACCCGGTCTGCGCCGACCATTCCCTGGACCGGGGGTTATCGCGTCGTCGATCCGCGCCGGGTGGCCGACATCGTCACCGGTCTCCGACCCGACGTCCTGGAGGTGTCCGACCGGCTGACGCTCCGCGGTTTCGGTGGCTGGGCCCGCACCCGCGGGGTGCGCAGTGTCGTGGTGTCACACGAGCGCCTCGACCGGCTGCTCGGACAGTTCGCTCCCCGGCGCGTGGCCCGCGGCTGGGCCGATGTCGCGAACCGCCGGATGGCGCGCAATTACGACGCCGTCGTCTGCACGACGGACTTCGCGAGCGAGGAGTTCACGCGGATCGGTGCCCCGAACCTGCACCGGGTCCCGCTCGGCGTCGACCTCGCGATGTTCCACCCGGGCAAACACGACCAGGAGATGCGCGACTCCTTCGCCGATCCGGCGCAGCGCTTCCTCCTGCACTGCGGCCGGTTGTCGGTGGAGAAGCAGGTGGAACGGAGCATCGACGCGGTTCGGTTGCTGCGGCGGGAGGGGCACGACGCCCGGCTCGTCATCGCCGGCGACGGGCCACGGCGTTCGGCGCTGCAGTACCGGGCCCGGGGGCTGCCCGTGCACTTCACCGGGTTCATCAGCGACAAGGGCCGCCTGGCGTCGCTGTTCGCGTCGGCCGACGTGTCGCTGGCGCCCGGACCGCACGAGACGTTCTGCCTGTCGGCGCTCGAGTCGCTCGCGGCGGGCACCCCGGTGGTCGCGTCACAGTCGTCGGCTCTCGCCGAGATCATCACACCCGGCTGCGGCGCCCTGGCCCGGGACCGGGGGCCGGCGTTCGCCGAAGCGGTGAGCGGCCTCCTCGAGATCCCCTCGCACACCCGGCGGGCGTCGGCCCGGCGGCGGGCCGAGGACTTCGGCTGGGCCGAGTCCGTCGACGGGATGCTCGCGGTGCTCGAGGGATCCGGTTCGGCCTAGCTTCCGCCGGACGGCAGCCACTCGCGGAGCACACTGGCGTCGATCACCTGCGCGCCCAGCTTCTTCGTCCAGATGATGGTTCCGTTGGTGAACATCCGGAACTTCCCCGCCTCGGACGGCAGCATCATCTCCGGACCGACGGGCGCTCCCAGCGTGCTGTTGACGCCGCCGAGTTCCTTGTACTTCTCGGCGATCGGCGAACCCTCGGTGGTTCCGAAAGTGTCCTCGTCCTCGCCCGCGGAGGCGAGGACCGAGGGGTCGGGTTCACCGGGGGCTGCCGGCGGTGCGGGCACCGCGAGTCCGTCACCGAGGGTGAACCAGTCGGACTTGAGCTTCAGCTTCGCCCTCGCCTCGGCGCCGGTCGCCTCGACGGTCCCCGACGTTCCGACGACCTTCACACCGGTGACGCGTCCGCCGTCGACTCCGAAGTTGTTGCGGGTGACCACTTCGAACGATTCGAGCTCGCCGACGTTGAACGCCGACGCGATGTCGCCCGCGGTGAGGGTCACCATCCAGTCGTGGTTCGGCGACACGGTGTCACCCTGGTCCTCGACGGCCGGGAACTCGCCACCGGCGGTGTATCCGCCTGTGGACGAGGAGAATTCGGCAGCAACGGGCTTGTTGTCCTTCGTCAGGATCATTCCCTTGGTGGAACGGACGGCGTCCGTTGTCCGCGGATCCTCCTTCGCGGAACCGCCGTAGACCTGGCAGCTCTGGGTGTCGCAGGTCTTTGCGTACTCCTCCCGGTTCTCGGCGGCGGCGTAGGAGCGGGCCGCGACGGCCTGCGCCCGAAGCGCCTCGGCCCCACCGGTGTCGGCCCAGCCGGCCTTCGCCTCGGCGGGCACCACGCCCAGCAGGTAGTCGTCCATGTCGACGACGTTGACGGTGCGCATGGCGGCACCGTCGAGCGCGACCCCGAGGGCGCCGCGGTAGGGGGTGTCGCCGGCGCACAGCTTCAGGTGTTCGTTCGCGGGACGGTCCGGGGCCAGGTCGACCGGGTCGACCCACGGGTGGTCGGTGGAGTCCTGCCACAGGACGTCGCCGGCACATCCGCGGGTGACGACGACGTTGGCGCCGCCGTCCGCGGTCGGCGTCAGGTGGACGGCCTCGCCCGGTCCGACGGGCTTGCCGGCGACGACGGCGCCTGCGTCGGAGTAGACGTCGAGCGGCTGGTCGTCACGCGCCTGCAGCCGGACGCTGATCTGCGCGTCGGCGAGGGTACCGAGTGTGGTGCCGCCGTAGTAGTGGCCGAGGATGCGCTCGGCCGCCCACCCCTGATCCTTCGCGTATCCATAGGCGCCCCACTGGCCCATCCCGCGGCCGTGGCCGTTGCCGTGCCCGGACAGCGCGAACGGCGTGTCGGAGGCGACGGTTGCCCGGACGTCCTGCCCTGAGGAGCGCACCTGCACGACCACGCCAGTGACGGCGCCGACGACGAGGACGGGTGCGATGCCGAGCGCCGACGCGCGCAGAACTCTGGCCCTGAACCCGCGCGGGGTGGGAGGGCCCGCGATGTACCGCCTCCTGCGAGTCCAGGCAGGTCTACCTGCACGAACCCCGAATTCGGTCTTCGCCATCACTGCACTCCTCATCGCTGAACAACGAGCGCTGAGACGGGGTGTGCACCTCGCCTCAGCGGGTCCGAGAAATTCGGGATAAAGTCTCAATGTAAGGTTGAGCGTTATGGACCTGTGTGACTAGTGTGGCAAGAGTGATTGGAGTTAGCAACAACAGTCTCTTCCGTCACACAAGCATCACGAGTTGCAGACACGCGAGGTCGCTCGCAGGAAACTACAACTGAGGAGAGTCCCCCTTGCCGCACCGTCGACCGAAGCCCTCGATCGTCCTCGGGGCTGTCGCCGCTCTGGCTGTCGCAAGTCCCGTTGCGGTCTACGGCATCAGTAGCGCACCCTCCGACGTCCGATCCACGAACGAAACCTCCAACTCCGCCGTGTCCACCGAGATCGCGCAGGTAGTGCTGTCGCAGATCCCCGACATCGTGATTCCGCTGAAGGAACTGACCGGGCTGAACCTGCCGGACGTCAACATCGGCGACCTCCGGAACCTGAAGATCCCGCCGTACCTCCACATTCCCAGCAACGTGCAACTGCCCGGCGGAATCCAGATCCCCAGCCTGCAGATCCCGCTGAAACTGCCCGCCCCGGGCGACGTGTCCGACCCCGCGATCCTGCCCCCGGCCGACCAGCAGCCCGGCGCGATCGTCAAGGAACTGTCCCGCGACACCCCGTTCAGCATGGTGGCGCTCACCTCCGAGACGCTCGCGTCCGCGGAGTCGAAGGTCCGCGCGCTGCAGGCCGACGGAACGTGGGGCCAGTGGGTCTCCCCCGACATGATCGACACCCGTCGGACCGACAAGACGGCGTCGGACGGCACGGTCGCCACCGAACCTGTCTACGTCGGACTGACCAAGGCGATCCAGATCCTGACCCCCACCTCGGCGCCCGCGCCTGCAGGCGCACCCGGCGCGGTTCCCGCTCCCGCACCCGAGGCACCCGCCCCGGCGCCCGCCGCCGACGGGGCCGCCCCGCTCGGGTACACCCCCGCCGCCGTCAACACGCCGCTGCGACAGCAGCCGGCACGGGCGGGTGCCGACGACGTCACCGCCGTGCTCATCGAACCGGGCAGCGGCCCCGGCGACGCCAACCTCAGCGACAATGCGAGCCCGCTCGACAGCGGCGGCCCCAAGGTCATCAGCCGCCAGCAGTGGGGCGCGGACGAGTCCATCCGCTGCCAGGACCCCGACTACGACGACTTCATCGGCGGCGCCACCGTGCACCACACCGCGGGCGCCAACGACTACTCGAAGGCCGAATCGGCCGAGATCGTCCGGGCCATCTACGCGTACCACGCGCAGACGCTCGGCTGGTGCGACATCGGCTACAACGCGCTGGTCGACAAATACGGCCAGATCTTCGAGGGCCGCGCAGGCGGTCTCGACCGTCCGGTACAGGGCGCACATGCGGGCGGGTTCAACGAGAACACCACCGGCGTCGCGATGATGGGCGACTTCTCGTCCGAGGATCCGCCGCAGGCCACCCTCGACGCCGTCGGCAAGTTCCTCGGCTGGAAGCTCGGCAAGGCCGGACTCGACCCGCTCGGCGAGACGACGATGTACTCCGAGGGCACCGAGTTCACGCCGTACGCGGAGGGTGAGGCCGTCGACCTGCCGGTGATCTTCGCGCACCGCGACGTCGGCAACACGTCCTGCCCGGGCGACGCGGCGTACTCGCACATGGACGAGATCCGGCAGATCGCGGCCGCCAACCGCGGCGGCGGCAACGCCTCCCTCGCCTCGGACGCCCCCGCGAGCGAGGCTCCGGCACCGTCCGGCGGTCCGGGCACGGATGCCAGTGCCAGCCTCGGGGCGGGCATCCCGGCCCTGGTCAACGAACTGCTCCGGCTCACCGACCCGTCGCCGGTCGCCCAGAAGTGGGTAGCCGAAGGCGGCGACACCGGCAGGCTGGGCCAGGCCATCACGGGACTGCTGCAGGCCAAGGCGGGTAACTCGGGTGCGGAGTTCACCAACGGCGCCATCTTCACCTCGCCCAACGGCGGCGTGTGGGCGGTCCTCGGTCAGATCTTCAAGACGTGGCAGAGCCTCGGCGCCGACAACGGCGAACTCGGTCTGCCGACCAGTGACGAGTACACGATCCCGGGCGGTCTGCGCACCGACTTCGAGAACGGCTCGCTGATCTTCAACGAGCTCACCGGCATCGTCACCAAGGTCCTGAAGACGTACAACGACACCTACGCCGAGGCCTACAAGAACGGGGCCCGGGTCGATGCCGCGGCGCCCGTCGCACCACCCGCGGCGCCCATCGCACCGCCCGCGGACCCGGCGCAGCTTCCGCCGGCACCGGCCGAGCCCGCACCTGCTCCCGTTCCGGCGCCGGAACCCGCCCCCGCGCCGGCTCCTGTCGAGCCGGCACCGGTACCGGCCGGCTGATCAGGGTTCACCCTCTCGGGCGCTGGTGGTCTCAGGACCACCAGCGCTCGAGCACTTTCGCGACCCCGTCGTCCCAGTTGGTGGCCGTGACCTCGTCGGCGGCGGCCTTGGCGTCCGGGTGCGCGTTCTCGACGGCGACGCCGCGGCCCGCGAGGTTCAGCATCGGGATGTCGTTGGGCATGTCGCCGAACGCCACGATCCGCGACGCCGTCACCCCGAGCCGCTCCGCGACCAGCGCGAGACCCGACGCCTTCGTGATGCCCGCCGCCGACAGTTCGATCAGTCCGTTGTCGGTGGAGAACGTGACGTCGGCGCGGCGCCCGATGTGCGGCGCGAGCGCGTCGACCATCGCCTGACTGGACATTTCCGGCACCCGGATCAGCAACTTCACCGCCGGGGCCCCGACGACCTCGTCCTCCGACATCTCGGTGTTGTCGGGGTTCAGCCAGGCGTGCTGGTAGCCGGGGGAACTGACGAACTGCGGTGTCGCGGCGTCGTGGGCGCTGACCCCGACGCGCTCGGCCGCGAGCCCGGCGCCGGGCAGCACGTCCAGCGCGATCGCCGACAGCCAGGTGAGGGTGTCCACGTCGAGGGTCGCGGCGCTGAGCACGCGGTCGCTGTCGCTGTCGTAGATGACGGCGCCGTTGGCGCAGACCGCGAGCGGCGCGTAGCCGAGGCCCTCGACCACGGGATGGATCCAGCGCGGGGGCCTGCCGGTGGCCAGCACGAAGGGTGTCCCCGATGCGACGACCGACGCGACGGCGTCCCGGGTGCGGGCGCTGATGCGCTCGTCCTCCCCGATCAGGGTGCCGTCGACATCGGACGCTACAAGGCTCGGTCGGTCTGGGCTCACCCAGCCATTCTGCCTGCCGGCCCCGCGCCGCCGCCGGGCGGCCGTTACCGGGACCGGCGGTCCTCCGCCTCGCGGCGGTCCATCTCGGCGGCCTCGTCGAGGGTGGGCGCACTGCCGCCGAGTCGCCGGGGCACCCAGTCCGCGCCCGCCGGGTGGTCGAATCCGCCCTGCACCCGGCGCAGGATAGCGTCCATCTCCTTGTGCAGGGTTTCGGTGAGGGCGTCTGCCGGTTCCCGCGGCTCGATCGGCAGCCCGACCTCGACGGTCACCGGGAATCGATGCCGCCCAAACCTTCTCGGCCGGCCCTTCGTGGCGATCCGCTGGGCGCCCCACACGATGACGGGCACGATCGGCACTCCGGCGTCGAGGGCCATGCGCGCCGCACCCGACTTCAGGTCCTTGATCTCGAAGCTCCGGCTGATGGTCGCCTCCGGGTACACGCCCACGAGTTCGCCCTCCCGCAGTCGCTCCACCGCGGCGAGGTAGGCGCCCGCTCCCGCGGTCCGGTCGACCGGGATGACGCCGCATCCGCGCATCAGGAACGCCATCACCCTGTTGTTCGCGAGTTCGGACTTGGCCATGAGCCGCAGTTTGCGGTCCACCGCGCCGACCGCCAGCGCCAGCTGGACGAAATCCAGGTAACCGGTGTGATTGACCGCGAGCACCGCACCGCCCTCGGCGGGGATGTTGTCCAGGCCGACCCGCGTCATCCTCAGCCCCTGGAACAGGGACAACGCCTTGGCCGCCGACTCGACGACCGTGTAGACCGGCTCCACCGCCACGTTCTAGCTACCGGTCTCCCGGGCCCGACGGGACTGCGCCTTCGCCTCGGCGTCGGCGGCGTCCATCTTGTTCGCCTCGTCGAGCGTCGGCGCGCTGCCACCGAGGCGCGCGGGCACCCAGTACTCACCTGCCGGGTGCTCGTACCCCTGCTGGAGGTCGGCGAGCATCGTCGTCATCGTGGCGTGCAGCTTTTCGGTCAGCTCGGATGCGGGCTCGAACGGCCGGATCGGCTCGCCGACGGCGATCGAGATGGGAGTGTTCGTGCGGCCCAGCCGCTTCGGGAACCCCTTCGTCCACACCCGCTGCGCACCCCAGATGACCACCGGGACGATCGGCACGTTTGCCTCGATCGCCATCCGCGCAGCACCCGATTTGAATTCCTTGATCTCGAAGCTCCGGCTGATGGTCGCCTCCGGGTACACGCCCACCAGTTCGCCGCGACGCAGGAAGTCGACGGCCGCCTTGTACGAATCCGCACCGGCGGCCCTGTTGACCGGAATGTGCTTGAGCGCGCGCATGATCGGGCCCGAAATCTTGTTGTCGAACACTTCCTTCTTCGCCATGAAGCGGACGTACCGCTTCACGCGGCGGGCCGGAAGTCCGGCGTAGGTGAAGTCCATGTAGCCGGTGTGATTGATCGCGATCACCGCCCCACCCGTCGCCGGAATGTGCTGATCGCCCTTGACCGTGAACTTCAGCCCCTCGAGGGCGAATACGGTGCGGGCGATGCCGATGACGGTGCGATAGACGGGTTCCACAATCGGCTAGCGTAGCCGGGTATCCGCGATCTGGCCCGCCGTCGGGGACGGACATTCGGTGGGGAGTCGAGAGAAAGGGCGCGCTGGAGATGGGTGGCAGGGGCAGGAGGGCGCTCATCGCGCCGGTCGTCGCGGTGATCCTCGGGGCGGGGGCGGCGTGCGATTCGCAGTCCGGCATCCCTACGGAGGAGCCCCCGGCCGACACCGTGTCCGCACCCACCTCGACGGTCGAGCCCACGACCACCGTGCCACCGGCCCCCGTACCGCAGGTGGTCGTCGGCGAGGTCCCCGGCAACCCCGCAGCGGCGGACACCATCCGCGCCTGGGCCACCGACCTGGTCACCCGGCCCGCCGCCGTCCCCGCGAAATGCTGGACGCTGCCACCCGCCCAGGCCGCCGACCAGTACGCCGATACGGCCGCGATCCTCGGGGCGCTCGCCCAACCCGGCGTCGACGGGCAGTTCGCGGTGTCGTGGACCGGCGGCGGCACGACGGTGTCCGTCAAACGCAGCGAGATCGCGTCCGGCTACGCCTGCCCGCACGTCCACCCCGCCGGGACCGTCGACTTCTACACCCCCGCCGACGCCGAGTACGCCGTCACCCGGTTCCTGTCGCGGGAGTCCGGCGCGCCGGTGAACCGGGCGGACACCGAGACCGCGTACCCCCTGATCTGCCCGGGCCTGAGCCCGTGGGACCCGGCCGGCACCGGCGCCGGCGGTCAGCCACCGCTGAAATCAGACCCCGACGTCCTGGCCGGGACCACGGCGTTCGCCGCCGACGCGATGACCGCCACACCCGTCCGCGGCGACTACCTGGACGTGTCCGTTCCGGTCACCGACGTGTCCGGTACGACCGTCACCAAGCAGATCACGCTGTCCATCGGACCCGACGGTTATTGCCTGGGCGAAGTGACCTGACCGCACGTGAGTGGCACGGTGTGCTGGAGCGCGCATTGTCACTCACCTGGGGGGAACGCCTACCCTGGAACAGTCGCTCAGCTCCCAGGAGGCATACCAGTGCAGGTCACCAGCGTCGGACACGCCGGATTCCACATCCAGACCGAGGCAGGCTCGATCCTGTGCGACCCCTGGGTCAACCCCGCCTACTTCGGGTCCTGGTTCCCGTTCCCGGACAACACCCAGCTCGACTGGGACGCTCTCGGCAAGTGCGACTACCTGTACGTGTCGCACCTGCACAAGGACCACTTCGACCCGGAGAACCTCGCCAAGCACGTCGACAAGGACGCGACGGTGCTGCTCCCCGACTATCCGGTGCCGGACCTCCGGCGCGAACTCGAAGCGCTGGGATTCCACAAGTTCTTCGAGACCGAGGACTCGGTCAAGCACACCGTGTCAGGTCCCAAGGGCGACCTGGACATCATGATCATCGCGCTGCGCGCCCCCGCCGACGGTCCGATCGGCGACTCGGGTCTCGTGGTGTCCGACGGCGAGACCACCTGTTTCAACATGAACGACGCCCGGCCCGTCGACATGGACGTCCTGCACGACGCGTTCGGCAAGATCGACATCCACCTGCTGCAGTACTCGGGGGCCATCTGGTACCCGATGGTCTACGACATTCCGACCAAGACGAAGGCCAACTTCGGCAAGCAGAAGCGTCAGCGCGGCATGGACCGCTGCCGCAGCTACATCGAGCAGGTCGCGGCCACGTGGGTGGTGCCGTCCGCCGGACCGCCGGTGTTCCTCGACGACGCGCTGCGCTACCTCAACGACGACCGGGGCGACGAGGGCAACATCTTTCCCGACCAGATCACGTTCCTCGAGCAGATGCGGATCCACGGCAACGACGGCGGCATCCTCATGATTCCGGGGTCGACGGCCGACCTGAAGGGCGGCGAGCTGACGCTCACCCACCCGATCCCGGACGCCGAGGTCGACGAGATCTTCTCCGACAAGGCCGCGTACATCGAGGACATGGCGCAGCGGATGGCGCCGGTCCTGGCCGCTGAGAAGGCCACCTGGGCGCCCGCCGAGGGCGAACCGCTGCTCGAGGCGCTGAAGGCGAAGTTCGAGCCGATCATGAAGCAGTCCGACCTGATCTGCGACGGCATCGGCTACCCCGTCGGCCTGGTGATGGGCGACGAGACCGTCGTCCTCGACTTCCCGGCGCGCACTGTCCGCCCGCGCGGCGAGAAGGACGGCAAATACCGGTACGGCTTCCGCATCGCCCCCGAACTGGTGCGCACGGTGCTGCGCGACGACGAGCCCGACTGGGTGAACACCATCTTCCTGTCCACCCGCTTCGAGGCGTGGCGCGTCGGCGGGTACAACGAGTTCCTCTACACGTTCTTCAAGTGCCTCACCGACGAGCGCATCGCGTACGCCGACGGCTGGTTCGCCGAGGCCCACGACGACTCCGCGTCGATCGAACTCGGTGGCTACGAGATCCAGCGTCGCTGCCCGCACCTGAAGGCGGACCTGTCGAAGTTCGGTGTCGTCGACGGCACCAACCTCACGTGCAACCTGCACGGCTGGCAGTGGGACCTCGAGTCGGGGCGCTGCAAGACGTCCAAGGGACACGAACTGCGGTCCAGCAAGCTCTGAGCGCCGCGGCGGATGTACCTTTCGGCGCCACCGAGGCGTCGAAAGGTACGTTCACCCGGGCTAAACGACGGTCGGCGGCTGATCGACGAGCTGGGCCATGTAGAGCTGGTCGCCCATCTTGTCCATCAGCTCGATCTGCGTCTCGAGGTAGTCGATGTGATCCTCTTCTTCCTTGAGGATCCCCTCGAGCAGCTTCGCCGACGTGGCATCGCCCTTCTCGCGGCACATCTGGATGCCGGGACGCAGGCGCTCGACGACCTCGACTTCGATGGAGAGGTCGGAGTGGAACTGCTCGCGCAGGTCCTGCCCGATGCGCAGCGGCAGCAACTTCTGATAGTTCGGAAGCGCTTCGAGGAAGAGGATTCGGTCGGTGAGGATCTCGGCGTGCATCATTTCCTCGATGGACTCCGCCCGAGTCTTGCCCGCAAGTTTGGTGAAACCCCAGTTGGCTTGCATCTTCGAGTGCAGGAAGTACTGATTGATCGCGGTCAGCTCACTGGTCAACTGTTCGTTGAGAAGAGCAATGATCTCGTCGTCGCCACGCATGACTTCTCCGTTCGCCCCGGTTGAGGCGAACGTACCACTGGCGATACCACTGTGAGGCGAATCGCGGGATTCAGTTGTGCTGCAGTTGCGTCACGCGGCCGTGCTGCCGACGACCGTCCGCTCGCCCAGAATCTCCTTCAACCGATCGACGCAGGTTCCACATCCCCATCCGGCGCCGCAACGCTCACCGATCGCATCCGCGCTGTCAGCCCCGGCGGCGCAGTGCTCGTGCACTTCGTCTTCGGTCACGGCCTTGCAGATGCACACGAACATGTGGAGCTCCTTACCAACTAGATTAGGTAAGGGTTACATCATTTTCGTTTTCGCGCAAGGGTAGCCTTCCCAAAACTTCGGGGAGGCGCATCACGGTTTCAGAACATCCGTCCCGACGAACGGCACGAGCGCCTCGGGCACCCGCACTGTGCCGTCGGACTGCTGGTGGTTCTCCAGGATGGCGACGATCCACCGGGTAGTGGCGAGGGTGCCGTTGAGGGTCGCGGCCGTCTGCGGCTTCCCGTTCTCGTCGCGGTACCGCACCCCGAGGCGACGCGCCTGGAACGTCGTGCAGTTGGACGTCGACGTGAGCTCCCGGTACGCCTGCTGCGTCGGCACCCACGCCTCGCAGTCGAACTTGCGGGCCGCCGACGATCCCAGGTCGCCGCCGGCCACGTCGATCACGCGGTACGGCACGTCGATGGCGGCGAGCATGTCGCGCTCCCACGCGAGGAGGCGCTGGTGCTCGGCGTCGGCGTCCTCGGGCTTGCAGTAGGTGAACATCTCCACCTTGTCGAACTGGTGGACGCGGATGATGCCGCGGGTGTCCTTGCCGTAGCTGCCTGCCTCGCGGCGGAAGCACGTCGACCAGCCGGCGTACCGCTTGGGGCCGTCGGCGAGGTCGAGGATCTCCCCGGAGTGGTACCCGGCCAGCGGGACCTCGGACGTGCCGACGAGGTAGAGGTCGTCGTCGGCGAGGTGGTAGATCTCGTCCGAGTGGGCGCCGAGGAACCCGGTTCCCGCCATGATCTCCGGGCGCACCAGCACCGGCGGGATCATCATCTGGAAACCGTTGGCCATCGCCTTCTGTGCGGCGAGCTGCAGCATTCCCAGCTGCAGCATGGCACCGAAGCCGGTGAGGAAGTAGAAGCGGGCGCCTGACACCTTCGCGCCGCGCTCCATGTCGATCAGCCCCAGCGACTCACCCAGCTCGAGGTGGTCCTTGGGTTCGAAGTCGAATGCGGGGATCTCCCCGACCGTCTCGAGGGTGATGAAGTCGTCCTCACCGCCGGCGGGGGCGCCGTCCTGGACGATGTTGGAGATCGCCCGGTGTGCGGCGTCGAGCGCGGCCTGCGCCTCGTGCTGGCCGGCCTCGGCCTGCTTCACCTTGGCCGCGAGTTCCTTGGATCCCTCGAGCAGCGCCGGGCGCTCCTCCGGGGACGCCTGCCCGACCTTCTTGCCGAACGCCTTCTGCTCGGCACGCAGGTTGTCGCCGGCGAGAACGGCGGCGCGACGGGACGCGTCGGCCTCGAGCAACGCGTCGACCAGGGCGGGATCTTCGCCACGGGTGCGCTGCGATTCGCGGACGGCGTCGGGGTTCTCGCGGAGGAACTTCAGGTCAATCACGGCTTCAGACCCTACCGGGCGCCGCGGAGCAGCTCACTCCGGTTTCGGTTCCAGCAGGTTCAGAAGGTCGTCGCGGCCGAACATCCGGGCGGCGTCGACGGCGGTCGGATGGCCCGCGGTGGCGTCGGCACCACCGGCGACGAGGGCTCGGACCACGGCGTCCTCGCCCTTGAACAGCGCCCCTGCCAGCGGAGACTGCCCCTTGTCGTTGAGCCGGTCGACGTCGGCCCCACGGTCGATCAGGACCTGAACGGCCTCGGCGTGACCGTGGTACGCGGCCAGCATCACCAGCGTGTCGCCGTTCTGATTGGCGAGGTTCACCGGGACGCCCGCGTCGAGAAACGTGGCGAGGGACACGGCGTCGCCGGATCGTGCCGTGTCGAACACGCGTCCGGCGAGTTCCTGCAGTTCGGGATCCACCGGTTCGGCGGACCGCTGTGAGTCTTCGCTCATGGTGGTCGAAGTTACGCCAGGTTCGAGCCGATTGCGGGAGTTGTTCTGCTTCCTCGATCGGAACGGGCATTATGGAAATCGATGTCCTCAGATCAGTCGAACGGTGCCGACCCCCAGCCGGAGAATGCCGGGCAACCGGAGAAGGCTCCCCGCAGCATGTCCGCGACCACGACGCGTCGCGCACTCGCGGCCGTCGCGGTCGGTGCCGTGGTGGCGGCGATCGCCACGTTCGCGATCGCCGGCGGTTTCAACCGCAGCGAGAACCTCCCCGCGCACTCGACGGGTGCCGGACCGCAGGCGACGGGTTCGGTGGAGGGCGACGCGTTCTCTTCGGCGACGGCGGGCGACTGCCTCGACTGGACGCCGTCGAACGACCCTCAGGAAGACCGGAAGGACGTCGCGAAGGTCGACTGCGCGGACGAGCACCGGTTCGAGGTGGCGGCGCCGCTGGATCTCAGCGTGTATCCGGGCGCCGAGTTCGGTCCGGGTTCGCGTTACCCGGGTGCGCTGCGGTTCGCCGCACTGCGGGACGAGCACTGCGTGCCTGCCGTCGACACGTATCTCGGCGCGAAGTTCGACCCGTACGGCAAGTTCAGTGTGGGCCTGATGTTCCCCAGCGAGTCCGGTTGGGCGGCGGGCGAACGCACCCTGCGGTGCGGCCTCCAATTCTCGAGCACGGCAGGAACTTTGCTGCCGTTCGCCGGGAAGGTGGCCGAGCAGGACCAATCCAACATCTGGGATCCGGGCACCTGCATCGGGATCAATCAGAACGTGCCGACCGATCCCGTCGACTGCGCGCAACCCCATGCCTTCGAAGTGATCTCCGTGGTCGACCTGGCCACGCAGTTCCCGTCGTCGATGCCGTCCGTCGAGGATCAGGACAAGTATCTCGAAGGCGTGTGCACGCAGGCCGCCAACGAATACCTCGGTTCCGCGGACGCGCTGCGGAACAAGACGCTCACGCTGTTCTGGGACAATCTGGAACTCGACAGCTGGCTCGCGGGCAGCAGGCGGGTGAACTGCTCGGTGGGCAAGGAGACCGACGCAGGCGGCTTCTCGACCATCACCGGTTCGGCGAAGGGCGAGATCCTCATCAACGGCGCCGCGCCCGTGCCTCCGCCGCCGGTCCCGGAGGGCAGGTCCATGCCGACGCCGCTCCCCGGCGCGGCCCCACCCCCCGGGAACTGATGTGGCGGTGAGCATGACGCCCGGCCGATTCGAGGAATTGGTGGGCGACGCACTCGATCTGATCCCACCCCAGCTCGCGGCCGCGATCGACAACGTCGTCGTCCTGGTCGACGACCGCAACGACGAGGACCCGTATCTCCTGGGCCTGTATCACGGCATCGCCCTGACGGAACGGGACAGTCATTACGGCGGATCACTGCCCGATACGATTACCGTCTATCGTGACGCCCTCCTCGAAATCTGCAGTTCGGAGGAGGAAGTCGTCCACGAGGTGGCCGTCACCGTGATACACGAGGTTGCGCACTACTTCGGGATAGAAGAAGATCGCTTGCACGAGCTCGGCTGGGGATGAACGGTTTTCCCGGGAAGAATTTCCCGGGATCGGGGGGAACCGAAGAGCGCGGTGCGGCGTCCAACTGTGTAGGGACAGCTGCACATGCAGTTCGTTTGCCGGGGGGCAACTGCCTTCCGCCTGCCTAGGTCAAGAAGGAGTTCGACGCTCATGCCGGATCTGCACGTCGCACCTGAAGCTCTCGTCGCCGCCGCCGTGGAACTCGACGCGCTCGCCGCGCGTCTCGAGGCGGCGGTCGCCCTCAACTCCGCGGCCATCCGTGTGCTCCCCTCCGGGAGCGAGGAGGTCTCGCTGCACGCGGCCGGTTACTTCAACACGGTCGCCAATACGTTCACGCCCGCTGTCGCGCAGGGCATCCTCGAGTTGCGCGAGACCGCGAACACGCTCCGCACCCAGGCCGCGCTGTATGTCGCCGAGGACGTCGCGCTCGGCGCGACCCTCGCTGCGGGCATGTGACGGCCGGCGCCTCGAAACCACCAGGAGATCAGACATGACCATGGGACTGACAGGTGTCATCTGGTTGCCCCGAGGGGCGACCGTCAACTCGACCACCCTCGTCGCGGGCGCGGGACCGGTGCCGCTGAGCGTGGCGAGCGCGGCGTGGACGGCGCTGTCCACCAGCTTCGTCGACGCCAACCTCACGCTGGTCCGCGTGATGGCCGAACTCGCGGCCGGCTGGCAGGGTGTGTCCGCGGTCGCGGCCCTCGCGAAGATCACGCCGTTCACGGTGTGGACGGCCGAATGTGCGGAACTCGCCGCGGACACGGCCGCGAAGGCGGGCCTCGAGGCGGGCGCGTACACCACCGCCGCGCTCATCATGCCGAGCCTTCCCGAGATCGTCGCCGTGAAGACCGCGAAGGCCACCGCGTACACGACCGGTGGTGCGCTCAACGGCACCGCCGCGGCCGCGGAGGCCGCGGACCGTGCGATGGACATCCGCGCGGGACTGGTGATGGAGGGGTACGAGGCCGCATCGAACATCCTGGCGCTGAAACGCGCGTACCGGCAGCCCCCTCGGATCGTCACCAAGGCCGATTCGAAGGAGGTCGGGAGTTTCGACGAGATCCCGTCCGACGGTGACTTCGATCCGACGCGCGCGGCCGCGGCCGCTCTGATGGCCGCCGGCCAGAACCCGGCCGTCACCACGGCCGCGTCACAGGTCGGCAGCATCGCGGGCACCACCGTCTCCACTGCCACGTCGGCGGCGAGCAACATCGGCGGGGCGGCGTTGTCCGCGGTCACCGGCGGCGCCACTCCGATGATGGGCGGGGCGCCGATTCTCTCCGGCGGCTCGTACGGCGGCGGGTCCGCGGCGACCAGTGCCGCGGCAGCCCGCACCTCCGTCGGGGGCATCGGCGCCGGCGCGGCCGGCGGGGCGACGCTGCCCGAGGGCTGGGGCAGGACCGACGGCGGTCAGGGGGCACGGCCCGGCGCACCGGCGGCCGCATCCGGCGGGGTGATCGGAGACGTTCGGGCCGACGTGAACCCGGCCGCGGCGGCGCGGGGAGGCACCGGCAGCGGACCGATGACGGTCGGGCGCGGGGCCGGCGCGGCCGGTGCACAGGACGACGACGAGCGGGAGACCCCCGACTACCTGAAGAACTTCGAGCACTTCTCGGACGGGCGCACGGTCATCCCCTCCGTCATCGGCGCGAACCCCGACCATCGGGAGTCCGGACGGTGATCGACCTGGGCACCCAGCCCTGTGTGCCGACCCTGCCGGCGGTGACCCTGAGCCTCGACGAAATGGATTACCTCGTCGACACACTCGCGCTCGACGTGCTGCCGGTCGTGCTCGACGCCGCCCCGCGGTACGACACCTACGACGCCAGGGACACTGCGTTCCGCGGCGCCGCTGGCACCCTCGCCGCCCGGGATCTGCTCCCGGGCGGTGGGGTCCACCCCGAACTCGCCGACCACCTGCGGATTCTCGCCCGGCCGCTGTGGGAGATCGCCCTGCGCTGGTACGTCGACGGCAGCATCTCGAGACTGTGCGTGTCCCAGGGCGAGACCCTCTCGGTGCTGGCCCTGCGGGCCGGCGACGAGTTCGTCGTCCAGGACGCGGGCGCCGACATCTTCGCGCCCGTGATCGGCGCGCTGGGAGCGGTCGAACCGTTGCACGTCGGCGTCGTCAACGCACCCACGGTCCAACTCGGCGAGGCCTTCGATCAGGGCGGGGACGGCAAGTCGCTCGCGGGCGCGCTCGCCGCGCTCGGCGTACCCGCGGTCGACGCGACCGCCCTGGGCAACGCCATGGCCGGCTGCACCACGTACGCCGAGATCGTCGGAATCGTCTACGGCGACGGGCAATACGATCCGGTCGGCGGACCCGTCACGGTGTTCGACACACGTGCGGGCCGCATCGTCGGCACGTCCAGCGTGTCCGCGCACGGGGTGGCATGGTCGTCGCTCAGTCCCGGCACCCCGCAGCGCCTGCGGCAGGCGCTGGAGTCGCTGGCCGACCGGCTCCGCTGACCTACACCGGTTGCCGCTTCCACCACGCGCCGGTCTCGCGGCGCTCCTTCCAGGTGGTGAATTCGTACCGGTACATGCGCGCCCGCACGTGTTTCGGCGGCTGATCCGGGAACGGGTTGTACTGCAACAACTTCAGGGTGTCCCGATCGTTGCGCAGCAGCCGCTCGACGAAACCCCGGAACCACGGTTCGGCGTACCCGGGCGAGATCGCCGTGAACCAGAGCAACCAGTCGAGCCGCAGGTGATACGGCGCGAACTGACGCGGCCGCCGGTTGACGTCACCCGGTTTCCCCTTGAAGCCGTACTCCTTCCACTCGGAATGCAGGCCGACATGGGCGTCGGAGGTGCCCTCCACGATCACCTCGTACCGCACCCGGGTGATGCTTCCGAACGCGCCGTACGTGTTGACGAAGTGCCACTTGTTGAACGACGCATTCATCCGCTGTCCGTGCGAGATCAGGTTGCGAACGGGCCAGTAGCTCAACACGACGACGAGCGCGGTCACCGCGATCACCAGCGCGGCGAACGGAACGGGCACCGAGGTGCTGCCCGCCGGGACGTCGACGGGCAGCACCGTCTCGTACACGCTGTCCGGGATGACGGACAGACCCAGCACGATCGTCGTCCAGTTCAGCCACGAGAAGTTGCCGCTCGCCACCAGCCACAGCTGGGTGACGATCATGACCGCCGCCGCAATCGCCGCGACCGGTTGCGGCGCGAACAGCCCGAACGGCACCACCAGTTGAGCGAAGTGGTTGCCGAGCACCTCGACCCGGTGCAGCGGTTTCGGCAACCGGTGGAAGTACCAGCTGAACGGCCCGGGCATGGGCTGGGTTTCGTGGTGGTAGTACAGGCACGTGAGGTTCTTCCAGCAGCGGTCGCCGCGCATCTTGATCAGCCCGGCCCCGAATTCGAGCCGGAACAGCAACCACCGCAGCATCAGCAGCACCAGGACCGGCGGCCCGACCGACGCGTTGCCCAGGAAGATCGCGAGGAAACCCGCCTCGAGCAGCAGCGACTCCCAGCCGAAGCTGTACCAGAGCTGGGAGACGTTGACGATCGACAGGTACAGCACCCACAGGGCGAACCACACGAGCATGCACACGGCGAGCGGGACGACCTGCGTCAGACCGAGCAGCGCGGCGAGGGACAGTCCGGCGCCGGTCCAGCAGATGCCTTCGAAGAACCTGTCCGAGTAGTGCAGGTGGAAGATACTCGGCGAACGCGTGAACGGGACGGCGCGGACAAACTTCGGGATGGGCAGCATCCCGGTGCTGCCCACGAGCGGCCTGAACTGGTTTCTCGCAGCGAGGAACGCGACGAGGTAGATCGCGGCGAGCCCCTCGGTGACGAGCAGTCGACCGAGCGAATAGTTTTCGCCAACGAACCAATCCACCGCCGTCACTCCTCGAGGACGGTTTCCTCCATCGTCGCGCAACCCCGGGGTGCGCGCAACGACGCCGACCGGCGGCGATCGGGTGGTGGTGTCATCCCATCGGGTCGTCGGCGCCGGGGATCACCCGGTGCTCGAACGGCGGCTCCACGGTTCCCCAGCGCACGCACTCCCAGCCGCCGCCCGCGAGCGGGGTCAACTCCACCGACTGGGTGTTGGCCAGATGGTTGTTGGCGGCGAACAGCCCCGGCACCCCGGCGAGTTGTGCTGCCACGAGGCGGATGGCGGCGCCGTGGCTGACCAGCACGACGTCGCCCGACGCCGCCGGGTCGTCGAGGTACTGCTCGCGCAGGGAGTCCACGACCGGGACGTACCGGTCGAGGATGTCGTGGGCGGATTCCCCGCCGGGAACGCGGGCGTCCAGTTCGCCGGTGTGCCACAGGTGGAACGTCTTCATGAACAGCTTGTGCGACTCCTCGTCGCTGCGGTCCTCGAGTTCACCGGCCTGCGCCTCGTGCAGGCCTTCCCGCACCTGGACGGCGATGCCCGACGCCAGTTCCACGAACCGCGCCGTCTGCCGGGCGCGCAGTGCCTGCGAGGACACGAGGGCGGCCGTCGTCGCCCGCACGGCGAGGTCGTTACCGAGCCGCTCCGCCTGGGAGAGTCCTTCGGGTGTCAGCCGGGCGCCGGGCAGCCTCGTGTCGAGCCTACGCTCGACGTTCGCCTCGGTCTGCCCGTGCCGGACCAGGATCAGCTTGCCGCTCACGATTCCCTCTCTCCCTGACGGATTCGTTCGATCCAGTCCGCCGCGTCTCCGTCGGACGGCGGGGGCGGGCCGCTCGGGTTCGCGGCGGGCCAGGACCCGAGGAACCGCACGTGCGACTTCCGGTGCAGCGCACGGAACGCCTCGTCCACGAGCGGGTCGTCGATGTGCCCGATGCAGTCGACGAAGAAGCGGTACAGGCCGGGGGTGCTGCGCACCGGACGTGATTCGATGCGGATGAGATCGATTCCGCGCGTCGCGAACTCGGAGAGCACACCGACGAGGGAGCCGGGGGTGTTGTGGGGTTCGAGGACGGCGGAGGTGCGATCGCCGCCGGTGCGTGCGGGTACCCGGGTGGGCGCGGTGACGAGAACGAATCGCGTGCGGGCGCTCTTCTCGTCGGCCACCCCGTCTGCGAGGCTGCGCAGCCCGAGCCGTTCGCCGGCGAGGGCGGTCGACACGGCGGCGTCGGCGAGGCCGTTCGCCACGTCCTCGGCCGCACCGGCGTTGGAGGACGCCGTCTGGAGTTGGGCTCCGGGACAGTTCTCCTCCAGCCAGATTCGCACCTGCCCGGCCGCCACCGGGTAGGCCCGCACGGTGCGCACCTGGTCGAGCCTCTCGACGCCCTCCCGGCCGAGGATCGTGAACGCCACGTCGAGTTCGGTCTCGGCCACGATCTGCAGGCGCTCGCCGAGCGCGAGCGAGTCGAGGGTGGGCACCACGGCGCCCTCGACGGAACTCTCGATGGGAACGACGGCACCGTCGACGACGCCGGCGCGCACCATCGCCAGGGTGGCGGGCGGGCTCGTCGCGGCCACCCGCTCGACGGGCCCGTCGAAGGCACCCGCGGCCTCGAGCTGGGCGAGCGCCATCTCTGTGAAGGTTCCCGAGGGTCCGAAATACGCGATCTTTGGCACGACTACGAGATTACGCACCGAGCGTTGACGGTCCGGCGCATTGACGGTGAATGTTTTACCGCAGACCCGCGTCCGCCAGCTCACGGGCGACGAGCACCGGGTCGGCGACCTCGACTCCGAGCAGCACCTCGCGGACGGCCTCCGCGGCCTCGGGGATCAGCGAGGTGAGTCTCGTCGGATCCGGGGTCGCGAGCGCCGCCCGCACGTCGTCTCCGCGGAGGGACGCGACCGTCCCCGACAGCAGCGCGAGCACCTCGGCGGTGTCACGGGCGCGCGCCACGTATCCGACATCGGCGTGCGCGAGGACGGCGAGGAAGTCGGCGACCTCGCCGATGGAGTGCCCGCTCGCGAGTCCCGGGATGCGGCCCGCGTCCGCGAGTTGCTGCGCCGTCTCGGCCAGGCCGGCGTCGTCGCTGCCGTCCGCGGTGACGAACACCGCGAGCGGGGACGGCAGCCGCAGGGCGACCGCGTCGCCGAGCTGGCCCGCCGGGCAGTCGAGGTGGAAGCGGACCGCCTCGTAGGAGGCCTGCTCGCTGGTGCGGAGGACGGCCGGGTCGACGTCGAGTCCCACGATCACGCGGCCGGCGTCGGTGCCGACGGCGTCGAGCAGCGCGGACGCCGCGACCACCCGCGGTCCGAATGCGCCACCGGCGGCCGGGCTCGTGTCCCCGGTCCCGCTGAGCAGATCCGCGAGCAACGACTGCGGTCCGCGGGAGCGCGGGACACCGAGGGAGAGAGGTATGGCCACCGTCCCACCGTATGCCCGCGTCGTGGACCGGAATCGTTTCGGGGTCTTGCCATCGCCGACTCCGTCACATTAGGTTAGGGTTACCTCAGTATCGCGGAACCCTGAAGGAGGCTCCATGCCCGTCACGACCACCGGTCCGTCCACCGCCGAGCGTGTGCGTAGCTCGTGCGCACGGACCCAGGACGCGGTACTCGCCGTCGAAGGCAGCGCACCGACCGTCACGTCCGTGCACCACCTGCGGTCCAGCGGCGACGTCGTCGTCGCGGTCCCCACGGATTCGGCGGCCGCCACGCTGTCCTGGCTCGCGGGTGGCGGCGGCATCCCCGCGGTGCTGGAACTCACCGACAACTCCCCGCTCCCGTTGCGCGAGCCCGTGCGGTCGCTCGTCTGGCTGCGCGGCACCCTCCACGCGCTGTGCGAGGCGCACACCCGGACGCTGGCCGACGAGGTGGCCTCCGAATTCCCGCACCCCGGACTTCTCGACGTCGGACACGATGCGACGCTGCTGCAACTCCACCTGGAATCGGCGGTCGTCGCCGATTCGAGCGGCGCCGAACCCGTCGCCCTCGACGATCTGCTCGCCGCCCGGCCCGACCCGTTCTGGGAGATGGAAACCGCCTGGCTCCAGCACCTCGACGAAGACCACCGCGACCTCATCGACATGCTGTCCCGCAAACTGCCGCCCCACATGCGGCGCGGACGCGTCCGCCCGCTGGGTATCGACCGCTACGGACTGCGGCTGCGCGTCGAGAACGATCACGGCGATCGCGACATCTGGATGCCGTTCTCCGCGCCCGTCGACGACGCCGTCGCCCTGAGCAGGGCGATCCGGCTGCTGGTGGGATGCCCGTTCGTGAACGGACTCCGCGCGCGCGGCTGACCGGCCTTCCGGTTCGCCGCACGCTAGCGTGTGCGGCGTGATCTCGCGCGCAACGCTCGCCTCCTGGCTGCAGCCGGCCTCACCCGAACCGGCCGCCCCGGTGGCCACCGGCACCGAGCGCCGGGCGCTGTGGATCGAGATCACGATCGTCCTGCTCGTCACGTTCGGGACGAGCGGGCTGTCGGGGCTGCTGTCGCTGACCGAATCGCTGCTGACCCCGGGCAACCTGGCCGACCAGGCCGTCGCCCTCAACGTCTCCCGCGCCGAGAACCAGATCATCGACGTCGCCCGGCAACTGCTCGGCGTCGTCAAACTCCTCTCGTGGGCCGCCCTGGGGCTGTATCTCCTGTGGCGGAGCGGTCTCCGCCCGCGCGACGTCGGGCTCGGCCGGTTCCGCTGGCGCCCCGACGCGACGCAGGGTGCCGGGCTCGCCGCGCTCATCGGCCTGCCCGGGCTGGGCTTCTACCTGCTGGCCCGCGCAATCGGCGCCAACCTCACCGTCGTCCCCAGCACGATCGGCGACCACTGGTGGCGCCTGCCCGCCCTGATCCTGTGGGCGATCGCGAACTCCGGCGCGGAGGAAGTGCTCGTCGTGGCGTATCTGATCACGCGGCTGCGGCAACTCGGGTGGAGCGAGAATTCTTCGCTGCTGGCGTCGGCGCTACTGCGCGGGACGTACCACCTCTACCAGGGATTCGGAGGCGGGCTGGGCAACGTCGCGATGGGTCTGGTGTTCGGCCGGTACTGGCAGAAGACCGGGCGGTTGTGGCCTCTCGTGATCGCGCACGCCACCATCGATTCGGTCGCGTTCGTCGGTTATGCCGCCCTGCGCGGGCACGTCGGCTGGATTCCGTAATCCGGCCGGACCAGTAAAGTCGTGCGGGTGACCGGCGACGCCCCCTACCCTCCGCTGCCGCCCCGTCCGCCCCGGCGGACGCAGGGCGGTCAGCCGGTGCCGCCGCCCCCGAACCGCCGAATGCCACCCCCTGACCAGCGAGTTCCCCCGCAGACGCGGCGGGTTCCGCCGCAGGGCCCGCCGCCCCAGGGGCCTCCTGCGCCCCGCCCGCGACACCCCGCGCCCCGCCAGGGCCCGCCCGCGCCGCCGCAGGAGGGCACTCAGGTGATCCGCCGCGACGGTCGCGGCGCCCCGCCGCCGCCCCAGCAGGCGTGGTCGCAGGCCCCCGAGCCGCAGCTGTCCCGCTCGGCGCCGCCGCAGGGTCCGCGCGGCTACGCGCCCACCCAGACCCCGCAGCCGTACCGCGACGTCCCGCCACCGCCGCAACGAGTGCCCGACCGGCGTCCCCCGCGCACACCTCCACCACCTCCACCACCCCCGCCGCCCGCACCGTCGCGGGCCCCGGAGCCGCCGCAACAGCGCAGGCCCCGGCGGCCACGGCACTGGGGTCGCCGCATCGGCATCCTGTTCCTGGTGCTGGTCCTGGCGCTCGCGGGCATGACCTACTACCTCGACAGTTCGCTGAACCGGATCGACGCGCTGGCCGACTACCCCGGCCGGATCGGCGACACCCCCGGCACGAACTGGCTGCTCGTCGGTTCGGACAGCCGCACCGGGCTGACCCCCGAGCAGGAACAGCAACTGTCGACCGGCGGCAACAGCGGCCCCGACCGCACCGACACCATCATCGTGGTGCACGTCCCCAGCGGCGGCGGCCCGGCGACGATGGTGAGCATTCCGCGCGACTCGTACGTGTCGATCCCCGGCTACGGCGAGGACAAGATCAACGCGTCGTTCGCGTTCGGTGGTCCGCAACTGCTGACCCAGACGGTCGAGGAGGCCTCCGGTCTGCACATCGATCACTACGCGGAGATCGGGTTCGGCGGTTTCGCCGGCATCGTCGACGCGATCGGTGGCGTCGACATGTGCCTGGACACCGCCATCGACGACCCGCTCGCGGGGATCAACCTCGCGCCCGGCTGCCAGGAACTGTCGGGGGCGCAGGCGCTCGGCTTCGTCCGCAGCCGCGCGACCGCGCTCGCCGACATCGACCGGATGAACCATCAGCGGATGTTCATGGCGGCGTTGATGTCGAAGGCGACCAGTCCCGCGACGTGGCTCAACCCGTTCCGCGTCTGGCCGCTCGTCACCGACACCGCAGCTTCGTTACGCGTCGACGAGAGCGACCACATCTGGAATCTCGCCGCACTCGCCTGGGCGGTGCGCGGAGACATGGTCACGACGACCGTCCCCGTCGGTGGTTTCGAGGACGTCGACGGCGCCGGGAACGTATTGCTCTGGGATCACGACCGGGCGTCCCAGTTCTTCGACGCCCTCGCCAACGACCGTCAGGTCCCGGCCGAACTTGTCACCACCGGACCGTGACCGACGCCCGTAAACTGACACCCATGTCTCAACCGGCGACCAAGACCCCCACCGAGTTCCACGCCCTTCTGCTGCAGCAGATCCGCAACGAGTTCACCGCATCCCAGCAGTACATCGCGGTGGCCGTCTATTTCGACTCGCACGATCTCCCGCAACTGGCCCGCCGGTTCTATTCTCAGGCCGCCGAGGAGCGCGGCCACGCGCTGATGATGATCCAGTACCTGATCGACAACAACCTCGAGGTGAAGGTCCCCGGCATCGACGACGTGGTCACCGAGTTCGATTCGGTGCGCACTCCCGTCGAACTGGCGGTGGAACAGGAGCACGCGGTCACGGAGCAGATCACCACGCTCGCCCGCACGGCTCGCGACAGCGGCGACTACCTCGGCGAGCGGTTCATGCAGTGGTTCCTCGAGGAACAGGTCGAGGAGGTCGCGGACATGCATACGCTGCTGACGATCGTCGATCGCGCCGGCGACAACCTGTTCGACATCGAGGATTTCATCGCTCGCGAGATGAGCGGCAACTCGCCCGTCCGGCAGGGTGCGCCGAAGATCGCGGGCGGCGGCGTCTGACCTGACGGGTCAGCAGCGGGTGGGCGCCGGTTCGCCGCGGAATCGCGCGGCCACGTATTCATACGCGTCCGGAAAGCCCACCACTGCCGTCGTCATGTGCTCGGATATCTCGTACGGGACGAACGTCAGTCTGGCGCCGGCAGCGCAGTAGCGGTGTGCGGTCTCGGCGACCGAATCGAACGGTGTCAGCCCGTCGAGCGTGCCGTGCCACAGGTAGAGAGGCGCGGTCGGGACGCCCTCGAAGTACCGCAGGCTGTTCTCGCGCAACACCTGATGCGCGCCCGAACTCGCCATGAGGCTGGTGGACGCGGCCAGCTGTCCCGCGCTGCGGAAGGCGCCGTGGAACAGCAGGAACCGTCGGCATTCGTTCGACATCCACTCGCGCAACCACAGCCCGGTATCGTTCAGCTGCGACGCGATCGGCAACTGGTCCGGATATTCGCGCTCCAGGCCGATCGCGGCGGCGAACGCGAGCCCGAACCCCGGATGCGGGTTGAACCCCAGTCCCAGTGCCATCTGCTCGAGGTCCGCCGGAATCCCGCCGGCCACCACCGCGTCGATCTTCAGCTCCGGTGCGTAACTCGGCGCCAGGGCCGCCGCCCACGCGCTGGCCATGCCGCCCCCGGAATAGCCGGCGAGCGCCACCGGGCTTTGCGACAATCCCAATTCGGCCACCCGCTGTACCGCCCGGACGCTGTCGAGGGTGATCATCCCGCCGAGCTTCGCCGCTCCGTAAGCGCCCGTCGGGCCGAGGTGATCGGGCACCGACACGGCCCAGCCGCGCTGCAGACCCAGATACAGTCCCGGCGACTCCTGCAATTCCAGATTGAACAACGAGCGCGACGGCGCACATTTGGTGCCGAGCGAATTCACGATCGCCTGATACGACACGAGCGGCGGATTCGCGACACCACGGGGAAGCAGCACCGTGGTCACCGCCAGGATCGGATGCCCCGCAGAGTTGGTCGACCGGAACGCGATCTGCCACCCGTCGGAGTTCGCGTACATCCAGGTGTCGATCCGCCGCGTCCGCACGACGTCGCCGGGGTTCAGCGCCCCAAGGTCGGCGGGGGCCGCATAGAAGGGGTCGGGGTCCGGCCACGGATACAGCGGGTCGGCCTGCGCGGGAGCCGGAATCGTCGCCCCCAGGAAAAGGGCACCGAGAAACAGCGCAATCCACGTACCGGAACGTCTCAACATTGGGTCCGCCCCTCCGGGCCGCGTCGTCAGATCGCTGTGAATTTTATACGCGGATACGAGCCCTCCGACGCGGATTGCGCCGTTCCCTTCGGGAACCGGGCGCCAGCTCAGGTTAGGAAAACGTCACCGGAATGGTCCCGAAATTAGGTTGACTTTACTTTGGGAATGCTTCGTTCAATAAGGCTCAGCTTGGATGACAATGCGCTCTGACCAGCGATATTATCGCTTCATGACTTCTACTGATGCGCACAAGACGAAATTCCACGCTCTGCTTCACGACCAGATTCGTAACGAATTCAACGCGTCACATCAGTACGCTGCGACTGCCGTCTATTTCGACAATGCGGACCTGCCGCAGTTGGCCAAGCACTTCTACAAGCAGTCCGTCGAAGAGCGCAACCACGCCATGATGATCGTCCAGTACTTCCTCGACCGCGACATCTCGGTGGAGCTGTCGGGTGTCGACGCGGCGAAGGGCCAGTTCGAGAACGCCCGCGAGCCGATCGCACTCGCCCTGACCCAGGAGAAGACGGTCACCGAGCAGATCGTGCAGCTGGCGAGCACCGCCCGCGAGGAGGGCGACTACCTCGGCGAGCAGTTCATGCAGTGGTTCCTCAAGGAACAGGTCGAGGAGGTCGCCAGCATGACGACGCTGCTGACCATCGCCGACCGCGCGGGCAGCAATCTGTTCGACCTCGAGGAGTTCGTCGCACGCGAGATGAGCGGCCCCGCAGACACGTCCGGCGCACCGCACGCCGCCGGCGGTTCCATCTAGGCGGCTCCGCCGCCTGTGCGCCTTTCTGGTTGTTCCAGCTACCAAAAAGGCGCACGGGCGCGAAGCGCCTATCGCAGCGTGACCTGCCGGCCGCGCAGTCCGTCGCGGGCGCGCCGCTCCTCGGTGGTGAGGGGCGCGTCGACGGCGAGGGCCTCGGCCAGTCGCTGACCGAGTTCGACGGTGGCGGCAGCCCATTCGTTCGCATGCTTCTCGCGGTCCAGGTCGAACACCGGGACCAGCAGCCCGTGGGTCCGGAACGACCCGGCGTAGCGCGAACCCTCACCGAGGTGCAGGCCACCGGTCGCGTGCACGCGCGCCAGGGCCAGCATCAGATCGTCCTCGTTCTCCGGGCGCACCCACCGGATGTGTGCCTTCTCGCCCGCGTCGACCCACCACGCGGCGACGACGCCCTCGGCCTCGACTCGCGCGGACGGCATGATCGCCGCATTCGCGTGCTGCACGGTGGTCGCGACCTCGGGGGCCGGCTCCACCCCTTCGGGAATCCACCAGTTGAAATCCTGGTGCACGGTGATGTCGAGCGGTGCGTCCGCGTCGATCACGTCGGCCAGTGCCGGGGTCTCGGATCCCGGGTTGGCGGAGGCCAGCGATTCGCCGGCGGCGGCGTCACGGACCCAGGCGACGGACGCGGCGAGATCGGCGCCGAGGTCGGCGGAATGCGCCTGGACCTGCACACCGACGAACCCGGTGGCACTGTCCCCCTCGTCGCGGACCAGCGCCGCGACGGCCCCGGGCAGCACGGTCGCGAGGGTCACCGCGCGGGACGAATCCTTGACGGGAAGCGGGGCGGTCGCCGACGGGACGAACTCGCGCAGCGCCACCAGATCGCATTCGGCGGCGAGGCCTTCGAACGGCCGGGTCACGGCCGCCGCGGCGCTCTCCCGTTCCGCCTGCCGCTGCGCGAGCTTCTCGGCGCGGGCACTACCGGGCTTCGGACCACTGTTTCTCTTGCTCTTCTTTGCCACGACGCCAAAACCTACACGCCGACGCCGGAACGGTCAGGACGCCAGCCATTTCTTGGTGCGCCCGGGGTGGTTGGTGGCCACCCAGCTGACCCCGAGTTCACGGCACAGTTCGACGTCGCTGCGGTTGTCGACGGTCCAGCAGTACGTGGCCCGTCCGGCGGCGGCGGCCTTGTCGACGATGTCCGGGTGTTCGTGCAGCGTCTTCACCGAGGGACCGACCGCGGTGGCGCCGACGGTGGTCGCGGCTCCCCCGCCGAGGTACCGGGCGGATTCGCCGAGCAGCACGGTCGGGAGCATCGGCGCCGACCGGCGGATCCGCCACACCGCTCCGGCGGAGAACGACATCACGACGGCGCGGGAGTGGTCGGCGGACGGGGGTGCGGCGATGCCGAACCGTTGCAGTTCGGCGAGGACCTTGCTTTCGACCAGTCCGCCGAAGCGCACGGGGTGCTTGGTTTCGATGAAGAGTTTCACCGGGCGCGCCGTCCAGTCCAGGGTGAGCGCGATCAGCGCGCTCAGCTCGAGGAGTTCGGCGGGTTCCTCTTCGGTGCCGTAGTTGAACTCCGCCAGTTCCTCGCGCGTCATCTCGCTGACGACGCCGGTGCCGGTGGACGTCCGGTCGACAGTGCGGTCGTGGACGCACACGAGGTGGCCGTCCCGGGTGAGCCGCACGTCGCACTCGAGTCCGTCCGCACCTTCCTCCAGTGCCAGTTCGTAGGCGGCGAGCGTGTGTTCCGGCATGGCCGCGGATGCGCCTCGGTGGGCCACCACGAGGGGCCCCCGCCGATCGGGGCTCACAACGCGACGGCTTCCCGGTCGGCGTTCCCGGACGTCTTCTCGGCGGGTTTCTCCACATCGTTCCGCGGCGGATCGGTGGCGATCACCCAGCGGGTGACGGGCTCCTTCGCGCCCTTCAGCGTCCGGCCCTCGAGCCGCCGCAGAACCATCAGCGCGAGCAGGGCGGTCGCCGACGCGACCAGCGCCGTGAATGCGGCCAGCAGAACGCCGTCCGCCATGGCCTGCAGTCCCGGCCTGGACCGCCAGAACCAGTTGAAGACGACGAGCACGGCGCCGAAGACCCACAGACTCCACCAGGCGCGGACCAGCAGGACCGCGCGGGGGTCGCGGCGGATCACCTCGAGCAGGAAGACTCCCGGCATCACCAGGTTCAGGCCCGGCACCGCGCACCCGACGACGACCTCGGTGGGTGTGCGGGGGTCGGATTTCTTCGCCCGGGCGAACGTGCGGCGACGCATTCGCAGCAGCCAGCACACCCCGGCGATGCCCGACAGCAACGCGAAGAGCATCCCGCCGGCCTGGCCGAGGAATACCGCGATGTCGGATACGGCGAGCACGGTGGGGTCGATCAGCCGGGTCCGGTTGCGGAGAAGGACTGCGTACCGGCCCAGTTCGGCGAGCACTCCGAATGCGTACAGGCCCGCCGTGACGGTGAGGAAGAGCGCGGCCTTGCCTGCGAGCAGTTCCGGCCAGTCGCGGCGCGCGGACCGGGCTTCGACGTGATCGTGGAGTCCCCAGCGGGGGATCTCGGTGTAGTGCGGGGTGGGGCTCTGCGGCGACGGCTCGGCCGCGAGACCGCTGCGTTGCAGCGGGGGCCGCGCGATCCAGCGGAATCCCCGGTTCGCGGGCGGCTGGTGCTGGTCGCTCCGGACGGGGGCGAGCAGCACACCGTGGCAGCGCGGGCACCACTGCGCCGGGGAGCCGAGGACCGGCCACCGGGCGGCGCACCGCGCGCACACCTGAACGACGACGCTCATGCCCTCCGCACCCACTTCATATTGCCGATTCTGTCACGACCCGCGAATACGGGCAGCCCACGACCGAATCGTCCTTTTCGGGGAGTATGTGTGAGCTGCACCACCGGAAATGCCGAGTTATCCACAGTTTCCACAGGTTCATACACAGTTATGGACAGTGTGAGTGGTACTCATACACAGGTCAGAGCGCATGTGAATCGGTGATTGTTGACAGCTTCGAATGAACGGTCCACAGCGGTGGATGAATTTGACATCGCAGCTCGGTGAACATTCGGACACGGATGGCCGACGGCTCGGCCCGGAATTACCCCTCCAGTTCGGATCGCCCGCGAAGCGACCCGAGAACTCCGGACCGGCCGTCGTCTCCCCCCACCTGTGCCGGGCGAAAATGTCCCGACACTTGATCTGACGCAGCCCGGCGCGGTTTGGTTCCACCCAATCTGTAATCTCGGAAACCGATGACGGAAGACGCCGGTTCGCGGTGGCACCTCGGGCCCGCCCGTGTCCTCCGGGTGGCCGCCGCCCTGATCGTGGTGCAACTTCTCGTGCGGACGTGGGTGGCCGCCAACAGCGACTTCTACTGGGACGATCTGATCCTCGCCGGCCGCGGCGGCAGCCTCCCCCTGCTTTCCGGCGACCTCCTGCTCTACGACCACGACGGTCACCTCATGCCCGGGGCTTTCCTGGTGGCGGGTATCGCGACGCGGATCGCGCCGTATCAGTGGGTCCTGCCGATGCTGACGATGATCGCGCTGCAGGCGGTGGCGTCGTATGCGGTGTTCCGGTTGCTTCGCACGATCCTCGGGCTGCGGCCGGTGCTGCTGGTGCCGCTGGCGATCTATCTGTTCTCTCCTCTGACGGTGCCGGCGTTCGCGTGGTGGGCGGCGGCGCTCAACGCGCTGCCGCTGCAGATCGCGCTGGCGTGGGTGGCCGGCGACGCCCTGAAGCTGTGCCGCACCGGGCGGCGGCGGTACGCCGTCTCCGGGACGCTCGTGCTGATCGCGTCGCTGCTGTTCTTCGAGAAGTCCGTCGTCGTTCCGTTCGCCGCGTTCGCGACCGTCGCCCTGCTCGGTCACGTCTATGGGCGGAAGCGGCCGGTGCGGTCGACTCTGCGGCGGGGCGCGGCCCTGTGGATCCCGTCGGCGGCGGTGCTCGCGGTGTGGGCCGCGATCTACTTCTCCACGGTGGCGTCGCAGTGGGAATGGGCGGGCGCGTCGCGGGCATTCGAACTTCTCCACCACGGCACGTCGCTCGGGCTGCTGCCCACGTTGGTGGGTGGGCCGTGGACGTGGGAGCGGTGGATTCCGAGTCCCCCGTGGGCGTCCCCGTCGACGGCGCTGGAGGTGGCCGGCTGGGTCGTTCTCGTCGTAGCGGTCGTCGCGACGGTCCGGGTGAAACGCCGGATCGGCGGGGTGTGGATTCTCGCGGCCGCGTACTTCCTGCTGTCGGTGACGGCGATGGTCGTCACCCGCTGGGGCGCCGACACCACCTACGAGCTCGCGCAGACCCTGCGGTACTTCACCGACACCGCGGTGATCCTCGCGATCGCCGTCGCGTTGATCGTGCGTGCACCCCGGCGCCGGGCCGATCCGGTGCGCGTGCGGCCGCCGGTGGTCGTCGCGGTCGTCGCCGCGTTCGTCGCGAGCAGCCTGTGGTCGACGTACACGTTCACCCGCAGCTGGGAGGAGAACCCGACCACCGGCTACCTCGCGACCGCGCGCGCGTCGCTCGCCGAACGTAATGACGCACCGATCCTCCAGCAGCCCACGTCCATCTGGGTTCTGTTGCCGGTGGCGTACCCGAACAACCTGGTGAGCCGGGTCCTCGCGCCGCTGCGCGATCGTCCCGAGTTCTCCGACAGCACCCCCGACCTCCGGATGATCGACGACGCCGGTGCGGTGGTCGACGCCCAGGTGACGTGGGTGCGCGCGATCGAGCCCGGGCCCGTCCCGGATTGCGGGCACCTGGTGGACCGGCGCAGTTTCGAACCGATTCCCCTCGACGGACCGCTGACCGGCTGGGAATGGACGGCGGAGCTCAACTATCTGGCCACGGCGGACGGGGAGATCGCCGTGGCGATGGAGGACGGCAGCCCGGTGCGGGTTCCGGTGCAGCGCGGCCCGAATTCGGTGTTCGTGCGACTCACCGGCGGCGGTCAGAGCCTGCGCGTGAGCACCCTGACCCCGAACCTGTCCGTGTGCGTCGGGGTGGGTCCGGTCGGGGTGGTCGTGCCGAAGTAGTTACCGCCCGTACCGCGACCAGGCGACGCGGGCGTTCGCCGCGCCGAGGATCGCCGCGGTCACATCGTCCCAGCTCGCGGCGGGCAGTCCGAGTTTCGCGAAGAGGGAGCGGCGCGGCCCGGTCATCTCGATCGTGGCGTCGGGGAACCGTTTCTCCACCACCTCGCGCAGGGTGCCGATCCCGTCGACGATGCCGAGTTCGACGGCCCGGCGCCCCAGCCAGACGTCGCCGTCGAACAGTTCCGCCTCGGCCGCCTTCAGCTTGTCTCCGCGGCGGCCGACCACCCAGTCGCGGAACTCGTCGTGGATGCCTTCCTGGATCTGTTCGAGCCACTGCACGTCCTCGGACTTCTCCGCGAAGAACGGGTCGAGGCGGGCCTTCGCCTCGCCGGCCGAATGCAGCCGTCGTTCGATCCCGAGGCGGTCGATCAGTTCGGAGAACCCGAAGCCCGCCGAGATGACGCCGACGGAGCCGACCACCGAGGTGGCGGTCGCGTAGATCTCGTCGGCCGCGCAGGCCAGCCAGTAGCCGCCCGACGCGACGACGTCCTCGCAGAACGCGAGCACCGGCAGTTCGTGTTCGGTGGCGAGCTGACGGATGCGGGCGGCGATGTATTCGCTCTGTGTCGGCGATCCGCCGGGGCTGTTGATCAGCAGCGCCACCGCCTTCGCACCGTGTGTGGTGGACGCGCGCCGCAGCGGTTCCTCGACGGATTCCGCGCTCAGCACGCGTCCGAAACCCGCTCCGCCGGACGCGATCATCCCCTGCAGGCGCACGACCGGGACCACCCCGGCGCCGGAGCCGCCGAACGCGTCGGGCAGCTTGTCGGCCAGCGGTTTCGGCAGGTTCAGTGGGATCTTCGCCATGAAATCAGCGTATAGCGCACCGCGGCCTTGCGGCAGAAACGGTCACGGATCGGGCAGAGTGGTTTCCATGGAGTTGCGAATCTTTACCGAACCCCAGCAGGGTGCCACCTACGACGATCTTCTGGCGGTGGCGCAGGCCGCCGAACGATTCGGATACGGCGCGTTCTTCCGATCGGATCACTATCTCGCGATGAACACCGAGGGCCTGCCCGGACCCACGGACGCGTGGATCACGCTGGCGGGCATCGCCCGCGAGACGTCCACGATCCGCCTCGGCACCCTCGTCACCTCCGCGACGTTCCGGTACCCGGGACCGCTGGCCATCTCGGTGGCGCAGGTGGATCAGATGAGCGGCGGCCGCGTCGACCTCGGGATCGGCGCCGGCTGGTTCGAGGCGGAGCACCAGGCGTACGGCATTCCGTTCCCCCCGCTGAAGGAGCGGTTCGAGCGGCTCGAGGCGTCCCTCGCCGTGATCACCGGGCTGTGGCGCACTCCCCTCGGCGAGACCTTCGCTTACGACGGGACGCACCTGACGATCAAGGAATCGCCCGCGCTCCCGAAGCCGAAGCAGCCGCAGGGTCCGCCGATCCTGATCGGCGGCACCGGTAAGAAGAAGACCCCCGCGCTGGCGGCGAAGTACGCGAACGAGTTCAACGTCCCGTTCCAGTCGGTCGACGAGACGCGGGACGTGTTCGAACGGGTCCGGCTCGCGTGCAAGACGATCGATCGCGATCCCGCGGAATTGGTGTACTCCAACGCGCTCGTCCTGTGCTGCGGGCGGACGGAGCAGGAGATCGCGAAACGCGCCCTGAACATCGGACGCGAGGTGAGCGAGCTGCGGGAGAACGGGCTCGCCGGATCGCCCGCCGAACTCGTCGACAAGATCGGCCGCTACGCGGAGGCCGGGTCGCAACGGATCTACCTGCAGACCCTCGATCTCGGCGACCTCGACCATCTCGAACTGGTCGCGAGCGAGGTCGTTCCGCAACTGAGCTAGGCGAATTCCAGTTCGGCGGCCACGACGACCGGAAGATTCAGGGGCAGCGCGCTACCCCGATCGCCGTGTGCGCGTGGTCGCCGACGTCCGGGCCGAATGCGGTGAGCCGGGCCGAGTGTGTGGCGTCGTCGGGTACGGACATGGTGGCAGCTGGACGGGGCGGGGCAGCACCAGCCCCAGTTCACGTAGTCGCGGACTCCGGCTCATCACATCTCCGTTCTGCGATGGCAGGATCATTCGGCGGGCTCAGGAACGTTCCGTTCCCTTTCCTGCGGTGGAATGCTCGAAGTACGACCGGAGCGGCGCGGAGGGGCTGTTCAACAGCTCGGCGCGGTCCCGACGAGCTGATCCCAGCACGCCCTCGGGAGGGTGCGATGAAGTACGTGATTACGTGGACGGTGCGTGAGGGCGGTTCTGCCGCCGAGAACGAGGAGGCCGCGCGGCGGAGTCTCGAAGTGTTCGCGAGATGGACGCCGGCCGAGGGTGCGAATTTCCATCAGTTCCTCGGCCGACTGGACGGCACCGGCGGATTCGCGTTCGTCGAGGCGGACGATCCGAACGACATCCTGGACGGTCCGACGAAGTTCGGGCCCTTCTTCGAATTCCACGTCTACCCGGTCGCCGACATCGCCGTCACCACGGAGGCCGCGCAGCACGCGGTCGAATTCCGGGGTTCGATCAGCTGATCCCGGGCTCAGTGCCGGGTGGTCGAGTCCAGGAACTGGCGGAGGTCGCGGTCCCACTGCGCGTCGCGGGCGCGGTTCAGGGAGGCGCGGCAGATGAGGAAGCCGGACAGCGCGATCATCATCACCGCGAACCAGGTGAACAGTCCGGCGATCACACCGGCCACGCGGGCGGCGGACGACGACATCGGCTCGGTGGTGAGGTTGCCGTCGGCGTTGACCCAGATGTCCTGCCTCGTCCCCGAGGGGGTGGCGGGGTCGACGGTGATGTCGGCGTGCCGGGTTTCGTTACCCCAGGTCCACTTGGCGGGGGCGGTGTCGACGCCCGACGGTGCGACGTCGGAGGTGACGGACACGCCGGTGGAGTCGGCGACCGTGGTGGCGGTGACGGTGCGGTAGTCCGCGACCTGCTTCTCCGCCAGCGTCAGCTGACTGTCGATGGTCCGGGCGCCCACGAGGATGGCGAGGGGCAGCATCGCGAAGGCGAGCACCACGACCGCGAGGGTGAGCATGTTCTCGATCCGGTCCGAGCGCCGGAGAAGCGGGTTGTGCCGCTGACGAGCCGACCGCTTACGCAGCCCCCGTGCTGGAGAGTTGTTCCACATTCCGGATCCGGTCCTCTCGCCGACAATTCCCTACCATCCAGGGTCGTACGCAAGGCAAACAAGATCAAGTCGATCCGGTGTGTTATTGGGCACTGTGCCGTAATACACTCATCCGCTCCCCGCCATCTCACGATGCTCCTTGGGGCTCACTCCACGCACACGTTTGAATGCCGCACTCAGCGCGAATGCGCTTCCGTACCCCACCCGCTGCGCCACCGATGCGACGGTCGCGTCGGGTTCGCGAAGCAGATCCGCGGCGAGCGACAGCCGCCATCCCGCGAGGAAAGTCATGGGCGGTTCGCCGACGAGTTCGGTGAACCGGCGTGCGAGGGCGGCCCGCGACAGTCCGGTTTCCCCGGCGAGCGACTCCACCGTCCACTGGCGTGACGGGTTGTTCTGCAGGATCCGCATCGCCTTGCCGACCACCGGGTCGGCCTGCGCCCGCACCCAGGATGGCGCTTCGGCCGCCGGCCTCGCGAACCAAGCGCGCAGCACGGCGATGAGCAGCAGGTCGAGGAGGCGGTCGAGGACCGCTTCCTGCCCGGGCTCGTCGCGCACCACTTCGTCGTGCATGAGCGTGACGAGCCGGGAGTCCCAGTCGGCGCGGCGCTGCACGACGAGTTCGGGGAGCGCGGACAGCAGTCTCCGGCTGATCTCTCCGGGGGTCTGATAGGTCCCGGTCAGCATGACCGTGCGCCCGTTCGCGCTGTTTCCCCAGGTGCGCACGCCGAGGTCCATCGCCTCGGCGAGCGGTTCACCGCGGAGCGTCGTGCAACTCTGGTCGGGGTTGATGATCACGTGCGGCGGGGTGTCCGGGTGGTCGGCGACGACGTACCGCTCGGGTCCGCGGATGATCGCGACGTCGCCTTCGGTCAGCTGCACCGGTTCGCCGGTGTGCGGAAGGATCCAGGCCTCGCCACGGCCCATCGCGACGAGGCTGAGCGGCGCGTGGTCGTCGATCTGCAGCGACCACGGCGGTTCCATGATCGAGCGGAGCACGAACGCTCCGGCGGCGCGGGGACCACTTATGAGACCAGCGAGGGGATCCACACCGCCCAGAATAGACGCTTGCGTATGGATCGGCGGGTTTCAACCATGGAAAGTCTCACTGCAGCCGTCTTGACTGAAGGCATGACAACGACACCGCACACCCTCGTCCTCACCGGAACCGGCAAGGTCGGCAGCCGCGTCCTCGCCCGTCTCGCCGCCGCAAACGTGCCCGCCCGGAGCGGTTCGCGCTCCGGCACGCCCCCGTTCGACTGGGCGAACAGGGACACTTGGCGCCCGGCCCTGGACGGAATCACCTCGGTGTACATCGCCTACTACCCGGATCTCGCGGTGCCGGGAGCGGCGGAGGTAGTCGAGGAGTTCGCGGGCCTGGCCGTCGCGAACGGCGCCCGGCGACTCGTCCTGCTCTCCGGTCGCGGCGAAACCGAGGCGGAACGCAGCGAACTCGCGATCCGCAAGGCGGGAGCCGAGTGGACGATCCTGCGGTCCAGTTGGTTCAGCCAGAATTTCAGCGAAAGTTTCATGCTCGACTCGTTGCTCGCCGGCGACCTCGCGCTGCCCGTCGACGGGCACGTGCTCGAGCCCTTCGTCGACGCGGACGATCTCGCCGAGATCGCCGTCGCGGCACTGACCGGGGACGGCCACGCCGGCGAACTGTACGAACTGACCGGACCGCGGTTGCTGTCCTTCGGTGACGCCGTCGCCGAGATCTCGGACGCATCGGGTCGCGAAATCCGATACACACCAGTGCCTTCGGAAGAGTATTCGACGGCGCTGACCGAACGGGGGGTACCGTCCGACGCGATCGGCCTGCTCGCCTACCTGTTCGACGAGGTGCTGGACGGGCGCAATGCCTCGCTCACCGACGGGGTGGAACGCGCACTGGGCCGGGCGCCCCGCGACTTCACCGAGTACGTCCGCGCCGCAGCGGCGGCCGGGGCCTGGAGGGTGTGATCATGGAGCGCTATCTGACGATCGTCACGGCGGTGGGCGCCGGAGTGGTGGGCGGCGTGATGTTTGCGTTCTCCACGTTCATCATGACCGGGCTCGGACGCCTGGATCCGGCTCAGGGCATCTCGGCGATGCAGTCGATCAATCGTGAGGCCCCGAACTTCTGGTTCATGACGGCGCTGTTCGGTACCGCACTGACGTCGATCGCGCTCGTGATCGTCAGCGTGGTGCGGCACGACGGTTCGGCCGTGTACGCGGTGATCGCGTGCGCGCTGTATCTGGTGGGGATCGTCTTGACCATCGTCTACCACGTGCCGCACAACAACGCGCTGGACGCCATCGATCCCACCGCGGCCGGCTCGGCGGACTTCTGGCGCGACTACGTCTCGGGATGGACTGGGTGGAACCACGTGCGCACCGTCAGCGCCATCGCGGCGTCCGCGGTGCTCACGTGGTCCGCGACCCGTGGTTGACCTATGAGGGCGGCAGGATGTCGGTTTGTGCCGGGACCTCGTCCTGCTTCAGCAGGCCGACGGGGCAGCTGACGCCGGTGGCGTGCACGGGGCAGTACCCGCCGGGGTTCTTCGCGAGGTACTGCTGGTGGTAGTCCTCGGCGTAGTAGAACTGCGTGAGCGGGGCGATCTCCGTGGTGATCGCCCCGTATCCGGCTTCGGCGAGCCGCTTCTCGAAGGCCTCACCGGTGGCCTCGGCGATCTCCACCTGCTGTTCGTCGATCGTGTAGATGGCCGAACGGTACTGCGTTCCCTGGTCGTTGCCCTGCCGCATGCCCTGCGTGGGATCGTGGTTCTCCCAGAACTCCTTGAGGATCTCGGCGTACGAGATCACCTTCGGATCGAAGACCACGAGCACCACCTCGGTGTGCCCGGTGCGTCCCGAACAGGTCTCCTCGTACGTGGGATTCGGCGTGTAACCGCCGGCGTACCCCACCGCGGTGGTGTAGACGCCGTCCAGTTGCCAGAACTCCTTCTCGGCACCCCAGAAACATCCCATGCCCAGCACCGCGGTCTGCAGGCCCTCGGGGAACGGGGGTTTCAGGGGGTGGCCGTTGACGAAGTGCGTCGCCGGGACCGGGATCGGCTGACTACGTCCGGGGAGGGCGTCCTCGGCGGTGACCATCACGGACTTAGCGGCTGCTCGACCCAGAAGCTCGTCGTACCAAGACATGATTCGATGCTACGCGCGGTACCGGAGTGGTCTCACGGACGAGCGCCGACTGCGTGCGCATCCGCTCGGCGCGGGCGGTGACCCAGCCCGTCGCAGGTATCTCCACCCACCGGTAGAGCGCCTCCGACACCAGCGCCGTCACCACCAGAAACGCGATGACGGCACCGGTCTCACCGAACGAGCCGACCGTGTGCTCGTACACCCGGTACAGGATCAGGGTGTGGACGAGGTAGATCGCGTAACTGCGCGTCGCCGTCCACCGCACGACGGCCCAGTGCGCGGCGGGCCCGTCGTATCGGCCCACCAGCACGACACCCGCCGTGACGACGGCGAACGTCCACAGGTAGTGATCGCCCGCCCAGTACACCCGGAAGTCGGTAGCGAGGCGGATCACCTCGACCTGCGCCAGCCCGGCGACGACGATCCACCGGCAGTCCGCGAGCCGCGCCCAGCCGAGGTAGATGATCTGCCCGAGGAACACCGCGGGCAGCGTCGCGGCGATCTTCGACAGCATCGGGACCGTGTACGGCTGCGGCGCGTACAGGTTGTAGAGCAGGATCAGGGCGCAGATCGAGGCGCCGGCCATGGGCATCGCGATGGGTAGGGTGCGCAGAACGGGACGCGCGGCGACGCAGGCGAAGTAGAATAGGATCTGCACGGCGAGGGTCCACGTGACCCCGAGCACCGCGACCTCCGGTTTGAGGAAGAACCCGCCGAGCACGAAACTCAGCGCGGCGTCGACGTTGGACACACCGTCCTGGCCGCTGAACATGCCGTTGATGCCCAGGCGAACCAGCACGATCGCGGCGAGGACGGCCACCCAGAATGCGGGCAGAATGCGGCCGAGTCGATTGAACAGGAAATGTCCGGGCTCGTGGCGAATGGCCGAACGGGTGATGAGCAAACCGGTCAGCATCATGAAGACGGCGACCCCGAGAAACGACAAATGCTGGTTGAGTCCGCCCCGCTCGATGAATATCTGATAGACGACGTCGATGAACCACCATCCGGTTCCGAGGTCGTCGATCAGATAGAACGAGATGTGCGAGTAGATCACGGCCAGAACAGCGAAAAAGCGGAGCAGATTCGCGCCCGTGAGCTCCACACGCGGCGCGGCCGCATGCGAATCTGCAACAGGTGTCAGCGAAGGCATCGCGTCAGCTTAAGGTTCCGTTCACCGCTCGGACGAATTCTCACGACATTCAGTGTCGCCGCGCGAGGGTTTTTTCGGGTGCCCGAACTTTCTTTTCCGGGAATCACTCCGTGACCCCAACTGTTGCGCAGGGTGTACCAATGAGATTGGGTATATACCCGAGAACGATTCGCCACAGGCGGGTGTCAGGCGCGTGCCCACGCGCCGTCGGCACCCGGAACACACCAGGGCTCACAGCCCGTTGATGAAGGGACCCTCGTGTCTGTTTACACGCTGCCGGAACTCCCGTACGACTATGCAGCTCTCGAGCCGCACATCTCCGGCAAGATCATGGAACTGCACCACGACAAGCATCACGCCGCGTACGTGACCGGTGCCAACACGGCTCTCGACAAGCTCGCCGAGCTCCGCGAGTCCGACACCCTGCCTGCCGTGGTCAACCTGCACGAGAAGAACCTCGCCTTCCACTTGGGCGGCCACACCAACCACACCGTTTTCTGGAACAACCTCTCGCCGGACGGCGGCGACAAGCCGACCGGTGAGCTCGCGGCCGCGATCGACGACCAGTTCGGCGGCTTCGACGCGTTCCGCAACCACTTCTCGGCCAACGCCAACGCCATTCAGGGCTCCGGCTGGTCCATCCTGGCCTGGGACTCCATCGGCCAGCGCCTGCTCATCGTCCAGCTGTACGACCAGCAGGGCAACATCCCGATCGGCCTCACGCCGCTGCTGCTCCTGGACATGTGGGAGCACGCCTTCTACCTCGACTACCAGAACGTCAAGGGCGACTACGTCAAGGCTTTCTGGAACATCGTCAACTGGGCGGACGTCGCCGCTCGCTTCGAGAAGGCACGCACCCAGACCGCGGGCCTGATCGTCTAGTTCTCGCTTCTCGCAGCCACGGGCGCCCGGACATGTTCCGGGCGCCCGTGCTCGTTTCGGGACCGGAATCCCGTCCGATCAGGCCGAGCGTCCAATAGGCTTCACAAGTGACCGAGTCCAGCAATCCCGCCCGGGACGACACCGTCGTCCACGCCTTCCGCGACGACGCACTCGGCGACCTCGACGCCACCGGCCTCGCGGCCAGGATCGCCGCCGGCGAGGTGTCGGTCCGCGAGGTGACGGAGGCGGCGATCGCGCGCGCGGAGTCGGTCGGGCCCGCGCTGAACGCCCTGGCGTTCGCCGACTTCGACCGCGCGCTGACGGAGGCGGACCGCCCGCACGAGGGCCTCTTCGCGGGAGTGCCGACCGTCGTCAAGGACAACGTCGACGTCGCGGGCCAGCCCACCCAGCACGGCAGCGTCGCGTTCGCCGCGAAGCCGGCCCGGGCCGACAGCGACTTCGTCACGCAGTACCTGTCCACCGGGTTGCTCTCGCTGGGGAAGAGCCGGCTGCCGGAGTTCGGGTTCAGTGCGTCCACCGAGTTCATGGACGCCGAACCCGTGCACAATCCGTGGAATCTCGCGTACTCACCCGGAGCGTCGTCCGGTGGTTCGGCGGCGCTCGTCGCGTCGGGGGTGGTGCCGATCGCACACGCCAACGACGGTGGCGGATCCATCCGCATCCCCGCCGCCGCCTGCGGACTGGTCGGCCTGAAACCGTCCCGCGGACGGACGGTCCCCGACGCCATGGACAAGACGCTGCCGATCCGGATCATCGCGCAGGGCGCCGTCACCCGCTCGGTGCGGGACACCGCGCGGTGGATGGCGGCCGCCGAACGCTACTACCGCAATCCCGCGCTGCCGCCCATCCGGTTGGTCGAGGGGCCGAGCAGCACCCGTCTGAAGGTCGGGGTGGTGGTCGACTCGGTCACCGCATCCCGCACGGACGACGAAACCCGCAAGTCGGTCCACGCGACCGCCGATCTGCTGGCGGACCTCGGGCACCACGTCGAGGAGTGCCCGATGCCGGTGGGCACCTCGTTCGTCGAGGACTTCTGCATCTACTGGGGATTCCTGTCGTTCGTCATCTCCGGCAACGGCAAGCGGATGCTCGGACCGGACTTCGACCGCGACGCCACGGACAACCTGACCCGCGGACTCGCCGCGATGTACCGCAAGAACATCGCGAAGACGCCGCGGGTGCTGTACCGGTTGCGGCGCACGTACCGCGAGTACGCGCAGATCTTCCAGAAGTACGACGTGATCCTGTCCCCGACCCTGGCCCACACCACTCCCGAGCTCGGATATCTCTCGCCGGCACAGGGTTTCGAGGAACTGTTCGACAAACTGATCGCCTACACGGCGTTCACGCCGCTGAACAACGCATCGGGCGGGCCCGCCATCTCGCTGCCGATGCACGAGACGTCCCGCGGTCTTCCGCTGGCGTCGCACTTCTCGGCCGACCACGGCGACGAGCGGACCCTGCTCGAGTTGGCGTTCGAACTCGAGCAGGCCGCGCCGTGGCGTCGCATCCAGGACGCCGGCTGACGGTCAGGCCCTGCGCCGCAGTCCCATCCACACGACGGCGCCCGCGAGCAGCACCGTGGTGATCCCGAAGCCGACGGCGAGGTGCTCGGCGGTGAGGATCGGTGTCGGCGCGGACACGGTGCGACTCACCGCGACCGGTTCGGCGAGCACCGTCGCCAACTGGTTCTGCTGCGCCGCCGTCCGCACCGGCATCGCCGTGACCCCGTTGTTGAGGTCGGTGGACAGCTGCCCGGACAGCGTCTTCAGCTTCGCGAACCCGTCGACGATCTGCGAGGTGGCGCCCTCGAGCATCGCCGGCGCCTGATCGGCGATCGGGACGATGCCGTCGTTCAGTTGCCGTGCACCGCTGCTCAGCTGATTGCTGGCGTCGGTGAGTTGACCCATCGCTACGCGCACGAGTTCGCCGAGGTCGGTGTCGGGGCCGACCTGTCCGCCGAGCAGACCGGGCACCGAACCCAGCTGCGAGGAGAGCAGGTCCAGGTCGGCACCGACCTGCCGGAGCGACGGGACCACGTCCGGTGCAACGGGAGTGCCGTCGAGGACGCGGATCGCGTCGTCGATCCTGGTGCGCATCTGGGTGGCACTGTCGTTCGCCTCACCCAGGGTCAGCCCGAGCGCGCTCAGCCGGTCCGCAAGGTTGTTTGCAGTTCCCGTCGTCTCGCCGACCACGCCTGCCACCTGATCGGCCACATCCAGCAGTTGCACCGAGCCGGCTCGCGCCGTCTCGAGATACGGGAGAAGAGTGTCGGCGCCCTCGGTGAGTTGTTGCGCCGCATCGTCCGCCGCGGCGGTCCCGGCCGCGAGGAACCCGGCCGTCATTCCCGCCTGCTGGAACCGCGTCCGCGACGAGGACATATCCGCCAGCAGATCCGTGATGCCGTCCGCGCCGATCTGCGAGGACACCACCCCGGACAATTCCTCGGATGCCGCGGAGTCGGAACCCGCGACGTCGAGGTCGAGGGTCGCCTGCCGCGGCTTCGCGCCCCACACCGAGGAGACGGCCTCGCTGAAATCCTCCGGCACGGTCACCGTGGCGAACCAGTCGCCGCCCGCGGCGGCGCCCGCGTCGACCACCTGCCAGTCGAAGGCCTCGTTCGCCTCGAGCTTCTCGATCAGGGTGTCGCTCGCCCGCACCGGTTTTCCGTCGACCGTCGCGCCGGCGTCGGTGTTGACGATCGCCACCGTCCGGCTGTCCGCCGCGCCGTCGCCGAAGAACACGTATCCGAGCCCGCAGGCGGATACCAGCACCAGACCGGCCATGGCGGCCGCGGCGACCCGCCGCGGTGTGAGGACCTTTCGCGTCGACTCGGTTCGGGCGTGATTCGCGGAATTCCGTGCGCGCTCAGAGGTCATTCCGGTGAGGATAGGTGCCTTTCGTAGCGGCAGATTGTGACGATTCTGAGGATTCTCTGAGAGCTCTACCCGGCGGCGATCACGTCGTTCGCGGCGAGTCCGTCGGCGCGGGCCTGCAACCGCGCACGCAGGCTCCCGACCTCCGACGCGAGTTTCTCTTCGCTCAGCCCGTCGGATATCGGTACCGTCTGCGCGATCTCGTCGAGGATCTGGGTGGCCCGGCCGCTCCCGAACAGCTGGGCGTAGAGATCGCGGTAGGCGTCCTCGTACACGCTCGTGAACGCCTCCGAGGCCAGGAATCGTTCCTTCAGCGCGTTCCCGCCACGTCCGCCGCCGGGCATGTCACCGCCGGGCATCTCACCACCGGGCATGCCGCCGGGACCGCCTTCCTGTACGCCGCCGCCCGGTCTGGCACCGCCGCCCATCCCGATCGAGTCGTGCGGGCCCGCATCGGAGTTGCCGCTCAGCGCGAGGTTGAGATCCCAGGACACGACGGAGATCCTCTTCGTCCCCAGGTCGTACCAGAGGTAGTAGTTCTTGCCCGGGCCCGCCATGTCGTCGCTGTTGACCAGCAGATTCTGGGTGGCGACGTACCGGGCGAAGGATGCGACGTCCACCCGGTCGGCGAGTTCGGCATCGAACTGCTCGTCGGACGCACCGTCCAGCCATTTCAGAAAGGTGATGATCGGCTGCAGGTCCTGCGAGCCCTCGGCGTTGATCTGGGTGAACTGATCCGCATAGGTGGTCTGGTCGTCACCCTGATACGTGAAACTCGAGTTGGCATCGGCCTTGTAGAGGACGCCGTCACTGTCGAACAGCGAGTTCGCGTATCCCTCGTCGGGGTGCTCGAGCACGAGCCGGGTCTGCGTCGGCGACCCGTTCACCGAATACGTGGTGTAGGCGTACCGCTGGGTGGGCTGACCGGATTCGGCGGTCAGCGACAGTGCCACCGCCTCGTTCAGCACGGGCGAGCCCGGCCGGACCGACAGCTGCGTCATCCCCTGGTACGCCCGCCCCGACACGTACTTGTCGAAGCTGATCAGCAGTGGCAGCGACGCCGGGTCGTCGGCCGACAGCGTGACCATGCCGCCGCCGGCACCTCCGCCCGCAGGCGTCCCCATTCCCCCGTCCATTCCCGCGGGAGGTTCCCGCCCCTCCGGCATTCCGGGTTGCCCGCCGCCGGTCCCCCGAAGCCCCATCAGGGTGGAGTTGCCCTTCAGCCGCACCCCGACGTCGGTGACGAGGGTGCCGTCGATCGTGATGTCGGCGGTGATCCACTTCTTCTCGCCCTCGTCCCGGTAGGCGGCGATCATGTCGTCGTAGTCGGACTGCGAGTACTCGATGCTCACGTCGTGCGACGTCCCCGTGTCGAAGAAATCGACCGACCCGGCGACGTTCTCGGTGATGTCGGAGGCGATGACCGTTGCGTCGCCTGTGATGTACGGCCGCACCCGCGCCTGACCGAACACACCGACCGCTACCGCCACGAACGCGAGGAAGGCGGCGAGGATCTTCCAGTGCTGTCGGAGCGGAGTCGGCAGCCGGTGGACGAGTCTGCGGCGCATCAGATGTCGGTTTGGTCGTAACCGGTGAGGACGGTGACCCGCTGGCCCGTGTTGACCCCGCTGAGCGCCGAGATCAGTTCCGCCGGTTTCCTGCCCGGCTTCAGCCGCGCCGTGTAGTACAGCTCGGTGAGCGCGCCCGACCGCACCGACTCGGTGCTCACCAACTCGAACTCCTTGGTGTATTCGATCAGCACGTCCTCCACGAGGGCGGTGTATCCGGCCTCCGGCGGCACCTGCACCTTCACCACCTGACGCTGCACGTCCAGCTTGAACATGTCGAACCGGCTCATCAGGACCAGCACGAGGCAGATCGCGACCGTGGCGGCGATGGCGAGCACGTAGAACCGGGTGCCCGTCGTCATGCCGATCGCCATCACCAGGAAGATGAACCCGACGTCGCGGGTTTCCTTGATCGCGTTGCGGAATCGCACCACCGACAGCGCACCGACGAGCGCGAACGCGCGGGCGATGTTGGAACCGACCACCAGCATGATCAGAGTGATGACCATGCCGACCATCACGAGAGTCTGGACGTAGGACTGGCTGTACGAGACGTTCTTGTGCGTCAGGCGGTAGACGTATCCGATGATCGCCGACAGCACGAACGACAGCGCGAGCGAGACGGCGATGTCGAACGTCGAGAACGTTCCGCTGAGATCCTGGAGATCGAAATTCATGACGGGGTTCCTGTTTTCGCGAGGGTACGGCCGTGGTCGGCCGGGGACGGGAAGAGCTCGTCGGGCACGTGCAGACAGGATCGGGGAGCGAGCCCGAAGGCCTCCACGCTCTGGCAGTACTTCGAGACCCGGACCACCGACATGTCCAGTCGCGCGGTGAGATCGGTGACCCAGTAGGGCACCCGCTCGTTGGCCTTGATCTCGACGATGCACAGGTGCGGCGGAATGATGAAGCGGTTCTCGGCCGGTGCCGCGAAGTGGAAGTCGCGGTCGCGCCCGTGCACCCGGTGGTCGATCGTGACGCGCAGCCCCAGATCGGCGTCCGTGCCCACGAACGCTTCCCGGAGGTACCCCGTGGTGACAGTCGGGCACAGGTCGAGGTTGCCGACGAGCATCGTGACCTCGTTCACGAAGGGCCGGGCGGACTCGTCGTGGTCGATCGGCCGACGGGCGTTGCACAGCCGCATCGCATCCGAGTACGGCAGCTTGATCCGGCGTTTCTGGGTGACCCGGTTGACCCGCTGTTTGATCTCCACGTAGACGGGGGTCTCGGCGGTGGCCTCCGCGGGCGGACCGTACAGCCGCACCCGCAGTTTGCGGCGGAACTTCAGGCCCTCGATCTTCTCCCAGTAGAAGCGCAGATTCTGGGTGTCGTAGTAGAGACTCGTCACGGGGTAGCCGCCCACCGGCGAGAATTCGTCGGACGCCATGTGCGCGGAGAGTGCCGCGCGGAGGCGGGCGACGTTCGACTCCTGGGCGAGGTACTTGATCTCGTAGCGGTTGAACGCATGCAGCGCGCTGGCAGTCTTCAGGTATCCGGATGCTTCCGGTTCGGGCGCGGACGGTCCCATACTTTCGGCCTTTCGTCGGTGGACTCTCCCACCTCAACCGCCGCGCCTCGAGTAAACCTGCAGTAAAGCTGGCAGTTTTCTGTACGCCGAACCGTCAGATGCCGTTCATCCGTGAGCGTATTTGCGTTCACCAGGGACGATTAGCACTCACATGCTCTTGTGTGCCAGGCATTGTCGGGCGCATCCTTCAAGTACCCAACGAGGTGTGCAGAACCAGGCGTGTTCGCAGCGTGTCATCACACCGAGGAGGCAGAGATGAACAGGGACGGCTACATCGGCATCTCGCCCTTCCAGGCCGCGGGTACTTTGCGGGGATTCGTCATTTCCGGGCGCTGGCCCGACACCACCAAGGAATGGGCTCAGCTCCTGGCGCTCGCCGTGCGGGTGGCGTGCGTTCCGGGATTGCTCCACACCACCACGGTCTTCGGCGCGCACGAGGACCTGCCCGAGGAACCCGAGCCCGAGACGGTCGGCCTGGTGGTGGCCGAGGGCACCGTCCTCGGGGAGTTCGCGCTCGCTCCGGGCCGGTTCGCGGATCATCAGCCGCCGGCGCTGATGATGCTGCACCCACCGTCCGAGACCACGCCGTCGCTCCCCGAGTGCGCGGGCGCGGCCTCGGGGTGCGTCCTGCTGCCGGGACTTCCCCATCTCGGGCTCGAGCACCGGGCGGCGTGGGTGGAGGCGGAGGCGGACGGGACGGTGACGTCCATGGTCAGCCGGGTCGGCATCGACCCGATCAGCGATCCCGACACCGCCGTTTTGGCCATGCTGCTGGCCTCGTGAGGGATACCGAAATTTTCGCGGTCGGTGCCCCAAACTTACTGCTGCCTTTGCCTTTTCGAATAGGTCACGCTAACGTTACGGGCATCGAAGGGGAGTAGCCCCCAATCGCCTGTGTCGACATACTGGCTCGTTGCGTCACCGCACCGGACCCGGCCTGGCGAACCGTCACCGAATCCGGTGCCGGTGGGCGAGACCTTCGGCCGGGCAGACGCACCCGCGTTTGCCAGGCCGGAGGAATCCACCTGTCATCCTCCGACCGACCGCCTGGAGGAGGATGCTCGTGCTTACCGCCGCTCTGCTGAGTTTCGGTGTGATCTTCGTCGCCGAACTGGGCGACAAGTCTCAGCTGATGGCGATGACGTTCGCCCTGCGCTACCGCTGGTGGGTCGTGATCGCCGGCATCACCGTCGCCACCACCGTGGTCCATCTGGTGTCCGTGGCCGTCGGCCACTACCTCGGCGTCGCGCTCCCGACCGCGGCGATCAGCATCGTCGGCGGCCTCGCCTTCCTGATCTTCGGCGCCTGGACCCTGCGCGGCGACAACCTCAGCGAAGACGAGCAACTCAAGGCGGGCCGCGCCGCCCGCTCCGCGTTCCTGGCCGTCACCTCCGCGTTCTTCCTCGCCGAACTCGGCGACAAGACCATGCTCGCCACCATCACCCTCGCCACCGACCACGACACGATCGGCGTGTGGATCGGCTCGACGGTCGGCATGGTGGCGGCCGACGCCCTGGCCATCGTGGTCGGCGCCGTGCTGGGCAAGCACCTCCCCGAGAGCGTCATCCGCGTCGGCGCGGCAGTGCTGTTCTTCGCATTCGGCGTCTGGTTGCTGCTCGAGGGTCTGCTGCCCGGCAACCCCGCGGGCCCGATCGCCGGCGCCGCCGTGGTCGTGCTGGCACTGGCCGGCGCCGCGGTCCGCGCTGCCTGGTCACGACGGCGCGGCGTTCCCGCGGAGACCGCGCCGATGCAGCACCAGCGCTGAATCACGGTCGACAAAGGCGCGCGCCGGGGCAATACTCGAAAGCCCTGGAGTACCTCGCAGTTCTGTACGGACGAGAGGGCGTGCGTGAACAATCCCGTAGCGAGCGGCAAGCCGGCGATTCTCACCGTCGACGACGACCCAGGGGTGTCCCGCGCCGTCGCCCGCGACCTCCGGCGCCGCTACGGCGAGCGGTACCGCATCATTCGCGCCGAATCCGGCGAGTCCGCCCTCGATGCGATGAAGCAGATGAAGCTGCGGGGCGATCCCGTCGCCGCGATCCTCGCCGACTACCGCATGCCGGCGATGAGCGGCATCGAGTTCCTCGAGAAGGCCATGGATCTGTACCCGCTGGCGCGGCGCGTGCTGCTCACCGCATACGCCGACACAGATGCGGCCATCGAGGCGATCAACGTCATCGACCTCGACCACTACCTGCTCAAACCGTGGGATCCGCCCGAGGAGAAGCTGTACCCGGTGGTCGACGCACTGCTCGAGGCGTGGGCGTCGTCCGATCACCACCCCGCCGAGGAGACGAAGGTCGTGGGCCACCGCTGGGCGCCGCGGTCGTCGGAGGTGCGCGAGTTCCTGGCCCGCAACCAGCTGTCGTACCGCTGGTACATGTCGGACGAGCCGGAGGGCGGGCGGTTGCTCAGCGCCGCCGGGGAGGACGGCCGCCGCCTGCCGGTGGTGATCTGCGCCGACGGCGAATGCCTCGTCGAGCCGTCCGACACCGAACTCGGCAGGCGTCTCGGTCTCCGGACCGACCCGTCGGAGAACTTCTACGACCTCGTGGTCGTCGGCGGCGGACCGGCCGGTCTCGGCGCCGCCGTGTACGGCGCCTCGGAGGGACTGCGCACCGCGCTGATCGAGCGGACGGCGACCGGTGGGCAGGCAGGTCAGAGCTCACGGATCGAGAACTATCTCGGATTCCCCGACGGCGTGTCCGGCGCGCAGCTGGCCGAGCGGGCCCGCAGACAGGCAACCCGGTTCGGGGCGGAACTGATCACCACCCGCGACGTCGTGGCCCTCGAGGTCAACGGGTCGGCGCGCACCGTCCGGTTCGCAGACGGCGACACCATCGACGCGCACACGGTGATCCTGGCGACCGGCGTCTCCTACCGGCGTCATCCCGCGCCCGGAGTCGACGACCTCACCGGGCGCGGCGTCTACTACGGCTCCGCCGTCACCGAGGCCGCCCGCTGCACCGACCAGGACGTGTACATCGTCGGCGGGGCCAACTCCGCCGGGCAGGCCGCCGTCTACCTGTCGCGGGGCGCCCGATCCGTCACCATCGTGGTGCGGGCGCAGTCGCTCGAGGATTCGATGTCGTACTACCTCGTCCAGCAGATCGAACGGAACCCGCGCATCCACGTCCGGCCGTGCACCGAGGTGATCGGCGTCGAGGGCGAGGGCCACCTCGAGAAGGTCCGGCTGCGCAACAACGCGACCGGGGACGAGGACACCGTCGACGCCGGGTTCCTGTTCCTGTTCATCGGCGCCGCACCGCGCACCGAATGGCTCGACGGCGTCGTCGCGCGGGACGAGAACGGGTTCGTCGTGTCCGGGCCCGATCTGGTCGTCGACGGAAAGCCACCGAGCGGCTGGCCCCTCGACCGTCTCCCCCACCACCTCGAGACGAGCGTCCCGGGGATCTTCGCGGCAGGTGACGTGCGCTCCGAGTCGGCGAAGCGGGTGGCGTCGGCGGTCGGCGAAGGTGCCATGGCCGTGATGCTCGTCCACCGCTACATCGGCCAACCGTGATCGGGGTAGACCATGACCCACATCCCGTGCAAACCGCCCGAGCTGAGGACGCTGTTCCTGTTCGAGCACCTCACCGATCACCAACTCGAGCAGCTGTGCGAGAACGGTCACGTCGAGCTGATCGATCCCGGGCCGGTGTACGCGGAGGGTGAGATCGCGTCGTGCTTCTACGTGCTGATCGAGGGCGAGATCGTACTGAGCAAGCTGTCGGGCGGCGAGGAGATCGAGTTCAACCGGACGTCCCAGCGCGGCGTGTACGCCGGTGCCTGGCAGTCGTACCTCGGTGACCGCGCCCCCCAGACGTACACCGCGTCGATGCGGATCACCGCCCCGTCGAAGTTCTTCGTCCTCGACGCCGACCGGTTCGGACAGCTCATGCGCGAGTGGTTCCCGATGGCCGTGCACCTGCTGGAAGGGCTGTTCTTCGGCAACCAGAACGCGAAACAGGTCGTCGATCAGCGGGAGCGTCTCCTCGCGCTGGGTTCGCTGTCCGCGGGGCTCACCCACGAACTCAACAACCCGGCGGCGGCCGCGGTCCGGGCGACGGCGTCGCTGCGCGACCGGGTATCGCACATGCGGCAGAAGCTCGGCGTCATCGCGTCCGGTGTGTACGACCGGCAGGCGCTCGCCACGTTGATCCGGCTGCAGGAGGAGGCCGCCGAACAGGTGGCGAAGGCGCCGACGCTCACTCCCCTCGAGGCATCCGACCGCGAGGACGAACTCGGCGACTGGTTCGACGACCACGGCGTCTCGGGCGGCTGGGACCTGGCGCCCACGTTCGTGCAGGCCGGACTCGACGTGCCGTGGCTCGAGCGGATCGCGGCCTCCGTCGACGACGAGTCGATGGTCGAGAGCGCGATCCGCTGGCTCAACTACACCCTCGAGACCGAACTGCTGATGAACGAGATCGCCGACTCCACCGCCCGCGTCTCCACGCTGGTGAACGCCGCCAAGCAGTACTCGCAGATGGACCGCGCCCCCTACCAGCGCGTCGACCTGCGCGAACTCCTCGACAGCTCGCTGGTGATGCTCGGCCGCAAGATCGGCGACTCGGTCACGGTGGTGAAGGAGTACGACCCCTCGCTGCCGCAGATCCCCGCGTACGCCGCCGAACTCAACCAGGTGTGGACCAACCTCATCGACAACGCCGTCGCCGCGATGGACGGCCGCGGCACCCTCACCGTCCGCACGCGGCGCGACGGCGACATGGCCCTCATCGAGATCGGCGACACCGGCCCCGGCGTGCCCGAAGAAATCCGGTCGCGCATCTTCGAACCGTTCTTCACCACGAAACCCGTGGGCGAGGGAACCGGGCTCGGCCTCGACATCTCCTGGCGCATCGTCGTCAAGAAGCACCGCGGCGACCTACGCGTGGAGTCCGAACCGGGCGACACCCGGTTCCAGGTCCGCATTCCGATCGAACCCGAAGTCGTATCAGCAGAAGGAGTCTCAGATGGGTGAGCTGGACGGAATCGACCCGAGCGTCCCGCCGAGTGGGGAGGGCTGCGCCGACTGCGACTCCGCCGGTGGGTGGTGGGTGCACCTGCGCCGCTGCGCGCAGTGCGGGCACATCGGCTGCTGCGACTCGTCACCGGCCCAGCACGCCACCAAGCACGCCGCCCACACCGGGCACCCCGTGGTGCGCAGCTTCGAACCGGGTGAGGTCTGGTTCTGGAACTACGCCACCGAAACCGCATTCGAAGGCCCCGAACTCTCCCCGCCGCAACATCATCCGGTCGATCAGACCGTCCCCGGCCCCGCCGACCGCGTGCCGCCGGACTGGCAGGCGAAGATTCACTGAAACCCACGAGGGTGCGCTCGTCGAGTGCGCAGAACTGCAGCCCCCCACTCGACATTCCCCTGCAGAACTGCGCATTCAGAGTTGCCCGAGGCGGTGTGCCGTCTCCGCGTCCTGCTCGTCGTACCGCGCCAGCGCCGCTTCGAAATTCGCCTTCTGCTCCAGGGCGTAGCGTTCGTGCGCCGTGAACGTCCCCACCGCCGAATTCTCGTCCGCGACGCCCGGGCCGCCGATCGCCGTCGCCCGGAACCGCGCGGCCAATTCCGCCGCCGACCGCAGATGGGTCTCGCCGAGACCGAAACTCTCGGGCGCGAGTTCGCGCCGCGCCCGCTCCCGCAGATGCTGCATGTCCGCCGCCAGCACGTCGCACGCGGCAATGCACCGCACCAACGCGGCCCGATCCACCTCGAGCTCGAGCCGATCCCCGGTCATCCGTCCCCCTACGGTCGTCCTCCGCGCGTCCCCTGATCGCGCGAGAGCACAACCTACCAAGACTCGTATCTCTCGACCGCTGCCGGCCGCCTTGCCGACGATATCTGCGACCTGCAGACAGCGTGGACGCATCAACTGGGCACATACCGCGCCACGCAGGGGTTACGCGAGGAACGCGTCAGATTCTCGACCTCGTCGGACTCACGGAGAGGGGGCTTGCGAGTACACAGGCGCTCGGCCGAGCCGGTCCGCGCCAGCGCTTCCCGACGGGCGCCGCCATTGAGCGCCACCGCCTCAACCTCCCCTCTGCCGTCACACCGCGCGGGCGTTATGGTGCAGGTCACCAGGGTCGGCCAATGGAGGTCGCCGGGAGAGAAGGATGCGAACTGTGGAAATTCAGGGAACCGCCGCACTGGTCACCGGAGCCGCCTCGGGACTCGGCGCCGCCACCGCCAAGCGTCTCGCCGACGCGGGAGCCACCGTGTTCGGACTGGACCTGCAGCAGTCCATCGAGCGCGCCGGCGACAACGTCCCCGACGGCGTGACCCTCCTCGCTACCGACGTCACCAGCGGCGACGAGGTCCAGGCCGCGATCGACAAGATCGTCGAGTCGGGGCTGCCGCTGCGCATCGTCGTCAACTGCGCCGGCGTGGGCTGGGCCGGCCGCATCCTGTCGAAGAAGGGCCCGCACGACCTCGAACTGTTCCGCACCGTCATCACCGTCAACCTGCTCGGCACGTTCAACGTCATGCGCCTCGCCGCGGACGCCATCGCCAAGACGGACACCGTCGACGAGTCCGGACAGCGCGGCGTCGTCATCAACACCGCCTCCGTCGCCGCATTCGAGGGCCAGATCGGCCAGATCGCCTACTCCGCGTCCAAGGGCGGTGTGCACGGCATGACCGTCCCCGCAGCCCGCGACCTCGCGCAGTTCGGCATCCGCGTGAACACCATCGCCCCCGGCATCATCGACACCCCGATGCTCGCCGGCGTCACCGACGAATACCGCCAGGGCCTCGAGGCCGGGGTCCCGTTCCCCTCGCGCCTCGGGCAGCCCGCCGAGTACGCGCAACTCGCTCAGATGATCGTCGAACACGACTACCTCAACGGTGAGACCATTCGTATGGACGGCGCTCTGCGCATGGCGCCGCGGTAGGCGGCTCCGCCGCCCGTGCGCCTTTCTGGTTGTTGCAGCTACCAAAAAGGCGCACAGGGCGCGAAGCGCCCCTAGGAGGGCTGACATGGGTTTCTACTCGGACCGGATCGTTCCGCGGCTCGTCAACGTCAGCTGCGGGGTGAAGTTCACCGAGCCGTCGCGGCGACGTGTCTGCGCCGGTCTGAAGGGACGGGTAATCGAGATCGGCTTCGGATCGGGACTCAACGTCCCCTTCTACCCGGCCGCCGTCGATTCGGTGAGCGCGGTCGAACCCGCCGACCTCGGCTGGAAGCTGGCAGGTAAGCGTCTGGCGGCGTCCACGACCCCGATCGAGAGGTCCGGCCTCGACGGCCAATCGCTCCCGTTCCCGGACAACAGTTTCGACACCGCGCTGTCCACCTGGACGATGTGCACCATCCCCGACGTCGACGCCGCACTGCGGGAGCTCCGGCGCGTCCTCAAGCCCGGCGGCACACTACATTTCGTCGAGCACGGCCTCGCCCCCGACCCGAATGTCCAGCGGTGGCAGCACCGACTCGAGCCGATCCAGAAGACGGTCGCCGGGGGTTGCCACCTCACCCGCGACATTCCCGCCCTGGTGACGAACGCCGGATTCGACGTCCGGGACCTGGACCGCTTCTACGAGAAGTCCACGCCGAAAATCGTCGGTGCCTTCTCCCTGGGGGTTGCGGCTTCGCCGCCCGTGCGTGCGTAAGGAGTCCCTGGACTCCTCAACCGCTCACGGGCGGCGGCGCCGCACGTCGTCGACGTAGAACAGGATGAGCGCGACGGTGAGGAGGCCGGCGGGGATCCAGGCGGCGGGTCCACCGAAGTAGCGGGTGGCGTACGCGCCGAGGACGGCGCCGCCGGCGAAGCTGCCGACGATGGCGGCGTACACCCGGGTGTGCTGGCGCGATTCGGGGACCTTCTCGATGTAGGCGGCATAGGCCGACTCGGTGAAGCGCATGAGGTTGCCGGTGGTGGCGACGGCGATGTACGACAGCGACCCGATGGTGCGGAACAGACCGAACTGCATGGCCGCGACGAAGGCGATGGAAACGGTGACCAGCGCGTTGGGGACGTCCGGGGGCACGAACCCGACCGCGGCGAGAACGAGGATCTGCGTGACCAGGGCAATCCGGATCGGGTGGTCGAAGACGCTGTGGGCGAGTTCGCCCTTGAGCAGATGCGCGAAGGCGACGCCGACGATGAACGCGAGGATCGGCCACAGGTGCGCACGCGCGGCGTGGAAGTGCCGCTCGGACAGGTCGATGGCCATGAGGATGACGTTGCCGGTCTGGGCGTTCGCGAAGACGCCGCCGCGGCTGATGTAGGTGTATGCGTCGAGGAAGCCACCCGCGGCGGTGAGGAGCAGCGCGAACCGCAGCGTCGTGGATGTCTTCGGCACCTCCACCTGACCACCCCTACCGTCTCGGGCCGTGTCTTGCAGCCTAGAGGTCGGAGGCGAGTGGGATCTCGTTCTCGGCCCGATCCGACATCCATTCGCGCAGCACTTTCGTGGCGATGACGTCGTCCTCGTTGTATTGCAGCAGTCGTTCGCGTTGGGTGAGGTCGGGTTCGCCGTCGTAGCCGACGGCTTCGCGGTACCAGCTCATCGATGCTTCGCCGCCGGCGTCGGCGTCGCGCCACCGGAATCCGGCGACGGGCGCGATCTTCTTGAGGCCCTTGCCGCCGGGGCAGATGAACTGGTCGCTGACGGCCTGGTAGATGTCGACCCACTGTGGGCTGTCGATGAATTCGCGGATCTCGGCTTCGGTGGGGATTCCGGGTGCCCCTGCGAATCGGCGGGCGGAGTCCAGCAACCACTTGTCCTCGGCGGACCGTGAATAGCAGTAGGCGGCGAAGGTTCTGCCACTCAGCGCCGCCGCTTCGCGCTCGGCCATGAGCCACGTCCAGAATTCCGCGAACGACCGCGCCTCGTCCTGGGTGGGCACCGGATCCCAGCTGACGAACGGCCGGTACGCCGACACCCCGTCCACGTTGAGCAGCGTCCCCCACAGGTAGGCGCCGTGTTCCTGGTAGCTCTCCATGTCGACGTCGACCTCGACGTCCGCGCGCGTCACCCGGATCTCGGGGAAGCGTCGCACCAGCGGCGCCCCCGCGAGCCAGGCCTTCGCAGTGACGACGGCGTCCTCGAACGCGCCGTGCGGCCAGTCCTCGAGGGGTTCGCGGTCCCACGCCGCGAGCTCGTCGATGGTGTGGCATCCCGCGTCGCGGAGCATGTCGGCGCGGGAACCGTTGGCCACCAGGCTCACGTCGTGAGTCTGTGTGAGCTGTTCCTCGCATCCGGGCCACCACGGGCACGAGCGACATTCGCCGATCCGGGACGGCACGGTCGCCGATTCCCCGCGGGCGACGGCGAGCCGGTCGGCGAAGCGTTTGTCGTAGTCGTCGAGGATGGTGGTGAGGTCGTGCACGTAGATGACGTCGGAGCCGTAGCCGATGGCACCGGCCACGAGTGCCGGGCTCGCCAGCCCGTGGCGCTCGAGCATCCGGTACACCTGCGCGACGCGCATCTGGTCCCGGACCTGGCTGCGCGGCTTCCGCGTCGAGTCCTCCTGCGGCTTCCACTCGAACAGTCCCGACGTCACCGCGCCGCGGCCGGGATCGGTGACCTTGTGGTTGACGACGATCACCGGGATGTACCCGCCGCGGTCCTCGTCGCGGAGCAGGATCTCGCAGCGCGCCTTCCGGCCGGACTCGCGGTCGAGCGGGAACACGGCTCCCCAGATGCGGTCCGCGCCCGCCTCGCATGCGGCGAGGGTGTCCTCGGCGCGCAGGCGCAGGCTCTGCTCGGCGTCGATATGCACCCACCGATCCGGTGCGTGCTCGGTCAGGATCCGGCGGACGTCCTCGCGCTTGGCGGCGGCGGCATCCTGACGTTGGCGAACGCCCGGGTCTTCCGGCGCGGCCGCGAGTTGTTCGGGGAACGCCGCGTCGAGGTGCACCCGGTGACGGCACCGCGTCAGGGCGCTGGCATCGATCACCGTCCCCGACACCTTTCCGGGAGAGGTGCCGGGTTCTGATTGCTGACCGATATGGGAACACACGATGACGAAGATTATGTGCTCCCCTAGGCTGATCCCGAAGCACCGGATGCAGTTGGTAGCGTGGGCTCCGCTGAAACACCAGGAAAAGGGGTCTTTTCGATGGGGTTGTTCAAGAAACGTAAGTCCCGAGCCACCCGCAAGGCGGAAGCCAAGGCACTCAAGCACAAGGCTGGGGTGGAGGCGAAGCTGAGCGCGCGGAACGAACGGAAGCGCGACAAGCAGGCCGCCGTTGCCGGGCGCAAGCTCGAGGCTGCCGAACTGAAGTCGCTGAAGAAGGTCGAGAAGGCTCAGATTTCTGCGTTGAAGGCACAGGAGAAGGCCGCCGCCCAGAAGGGTTTCACGGTCGCCGCCGTCCGCAAGTATCTCGGTGTCGCACGACTGCTGACACCGGTGCTGCTGCCGATCGCCTACCGCGCCGCCACCGTGGTGCGCGGCCGGATCGATGCCCGCCGCGCCGACCGGATGGGCGTCGACGTCGACCAGCTCGCCAACTTCACCGGGCACGGCGCCAAGCTCAGCGCCCGCATCGCCGGCGCCGAAAGCTCCACCACGGAGATCCTCGGGCAGAAGCCGGACGACGCGGAGACGCAGAAGTTCGCCGCCGCCATCCGCGACCGCCTCGCCGATCTCAACACCGCCGTCCGCGCGGCCGAGCAGATGCCGCAGGCCCGCCGCAAGGCCGCCCATCACGCCATCTCGTCCGAACTCGACGGAGTCGAAGCCGACCTCCTCGCCCGCCTCGGCGTGCGCTGAACCACCCGATCACCTCGATGTCCCCCACCCGCCCCGCCGCGACCGCCACCCTTCGGGGGTCGGCGGTCGGGGCGCTCGTCGCCGGTCTCGCGGTCGCGGCACACGGCATCGGCGGGGGCGGCCTTCCCGAATCGGCGGCTCTGACCCTGCTGCTCGTCACGTGCAGCGGTGTCGGCGCGGTCACCGCGCAGATGCCGGCACGCCTCCACGGACCGCTCGCGCTCGTGGGGGCCCTCGGCGCCGGCCAGGTGGCCGCGCACTTCGCGCTCACGCTCACCTCGCACGTGCACTCCGCGGTCCCCGCCGTGCCGATGCTCGCCGCGCACGCGGCCGCGACCGTGGTCTGTGCGCTGCTGATCGCGAACGCCGAGAGGCTGTACGGTCCCCTCGTCCACGTCTGGCGGGTGGTTCTGTGCGGCGAACCGCAGCCCGTTCCGGCGGCGTCGACGGCGCACGTCCCGGCCCGTCCCGCCAATCCCGTGGACGCCCTGCTGCGCACGAGCATTTCGCGTCGCGGCCCCCCGGTCCCGGTCTGATTCTCGCCTCTCCTCTCTTCAGACCTTCCAAAGGACCTTCGATGAATTCCCTCGTTTCCCGTGCCCTTTTCACGGCCGGTGCCGCCGGTGGCGCCATGCTTCTCGCGGCCGGTGTGGCCGCCGCCCACGTGACCGTCGTCGCCCCCGGCGCCGAGCAGGGCGGCTACTCCGTCCTGACGTTCCGCGTGCCCACCGAGTCCGAAACGGCGTCCACCACCAAGCTGACGGTCACGCTTCCCGACCTGAAGTCGGCCCGCACCACACCGCTGCCGGGATGGACGTCCGTCGTCGAGAAGGACCCGACGTCCCAGCTCGCGAAGTCCGTGACCTGGACCGCCGATCCCGGAGTCGGTGTCGCGCCCGGACAGTTCCAGCAGTTCGAGCTGTCCGCCGGACCCCTGCCGGAACAGGAAGACGTGTCGTTCCCGGCCACCCAGACGTACAGCGACGGGGAGGTCGTCAACTGGGATCAGGCGGAAGGACCCGACGGCGCAGAGCCCGACAAGCCGGCCCCCACCCTCGCCCTCGCCGCGGCGAGCGGTGAAGACCACAGCCACGACGCCGGCGGCGCCACGACGTCCGAGGAGACCGAGACGACGGCGTCCGGCACCGACGACACCGCCCGCTGGCTCGGCGGCATCGGCCTGGTTCTGGGCGCGCTCGGTGCGGCCCTCGGTCTCGGCGCGATGGTCCGGAGCCGTCGATCATGAGAAGACGCACCACCCTCACGTCGGTGAAGGTGATCGCGGTCGGGCTCCTGACGATGGTCGCGAGCATGCTCGGCGCCGGCACCGCTCTCGCCCACTCCGTCGTGATCAGCTCCACCCCCGAGAACGGCGCGGAGATCGCGTCCGGCCCGGAACGGGTCAGCGTCACGTTCAACGAGGCGCTGCAGGAATCGTTCGCGTCACTCACCGTGGTGGGCCCCGACGGCAACCTGTGGTCCAAGGGCGACCCGGTCGTCGAGGGACCCACGGTCAGCGCCGAACTCGGCGAGCTGGGACCGGCCGGCGTCTACACCGTCGCGTTTCGCGTGACCTCCGCCGACGGGCATCCGGTGAGCGGCACGCGCACGTTCACGCTCACCCAGGAGGGGTCGGGCACTCCGGGCGCCGCCGCCGACAGCTCCGGTGAATCCGGCAGCGGCGGAGTTCCGCTGTGGCCGTTCATCGTTGCCGGGGTGGTCGTGTTCGGCGGCGGACTGTGGTTCGCCCTCCGCAAGCCTCGCGGCGAGAACTGAGCGCGGTGGGTACGGCGCGACAGTCGTGGCTGCTGTTCGCCGTACCCACATCGCTCGTCGGGGTCGCCTGCGGCTGGGCGTTGGCGCAACCGGAAGGCCCGTCACCGTCGAGCGCTGTCCGGGCGCTGTGCCTCGTGCTCGGTTCGGCGGTCCTCGGGCTCGCCGCGCTGGGCTGGTGGAGTCGCGCGGACAGCCGTCCCCTCGTCCGGGACCAGCGACTGTGGCGGTTGTCGACCGCGATCGCCGGCGCGTGGATGCTCGCCGAGGCCGTGCTGCTGTCGATGACGGCGGCCGAGGCGGACGCCCTGGCGTTGTCGCAGTTGTCGGTCGGGCGGTTCGGCGCCTACGTGACCGAGATCAGCGCGGGACGCGTCGACCTCGCCGTTCTCGTGTGCACCGTCGCGGCCACCGGGTGGTCGGCGGTCGCGTTCCGCCGCCCCGACGCCCGGCTCCCCGTCCCGATGCTGGTGGTCGCGGCGCTCGCACTGGTGGCCCGGCCGATCACCGGCCACATGTCGCAGCAGGTTCTCGGCTCGGTCCTCGACGTCGTCCACGCGCTGGCCGCCGCCGTCTGGTTCGGGCTCCTCGCGGCGCTCGGCCTGATGCTCCGTTCGCGTGGAGACTGGTCGTCGTGGCTGCCGCGGTACTCGGTCGTCGCGTGGCGGTGCGTGTGGCTGTTGACCGCGACCGGGATCATCAACGCAGCCGTCCGGCTGGGCGGGATCACTCCCCTGTTCGACACCGGCTACGGCCGCATCGTGCTCGCCAAGGCGGTGGCGTTGGCGGCGCTGCTCGGGCTCGGTTGGTGGTGGCGGCGAACGTGGGTCGTCCAGGCCGCGGCGCACCGGGTCACTGCCGAAGAGTCCCTGCGGCGCGCGATCTTCGAGGTGGTGGTGATGGCGGTGCCGTTCGGTCTCGCCGCAGCCCTGGCCACCACCGGATGACCCGTGAGTACTTGGACGTCGGGCGGTTGATAAGTACTCACGGGCGGCGGAGCCGCAATACGAGCTTCCCCCGGCTTCGGCCCTTTTCGCCGGCACGCTGGGCGTCGGCGGCCTCGGTGAGCGGGAAGGTGCGGGCCGGCGGGAGGGTCAGCTTCCCGGCTACGGCGAGGGCGCCGAGCCGGCGCAGGGTCTCGGCGCTCCGGTCGCCGGCGTTGCCGGAGGAGAACGTGATTCCGAGACCGAACGCGGCACCGTCCGACAGCGTCACGATCCGGTCGGTGCCCCCGCGCAGGTCCATCGCCGCGTCGAGCCCGCCGAAGCCGAGGTCGAGGACGGCGTCGACCCCGTTCGGGGCGAGTTCGCGGACCCGGTCCGCCAGGCCCTCGCCGTACGTCGTGGGGGTCACGCCCAGTTCGCGCAGCGCGTCGTGGTGCTTTTCGCTGGCGGTGCCGATCACGCTGGCACCGGCGTCCACCGCCAGTTGCGCCGCAATCGTTCCCACCGCACCGGATGCTCCGTTCACGAGCAGCGTCTCACCGGACTTCAGCTTCAGGATCCGAAGTCCCCGAGTGGCGGCCTCGCCGGCGACGGGGATGGACGCCGCGTCCGTCCAGCTCAGCCCCTTCGGTTTCGGCACGACGATCGAGGCGAGCGCGTACTCGGCGTAGCCGCCGGTGTCGGACCAGCCGAACACCTCGTCGCCCACCAGCACGCCGGTCGCGTCGGGCCCGACCGCGTCGACGACGCCGGCGACCTCGCTGCCGGGGATCTTCGGGAACTGCACGGACATCACCTCGGCCATCGACCCCGACCGCAGCTTCCAGTCGATCGGGTTCACGCCGGCGGCCCGGATGGCGACTCTCACCTGGTTGCCGCTGGGCTCGGGCACCGGCACGGCGTGGGTCTCGAGCACCTCGGGACCGCCGTAGGACGAGTAGGAGACTGCCGTCATGGTCTGGTTCGAATTCGTCATGCCCTCAATCTCGTCCTCGGCGGTCCGTCGCGCCAGAAGTTCGGCTTGTTCGTCCTCAGAGCGCGGCGGCGGCCTTCTTCAGGTCGGCGACGAGGGCGTCGAATGCGTCGTCCCGGTCCTCCGACGGTCCTCGCAGCACGGCGGACGGTCCTCGCAGCACGGCGGACGGGTGGATCGTCGCGAAGACGTCCGGATCCACGTCGACGTCCACCTCGCCGTCGAGGTGTAGCAGCTCCCCGTGGTGTTCGGTGAGGCGGAACGACGGTCCGAGCAGTGCCTGCGCGGCGGTGGCGCCGAGGCACACGAGGACGTCGGGCTGCACGGCCGCCAGTTCGGCGATCAGCCATGGCCTGCACGCGACGATCTCGGTGCGATTCGGCTTCTTGTGGATTCGGCGCTTGCCGCGTTCGGCGGGAATGAATTTGAAGTGCTTGACCGCGTTGGTGACGTAGGTGAGGTCGCGGTCGATGTCCGCCGCGTCGAGCGCCTTGTTCAGGAGCTTGCCCGCCGGTCCGACGAACGGTTCGCCGGCGCGGTCCTCCTGATCGCCGGGTTGCTCGCCGACGAGCATCATCCGCGCGGATCGGCTGCCCGCGCCGAAGACGGTCTGCCCGGCGTCGCGGTACAGGTCACAGCCGCGGCACCCCTCCGCCGCGTGGGACAGCTTGTCGAGGTCCACGGTGTCCGGAACGAACGGTGCGGCCGAGGGTTTGGTGGCACGTGACATGTGGGCCGAGTACCCGTCGGGCGGAGCTTCATTCGCATAACCCTGTCAATTAGTTTAGCGCTAAGATATAGTGACCGGAGTCCACCGAGAAAGCGAGCCTCCATGTCCCTCACCGAAGTCACCGCCCACCACCCCTACAGCCCGGCCGTGGTCGCAGGCGGACTCGCGTTCGTCTCCGGCGCCCTCTCCGTCGATGCCGAGGGCACCGCCGTCTCGGGCCGCACCGAGGCGCTCGACGCCGCCGTCGACCGCATGGTCGATCGCCTCGCCACCGTCGGCGGACAGCTGCAGGACGTCGTAAAGCTCACCTACTACGTCACCGACCTGTCGCTGCGCGAGGAGGCGAACCGCCAGTTCGAGCGCATCTTCGACGAGCCGCGCCCCGCGCGCACGTTCCTCGAGGTGAGCAGCCTCCCCTACGGCGCCGTCGCCGAGATCGACGCCGTCGCGGCGATTGCGGGCCGCTGACGGCACCGACGTCCGGCCGCGCCGCGGGTCCCCGTTCCGAGAAATCGGCGGGGACCCGCGGCGCGTCGTCGTCACCTATGCTCATTTCGATATCTTGGTACTAAACAGATGAGACCCTCGAGGATTCAGGAGGTGCGCCCGGTGACGCAACGCCCCGTTCCAGATCGCGATGCCGTCGACGACATCGTCGACCAGTGGGCCCACCAGTGGCCGGACCTGGATGTGAGTCCGCTGAAAGTGCTGGGCCGCCTGCATCGTTCATATCTGCGCTACCAGTCGTCGTTGGCCGCGGTGTTCGAGGAGCACGGCATCAACATGGCGTCGTTCGATGTCATGGCCGCGCTCCGGCGTTCGGGTCCGCCGTACCGGATGACGTCGGGACAGCTGGCGGAGTCCGCCCTCGTCACCACGGGTGGGGTGACGCTGCGCGTCGACCGCCTGGAGAAGGCGGGACTCGTGCAGCGGGAGCGGGACGCGGAGGACCGTCGCATCGTCCACGCGCAACTCACCGACGAGGGCTTGCGGGTGATCAACAAGGTTGCGGAGGCCCACTTCGCCAACGAGTCCCAGATCCTCAGTGGGATGTCGAAGGACGATCAGGCGTCACTGGCGGGACTGCTCCGCAAGCTCGAGCACTCGATCGTCGAGAACCAGGCCCCCACCGCCTGAGCCGAAGCTCAGCTGGCCGCGCGGGCGGTCAGATCGGCGACCTCACCGAATCCGATGAACCGTTCGGAGGCCGCCGTCATCTCCACGATGAACCGCCGTTGTTCGTCGGGCGACGCACCGATCAGGCGCGCCGCACCCGCCCACTGCGCCTCGGACAGTTTCCGGGCGAGTTGGGCGGGTTCGGCGCACGGCGTCGCGATGCCGGCCTGATTGAGTCGTTCGATGAACCGGATGTACCGGCCGAGGATCCGGTTGTGCGCCGCCTCGAGTTGTTCACCGATCACGGGGTCGACGGCCGCGCGGTCCTCGATCATCGTGAACAGGCGGCCGCTGCTGTAGACGGTCTCGATGAACGCGGCGGTGGCGGCGCGCAGGACGCTGCGCGGGTCCGCGTCCGGCGGAACGGGGATGCGCTGCGCCTCGACGAACGTGTCGAACACTTCCGCGGCGACGGCACGGAAGGCGTCGTCGCGGGACGCGAACCGGGCGCGGAATTCGGCCTCGGACACTCCGGCGGCGGCGGCGATGACCGCCTCGGTGGTGCGCTCGTATCCCAGTTCGGCGAAGCACCGCCCCGCCGCCTCGACCAACGCGAGCCGACCTCGATCGTCACCGTTCGTAAGCACCGCACGCGCCTCCTCGCACCCCGGCCGGCGCCCGACGTGTCGGCCGTCACACATTCTTAGTTGACATTTCATTCAAGTCAACCCGCGCGACGTTACGCCTCCTGAAGCGACTTCGCCTGGGCCTCGGCCTGCGCCCGGTAGAGCCTGCGGAGCCGGATGACGCCGAGGTCGTGCTGGTACAGGTTCTCCGCCTGGTCGGCGTCGAATGCCATCGCCTCGAGCATGGTGCGGTCCTGCTCGAGCACCACCCAGTGCCGCTCCTCGAGCTTCGTGCGGTACAAGAAACGCCAGACGTCGCGTTCCCAGCCCTCGACCCGGCGGTAGCGCCAGAAGAACACCGCGGTGGTCTCGGCGTCGATCGGGGTCCCCATGCCGACGATGCCGAACGACCCACCCGGGCCCGCGGTCGGCGGGTACGGGATCTCGAGGTCCACCCAGTCGATGCCGGTCCGGCAGAATTCGACCCAGTCGAAGTTCACACCCCGCTGATCGGTCTTCTCGAAGAAGAATCCACGGTCGGTCTCGCGGATACGGAATTTCGCGGACGTCTCCCCGCCGAACATCGAATGCGATTCGCGGTGCAGGAACGCCCCGTGCATCGGGTCGAGCAGGTTCTCGAGCGTGAACCGCCACGGCGCCTTCCACTCCGCGTAGCAGAGGAAGTGCGAGATGCCCTCGTCGGTGAGGCGCTCGGGCAGTTCGAGGGGTGCGGGTTCGGCGTCGGGGTCGGTGCCGAACCAGGCGAGCACGGCGCCGGCCACTTCCCGCACCGGGAGGCTGGTCACCAGCCGCTTGCCTTCGAGGTTGCACCCGGGCATTCCGGGGACGGAGACGACGGTGCCGCCGCCGTCCACCTGCACCCCGTGGTACTGGCAGGCGACGCGGTCGCCGAGGTGCTGCCCCTGCGACAGCGGGGCGCCGCGGTGCGGGCAGCGGTCGGCGAGCATGCGAAGGGTGCCGTCGGACTGACGGAACAGCAGCCAGTCCTCGCCGAGGCGGCGGATCTTCTTCATGTCGCCGCGCGCGACGAAGTCGGACGGGCACACCGCGTGCCACTGGTCGCGCATCCCGGTCGCGAAGATCTCGTCGCCGGTCAGTGCCGCCTTGCGCAGTCGGTTCACCATGTCAGGCCCCCATCCGTCGGATCTCGTCCGTGAAAGTGTCGGTGGTCCAGGCTTCGCCGCCGGGACTGTGGATGCCGAGGGCGTTCAGCCCCTTCACCAGGCCTTCCAGGTGGTGCACCCCGGTGCCGAAGACCTCTTCGATCGCACCGGCCAGTTTCCGTTCGTACGGGGTGGGCGCCGCGCCGGACTGGCGTGGTTGCAGATACAGGCTCATGGTTCTTCCCTTCTAGAGATCCAGCACGAGCTCGTCGGAGCGGGCGCGGGAAACGCAGATCATGATGGTGGTGCCGGACTCCTGCTCGGAGCTGGAGAGCAGGGAGTCGCGGTGGTCGGGAGTGCCGGCGAGGACGCGGGTTTCGCACGTCCCGCAGATGCCTTCGCGGCAGGAGCTGGGGACGTCGATGCCGGATTCCTCGAGGGTGTCGAGGATGGTCCGGTCGGGCGCGACGGTGGCCGAGATACCGGATCGTTCGCAGATCACGCGGACGGGACGGTCGCCGGCGAGGGTGTCGGCGGGGACCTCCTTGGCCTTGAACCGTTCGAGCCGGATCGCGCCGTCCGGCCAGGAGCCGGCGAACCCCTCGACCGCGCCGAGCAGACCCTCGGGTCCGCACGCGTAGACGAGGGTCTCCTCGCGGGCGGCGCCGAGGACGGCGGGGAGGTCGAGGATGCCGTCGGCCTCCTCGGTGACGACGTGGACGCGGTCGCCGTACGCGGACAGCTCGTCCAGGAACGCCATCGACGTGCGGGCGCGGCCGCCGTAATGCAGTTCCCATTCGGCGCCCATGCGTTCGGCCTCGCCGATCATCGCGAGGATCGGCGTGATGCCGATGCCGCCGGCGATGAACACGTAGCGCGGCGACGGCAGCAGCTCGAAGTTGTTGCGGGGTGCGCTCACCGACAGGCTGTCGCCGGGCCGCAGCGTCTCGTGGACGTGCCGGGAACCGCCGCGGCCGGTCACCTCGTGAAGGATCGCGACGCGGTATCCGGTCTTGTCGTCGGGGTCTCCGCAGAGGGAGTACTGACGGACGGTGCCGCGGTTCAGGTGCAGGTCCAGGTGGGCGCCGGGCGTCCACCGGTCGACGGCGCCACCGTCCTGCCGTTCGAGGCGGAGCGAGACGACGCCCGAGGACTCGACCCGCATCTGACGCACCATCATGGGGACGGTGTCCGCGTCTGTTGTCATCGCTCACTCCCAAGCTCGACCCGAAGGCGTAGTTCCTTAGTGCTCAATAATTTAGCACTAAGATGTATTCTGCGCCACAGTCGGAGCCGGAAATCCTCGAGCGCCCTCCTTGACCACCTGCTCGTGACCGGTGGTCTCCCGGATCGAGCCTTGCAGCGATAACCTGATAGGACGTTTTCGTAAGGTGAGCGCCGTGTCGCATTGTCCAAGGTGTCGCGCATCGGGTGAATCGTCGTAGCCGATGGACGACGCCGATCCGTACCGGACGCAGCGCGCGGTGAGCACTCCAGTCGCAGCCGAACTAGAAGCCGCCGGGCTCGAAGACGCCCAGGAAATCGGCCACGGAGGCTTCGGCGTCGTCTACCGCTGCGTGCAGACCGATCTGGACCGAACGGTGGCCGTGAAAGTCCTCACCGCCATCCTGGACGAGGAGAACCGGGCACGGTTCTTCCGGGAACAACAGGCAATGGGCCGGCTGACCGGTCACCCGAACATCGTCCCCGTCCTCCAGGTCGGTGTCACCGCCACCGGTCGCCCATACATCGTGATGCCCTATCACCCGCAGGACTCCTTGCAAGCGCGGATCCGCGACCACGGTCCCCTACCGGTGGGCGACGTTCTGCGGCTCGGAGTAAAGCTGGCCGGCGCGGTGGAAACCGCGCACACTCTCGGCATCCTGCATCGCGACGTGAAGCCGGCGAACATCTTGCTCTCCGACTACGGTGAACCCGCGCTGGCCGACTTCGGTATCGCACATGTCTCCGGCGGATTCGAGACGGCCACCGGCACGGTGACCGGGTCGCCGGCATTTACCGCGCCCGAGGTGCTCGCGGGCGATCCGCCGACCGACAGTGCGGATATCTACGGCCTCGGGGCCACGCTGTTCTGCGCTCTCACCGGCCACGCCGCGTTCGAACGGCGTAGCGATGAGCAACTGGTGGCCCAGTTCCTGAGGATCACGACACAGCCGGTGCCGAATCTTCGTGAGCAGGGAATCCCCGACAGGGTGGCGCACACGATCGAGCGGGCGATGTCGGCGAATCCGCACGACCGCCCGTCCGCCGTCCAGCTCGGCGACGACCTCCGTGCGATCCAGCTGCACGAGGGGTTCGCCGTCGACGACATGGCCTTGCACGGCGACGCGAGGTCCTCGCCGCGGAAACTGCCAATCCCTGTCCTGCAGCGCCTGACGACGGCCCACACCGTAGGGGACGCCAAGACGAACATTCGCCTGGAACTGACCAGCTTCGTCGGCCGCCGAAACGAGGTAACCGAAGTCAAGAACTTGTTGTCGAGGTCCCGGTTGGTGACACTCACCGGGATCGGCGGCGTCGGCAAAACCCGTCTCGCGCTGCGGGTCGCAACCACCACGCGCCGAGATTACGCAGACGGAGTGTGGCTTGTGGAGCTGGGCGAGCTGCGCGACGAATTGTTACTCGTCGACATGGTCGCCGCCTCCCTCGGGTTGGGCGATCACTCGGCCAGGCCACTGATCGAGGTGCTGACGGAGTTTCTGATGTCGCGAGAACTCCTTCTGTTGCTCGACAACTGCGAGCACATCGTCGCTGGGGTGGCCGGTCTGGCCGAGACGCTGCTGCAGACATGTCCGGGATTGCGGATTCTCGCCACCAGCCGCGAGTCCCTCGACATCGGCGGGGAATCCACGCTGCGGGTTCCTCCGCTCGGTGTCCCCGACCCCGACCGAGCACCCTCCCTGCATGGGCTGCCCAGCTACGACGCGGTGACCTTGTTCGCCGAGCGCGCAGCCGCAGCGGTGCCCGGATTCGAGCTCACCGAGGACAACGCCCGCGCAGTGGCCGGGATCTGCCATCGGCTGGACGGATTGCCGCTGCCGATCGAATTGGCGGCGACACGGTTGCGGGCAATGTCGCCCGAGCAGATCCTTGCCCGGCTGACCGACCGTTACAGGCTGCTGACTCGCGGTAGCCGAGGCGCACCGTCGCGTCAGCAGACCCTTCGACTGTGTATCGATTGGAGCTACGAGCTGTGCACTCCGCAGGAGCAACAGCTGTGGTCCCGGCTGTCGGTGTTCGCCGGTAGCTGTGAACTCGATGCGGTGGAACAGGTCTGTGGTACGGGACCGGCATCGTCGGAGCTGCTCGATGTCCTGAGCTCCCTGGTGGACAAATCAGTCGTGATCCGGATGGAATCCGGATCGGCCGTGTGCTTTCGACTGCTCGAGACGCTGCGCGAGTACGGTCGTGAAAAGCTCGGCACCACCGGGGAATCTGCGGAACTGCGTCGACGGCACCGGGACTGGTATCAGCAGTTGACCGCCGAGGCGGAAGCCGAGTGGATCAGCTCCCGCCAACTGGAATGGATCGCACGCCTCGAGCGAGAACAAGCCAATCTGCGGGAGGCAATGGAGTTCTGCGTGTCCGACAGTCCCGACCTCGGACTGCGCATCGGGGCCAGCCTGCTTCCCTTCTGGCTGTCTCGCAGCTTGCTCAGCGAGGGGCGGTACTGGTTGGGGCGCGTCCTTGCCGGCCTCCCGGCGGAGTCGACCGTGGACCGAATCAAGGCGTTGTACGCGGGCAGCGTCCTGGCCGAATTGCAGGGCGACCTCTCCGCGGGGGCAGCGCTGGTGGAGGAGGGCAGCAGGCTGGCCGAGCAGACGACCGACGCGATGAGCCACGCGTACATCGCGTACGCGGACGGCCTCCTTGCCCTCTTCAGCGGTGATCCAGTGCGCGCCTGTTCGCGGCTCGACAGCGCTCGCGCCTTCTTCGGCAACCGGGACGACGCTTCACACGTGGGGGTTCTGCACCGGCTGGGGATGGCCCACGAACAACTCGGTCACTCCCGGCGGGCAATGGACTGTTACGAACAGATCCTCGCGATCACGCGGGCGCAGGGTGAATCGATGTATCAGTCGTTTGCGCTGTGGGCCATGGGCGACGGGGTGTGGCGCCACGGTGATACCGAGCAAGCAGTTCAGCTGCTCGAGCAGTCGCTGGAGCTGACCCGGCAGGTGAACACCCCGCGCACCGCGGTCGCGTGCCTCGAGACACTGGGCTCGATCGCCGCCGATACGGGCGACGCCAAACGCGCGGTCGTCCTGATGGCCGCCGCCGACGAGCTCGGGCGCACCGCGGGCAGCCCCACCGTGGGTTTCCCCCATCTTCTCGTCGCCCGTGAAGAGTCCGAGCAGAGTGCCTATCAGGCGCTCGGTAAGAGCTCCGTCGAATCGGCGCGTCGCGAGGGACGGCGCCTTGGCTTTCACGCCGCCATCGCCTATGCCCTCGGCGAGAGACTCCCGGACGCGACGGGGGATTCGTTGGTGAAACTGACCAAACGTGAACGGCAGGTCGCCGAGCTGATCGCCGAGGGCCTGACCAACAGGGCGATCGCCGCACGACTGGTGATATCGCCTCGCACCGCGCAAGGCCACGTGGAGCATGTACTGACCAAACTCGGTTTCACCTCCCGCGCGCAGATCGCCGCCTGGATCGTCGAACAGGGTCGGCAACCATGACACATGCGGGCCGGTGGCCCTCTATTCCACTGCGCCCGTGGACATGTGCAGTAGAGGGAACGACACGAGGCGGGAATGAGCGCTGCTGGGCGACCGGCGATCTGGTCGCCCAGCACGCCGCACCGAGTGTCAGGCCGGGCGGTCGCCGCTGAGGGTGACGCGGTGCATGCGCCGGTAGTGCGGGTGATAGTCGCCGACCGCGTAGTGTTGTGTCGACCGGTTGTCCCAGATCACCAGGGAGTTCGGTTCCCACCGGAATCGGACCTGATACTCCGGGGTCTTGGCGAGGCCGGTGAGCATGTTTCGTAGCGAGTCGCTCAGCTGCGGCGGAACCCCGGAGATGCGTGAGGTGAACAACTCGTTCACGTAGACGAGTCGGCGACCGGTTTCCGGATGCTTGCGCACGACGGGGTGCGTCATCGGAGGATACTTCCGGCGTGTCTCCTCGTACCGCGCTTCCCCGTCATCCCCTTGGCGGACAACACCGGTCAGTTCCTTTTCCCAATCGTGCACGGCTTCGAGCCCGTCGATGAGATTCTTCATCGTCTCCGGTAACGCGTCATACGCGGCCGTCATGCTGGACCACAGGGTGTCACCGCCGCACGGCGGGATGTCCTGGGCGTGAAGGCAGGTCGCGGAATTCGGGGTCGCCTGCCACGTCAGATCGGAGTGCCAGACGTCGGTTCCGGCTGCGCGACCGCGAGATTCGAGCACCTCGATGAACGGGTTCCCCGGAAGGGAGGGAAAGAATGCACTTACTTCCTGGGGGTCGCCGAACACCTTCGCGAATCGGAGCTGATCTTCTGGCCCGAGGTGCTGATCGCGGAGAAACAGGACCTCGTGTTGCAGGAAGGCTGTGCGGAGTTCAGTCTGGCACTGCGGTGTGATCTCGTCGCGAAGATCCAGGCCGTGGATGAACGCCCCGATGGTCGGTGTTGCGCGTTCGAGGGTGAATGTTTCGTAGCGGCATTCGTTGCTGCTCACAGTTTGTCCTTCTTTCAGCGTGTGATCTGCTGCTGGCGTGGGCGCATTCTGCGCCATGGGGGCACCTGCATGCGGGGCATCACTCCGAGTAGGTGGGAGTGCGGAGCCCGCTCGCGTTATCGATGCCGATTCCACTATCGGCTTGCCTGTCTTTTTTCCGGTTCGTCCGTCCGAGCACCAGTACGCAGACGAACGACATTGCTGCGGTGACGAAGACATACAGGGAAATGGAGATGGACGCATGAGTTGCGCTGAGTAGTGTGCCGGCAATGAGAGGCGCGATAGCGCTGCCCAAGAGATTGCCGAGGGTCGTGGCCAACGACAGCCCACTGTAGCGAACTCGTGCGTCGAACGCCTCGGAGAAGTATGCCGGCTGCAGCGCCCAGGGAATGTATACGGCGATGGTCGCGGCGACGTAGCAGGCGGCGATGAAGCCGTACGAGCCCGAGTCGAGCGCCCAGTAGAGCGGGAAGGCGAGAAAACCGATGAGGGCAAGGCCCAGCAGGAAGAGCCGTTGCCGGCCGAACCTGTCGGAGAGCGCACCTGCGATCGGGGTGACCACGAATCCGACCGCGGACGTGACGATCACCAGAATCAGCATGGCGCTTTGACTCAGGCCGCCCGCCTCTTGCGTGTAGACGAAGTTGTACACCGTCAGGAGGTAGAAGAAGATGCCCGGCGACAGGCTGGCGCCGGCGACCAGGAGCACCTGCTTCGGATGTGTGCGAAGAACTTCGATGATCGGCAGGCGCACGACCGCGTGCACATCCTTGACCCGGTCGAACTCCGGACTCTCCGCTACCTGTACCCGGATGATCAGCCCGGTGATCACCAGTACCGCACTGAGTAGGAACGGAACACGCCACCCCCAGGCCATGAAGTGATCATCGGCCATTGCGTCGAGGGGTAGGTACACGGTCATCGCCAGGATCAGTCCGACCGCCACCCCGGCCTGCGGCCAGCTGCCGAAGAAACCACGTCGGCTATTGGGGGAATGCTCCGTCGCCATGAGCGCAGCACCCCCCCATTCGCCGCCGAGCGCGAAGCCTTGCGTCAGTCGGAGCAGCACCAGCAGCACCGGAGCGAAGGCGCCGATGGTGGCATAGGTCGGCAGTAGGCCGATCAGTACGGTGGCGACACCCATGATCAAGATGGTGACGACCATCATCGATTTTCGGCCTACCCTGTCCCCGAAGTGACCGAAGACGATGGCTCCGATCGGGCGGGCGACGAAGCCGGCGGCGAAGGTCGAGAAGGCCAGCAGCGTTCCGATGGCCGGGTCGAAGCTGGGGAAGAAGTGATGGTTGAAGACGAGCACCGCTGCGGTGCTGTAGATGAAGAAGTCGTACCACTCGATGGTTGTGCCGATCAGGCTCGCTAGCGCGACCTTCTTCGGCGAGCCTGCGCCCGCTGGTCGTGCGACTGCACCACCCATATTGTGCCTCCCGGCTATTTGGCGAACATGCGATCACGCGGCGCGTGAACCGCGTGGGGAATCAGGGCGTTCTAGGGAGCCTCTGTTTCTGAATAACGAGCAACGCGATCCAATTACTTAAGTGGTCAAAATCTTAATGCTGAGGATAGTCGGCGCGCAAGGTCTCACTTGTCCAGATTGAGCCCTCAACCTGCTGTTATGCGCAAACCGCGAGACCGCAGAATCCCGGCACCGAGCGAGAGATGCAAAAGAGCAGAAATGGATTCCTCGGCCCGAAACTCCCGCTACAGATTTCGGCGAAATCAGTCGCGCACGGCTCCTACGAATAAGCAGACCGTGTGCACAGTTAACAATTTTTACTTGCGGGCGAAAAGCAAGAGAAATCCACGAGGGATTATTTTGCGGAGCACGCTCAGCGACACTCACCAGCATGCGGCGGGCCCGCCGCAGCGGCCCGGATCGGTGCGGGCCCCGACTATGCGCCACAACGCCCGCCCGCTGTCCACCCGCCCGCGGGACGGCACCTTCCTCACCCCTGGCTGATTGTGTCCACATGCATCGACCTCGACTTCGTGGGCCGGGAGTCCCGGTTGCGCAACTCGCGCTCAACCACTCTGAGTGGCGCACCTCACCGGACCGGGGTTTTGGCCGATATCCAAAATTTTTGCGGCCATAATGTCCAATATGACGTCTCAGGCTGCCGCAGAACTGGACCTTGCAATTATCGGCGCGCTGCAACTCAACCCCCGCGCTGACTGGGCGGACCTGGCAGAGGCACTTCAGTACTCGCCGAAGACACTCGCCCGAAGATGGAAGTTGTTGTCCGAGAGCGGCTCGGCATGGATCGCGGTGGCTCCGGGCCCGACCTTCCTGCAATTCGGATGTGCCGCATGGCTTGCGATCACCTGCAGACCACAGAGTAAGCATGACGTTGTAGAAGCCCTGATTGCCGAACCAGCAGTCGACACGGTATCGAGCACATCCGGGACGTCGGACTTCCATGTGATCGTGTTCGTGTCCAGCATTGCCGACCTCACCCGTCTGCTCACCGACCGCATCGAGGTGATCGAAGGAATCAGGTCGGTGACGACGACGGTCGTGCTCACCAACTACACAGAAAGCGCGCGGTGGCGCGTCCAGGTGTTAGACCTGGAACAGGCCCATCTTCTCCAATTGCCCCAGGCAGCGCCCACACGCAGGAAAACGATTCCATTCCTGGACGATCTCGATCGTTCTCTGCTCGGCGCTCTGGCGAAAGATGGGCGTCAAGCATGGACCACACTCGGCGAGCAATGCGATGTGACCGGACCGACCGCGCGACGCCGCGTCGAGAGGCTGATCGACGGGGGACGCGTGGCCCTGCGCTGCGAGGGAGCAAACGCACTTGTCGGACCAGTCGTCGAGACGACTTTCATGATCACGACCGCGCCGAACGAGTTGGATACGGTCGGCAACCTGTTGAGCCGAATTCCAAAATGCCGAATTGCGAACGCCACTACCGGAACCTCGACAATCGTCGCCACGATGTGGTTTCAGACGATCAGCGAGATCGCGCCCTTCGCGGCTGCACTCACGCGAGAACTTCCGTCCATCACCATTTCGGACCGGTTCATCAGCCTCCACACCTTCAAGAGGGCAGGACATGTCCTTGATCAGGATGGACGAACCACCGGATTGATCCCACGGGCCATCTTCTAGAGGGAACCGAACAACCCGTAACCAGCCGACACCTGAGCGCTCGGGGGTGACCGGTCATCGATCGGCTTCTCGGAAGAGCAGGTCATCGACATCGACAACCTTGTCGGCGCCCTCCTGCTCGGTGCCAACGACGTCCGGTTGCAATCAGGCGTGCGACAACGGCAGGAGACTGGAAACGCCGCCGATCGAGAGTGCACGGAAGACACGCTCCGGGGTCATCGGCAATTCGGTGAGCTGGGCGCCGACCGCGTCGGCGACGGCCTGAGCGATGGCCGGGGCGATGGGGAGCATGCCGCCCTCCCCCATGCCTTTTGCGCCGAACGGGCCGGCGCCGTGTCCCTGCTCCTGGGTGATCGAAACGAACCGTTCGGGGATGTCCTCCGCGAGCGGGACGCGGTACAGCAGGGCCTCGGCGTTGAGGAGTTCGCCGTTCTCGTACCGCATTTCCTCGAACAGGGCCTGCGCGAGTCCCAGAACGGCGGCGCCTTCGTCCTGCCCGCGGCAGCCGATCTTGTTGATCACCTTGCCCGCGTCACCGCTGACCGCGAGCTGGAGCACCGTCACCTTGCCGGTCTCCGGGTCGACTTCGACCTCCGCTGCAGCCCAACCGATCTCGTAGAAGACGCACCGGGCGGCCAACGGCGCGTCAGCGTCGTTCCGGACCTTGTAGTAGCCGTCCGCCGAGAACTCGAAACCGGTGTGGCCGAAGTACTCCATGATCCGTTCGAAGAGCGGATATACCTCGCCCGCGGGGGTGCGCACCGTCCAGTCGTCCAGCACCGCGGTGGCGGGGTCGAGTGCGAACTGCTCACCGGCCCACTCGAGCACTTGTCTGCGCAGGTTTTCCGCCGCGTTGCGCACGGCTTGCCCCATCACCACGACACCGGATGAGGCGTTGGTCCCCTGATCGAAGGGGGTGTGGTCGGTGTCGATGCGGGTGTACACGACGCGGTCCCGGCTGGTGTGCAGGACGTCGGCCACGATCTGGGACATCGCCGAGTGCCCGCCCTGGCCCATCTCGGTGAGCGCGCAGTTGAGGAAGACGTCGCCATTGGCGGTCACCTTGACCCGCGCCATCGCGGGCTTGTTGCCGCCGCCGCTGTCCTTGAGGCCGACGCACACTCCCATGCCGCGGTTACCACCGCGATCCCTGGTGTGGTAGCCGATGGCGTCCGCGACCAGACGCATTCCTTCGGCGAGGTCCGAGTCGATTCCCGCGTCCCCGGGCACGAACTCTTCACCGAGCTTCTTGAGGTTCTTCAACCGCAGCTCGTACGGGTCCATGCCGAGACGCTGTGCGATGAGGTCGACCTGACGTTCGCCGGCCCACGTGGTCTGTGTGGCGCCGAAGCCGCGCATGGCGCCGGCGGGCACCGTGTTCGTGGTGACGGCCTTGCAGACGGTGTCGATGTGCTGCCAGCGGTACGCGCCCGGCATCCGATAACCGGCCTTCTCCGCCACCGCCGGACTGTGTTCGGCGTAGGCCCCGCTGTCGAGGAGCACCGTCGATGTGCGGGCGACGAACGTGCCGTCCGCCTTCACGCCGGCCTTGACGGTCAGCTTCGCAGCGTGCTGCGACACGGTGAGGAAGCCCTCCTCGGTGCTCATGCAGAATCGCACCGGTCGGCCGCCGCTGAGCTGGGACAGCCGGATGGCGACCGGGTCGGCCTTCGGGCCGTTCTTCGCGCCGAACGCGCCGCCAAGGAGGGCCACGTGTACCCGGATCCGGTTTTCCGGGAGGTTGAACACGTGCCCGAGTTCCTGGCGGAGGTTGAACGGGCTCTGCGTCGCGGTCCAGACCTCGATTTCGTCGTCGGTTGCCTCCGCGACGGTGACGAACGGTTCGAGATGCATGTGGTTCATCCGGGAGAAGCGGAAAGTGTCCTCGAAGATGTGGTCGCACTCGTCCCACACGTCCGGTGAACCGGTGCTGTACCGGAATTCGTAGCTGACGTTGTGGCCACTGCGCAACGACGCCGACGCGCCGTTGCGGTACGGGGGCAGGCCACCGCGTGGCTCGACCGGGTGAATTGTCGGCGACGACGGATCGAGGGCCTGCTCGACGTCGAATACGGCGGGCAGGATCTCGTACTCGACCTCGATGAGGTCCAGTGCTGCCAGTGCGGTGCTCTCGTCAACCGCGGCGACGGCGGCAACGATGTCGCCGACATAGCGGACGGCGTCCGTCGCGACTACCGGCTGGTCCTTGACCATCGTGCCGTAGCACGCCAGGCCGACGGTTTCATTGCGGGTCAGCACCGCAGTGACGCCGTCCAGCGCCCTGGCGGCGCTCGCGTCGATGGACACGAGACGAGCGTGCGCGTGCGGGCTACGCAGCACCTTCGCGTGCAGCATCCCCGGACGCACGATGTCGGTGTTGTAGACCGCTCTGCCTGTCACCTTGGCCGTGGCGTCCGCGCGCGGCAGATCTCGTCCGGTGACTCGCTTGCCCGGTGCGGCGGTCGGCAGCGAGTACACGGTGTACCCGCCGCTCGCGGCGTCGGAGTGGACGTCATGAGTGAAGGACTCGGGTGTCGCAATCACGCGGATTCCCCGTTCGTCTCGCCGGCCAGTTCGGCGGCACGTTCGACCGATTCGAGGATCATCTCGTATCCGGTGCAGCGGCAGGTGTTGGAACTGATCCATTCGCGAATGGTGCCGCGATCGGGTTGGGGGTCCTGGCGCAACAGCCCTGTGGTGAGCATCAACATCCCCGAGGTGCAGAAGCCGCACTGGAAACCCCCGCACTCGGAGAAGGCGCGTTGTTGCGGGGACAGTGTGCCGTCGGGCGCGGCCAACCCCTCGACCGTTTCCACCGAGGCGCCGTCGACGCTGAACGCGAAGGTCGAACAGGAGGCGACCGGCAGATCGTCCACGAGCACGGTGCACGCCCCACAGACCCCACGTTCGCAGGAAGCGCGTACACCCTTGCAGCCGTGATTGTTACGGAGAACGTCGAGCAGAATAGCGTTGGCGTCGACACGCACGATCTGCTTGACGCCGTTCAGAGCGAACTCGATGCAGGTGTCGAGTTCTCCGTCCGCGGCGGTGGATCGGTCGGGATCGCGATCGGGGTACTCGGTCATCTCGTTGTCGTTCCCTTCAATTGCGCACCCGCCGCGATGAGCAGACGGCGCGTCAACACACGCACCAGGTGCCGGCGGTACTCCGCCGAGCCGGTGTAATCGGCACACTCGTTCGGTAACTGCCGGGCAAGCTGCGCACTCAACGCCATCGGATCGATTTCGCCTACGCCGGTGTCGGCCGTGAGTGCGAATCCGTGTCGGTACTCCGATCCCGAGTGCGCGCGCACCCGCAGGGTGCCGTCGGGGTTGCGGCGCACCGCGAGCGCCACCGTCGCCGTCGGACGCATCGACCGCTCATAACCGAACCAGACGAGGTCGTCCGTTCGTATCGTGATGTCGGTCAGCAGACCTCGCTGAGCAGATGCGGTGTCTGCCCACAGCGACGCGACCGGACGGGATGCCGCACCGGCGTCGAAGACAAGCTCCGCATCGAGGGCTCCGAGTAGCAGCGGCATTTCGTAGCGGTATCGCCGCGCCATCAGGTTCCCGCCGACGGTCGCGGTGTAGCGGATCCGAACCGTGGCGATCGACTCCCACGCCGCCGCGAGGTTCGGGATCACCGTGCCGACAATGTCGTCCGTCGCACCGGCGTGATGGGTCACCATCGGACCGATATGGAGTACGCCGGCCTCGTGGCCGATGGCGCGCAGCGCATCGACCTTCTGCAGCGACACCAGCGTTTCCAGGCCGCGGCCCTCACGGATCTGGGCAACAAGATCCGAGCAACCGGCGGCGATGACAGCATCCGGATGTTCGGACAGGATCGCGAGGGCGTCTTCGATAGTGGTCGGACGATGAAGCCGGAACGGAGCCATCGCGAATTGGCTCTGCGCCACCAACCCCGCACCCAGTGCCTGGGTGCGCATCAGCACGCTCCCCGCGCGAATGTGCAACGCGGTTCGGCGTGACCACCGGCGAGGGCGCCCGTGGGGACGGCGAGTCCGGTATCAGTCATTTGTTGCATCACCTTTCGCCCTGCCAGGACGCGACGTTCGCCGGCCGCAGAGAACGTTGAGGACGACACCGAGCGCGGTGAGGACGAAACCCGAACAGACTCCGGTGTAGTCGAACTTACGCCGATTCCGGTCCCGGCGATGATCGCGACGGCCGAGTACCCGCGCGCGGGGAATCCGTCTTTCGCACGGCCCCCTTCCCCGGTCGCGGCGCCACGTGAGTGCAGGGAAGTCACCGTGCCCGCGTCCTCCACAGCCACACCGGCAAAGCCACTCCACTTCATGTGGATCTTTCCCTTCGACGACTACGGCGGGCGCCCCGACCAAGAACCTCAGCGCAAAGTATCTTTGCTATAAGAGAGTTCTACGTTCTCGACGACCCTAGGTCAAGGGCGGGACTCCTTCCGCCGAAAATTCCCCTCTGCACCACCGCGCGCTCGCCGAACCCGGCCGCCGGGGTCGACGCCTACGCCGAGACCACTCTGCCTTTCCAGTCCACACCCCAGGTTCGATGCGTCTACTGTGCCGCCCAAGGCGTTTCGCTGTCCGGCGACCGACTCTCCGCCAAACCAAGACTTATCTTTGCGCAAAACTATTGTACGATCTCGCCACCACCCGCGACGGATCTGCGGCCCCCACCCTGATGCGCATACCGAACTGCGAGGCATTCGTGAACTCCGTTCTCCACGACATCTACACCGAATGGGAGGCTGACCGCGCCGTCGCGGTCGCCACCGTCATCGCCACGCTCGGGTCGTCCCCGCGAGACCCCGGGGCCATGCTCGCAGTCCACCAGGATGGAACCGTGGTGGGCAGCATCTCGGGCGGTTGCGTCGAGGGGGCCGTCTACGAGTCCGCCCTCGAGGTCCTCGCCACCGGCCAGCCTCGAATCGAGCACTACGGACCGAGCGGCAACATCCTCGAACCCGGACTGACCTGCGGTGGATCGCTCACTGTGTTCGTGGAACGGCTGGACCGCGAGACCACGCCGCAACTCGCGGAGCTCGTGGAACGCGCACTGCGCGACGAAACCGTCATCCTCGAGACGGTCGTCGCGGGCCCGCGGGCGGGTACCCACCGCATCGCACACGAACTCGACGCACCCACCGGCCTGACCCCCACCGGAACGCTGATACGCCGCTTCCCGTCCCGGCCACGGATGATCATCGTGGGCTCGACCGATTTCGCAGCGGAAACCGGCTACCTCGGCACCAGAATGGGCTACCGGGTCACCCTCTGCGATGCCCGCCCTACCTTCACGACACCGCAGCGATTTCCCCATGTCGACGAGGTCGTCTGCGAATGGCCGTCCGACTGGATCGCACGCGAACGCAACGAAGGCCGATTCGATTCCCGCACAGTCATTGTCGTTCTCACCCACGATCCCAAGATCGACATCCCCGTTCTCGTCGAATGCCTCGACACAACCAAATGGGCAGAACCCCTCGCCTATGTCGGGGCCATGGGGTCACTCACCGCCGACACCAACCGACGACGAGAACTCGCCGCAGCCGGCATCCGCCCCGAACACCTCACCGCGCTGTCGAGCCCCATCGGCCTCGCAATCGGCAACCGCGGACCAGCTGAGACCGCCATCTCCATCGCCGCCGAAATCATCACCAAGCGCGCAATCGACGCAGCACCATCGTGGCAGCGTAATCGGTCCGATTTCCCGCTCGACATCGTCGAACAATGATGAACCACGCGTGTCGCCCGGCCCAGGACAGGCGAGGCCGAGGACCGCGTCGAGCGAGACAAGTGCCAGGTTGCGTACCCATCAGGCCTCGGCGCGGTACTTTTCCTGCTCGGCCGCGAGCCGCGCCTCGTATCCGTGCGCGAGGTCGTGCAGACTCTGCGCGCAGTCGCCGGCGAACACCGGCGCGTGCATCGGCGCCAGCACCAGGGGTTCCAGATCGGCGAGGCCCCGGATCGTGGGCCCGAGCGCCGGGGTCAGGCACGTCGCGCTCCCCATGTCCTCCGCCGCGATGGCCGGTCCGACGATCTCTTCCTCGGTGGTCGCGGGGTGATGACCGAACGCGGTGAACAGGTCGCCGGTGAACAGCGTCCGCGTGGTCTCCTCGAACATCAGCCCGGCGTCCCACCCGTGGGGTACGTGCGGGGTGTCGAGGTGACGGACCCGCCGGGTGCCGGTCTCGAGCACGTCACCGTGCTGTAGCGGACGCGGTGCGCGATCGGCCAGGTCGTTGACCTGCACGAAGCATCCCATCGCCCCGTGCGCGACCTCGGCGTTCGGCGCCGCGGCCAGCCACGAGTTCATCGCTCCGCACTCGTCGGCCTCGACGTGGCCGAACGTGATCCACCGCAGTCTGTCGAGCGGAATCAGCCGGGCGATCGCCTCGGACACGACCGGGAACAGCGCACGCTGACCGGTGTGGAACAGCAGCGCTTCCTCACCGTCGACGAGGAACTGGTTCATGATCAGGTTGGGCTCGTCCAGGTACGTGGACAGCCGGTAGATGTCGGGAGCGATCTCGGTAATCGTGGTGTCCATCCCTGGCTCCGATCACGTCGCGGTGTCGTGAGGTCCAGCTTTCTCGGGACCGCGGCAACACGCAAGATGCCGCTACCGGCGCTGCCCGACGCCGATCCGGACGAGATCGTGCCCGACGGTCACGACACCCGCGAACGTGGACTTCACGCCGCGCTCCCACTGGTCGTCGGTGACCTGTTGCGGGTCGCCCGGTCCGATGTGGGAGAGAACCACCTGGCGGACGCCGGCGTCCGTGGCGACGCGTCCGACGTCCTGCGCGGTGGTGTGCGCGTGAATCATGTGCTCGACCAGTGCCGGACCCGACGTTTCGGCATAGAAGTCGACGTCGATCACCTCGTGGACGAGGATGTCGGATCCCTGCGCGAGCCGAACCACGTTCGACGACTTCGCGGTGTCGCCGGAGAACGTGACGGCGCCGTCCTCGGTATCGAATCGGTAGGCCAGCGACGGGTAGACGGGGCCGTGCGGGACCAGCGTCGCGGTGACCCGCACCCGGTCGTCCTCGAATACGGGAAACGGTTCCATCTCCGGTGCGGTGTTCTCGGCGGAGGCGCCCGACGACTCCGGGGGCAGCACGTCGTGCAGCGACAACATGCGGTTGTAGTCGGTGCCGGCACCCTTCTCCGCGTTGCGGATGTTGGTGTCGTAGGCGTATGCGTCGAGAACACCGGTGAAGAGCCGACTCAGCCCGGGAGCAGGGGTGAGCGGATTCCGAATCGGGATGATCTTGCCGGCTCGCGGGGTCGGCAGGGCGCCCGCCGAACCGGGCCCGTACACGGGCACGACACCGCGGGCCGTGTACGACGGCGTGCCTCCGACCAGCCAGAACACGTTGACCAGGTCGGCGATGTGATCGCTGTGCATGTGGGTGACGAAGACGCCACCGAGCGAGTCGGCGGAGATGCCGGCCTGGATCAGCTTTCGGCTCGACCACGGACCCGCGTCGATGAGATACGGCCGGTCGCCGACGACGAGCACGCTGGACGTGCCGCTCCGCCCCGGGACGGCGATGGGTCCGGCCGCGGTTCCGAGCAGAATCAGCGTCGTCGAGTAGCCGTCGACGTCACCGGACAGCTCGTAGGCATCCGGTGGCGTCGCCCCGCTCGGCTGCGCGTCGGAGGTGTGCGACGCGCAGCTCGTCGCGGCGACGGCGGTGGCGGCGGTGGCGGCGGAACCCAGTAGGGTCAGTGCCCGCCGCCTCGACAGAGGCTGTCGCCGAACCGGTTCCATCTATGCGTCCGTTCGGGCCGCGGCCAATTCCAACGGCACCTGCCAGGCGTCGTATTCGTAGACCCAGTCGCCGTTGCCGGCGACTTTCAGCCAGTCGTTGGACCGTGAGCCGCGCTGGATGCGGGAGGTCCGCTGCAGTCGTGTCTCCTGGTAGGTCCGCAGCGCGACCGCGGGGTCGTCGAACAGGCTCAGGCAGCGGGCGAGGACGACGGCGTCTTCGATGGCCATGCCGGCGCCCTGCGCCATGAACGGCATCATCGGGTGCGCGGCGTCGCCGAGCAGCACGGACCGGCCGTCGGTCCACGACGACAGCGGATCGCGCACGTAGAGAGCCGATTTCAGGACCTCGTCGCACGCGTCGAGCAGCGCCCGCGCCTCCGGGTGGAAGTCGCGGTACAGCTCGCGCAGTTCGGTGACGGACCCGGGTGTCGTCCACGACTCCTCGGTCCATTCGTCCTGGGCGCAGGTCGCGAAGATGAAGATGTCCTTGCCCTGGTTGAGCGGGAACGTCACGATCTGGGTCGACGGGTTCGGCCCCCACCACTTGGTGAAGCAGTCGAGGTTCGGCAGGTTCCCGACGCGTTCGGTGGGGACGACGGCACGGAACGCGACGACGCCGGTGAACGTCGGCTGGTCCCGTCCGAGCAGCGCGGTCCGGACCGCGGAGTGGATGCCGTCGGCACCGACGATCACGTCTGCGGACGCCGCACTGCCGTCGGTGAATTCGATGCGGCCGTCGGCGATGCCGCTGACTCGGCGACCCATTTCGACGGAGCCCGCGGGCAACCGGTTCTCGAGCGCGGTCATGAGGTCGCCGCGGTGCATCGTCAATTGCGGTGCGCCGTACTGCTGTTCCGCGGTGTCGCCCATCGGCAGCCGCGATGTCTCGACGCCGGTGTCCCACGTGCGGCTGATCCGGAACTGGGGCCGTGCGGCGGATTCGCGGATCGCCGGTCCGACGCCGAGCCCGTCGAGCGCCCGAACCGCGTTGGGTGTCAGGTTGATGTCGGCGCCGACGCGGGCGAACTGCCGCGTCTGCTCGTAGACGGTGACGTCGAGACCGAACTTCTGCAGCGCGAGAGCGGTGGCGAGTCCGCCGATTCCGCCTCCGCAGACGGCGATCCTGGTCATCGGGGATCCTTCCCGGGAACGGTGACCGGCGGGGTGAACGGCGCCGGCATCTCGCCGTACGCGGCGAGGTCGACCTCGACGATCACCGGAGCCTGGCGAGACACGGCGTCGGCGAGCACGGTGTGCGCCTCGGCGGCGCCACCGATTCGCAGGTACGGCACACCGATCGACTGTGCGAGCAACGGGAAGTCGGGGGTGACGAGGTCGACGGCGTACGTGTCTTCGCCGCCGCCCTTCTGCATGTTCCGCAGCACGCCGTAGCCGCCGTCGTTGAACACGAGCAGCACCAGCCACGGCTTTTCCTGCGCCATGGTGAGGATCTCGCCGAAGTGGACGGCCAAGCCGCCGTCGCCGACGAGCGCCAGGGTGGGGCGGGTCTCGTCGGCCAGTGCGGAGCCGATGGCCATGCCCAGGCCCTGCCCGATACCGCCGCCGCGGGGGAAGACGTTGGACTTGGGGTCGAACATCGGCAGCAGCCGGTTGCCCCAGGAACTCGACGCGATGGTGACGTCGCGGGCGATCACGGAATCGTTCGGGAACGCGGCGCGCACGGCGTCGCACAGCACGGCGTGGTCACCGAGTCCGGCGCGCTGCTTGGTGCGCACCAGTTCCCGGGTCGCGCGAGCCCGTTCGGTCCACGACGCGTCGACCGGGGCCAGTTCCGACAGCCTCGTCAGGAAGGTGGCGATGTCAGCGGTCACCCCGGCCTGAGCGGGGTAGACGCGGCCGAGCGCCGCCGTGTCGAGGTCGACCTGCACGTGGACGTCCGGGACGGGCATCGAGTAGTCGCCGGTCTCGTTCGACCGGAAGTGCGTTCCGAGCGACAGCAGCAGGTCTGCGTCCTGCAGGAGTTCCCGGCCGGCCGGGGTGTTGCCGTAGTTGCCGATGCACAGCGGGTGGTCCTCGGGCACGGCGCCGCGACCGGAGTTGCTGGTGAGCAACGGAACTCCCCACCGCTCGACCAGTTCGGTCAGCTCCGTGCCGGCGGTCGCGACACCGCCGCCCGCCCAGATCACCGGACGTTCCGCCGACCGCAGCAACGCGAAGGCGACCGCCCACTCGTCGGCGTCCGGCGTGCGCAGCGCCTCCGTGACCGGCTCGACCACGTCGATGACGTGTTCCGCATACTGCAGGTCGATGGGCCATTCGATGCTCGACGGACCGCCGGGCGCCGCGAGGGCGGCGGCTACGCCTTCCCGCAACACCTTTCCGGCGCTGTCGGTGTCGAGGATGGTGGCGGCGTGCTTCGACGTCGCCGTCAGCATGCCCAGTTGATCCTTGGTCTCGTGGATGAATCCGCGGCCCGAACCGAGGTAGCGGCTCTCGACGTTACCGGTCACGTGCAGCACCGACGTTCCGGCACTGAGTGATTCGATCAGTGAACCGGCCGCGTTGCCGGCGCCGGTGCCGGTGCTCGTGAGCGCGCAGCCGAGTCCGCCGGTGGCGCGGGCATAACCGTCGGCCGCGCTGACGGCGGTGGCCTCGTGCCGGACCGGCACGAACCGCAGGTGTTTGGCGACCGCCTGCACCAGGGGCTGGTTGTGGACGCTGACGATGCCGAACACCGTGTCGACCCCGGCCTCGCGCAGCACCTGGACGAGCAGGTCGCCGCCATTTCCTACAGACATGGTGTTCCTCTCAGACATAGCGCGCGACGCCTCCGCAGACATCGAGGCTGGTGCCCGTCACATACGACGAGCGGGGAGACAGCAGGGTCACGATCATGGCGGCCACCTCGTCGGCGCGGCCGAATCGGCCGAGACCGATGCCGCGGTCCTGGGCGATCTCGGCTTCCCACTCGGCAAAGGTGGCCGCGGTGCCGGATTCCTCGTAACGGCGTCGCCACTGACCGGTGTCGACCAGTCCGAGCGACACCGAGTTGACGCGGATGCCGTCGGCGGCGAGTTCCAGCGACAGCGACTTGCTGAGGTTCAACAGCCCGGCCCGGGCGGCGCTGGTGGTGACCAGCCGCGGCTCCGGCTGCCGGGCGAGCACCGCCGAGATGTTGACGATGGCCGCGGCGTCGGACTTCCGGAGCGCGGGCAGGGCGGCGTCGACGGTGTTGAGGACGCTGGAGAATTTCAGGTCGAGTTCGTCGCGCCAGTCGTCGAGGGTCGCCTCGCCGCGCGGGACCATGCGGGACTTGCCCGCGTTGTTGACCAGACCGTCGAGGCCGCCGAACCGAGCGACACCGGCGTCGACCAGCGCGGCGACCGCGGCGGGATCCCGGACGTCGCAGGACGCGGTGAGGACCCGCTCGCTCCCCGGCAGCGGCGCGATCACGGAGTCGAGCCGGTCGCGGTCGCGCGCACAGGTGACGACGTTGGCACCCTCCTCGAGCAGCATCGCGACAGTCGCGAGCCCGACGCCGGAGCTTCCGCCGGTCACCAGGTAGGTGCGGTCTTTCAGTTGCAGGTCCACGACGTGGTCCCCTTCTCTAGTGCAGGACGAATCCGCCGTTGACGACGAGTTGCTGGCCGGTGATGTACGACGCCTCGGGTCCCATCAGGAACGCGACGGCGCCGACGAGATCCGACGGCTGCTGTGGCCGCTCGAGGGCGCGGTTCAGGCGGTACAGCTCGTGCCGGTGTTCCGGAACCTTCTGCGCCGATTCGCTTTCGGTCAGCCCGGGCGAGACGGTGTTGACGGTGATGCCGTGCGGGCCGAGGTCGCGGGACATGGCGCGGGTCAGCGCGGCCACCCCGCCCTTGGACGCGATGTAATGCGCGAGCCGCGGCGAACCGTACAGGGCGGCGTCGGAGCCGATGGTGACGACTCGTCCGCCGCCGTTCCCGATGATGGAGGGAACGATCGCCCTGCTCACGAGGAACGTGCCGCGCAGGTTGACACCCAGCACCCGGTCCCACTCGTCGATGTCGAGTTCGTGAATCGGCTTGCCGCCAACCCCGTCCGCGAGGGCCGCGTTGTTGACGAGGCCATACAGCGGGCCACCGGAGGTGACGGTGGCCGCCATCGCGTCGACGGATTCCGCGTCGCGGAGATCGACCCGGACGAACTGTGCCTTCACGCCGTCGGCGCGCAGGCTTTCGGCGGCCTCCTCGCCCCAGTCCTCGCGAATGTCGGCGAGCCACAGGGTTGCGCCGTCCTCGCCGAGGCGGCGGGCCAGGGCGAGGCCGAGACCCCGCCCCGCCCCGGTCACGAGGATGCTGCGTCCGTCGAGACTCACGGTCAGTCCCGGGTCACGCCGTGCATCGCCGACGTCTCGGGGTACGTCGGGATCTGCGGCTTCTGCGCGCCGATGATGACGCAGAACAGTGCGTCCTTGTCGCCGTTGTTCTTCAGGCTGCGCGGCACTCCGGCGGGGACGACGATCATGTCGCGGTAGCCGAGGGTGCGCTTCTCCACCCTGCCGTCGCGGTGGACGCCGACCTCCACCTCACCTTCGAGCACGAAGAACGCTTCTTCGGCGTCGTGGTGGGTGTGCTCGGGGCCCTCGGCGCCGGGGGGAAGCAGCATGTTGGAGAACGTGAATCCCCGCGACGCGATGGTGCGGTTGTCGCTCTCGTGATTGCCCGTCGCACCGGACCCGACGTAGCGGATCTGCGCGCGCTTGAACTGGTCGCCGGCCTTCGCCTGGAAGCCCAGGGTGTCCCAGTCCTCGTGGCGGGTGCCGCGGGTGAGGATCAGCGAGTCGGTGAATTCCTTCAGATCGGCGGTGCCGTATTCGAGTGTCATTGGTGTACTCCTTCTCTAGACGTGGTTGCGCAGTCGTTCGGTGATGTGGATGAAGGATTCGACCCAGGCGTCGAAGGCGTCCGGTCGCTCCTGGTTCGCGAGATGTCCGGCACCCCGGATGGTGACGAACACGGCACCCGGAATGCCGCCTGCGAGAACCTGACTGGCGGGAACACCGGTCACCCCGTCCTCGTCCCCACTGAGGACGAGCGTCGGGATGTCGATCTTCGGGAGATCGGCGGTGTGATCGGTGGCGGCCATCGACTCGGCGGCGTACCCGTAGCCGGGCAACCGGATCGAAGCGGCCATGATCGCGGTCGCCTTCGCGACCAGGTCGTCGCCGGCGGATCCGGACATCAGTCGCGGGGCCCGTTCGGCGGCAAAGGCTTGTGCGCCGTCCTGCTCGAGCACCGAGATTCGTGACCGCATGCGCGCCGCCGCCTCGTCGTCGGAACCCGAGCCGACTGTGGAACTACCCAGCAGCAGACTCCGCACCAGCCCGGGGTGGCGCATCGCCAGCCGGGTGGCGATCACGCCACCCCACGACATTCCCAGGACGTGGGCGCCGGCGTCACCGCAGCGGTCGCGGATCACGTCGGCGGCGGCGTCGGCGTAGTCGTCGAGGTCGAACGGACGTCCGGGGTCCTCACTGCGGCCGTAGCCCGGAGCGTCCCAGGCCAGCAGTCGCAGCGACCCGGCGAGTTCGTCGAACTGCGGCGCGAAACTGTCGGCACTGCCGCCGATCCCGTGCAGCATGAGAAGCGCTGGACCGGAACCGGATTCGACGACGTGCGTCACGACGCCCGCCCGAGGTCGAACCGCTCGAACGCGCCGGGGTCGGGGATGCCCGCCATGTGGTCGCGGACCTGCTTGGACGGCGGGCCCGCGGTGCCCCACAGGTCGGACAGTTCCGGAACCCGGCGCCACACCTTGCACAGCCACCGGTCCTCGTCGACCTGCGCGATGCCGGAGGTGTACTCGCACACCAGCCCCGCCGGGTCGGCGAAGTAGGAGAACGTGTTGTCGCCGGGGCCGTGCTTGCCCGGACCCCACAGCGGCGTCGTGCCGTGGTGACGCAACCGGCCGATGCCGCGCATGAAGTGGTCCACGGTGGGCATCTCGTACGCGACGTGATTGACGGACGTCCACTCGGCCTGGTTGAACGCGATGCTGTGATGGTCGGTGTTGCAGCGCAGGAACGCCATCTGGTGCTCGGACCAGTCGGAGACCCGCATGCCCAGGATCTCGCAGTAGAACGTCACTGCGGCGTCGATGTCGACCGTGTTGAGGACGACGTGCGTGACACCCACCGGGACGGCGTCGTCCCGCCCCAGCTTCGGGACCGCGAGCGCGTCGGCGAGCAGTTCGACGACACGACCCTCGGGGTCGACGAGGCTCACGCCGTAGCCGCCGCCGAGGTCGTCGACCGGCCCCGGGCCGCTCACGATCGGGACGCCGCGGAGTTCGAGCCTGCGGGCGGCCTCGTCCACCTCGGCGGGCGTGGCGACGGCGAACGTGATGCGGCCGAGGCCGTTCCGCTCCGCCTGGGTGAGCTGCAGCGCGTGGTGATGCTCACCGGTCCCCCGCAGCCAGGCGCCGTCCGTGCCCTGCTCGACGACGCGCAGTCCCCACACGTCCGAGTAGAACTCGGTGGATTCGAGGCTGGCCTGCGTGCGCAGTTCGACGGAGCGCAGGCACCGCAGCCGGGCTATGGGTTGGTTCATCGCAAGCCTCCAGTTGCTTAGGTCTCAATATCTTAGCGCTAAAGTAATAGGTCGTACAGAGGTGAGGGAAATCTTCTTTCCGTCCCGCTACCGCGCCGCCTCCCAGGCCACCCTCTTCGCCGTCCAATGCGACATTGGTTCAGTCAGCCGGAACCGATGTGACATTGGGCGATGCAGATCAGTCCGCCCAGGGATTGGGTTCCTCGTCGAGGCCCCAGTAGATGCTCTTCTGCCGCGAGTAGGCGGCGATTCCGCTGCGCCCCTTCTCCACCCCGAGTCCGCTCTCCTTGACGCCGCCGAACGGCGTCGAGATGCTGAATTGTTTGTAGGTGTTGATCCACACGGTGCCGGCCTGCAGTCGGCGGGCGAGTTTCCAGGCGCGACGGTAATCGCCCGTCCAGATTCCGGACGCCAGACCGAACACCGAATCATTGGCCTGGGCAACCAGATCCGCGTCACCGTCGAACGGCAGGACCACGAGGACGGGTCCGAAGATCTCCTCCTGGCACGTGCGTGAACCGTTGGGGAGCCCGTCGATGATCGTCGGCAGGTAGTACGCGCCGTCGCGCAGCCGCTGGTCGTCGGGGATCGCCCCGCCGCACAACACTCGTCCGCCCTCTTCGCGAGCGAGGTCCACGTACGCGGCGACGCTGTCGCGGTGCTTGCGGTGGACCATCGGCCCGACCTGAGTGTCGGGGTCGCGGCCGGGCCCGAGCCGCAGTCGCTGTGTCTTGGCTACCAGCTTCCCGAGGAATTCGTCGTAGATGCGGCGGTCGACGAACAGCCGGGAGCCGGCGATGCAACTCTGCCCGGTGGACGAGAAGATCCCGTACATCACGCCGTTCACGGCGGCGTCGAGGTCGGCGTCGTCGAGGACGATCGTCGGTGACTTGCCGCCGAGTTCCAGCGACACGGGCATCAGCTTCTCGGCCGCCGCGTGCGCGATGGACCGCCCGGTGTTGGTACCGCCGGTGAACGTCACCTTCCCGACGTCGGGGTGGGTGACGATGGCGTCGCCGACCACGGAACCCTTGCCGGGCAGCACCGACAGCAGCCCCTTCGGCAATCCCGATTCGTCGATCAGCCGTGCCAGTTCCAGCGACACCAGCGGCGTCCACTCGGCGGGCTTGAGGACGACGGCGTTGCCGGCCGCGAGGGCGGGGGCGATCTTCTGCGCGTCGCTGGCCACCGGCGAGTTCCACGGCGCGATGGCGCCGACCACGCCGATGGGTTCGAGAACGCTCATCGTGAGGAAGTTGCCACGCGGGGTGGTGAGGTCGTCGTCCGCGGTCTCGAGGACGGCGGCGAAGTAGCGGAACGTCCCCGCCGCACTGCCGACGAGGGCGGTGGTCTCGGCGACCGTCTTGCCGGTGTTGTAGCTCTGCAGCAGCGCGAGCCGCGACGTGTGCGCCTCGATGGCGTCGGCGATGCGGTGCAGGTACTTCGCCCGCTGGTGCGGGAGCAGCGACCGCCACGCCGGGTCGTCGGAGGCGGAGCGGCCCTTCCGGACCGCCTCGTCGGCGTCGTCGGCGGTGGCCTGGTGGATCACCTGCAGGGTCTCGCCGTTCGACGGGTCGGTGACGGCGAAGGCGGGGCCGGTCGCCTGCCGCCACTGGCCGGCGACGAGGATCCGGTCGGCGACCGGGACGAACGGCAGGATCTGCGGTGCGGTGTCGAGAACGGTCACTGGGAGATCTCCTCGAGGGTCTTCTCGCGGGTTTCGACGGCGAAGAAGCCGACCACGAGGGCACCGATCATTGCGACCGCGGCGAACATTCCGAAGACGACGGTGAGGGTGCCGCCCCCGTCGAGGATGGCGCCGACGGCGAGGGGGCCGACGATGATGCCGAGACGGCCGCTCGCTCCGCCGATCGCGCAGCCGATGGCTCGCATCCGGGTCGGGTACAGCTCCGCGGTGTAGACGTAGAGCGCCATGTTGACCGCGAAGACGAACAGGGCGGATCCGGCCGACCAGAACAGGACCTTCGTCGCGGTGTCGGCGCCGGAGGCAGCGAGCAGGAAGAGCAGCGACGAGCACAGGACCATCGACGCGGTGATGCAGATGCGGCGTCCGAGGTTGTCGATGAGGAACGCGACGAGGATGCAGCCGATCAGGCCGGCGACGCTGGTGACGATGCTGTAGTGCAGGGCGGTGTCGACGCTGACGTCGAATGCCGACCGGTACAGCGTCGGCAGCCAGGACGCGATGCCGTAGTTGACGAAGTAGGCGCAGCCCCAGATGGCCGCGAGCATCAGGGTGCGACGCAGGTAGATGCCCCGGAAGGCCTCCGCGAAGGTTCCGCGGCGCACATCGACGGCGACGGCGGGCAGCGGCTGCGGAGCCGGCAGCGTCTTGCCTGACTTCTCGGTGATCTCGTTCTCGATGCGGGTCATGGCTTTGTGTGCGTCTTCGTAGCGCCCACGCGACGCGAGCCAGCGCGGCGACTCGGGCAGCTTCCACAGCATCGGCAGCAGCAGGACGGGCAGCGCGCCGAGTGCGAACAGGATCTTGTAGCCGTAGTTGGGGACCACCCACGCCGACACGATCGCCGACATCACGAGCCCGATCGGGAAGATCACCTCGTAGAGCAGCACGAATCGTCCGCGTTTGTGGGCTTTGGTGATCTCGCCGATGTAGCTCGCCGCGACCGGGACCTCGGCGCCGAGGCCGATGCCCTGCACGAATCGGAAGACGAGGAAGAGCATCAGGCTGTCGGTGAACGCCATGCCGAGGCTCATCACGGCGTAGAGCGCGAGCGAGAAGATGATGACGTTGAGCCGGCCGACGCGGTCGGCGAACCAGCCGCCGGCGAGCGCGCCGACGAGCATGCCGATGCCGCCGATGGCGATCACCCAGGCGATGTCGCCGGGGGTCAGACCCCACTTGGGGATGAGGACGGGGAGTGAGTAGGCGATCATCAACTGGTCGAAGCCGTCGAAGAACGTGACGGCGCCGACGATGACGCGTGCCTTGATATGCCACCTGCTCATCGGCAGGCGTTCGAGTCGGGCGCTGATCATCTCAGCTGTGGCAGCCATGGCGGGCGATACCGTCGTCATGAGCATCCTCAGGGTCGGGTCGAGGCATTTACTTAAGCCCTCAAAGGCTTACCGCTAAGATGTAATCTCACGCACACGATAAACGTCAACCCTTGACTTTGAAAGAAACATATTGTTCACACCTGTGCGCACTTATTAACCTTCCGCGGTTAACAAGTGCTCACGGGTGACGGAGCCGTCGACTACGCGGTGGACTGCATCCATTCTGCACAGATGCGTGCGGTCGTGCGTCACCAGCAGCGTCGCGACCTCGCGCTCTCGCACGACACCGAGGAGCAGATCCATGATCGCGGCGCCCCGTTCCTGGTCGAGCGCGCTGGTCGGCTCGTCGACGACCAGCAGCGACGGATCGTTCATCAGCGCCCGGGCCAGGTTGACCCGCTGCCGCTGCCCACCCGACAACTGCCCGGGCCTCTTCCCGGCGTGGTCTGCAAGCCCGACAGCGTCGAGCAGGTCGCGAGCCTTCACACGCCCGGACCGCCGGGGCACGAACAACCGCTGCCCGAGGTGCGCCATCGCCTCCAGTTGTTCGAGGGCAGTCAACGACGACACCAGATTGGACTGCTGGAACACGATGCCGATCCGGTCGCGGCGCAGCGTGGACGCCTCCCGCCGGCTCAGCGCGGTGAGTTCGGTGGCGCCCAGCCGGACGGAGCCCGAGTCGGGCCGGATCAGTGTCGACGCCACCGCGAGGAGCGTCGACTTTCCGGAACCGGACGGACCGGTGATCGCGGCGATCTCACCCCGGCCGAGGGTCAGCGACACCGAGTCGAGGGCGGTGACGCGTCCCGCGCCGTCGGGGTAGGTGAGGGTGACGTCGTCGAGGGTGAGGGCGGGGGTGGTCATCGTGTGCTCCCGAGGGCTGTGAGGGGGTCGGTGGTGAACAGGAAGCGGAGCGCGAACGCGGCGCCGAGGAGGCCCAGCCCGACCAGGGCGGTGGCGGGCAGGAAAGTGGTGGAGACGTCGAGCACGAACGGCACGGCGTCGCCGATCATCGACCCGGCCACCGCTGCCGTCCCGACACCGACTCCCACGCCGGCGAGCAGGACGACGAGCGCCTGCCCGAGCGCGTCCCGCACGAGCGACCCGGTGGACGCGCCGAGCGCCTTCAACGTCGCGACATCGGGGGTGCGCTGCAGGGTCCAGACCGTGAAGAACGCGCCGATCACCAGCGCGGAGATCGCGAACAGCATCACCGTCATCAACGTCAGCGACCCGTTCTCGGAGGCATAGGAGCCGATGGCGGAGAAGGAGTCGGCCACACTTCGGGAGGTCGTCCCCGCGACGGCGTTCGTGGCGTCGTCCCCGCCGGACACCGCGAGCACCGTCGCTGCACCCCCGCGCGGGTTCGCGTGCTGCCAGTCGGCGAGCGTCATCCACACGGCCGGGCTGTGGCCGTACCAGTCGTCACCGCGGACCGCGGTCACCGCGAAGGTGACGTCGCCGACTGTGAGACGGTCGCCGGCGCCGACGCCGAGGGATCGCGCCGCGCCGGCTCCGAGGATCACGGTTCCCGGCGCGGACGGTGCACGGTCGCCCACACCGCTGTCCGCGCCGACCAGTGCCACCCCCTTCGCCACACCTCCTACTGCCGACGCCGAACCTCGTCCGACGCCGATCGGCTGCACCGAGTCGGCGCTCCGCCGCCAGACGGCCACCTGCTCGGACGTCAGCGCGGACTCGTCGAACGACGGACCGTCGCCGGAGGCGGCGAAGACCACCGACGCGGCGTCGATGCGTTCCACGACGGACACGTTCTGGTGACGCAGTCCGGCCGTGAGACCGCTGAGAAACGTGACGAGCAGCGCAATCAGCACCACGACGACGGATATCAGCGCGAAGCGACCACGGGCGGCACGCAGGTCTCTCGATGCGACGAACACAGGTGGTCCTCTCCAGATCACGACCGACTCCGCAGTCGATGCGGGCCGGGGCGGCGCTCACGGCCTCCGAACTCACCGTGCCCCGGACACGACACGGTTCCATCGCACGTGGGGTGGAATTCTCGGTGGTCGAAGGTCGGGTGCGCGTTCCGACTTTCGATGGATGCCCGGTGTGCTCGCGTCGATAAGCTGGGCGGGGTGCACCGCTCCCCTCTCACGCCCGTGTTCGCGGGACTCCAACTGGGACTGCATGCGCTGATCGCGGCGCTCACGGCAGTCGTGATCTTGCGCGCCGTCCTTCCGGACGCCCCGCAGGCACCGGCGATCGTGGTGCTGTCGGTGGCGTTTCTCGCGGTGTACGCGGCGGGAGCGACGCGTCGTCTGCGCGGGACGTGGTGGCTCGCGGCGCTGACGGCTCTGTGGGTTGCGCTGATGGTCCTCGCCCCCGACGCCGCCTATCTCGCGTTCGGGCTGTTCTTTCTGTACCTGCATCTGCTGCCGCGACGCTTGGGAGTACTGGCGGTCGCGGCCGCGACCGTCGTTGCGGTCGTGGGTACCGGCATGCACCGCGGCTGGAGCGTCGCGGGTGTCGTCGGTCCGGTGATCGGTGCGTGCGTCGCGGTGGCGATCGGCCTCGGCTACCGGGCGTTGTACCGGGAGGCTGTCGAGCGCGATCGCCTCATCGACGAATTGACCCGAACCCGGGCCGAACTCGCCGAGCAGGAACGTGCCGCCGGCTCCCTGGCCGAACGTGAGCGGCTCGCGCGCGAAATCCACGACACCGTCGCGCAGGATCTGTCGAGCATTCAGATGCTGCTCCACGCCGTCGAACGCGCCGCCCCCGACCACCCCGCCCGGGACCGCATCCGGCTGGCGCGGGAGACGGCCGCCGACAGCCTCGCCGAAACCCGTCAGCTCATCGGCGATCTCACACCCGCCGTCCTCGACGGGCAGTCACTCGTGGACGCGCTCGCGCGGATCTGCACGCAGGCGAGGAGCGACACGTTCGACACCATTGCCGTGGTCGAGGGGGAGCCGGTGCGATTGCCGATGCCCGTCGAGGCGGCGTTGGTGCGGATTGCGCAGGGCGCGGTGTCCAACGTGGTCCGGCACGCACACGCATCCCGGATGGCGATCACCCTCACCTACTACGAGGACGCGGTCCGGTTGGACGTCGTCGACGACGGCGTCGGCTTCGATGCCGAACTCCTCGACCGTGAACCGTCGAAAGCGTTCGGGCTGAATTCGATTCGCCGACGCGTCGAGCTGCTCGACGGGTCGATGTCGGTGGAGTCTGAACCAGGACTGACCGCGGTCGCGGTGTCGTTCCCGCTCGAGGTCGGCGCATGATCCGACTGCTGCTCGCCGACGACCACGCGATCGTTCGCGCGGGCCTGCGCGCCCTCCTCGAGCACGAGGACGACATCGAGGTGGTCGGCGAGGCAGCCACCGCGGACGCCGCCGTGGCGTTGTGCGCGACGACTCCGGTCGACCTCGTGCTCATGGACCTTCGGTTCGGCCCCGGCACCTCGGGCGTGGACGCCACCCGGAACCTGCGGTCCCTGCCGAACCCACCGCACGTGCTGGTAGTCACCAACTACGACACCGACGCCGACATCCTCGACGCGGTCGCGGCCGGCGCCGCCGGGTATCTCCTGAAGGACACTCCCCCGCCCGAACTCCTCGCCGCCGTCCGCGCGGCATCGGCCGGCGACAGCGTCCTCTCCCCGGCCGTGGCGTCGAAACTGATGACGCGCGTACGCCGACCTGCCACCAGCCTCAGCCCACGGGAGATCCAGGTGCTGACGTTGGTGGCTGCCGGGCGGTCCAATCGGGAGATCGGCAAGGAACTCTTCCTCTCCGAGACCACCGTGAAGTCCCATCTCGTCCACATCTTCGGCAAACTCGGCGTCAAGTCCCGGACGTCCGCAAATCGCGCGGGCCCGCGAGCTGGGCACCATCCCCAGGTGAGTGGCAATGTGTGCGGACGCACACATTGCCACTCACATGCGTTTACGCTGGGGAAATGGACCCACCTGCCGTCCGCTACGTGCAGCGGGATGGGCATGCGCTGGCCTACCAGGTGGTGGGCGCGGGTGAACGCGACGTGGTGTGGCTGTTCGAGATCAACATGCACCTCGACCTCATGTGGACCGACCCCGAGATCCACTACCTGATGGAACGGGGCAGCACGTTCGCCCGCACGGCATACTTCCAGCAACGAGGGCTGGGACTGTCCGACCCGGTCGAGCACCTGCCCACACTCGAGGAGCAGGCCGACGACATCGTCGCGGTGATGGACGAGATCGGGATGCGGGAAGCGCTGCTGGTGGGTGTGGCCAGCGCGAGCGGTCCCGTCGCACTCGTCGCCGCCCGCTCGCCGGAGCGGGTCACCGGTGTCGTCCTGATCCAGCCGTTCGCCGAGCGGCTGGTCGGCGGCAACCACGATCCGGTGGGATGGAGCGCCGCCGAACGCGACAACTTCGTCGACGGGTGGCGGGCGGCCACCCGGAACTGGGGGTCGGGCAGCACGGTACCCCTGTGGGATCCCCAGGAGGACTCGGCGTTCAACCGTCGGCTGATGGCCATGCTGGAACGCAATTCCGCGACACCCGCGGTCGCACAGGCCCACCTCGAGTGGATCTTCCGGCTCGACTACTCGGACATGCTGCCGTCCATCCAGTGCCCGGCGCGCGCGCTTCTGGTCGCGGGAAGTCCGGTGCCGGTGGCCGCCTCGCAGTACGTCGCCGACCGTATCCCGCGCGGCAGCTTCCACCTGTTGCCGCAGTCGCCGCCCGGCGCGTCGCTCGGGGAGGCGTGGAAACCGATCATCGACCACGTCGAGCAGTTGGCCACCGGCGGGCACCCGGCATCCGACGCGGGCCGGTACCTGGCGTCCGTACTGTTCACGGACGTCGTCGGCTCCACCGAGGTGCTCGCCCGGATCGGCGACAGCGCCTACCGCGACCTGCGGGCCGCGCACGAGTGGCAGGTCCGCGACGAGATCGAGAAGGCCGGCGGCCGGCTCCTCAACGTGGCCGGCGACGGCACCTTCAGCATCTTCGACGGTCCCGCGTCCGCGGTCCGGTGCGCGCGGGCGGTCGTCGACGGCGCCGGCGAACTCGGGCTGGAGGTGCGGGCCGGCGTCCACACGGGGCAGGTCGAGCGCAACGGCCCCGACGTGAGCGGCATGACCGTCCACATCGGCGCACGCATCGCCGCGACGGCCCGCGCCCGGGAAGTGCTGGTGTCGCGGACCGTCCGGGATCTCGTGGTGGGTTCGGGACTGCGGTTCGCCGACGCCGGGGAACATGCCCTCAAGGGGGTGCCCGACCGCTGGCCCCTCTACTCCCTCACCGACGCAGACCACGCGCCCCGGACCGTTCCGCGACTCGCGCCGAAGCTGAGCATGATCGACCAGGCCATCCTGCGCACCGCGAAGCGGGCACCGCAGGCACTGCGCGCGCTCGTCGGCGCCGCCAACGCGAGGCAGCGACGGCTGTCCCGCTGATCCCAGGTGAGTGGCAAAGCGTGCGCCAGCACACTTTGCCACTCACCTGCATGTCACGCCGCCACGGTGGACCGGCGGGCAGGTGTCTGCTGGACGTCCGGTGACGAGTACTTCCGCACGATCGCGAGGAGGCAGAGCAGCCCGACCGCTCCGGCGACGGCGAGGAAGGCGCCGACCCGCCAGGCATTGGACGCGTCGCCGTTGATGAGCAGCACCATGACCATCGGTGAGAAGCCACCGATGATGGCCGAGATCTGGTAGCCGAGGGACGCGCCGGAGAACCGGATCTCGGGCGGGAACAGTTCCGCGAACAGGGTTCCCTGCGTTCCAGTCTGGAACGACATGACGATCACCGCACCGAACACGGCGAGCGCGAACGGCCACAGCGTGCCCTGACTCGACTGTCCGATCATGAGCCACATGGGAATTCCCCACAGCAGCATTCCGGCGGTGCCGATACCGAAAATCAGCTTGCGGCCGTAGCGGTCGGAGAGATACCCCGCGAGCGGGACGAGCGGAATCATCAGCATGCAGGCGGCGAGGATGAATCCGAGCACGGTCGAGCGTTCGATCCCGAGGTAGGTGGTGGCGAACTGCACGGATCCCGTGATCATCGTGTAGAAGAAGATGACGCCGATCGCGTTGGCGCCGGCCGCGGTGAGCACGGTGCCGGGGTTCCTTCGCAGCACCTGCAGGATCGGCGACTTCCGGGCCACCGGAGCCTCGGCCAGCTTCTTCGACAGTTCCTGGAATTCGGGGGTCTCCTCCAGGTAGCGGTGGATGACGAAGGCGACCGGAAGCATCACGAGGCTGATCCAGAACGGAATCCGCCACGCCCAGGCAAGGAACGACTCGGAGTCGAATAGCGCTGTGACGACCAGGAACACGACGTTGCCGAGCACCACGCCGATGGGCACGCCGAGCTGCGCGAAGCTGCCGTAGAACCCGCGGCGCCCGGCGGGTGCGTTCTCGGTGGCGAGGAGGACGGCACCGCCCCATTGCGCACCGACCGCGAGGCCCTGGCAGATCCGCAGGGTCACGAGAATCGTGGGGGCCAGCCACACGAGTTGGGTGTTGGGGACGAGGCCGATCAGCGACGTCGCGACGGCCATCATCACGATGGCTGCGACGAGTACCGGTTTGCGCCCGACCTTGTCGCCGAAGTGGCCGGCGAGGACGCCGCCGATGGGCCGGGCGATGAAGCCGACCGCCACCGTGGCGAACGAGTTGAGTGCGGCGACGACCTGGCTGTCGGTCGCGAAGAACGTTGTGTTGAACACGAGCGCGGCGGCGGTCGCGTAGATGAAGAAGTCGTACCACTCGAGTGAGGTCGAGATGGCGGCCGCGAACGAGGCGCGTGCGGCCCGGGGCTTCCCCGCGCGGCGTGTGCCGGAATCGGTGGGCATGGTGGTCTCCTGCTCAGTCTTGGGCAATGGAACCGAATGTGTCTCGGAGAACGCGTTTGAGGATCTTCCCGCTCGGGTTCTTCGGGAGGGAGTCGGCGACGACGACGTACTTGGGCAGCTTGTAGCCGGCGAGCCGTCCGCGGCAGTGCTCCACCACGTCCTTCTCGTCGAGTTCGACGCCGGCGACGGGGACCACCACAGCCGCAACCGCTTCGATCCACCGTGGGTGCGGAACTGCGAACACCGCGGCCTCGCCGACGCCGTCGAGTTCGTAGAGCGTTTCCTCGACCTCCCGGGTGGCGACGTTCTCGCCGCCGGACTTGATCATGTCCTTCTTGCGGTCGACCACCCACAGGTAGCCGTCGTCGTCGAGGTAACCGAGGTCGCCGGAGTGGAACCAGCCGCCGGCGAACGCTTCCGCCGTCTTCTCGGGCTGCCCGAGATAGCCGACGGTGGCGTGCGGGCTGCGGTGCACGATCTCCCCGACCTCGCCGGCCGGCAGTGGCTCGTTCCGGTCGTCCACGATGCGTGTCTCCACGTTCAGCGCCGGCTTACCCGCCGAACCGCCCCGCGACTCCTGGTCTTCCGGACCGAGAGCCGTGGCGAGGGATGCCATTTCGCTTTGCCCGTAGAAGTTCCACAACCGGATGCCGGGCAATGCCCGCTTCATGTCGCGCAGGACCTCCACCGGCAGCGGGGACGCCCCGTAGTAACCCTTCTGCAGCGACCGCAGGTCGGTGCCGCCGAAGTCGGGCGACTGCAGCAGGGAGATCCACACCGTCGGCGGGCAGAACAGGTTGGTCACCTTCTCCGCCTCGATGGTGCGGAGCAGCACCCGGGGGTCGGGTCCGTCGACGATGATGCTCGTCGCCCCGAGGTAGATGTCGGTGCTGAGGAAGTTGTCGAGTTGCGCGCAGTGGTACAGCGGCAGCGCGTGCACCTCCACGTCGTCGCTGCTCATGCCGCCGGTGACGATGCAGCTGATGTACTGCCACATCAGCGACCGGCTGGTGAGCATCGCACCCTTGGGCCGCGACTCGGTACCCGACGTGTACACGATGCGGACCACGTCGTCGTCGGCCACGAATACCTCCGGCGCCGAATCGTATTCGCCGCCTGTCCAGCCGGCCACCGCGCGCCAGCCGTCCGGAACGGCGCCGCCGCCCAGTGGGAGCGCCGCCCGCAACCGGACGCTCCCCCTCGATTCCGCGAGCGCCGTCTCGGCGACGGGCACCAGGGCGTCCTCGACGACGAACGCGTCGGCCGCACAGTCGTCGAGGATGTACGCGATCTCCCCGCCGGTCAGCATGAAGTTGATCGGGACGAGCACCACACCGAGCCGGGCGGTCGCGAAGTTCAGCACCGGGTACTGCCAGCAGTTGTGCGACAGCAGCGCGAGCCGGTCACCGGGGCGAAGCCCCTCGGCATGCAGAGCCGCCGCCACCCGATCGATGACGGCATCGAACTCGGCGAACGTCAGCCGCACGTCGCGGTGCACGATCGCGAGCTTGTCCGGAAAGCGCGCGGCGGACCGTCGCGGAATATCGCCGATGCTCTGCTGCCGGGCGCGCGTCAGGTTTTCGTTCACCCGCGGACTTCTTTCAGTGTCGGAGTGGCGGCGAACTCGGCGCGGGCGAGCGACCGCCGGTGCACCTGGTCGGGACCGTCGGCGATCTGCAGGAACCGGGCCTGCGCGTACAGCACCGGCAGGATCGTGTCCTGCGACAGGCCGGCGCCGCCGAAGATCTGCATCGCGTCGTCGACGATCTGCTTGACCGTCAGCGGGACCATCACCTTGGCCGCGGCGATGTCGTGGCGAGCGGCCTTGGTGCCCTCGACGTCCATCCGCCAGGCGGCCTTCAGCACCAGCAGCCGGGCGGCGTCGAGGTGGATCCGCGCGTCCGCGACGGTGGCCTGCACGACGCCCTCGTCGGCGAGGGGCCTGCCGAACGCGACCCGGGTGCGGGCGCGTTCGGTCATCAGCGCGATGGCCCGCTCGGCCATGCCGATCAGCCGCATGCAGTGGTGGATCCGCCCCGGACCGAGGCGGGCCTGCGCGACCGCGAAGCCCTTACCCCGTGGTCCGAGCAGATTCGCCTTGGGCACACGGACCTTGTCGAAGACGATCTCGCCGTGCCCGCCCTCGTGGCGGTCGGCGAACCCGAGGACCGTGGTGGACCGGACGATGTTCACCCCCGGGGTGTCCATGGGAACGAGGACGATGCTGTGCCGGCTGCCGACCGGGGCGTCGGGGTCGGTGGCGCCCATGACCATCGCCACCCGGCAGTCGTCGCGCAGCGCCGCGGTGGACCACCACTTGCGCCCGGTCAGCACCCACTCTTCGCCGTCCTCGGCGATCTCGAGCCGGACGTTGTTGGCGTCCGAGCTCGCAACGTCGGGTTCGGTCATCGAGAAGCACGACCGGAATTCCCCCGCGAGCAGCGGTTCGAGCCATTCCGACTTCTGCTCGTCGGTGCCGTAGAGGTGCAGCAGTTCCATGTTGCCGGTGTCCGGCGGGTTGCAGTTGAACGCCTCCGGGGCGATCAGCGGGCTCCAGCCGGTGAGCTCCGCGAGCGGCGCGTACTCGAGGTTCGTCAGCCCGGCCCCCTCGCGGGCGGGCAGGAAGAGGTTCCACAGACCTTCCCGCTTGGCGGCGGCCTTGAGGTCGGCGACGATCGGCGGCGCACCCCAGTGATCGGGCTTGGACGCCAGCTGCTCCTCGGCGATCTGCTCGGCGGGCAGCACCCGCTCCTGCATGAACTTCGTCAGCTTCGCTTGCAGTTCAAGAACTTTCGGGCTGTACTCGAAATCCACTGTAAGTGGCTCCAATCTATTTCGGTGATGCCGCGGTCAGCGGCGGAGTTCGGACACGGGCGACGCGGCAGCGAGGTCGAGCGCGCGCTGCAACAGCGGACCGACCATGTCGCCGACGTCGTCGAACCCCCCGCCGACGGTGTCGCCCTGCGCGTGCCGGGCGTTGATGCCCTCGAGGATGACGGCGATCTTGAAGTCGGCGAACACCGTGTACCAGTCGATGTCGGGGATGTCGATGCCGCGCTGCGTGGCGTAGCGGTCGAGAAGTTCGGCGCGGGTGGGGAATCCGTCGAGCCGCGCGAGACCCTTGGTCACCGGGTTGTCGACGGCGCCGGGCTGGTCCCAGAAGCTCAGCATGATCCCGACGTCGGCGAGGGTGTCGCCGAGCGTCGCCATCTCCCAGTCCAGGACCGCGACGATCTTCCCGGCGTCGTCGCGGGACGCGAGCACGTTGTCGAGTTTGACGTCGCCGTGGACGATGCCCGGGAAGTCCGAGGTGGGCAACGCCCGGCGCAGCTTGTCGAGCAGCACCGACACCTCGGGGCGATCGGTGGTGCGGGAGGCCTCCCACTGCCGGGACCAGCGGTCGAGTTGGCGTTCGAGGTAACCGTCCGGGCGGCCGAAGGAGCCGAGTCCGACCGCGTCCGCGTCGACGCCGTGCAGGGCGGCCAGGGTGTCGGCGAGGTCCAGCCCGAGCCGGCGGCGGTCGTCCGGGGTGAGCGCCGACGCCTGCTCGACCGTCCCGACGGGCATCCCGTCCACCAGCTCCATGAGGTAGAACGACGCACCCAGCACGTACTTGTCCTCGCACAGCAGCACCGCTTCGGGCACCGGGACCGCGGTGCCCGCCAGCCCGCTGATCACGGTGAACTCACGCTTCATGTCGTGGGCGCTCGGCAGGACGTGCCCGTACGGGGGACGCCGCAGGACCCACGTCCGGTCGGCGTCGGCAACCCGGTACGTGGGATTCGAGCGGCCACCGCTGATCAGTCCTGCCGACAACTCCCCCTGCACACCCCCCTCGAGAGCGGTGTCGAGGTAGCCGGCAAGGGCCGCGAGGTCGACGCCTGCCGAATCCTCCCAGTCCTGGTGGGTGTCCGCTTCGGCGTGGGACGTCGTCATCCGCTGCGTCCTTTCGGGTGCTTCGCTGTACTGCCAAACGATCGTTCGGCCAGTTCCCATCATCAGCCGAGCGGACGCCGGAAGTCAATATCCGGATACGCTGCAATTAATAGCCGCTGCACCCGGAAACCGAAGCTGCTTGCCAAGCGATCGTTCAGTTGGCATGATCCACCGGAAGTGATGCACGTCTCATCCGCCCCCGAAAGGTCAGGACACCTATGACGGACCAGTTGACCGGGTCTGCTGCCACCACCGAATGGCAGGCCGAGGACCGCGTCCGTGCACGTCGCGCCGCGATCGCGGGCGGCGTCGGCACCCTGATCGAGTACTACGACTTCAGTCTGTACGGCTACCTCGCGATCGTGATGGCGCCGCTGTTCTTCCCCAGCAGCGACCCGGCGACGGCGCTGCTGTCCGCACTCGCCGTGTTCGGCACCGCGTACCTCATGCGCCCGCTCGGCGGCATCGTGTTCGGGCACATCGGCGACCGGTTCGGCCGGAAGAAGGCCCTCCTCGCGACACTCGTCTGCATGGGCCTCGGCAGCATGGCGATGGGATTCCTGCCCACCCACGCGCAGGCGGGAATCTGGGCCACCGTGCTGCTCGTCCTCGTCCGGATGGTCCAGGGATTCTCGGCGGGCGGTGAGGTCGGCGGTTCCGCCACGTTCATTTCCGAATCCGCGCCGCGGCATCTCAAGGCCACGTACGGCGCGTTCACCCCGCTCGGCTCCACGATGGGATTCGCGATGGCCGCCGCGGTCGCGGGTACCGTGTCCGCGCTCACCACCGAGGCGCAGCTCGAGAGCTGGGGGTGGCGGGTCCCATTCCTGCTCGCGTTGCCGCTGACACTGCTCTGCCTGTGGGCCCGCACCCGGGTCGAGGAGACCCACGGCGACGACGCCGAATCCGGGCCGGCCCAGGCACCCGTCGTCGCCGTCTTCCGGCGCCAGCCGCTCGCCCTCCTGCAGTCGGTCGGAATCAGTCTGGCGTGCAACGGAACCGCTTACATCGGCCTCACCTACATGAGCATCCATCTCATGAAGAGCCTCGGCTACGAACGCACCCCGGTCTACTGGATCGCGACCGTCGTCATCGGAATCGTCGCGCTTGCAATGCCACTCGGCGGGATCGTCGCCGACCGTATCGGGCGCGTGCGGTTCACCGTGATCAGCCTCGCCGGATTCGCGATCGTCACCTACCCGGCGATGGCCGTCATGCACCACAGCCTGTGGATCGCCGCAATCGCCTACCTGCTGATCATGGTCAACACCGTCGGCGCCCAGGTCGGCTCGTACACGCTCATGCCGCTGCTGTTCGACAAGGACGTCCGCTTCACCGGTGTCGCCATGGGCTGGAACCTCGGCGTCGTCATCGCCGGTGGCACGGCCCCCTTCGTCGCCGTCTGGCTGGTGGAGAAGACCGGAAACGTCCAATCCCCCGCCCTTTTCGTGATCGCGGCGGCGGTCGTCGGACTGATCTCGGTGGCCGGCGTGGCACGCCGGTCCAAGGTCGCGCAGGAGCAACTCGGCTGAGGCCGAACAGACTCACCACACGAGATCCACCACGAATTGGAGTAACCATGTATCCCGGCGCGCATGCTGCCACCACACCCGACAAGCCGGCCGTGATCATGGCCGGCACCGGGCAGACGGTCACCTTCGCCGAACTCGAGTCCCGCTCGGTCCGCATCGCCCGGCACCTGCACTCCCTCGGCCTGCGCCGCGGTGATCACGTCGCCGTGCTGGCCACAAACACCCCCGCGATCTTCGACATGTACTGGGCCGCCATGCGTTCCGGTCTCTACCTCACCATGGTCAACTGGCATCTCACGCCGCCGGAGATCGCGTACGTCGTCGACGATTGCGGTGCCAGGGCACTGGTCGTCGATGCCGCGCTGGACGCGGTCGCCGCTGAACTTCCCGCCCTCACCCCCGGCGTCGAGCACCGGCTGGTGTTCGGGGGAACGATTCCCGGCCACGACTCGCTCGACGAGGCCGCGGCCGCGGAGTCCGACGTCCCGCTGCCCGACCAGCCGCGCGGGGCCGACATGCTGTATTCCTCCGGTACCACCGGCCGCCCGAAGGGCATCAAACCGGAGTTGCCCGCACGGCAGATCCAAGACCCGGGCGACACCATGACCGGGATGAACGCGACGGTGTGGGGAGTCACCCCCGACACCGTCTACCTGTCGCCGGCGCCGCTGTATCACGCGGCGCCGCTCCGCACCTGCGCGTCGGTGCAGGCCCTGGGCGGCACCGTAGTCGTGATGGACCGCTTCGACGCCGAGAAGGCGCTCGCGTACATCGACAAGTTCCGCGTCACCTACAGCCAGTGGGTGCCCACGATGTTCGTCCGCATGCTGAAGCTTCCCCGCGACGTGCGGGAGCGGTACGACGTGTCCAGTCTGCGCGTCGCCGTGCACGCCGCGGCCCCGTGCCCGGTGGAGGTCAAGCAGCAGATGATCGACTGGTGGGGTCCGATCCTGTCCGAGTACTACTCCTCCACCGAACTCAACGGCATGACCCTGGTGAACTCGGATGAATGGCTCCGCAAACCCGGGACGGTCGGCCGCGCGGCCCTCGGGGTCGCCCACATCTGCGGCGACGACGGTGCCGACCTCGCACCCGGCGAGGTCGGCACCCTGTACTTCGAGCGGGACACCCTGCCGTTCGAGTACCACAACGCGCCGGAGAAGACCCGGGACGCGCAGCACCCGCAGCACCCGATGTGGACCACGACCGGCGACGTCGGATACCTCGACGAGGACGGATACCTGTTCCTCACCGACCGGAAGTCGTTCATGATCATCTCCGGCGGCGTCAACATCTACCCGCAGGAGATCGAGAACACCCTCACCGAGCACCCGGCCGTCCTCGACGTCGCGGTGATCGGGATCCCGGACGAGGAGATGGGTGAAACGGTGCTCGCCGTGGTCCAGACCGTTCCCGGCGTGGCCGGGGACGACGGACTGGCCGCCGAACTCCTGGGTCACGTCCGGGAACGGCTCGCCCGGTTCAAGGTGCCGCGGAATCTCGTGTTCAGCGACGACCTGCCCCGCACCCCCACCGGCAAACTGGTCAAGGGCGCTCTCCGCGAGCGTTACTCCGCCGGCGTGACCGCCTGAGCCGTCGTCCGCCTGCGGTCGAGGAGAACCGCGACCGTGAGGACGATCAGCCCGGCGACGCCGAGCAGTGCGCCGACCGCGGCCGGGGCGGTGTAGCCGTACCCGGCCGCGATCACGACGCCGCCGATCCATGCACCACCCGCGTTGGCGAGGTTGAACGCACCGTGGATCAGTGTCGACGCGAGCGTCTTCGCGTCACCCGCCGCGTCCATCAGCCGCGACTGGACGGCCGGGAAGATCGCGGTCACCGCCATGCCGATGAAGAACAGCACGATCAGCGACGTCACCGGATTGCGGGCGGCGACGACGAACAGCGCGAGGACCGCGATGAGGGCGATCATGCACCCGAACAGCCCGGGGACCACCGCGTTGTCGGCGATTCGTCCGCCCACGACGTTGCCGAGGATCATCCCGGAACCGAACAGCATCAACGCCACCGGGACCATCGTCTGCGGCAACCCGGACACCTCGGTGAGCGTCGAACTGATGTAGGTGTACACGGCGAACGAACCGCCGAAGCCGACCGTCGCGAAGATCAGCGTCATCCACACCTGCATCCGGCTCAGCGCCCCGAGTTCGGCCACCGGGTTGCTCACGTGCACCCCGGCCAGCGGCGGAACGAGACGTGCCAGCGCCACGAGCGTCACGACGCCGATGATCACGACGAGCACGAACGCGGACCGCCAGCCGAGGATCTGACCGAAGAACGCCGTCGACGGCACCCCGACCACGTTCGCGACCGACAGTCCCATCATCACCGTCGCGACCGCCTTGGCTCGCTTGCCGGGCTCGGCGAGGTGCGCGGCGACCAACGCCGCGACGCCGAAGTACGCGCCGTGCGGCAGTCCGGCGAGGAACCGGGCCGCCAGCAGCGACTCGTATCCCGGAGCGAGGGCCGTCGCGAGATTGCCGAGAACGAATGTGGCCATCAACGCGATGAGCAGGGTGCGGCGCTCGACGCGGGCGGCCAGCGCCGCGATCGTGGGCGCGCCGACGACGACGCCGAGCGCGTACGCCGACACGAAGTGCCCGGCCACCGGCTCCGACACCCCGGTGGCCCGCCGCCATCGCCGGCAGCAGTCCCATGGACGCGAATTCCGTTGTGCCGATGCCGAATCCGCCGAGCGCCAGCGCCAGCATCGCGCCCCGCCGACTCGGTGACGGAATCCGCGGACGCAGAGACGGACGAGTGGCGACCGCGGGTTCGGTGAGTGCAACTGAGGGCGGCGTCATGGCAGCAGGACTCCCATCGGGGCTGATCGTAGGGGCGGCGAGCACGGGTCGTCGGGCTCACCTGAGGAAATGCCGGGCCGAGATCGTGGCAAACCGGCTCGTCCCAGTATGGGCGAGGCCGCAAGTGAATTAACAATCGAGGCGGGCGTGATTCCACTCACCGGCACCCGAGGGCGGTGCGTCGCCGTGACGTGGGGCGACGCACCGGAGCAGAGCGATCTACGTCACGTGATGTGCTGGAGGATCACCGTGTGGACGTGGTGGGCCTTGTCCATGCCGCGGAAGTCGGCCTCGTACGTGGTCTGGGCGACGTCGACGGCGATGCTGCTGGAGGAGAAGAACTGACCGGCCCACGACTTGTTGCTGAGAAACGACACCGACCGGATGTTCTTGTACGGAATGGACGTGATCGCGGTGCGCTTCCCGACGAAGCTCTTGTCCTGGATGACGACGCGGAGATTCGTGATCCCGAGAAAGCCGGTGCCCGCGCCGATGCAGTCGTACACGGCGATGATCGTCTCGCCGGGAAGAATCCCCTGTTGGACCTGCTTGAGCTGTTCCGACTTGTCGAAGATCGGATCGGTCACGGCTCCTCCTTCGACGTCGGTGCGGTCTCGTCCATCGTCCCAGAAAGTTCGTCGAAGGTGACGTGGATTCCCTCGTGCGGGACCGCGCGCTGCGCCTTCGCCTGGTCGGTGAACGTCCGCTTGTCGCCGTCCGCGAGTTCGGCCCTGTCGGTGAACGGCACGAGCAGCGCCCGCGGGTGCAGTCTGTCGACGCGGACGACGTTGATCTCCACGCACACCACGATCGCCGCGGCGGCGAGGAAGAGGAAGGCCAGCAGTCCCAGCACGACGGCGAACACCCCGTTCGTCACCGACGCCGTACTCACCACCTTGCTCACGTAGTACGCGCCGAACGACTGCAGCACCTGCCACAGCACGGCCGCCGCGACGGCGCCCGGCGCGACGTCCGCGACCGACAGCGGCCGGGCGGTGGCGAGCCGGAACGCGAGGACGAAGATCACGGAATTGATCGTGATCGCGGCGAGCATCAGGAGCACGCTGAACGATCCGGACAGGTGCGTCGCCGCGCCGACCGCGGCGACCGCGGCCGTTCCCAGGACGGCGAGCCCGATCGTGCCGAGCAACAGCAGTCCCCGCAACCGGCCGCGGATCGGGTCGGGCCGCATGTTCCGGGGCACCGACCACGCCGTGTTCATCGCGTTCTGGCAGGCCAGTGCGACGCCGAGGCCGCCGTAGAGGGCACCGACCAGCCCGATCACCAGGCCCGTCACCCCGCCGCCGATCCGGTGCGGGTCGGCCAGGTCGGCGCCGATCACCGGGAACTGGCTCAGCGCCGAGTCGATGATGTCCTGCTGCAGGTCGGGGCGCCCGGACAGCACGAACCCGAGCACCGTGGACAGCAGAAGCAGCAGGGGAAACAGCGAGATGAACCCGTAATACGCGATCAACGCCGCGAGATACACGCCCTGATCGTCGAGGAACTTGTAGGTGACGGCGATCGGGAATCCCATCGCCGGGTACCTCTGCTGGAGGGCGTCGAGACGCCAGGCGAACTTCATGGTGCTCGGACGACCGGTTTCACCATCGCGAGGGCCAGGTCGGCGTAGCGCCCGGCGAGCTCCTCGGGTGTCATCGGTCCGTCGGCGTGCCACCACGTGCACACCGACTGGCCCATGTTGATGATGCCCCGGACGGCATCCCTCGGGTACTCCGTCCCGAAGTCGCCCTCCTCGACACCCCGCTCGATGACGTCGCGGAACAGGTGTTCCTGCTCGTCGCGGAGAGCGACGACAAGCCGACGGCCGGCGTCGTCGAGGCTGCGGATCTCGGTGGCGCCGACCATCGCGTCCCGTTGCCGGGTGGTGTGGAACATGACCCACGCCCGCACCAGCGCCTGCAACTGGTCGGCGGGGGCGCCGCCCGAACGCAGCAGCGCGCCGCGGGTCATCGCGATGGCGTCGTGGAGTGCGCGCACCATGATGTCCTGCAGAATCTCCTGCTTCGACGCGAAGTGGTGGTAGATCGACGCGACGGTGATGTCGGCGCCGCGCGCGATGTCGCGCATGGAGGTGCCGTGATAGCCGCGTTCGTTCATGTTCGTGACCGCAGAGTCGAGGATCACCTGCCGCCCGGTCCCGGTACTCACGGCGGCCACCTTTGCAGCGCACATCCCTCGGTCTCCGTCCCCGCTCCACCCATCACACGACCACTCCCAGCGTAGTGGGTCCCGTCACAGATTCTGCTCTAGCGATCGTTCGGTAGCGATGTCATGCTGGTGCGATGGATCACATCGGACTCGGCGTCGCCGACGGCATCGCGACGATCACCCTGAACCGGCCCGACCAGCTCAACGCGTTCACCACCACGATGGAGAACGAGCTGATCGCCGCATACGACCAGCTCGACGCGGACGATGGCGTCCGGGCGATCGTGCTCACCGGAGCCGGACGAGCGTTCTGCGCGGGCGCGGACCTGGCCGCGGGCGCCGACACGTTCGGGCAGTGGCAGGGCGAGGACGAGTCCGGTGACGCCCGACGCGACGGCGGCGGCCGCGTGGTGCTCCGCATGTTCGAATCCCGCAAGCCGATCATCGCCGCCATCAACGGACCGGCCGTGGGCGTCGGCATCACGATGACCCTCGCCGCCGACTTCCGCCTCGCCGCCGACGACGCCCGCATCGGATTCGTCTTCAACCGCCGCGGCATCGTGCCCGAATCCTGCTCGACGTGGTTCCTGCCTCGCCTCGTCCCCCTCCAGACCGCCCTCGACTGGGTGTACTCCGGCCGGGTGTTCCCCGCCGCGGAAGCTCTCGACGCCGGCCTCGTGTACAAGCTGTACCCGCGCGAGTCCCTGCTCGACGAGGCCTACGCGCTGGCCCGGAGCCTGACCGAGCACTCCGCCCCCGTCTCCGTGGCGCTGTCCCGGCAGATGATGTGGCGGGCGCTCGGCGCCGAGCACCCGATGATCGCGCACCGCGTCGAGACCCGGGGCATCAACATCCGGGGCATCGGGCCCGACGCGCGCGAAGGCATCTCCGCTTTCCTGGAGAAGCGGCCCGCGGTGTTCCCCGACAGCGTGCGCGACAACCTCCCGGACCTGTTCGGCGACGACCTCCCGATCCCGGCGTTCCGCGGATGACCGCCCCGACGCCGGCGCGCCCCGCAGTCGTCGAAGCCTGGCACCGCGTCGTCGAACACCGCGACCTCGCGGCACTCGACGCGCTCGTCGCCGATGACGCCGTGTTCTCCTCCCCCGCGGTCTTCACGCCGCAGGAAGGGAAGCCGAAGGTCCTGGCCTACCTCGGCGCCGCCCTGAACGTCTTCGACGGCACCGGATTCCGGTACGTCGAGGAGTGGTACGGCGACCGTTCGGCGGTCCTGGAATTCGCCACCGAACTCGACGGCATCCACGTCAACGGCATCGACCTGATCCACTGGAACGACCGCGACCAGATCACGTCGTTCAAGGTGATGGTTCGGCCCGTGAAGGGCCTGCAGGCGCTCATCCCGCTGATGGCCGCCCAGCTGTCCCAGTCATAAAGCACTGCACCGCAATCCGATACCGCATCGAGGAGAAATTCATGAGCCTGCCCCCCATCCTGCAAGACCGGCTCCGCCTGCCCGTGGTGGCGTCGCCGATGTTCATCGTGTCGGGACCCGACCTGGTGATCGCCCAGTCCACCGCCGGCATCGTCGGGTCGTTCCCCTCCCTCAACGCCCGCCCGCAGCCGGTCCTGCGCGAATGGCTCACCCGCATCACCGAAGAGCTCGCCAAACACGACGCCAACAACCCCGAGACCCCGTCCGCCCCTTACGCGGTCAACCTGATCGTGCACAAGAGCAACGACCGTCTCGACGAAGACCTCGCGACCATCGTCGAATTCCAGGTCCCCATCGTGATCACCTCCCTCGGCGCCCGCACCGACGTCAACGACGCCGTCCACAGCTACGGCGGCATCGTCCTCCACGACGTCATCAACAACAAGTTCGCGAAGAAGGCAGTCGAGAAGGGCGCCGACGGACTCATCGCCGTCGCCGCAGGCGCGGGCGGGCACGCCGGCACCCTGTCACCGTTCGCGTTGATCCAGGAGATCCGCGAGTGGTTCGACGGACCGGTCCTGCTGTCGGGCTCCATCGCCCACGGCCGCTCCGTCCTCGCCGCACGGGCCGCCGGCGCCGACCTCGCCTACATCGGCTCCGCGTTCATCGCCACCGAAGAAGCCAACGCCGACGCCGGCTACAAGCAGATGATCGTCGACTCCACCGCATCCGACATCGTCTACTCCAACCTGTTCACCGGGGTGCACGGCAACTACCTGCGCGGCAGCATCGAGAAGGCCGGACTCGACCCGAACAACCTCGCCGTGTCCGACCCGTCCGCCATGGACTTCGGCGTCGGTGAGGACACCGACACCACCGTGAAGTCGGAAGCCAAGCCCTGGCGCGACATCTGGGGCGCCGGACAGGGCATCGGCGCCGTCGACGCCGTCGTCCCGGTCGCAGAGATCGTCGAACGCCTCAGCCGTGAGTACGCCGACGCGAAGGCGTCACTGGCGTAGGCGCTTCGCGCCCGTGCGCCTTTCTGGTTGTTCCAGCTACCAAAAAGGCGCACGGGCGGCGGAGCCGCCTACCCGGCCGCGATGTCCCGGCCGATGATCTCCTTCATGATCTCGGTGGTTCCGCCGTAGATGGTCTGGATGCGACTGTCGACGTAGGCGCGGCCGATGGGGTACTCCATCATGTAGCCGTAACCGCCGTGCAGTTGGACGCAGCGGTCGACGACGCGCTTCTGCAGTTCGCTGGCCCACCACTTCGCCTTCGACGCATCGACTGCCGTCAACTCGTCCGCGTTCAGCGCGAGGACGCAACGGTCGACGTGCGACTCGGTGACCTCGATCTCGGTGAGCATCTCCGCCAGCGCGAACCGAGTGTTCTGCAGATCCCCGATCGGCTTGCCGAAGGCCTTGCGATCGAACACGTAGTCCCGGGTCCACCCGTAGGCTGCCTTCGCAGCGGCAATCGCGTTGACTGCGATCGAAATCCGTTCGAGGGGAAGATTTTCCATGAGGTGGACGAAGCCGCGCCCCTCGGCGCCGAGCAGGTTCGCGGCGGGCACCCGGACGTCCTCGAACCCCAACTCGGCGGTGTCCTGACCGGCGAGCCCGACCTTGTGGAGCTTGCGGCCGCGGCTGAAGCCGGGAGTGCCGCGCTCGACGACGATGAGTGAGAATCCCTTCGAGCCGGCGTTCACGTCGGTGCGGGCGACGACGATCACGAGGTCGGAGTGGATACCGTTGGTGATGAACGTCTTCTGCCCGTTGATCACCCACTCGTCGCCGTCCCGGACCGCGGTCGTCTTGACACCCTGCAGGTCGCTGCCGGCGCCGGGCTCGGTCATCGCGATCGCGCCGATCAACTCACCGGCCGCCATGCCGGGCAGCCAGCGTTGCTTCTGCTCGTCGGTGCCGAGGTTCGCGATGTACGGGATGGCAATGTCGTCCTGGAGGGACAGTCCCGAACCGAACGATGTCGTCGCGGTGCGGGCGATCTCCTCGGCGACGACGTATCGGAATCGATAGTCGGTGACGCCTGAGCCGCCGAACTCCTCCGGTACGGCGAGTCCGACGATCCCGGACTTTCCGGCGGCCAGCCACGCCGAGCGGTCGATCAGCCGGTCGGCCTCCCACTGTTCGTAGTTCGGTTCGATCTCGCGGGCGAGGAACTCGCGCACCGTCTCCCGGTACGCTTCGTGATCCTTCTCGAAGATGGTGCGCTGCATGGCTTCTCTCCTACGATCAGATCAGGCGTTGACGGGGACCGACAGACCGGCGAGGCGTTCGGCGATCAGCGCCTCCGCCTCGTCGACGATGCGTTCGACGAGTTCGCCGGCGGTCGGGATGTCGTGGATGAGGCCCTGCACGGTGCCGACGGTCCAGATGCCGGCCTCGGCGTCGCCGTTCTCGAACACCGTGCGCCCGCGGGCACCGGCGACGAGCTCACGGACGTCCTCGAACTTGCCTCCCTGATCGAGGATCTCCACGACCTCGCGGCTCACGGTGTTGCTCGCGACCCGCGCCGTGTTGCGCAGCGGCCGGAAGATCAGCTCGGTGTCGGTCTCCTTGCCGGCGACGATCGCTTCCTTGATGTTCTGGTGGATCGGCGATTCGGCGGTGCACATGAATCGGGTGCCCATGTTGATCCCGTCGGCGCCGAGGGCGAGTGCCGCGACCAGCCCGCGTCCGTCCGCGAACCCACCCGACGCGACCATCGGAATGGTGATCTGTTCGGCGGCGGCCGCGATGAGCACCAGCCCGGGGATGTCGTCCTCGCCGGGGTGGCCTGCGCATTCGAAGCCGTCGATGCTGATGCCGTCGACACCCGCATCCTGGGCCTTGATCGCGTGCCGCACACTGGTGCACTTGTGCAGCACCTTCACGCCGGCGGCGTGGAAGTCGGGCAGGTGCGGCGCGGGGTTGGAGCCGGCCGTCTCGACGATCTTGATCCCGGACTCGATGATGACCTGCCGGTACTCCTCGTACGGCGGCGGCGTGATCGCCGGAAGGATCGTCAGGTTCACGCCGAAGGGCTGGTCGGTGAGTTCTCGGGTGCGGGCGATCTCCTTGGCGAGATCCTCCGGGGTCGGCTGGGTCAGTGCGGTGATCAGGCCGAGCGCACCGGCGTTGGCGACGGCGGCGACGAGTTCGGCGCGACCGACCCACTGCATGCCGCCCTGCACGATCGGGTGGCGGACGCCGAAGGTCTTGGTGAATGCGGTGGAGAGCATGGCACGGCTCCTCTGGGGAAACGGTTCAGTGAGCGGGTAGATACCCGACGGTGTGGAGGGCGATGTCGACGTAGCGGCCGGCGACCTGCTCGGGAGTCAGCGCTCCGCCGAGCTGATACCACCGCGGAATCGACTGGAACATCCCGAGGAGAGCGCGCACGGTCTCGGGGACGTCCCCGCTGTGGAAGACTCCGCGGGCGACGCCGTCGGCGACGAGGTCGACCATCATCAGTTCGAGCCGCTTGCGGGTCGCGGCGTAGCGACTGCGGCTGTCGGCCGAGACGTGCCGCAACTCGGTGTCGAGGGAGACGTGCCGCACCCGGTACGTCATGTACAGGACGATCGCCTCGACGACGTTGGCGAATTGCGCCAGCACGTCGTCGCCGGCCTCGCGGGCGGCTGCCTCGGCGCGTTCGTTCAGTTCGCGCATCTGCAATTCGAACAGGGCCACGAGAACGGCTTCTTTGCTCTCGTGGTGGTAGTACAGGGCGGGGACGGTCACCCCGACACGACGGGCGATCTGCCGCACCGTCGTGCCGTGGTAACCGTTCTCGTTGAACAGATCCAGTGCCTGCTCGAGGATGGGCGTCAGTGTCAGGGCCTCGAAGGTCCGCCAGTCGGCGTACACCGACTCGGTGGTGACCGGCCCGTCCTCGCGCAGTGTCACAGGTCGCCGATCAGCGCGGTGCCATGCGGATGGCGCCGTCGAGACGGATGGTCTCACCGTTGAGCATCGGGTTCGACACGATGTGCGCGGCGAGGGCGCCGTACTCCGACGGGTCGCCGAGACGCGAGGGGTGCGGCACCTGGCCACCGAGGGACTGCTGCGCAGCCTCCGGCAGGGACCCGAGCAGCGGCGTCTTGAACAGGCCGGGAGCGATCGTGTTGACGCGGATCAGCAGCGAGGCGAGGTCGCGGGCGATCGGCAGGGTCATGCCGACGACGCCGCCCTTGGACGCGGAGTACGCGGCCTGGCCGATCTGGCCCTCGTACGCGGCGACGGAGGCGGTGTTGATGATGACGCCGCGCTCGCCGTCGATCGGCTCGTTCTTCGAGATCCGCTCGGCAGCAAGGCGGATCACGTTGAACGTGCCGATCAGGTTGACGGTAACGATCTTGGTGAAGTCGGCGAGCGGGAACGCGCCGTTCTTGCTGACGGTCTTGATGGCGTTGCCGATGCCGGCGCAGTTCACGGCCACCCGCAGCGGTCCGAGCGACTCCGCGACGTCGAGCGCGGCGGCGACATCGGCCTCGCTGGTGACGTCGCCCGCGGCGAAGCGGACGCGGTCGCCGAGTTCCTTGGCGACGGTCTCACCGTTGGAGGAGGGCAGGTCGACGATGACGACGCTGGCGCCGTCGGCGAGCAGGGCCTTGGTGGTGGCCAGGCCGAGGCCCGAGGCGCCACCGGTGACGAGCGCGACGCTGTCGTTGACGATCATGTGTATACCTTTCGGAGACAGTCTTTTTCGGAAAGTGGAGGTCAGAGCCGTTCGATGATGGTGGCGTTGGCCATGCCCGCGCCCTCGCACATCGTCTGCAGGCCGTAGCGTCCGCCGGTGGCCTCGAGGTTGTTGACCAGGGTGCTCAGCAGGCGGGTGCCCGAGGATCCGAGCGCGTGGCCCAGCGCGATCGCGCCGCCCCACGGGTTGAGCTTGGCCGGGTCGGCCCCGAACTCGTGCGCCCAGGCCAGCGGCACCGGCGCGAACGCCTCGTTGACCTCGTAGGCGTCGATGTCGTCGATGCTCAGCCCCGACTTCGCGAGGATCTTCTTCGTCGCCGGGATCGGCGCGGTGAGCATGAAGACCGGATCGTCACCGGCGACGGCGAACGAGTGGAACCGTGCGCGCGGGGTCAGGCCCCGCTTCGACGCCATCTCCTCGCTCATGATCAGCGCGGCGGACGCGCCGTCGGTCAGCGGCGAGGAGTTGCCCGGGGTGATGTGCCACTGCGCCTCGGGGAATCGGGCGGCGTACTTCTCGGAGTAGAACGACGACTTCAGACCGGACAGGCCCTCGGCGGTGGTCGTGGCGCGCACCGTCTCGTCGACGGTGTGCGTGACCGTCTCACCGGCGGCGTTGGTCACGTCGATCGGGATGATCTCCTTGTCGAACAGCCCCTTCGACAGGGCGTCGGCGGCACGCTGGTGCGACTGCGCGGAGAACGCATCGAGGGTGTCGCGGTCGAACTTCCACTTCGCGGCGATCAGTTCCGCGGAGATGCCCTGGTTGACGAGGCCTTCCGGGTAGCGGGCGGCGATGCCCGGGCCGGAGGCGTCCTGCCCGATGGTGGTGGTACCCATCGGAACACGCGACATCGACTCGACGCCCGCGGCGATCACGATGTCGTAGGCGCCGGCGATGACGCCCTGGGCTGCGAAGTGCGCCGCCTGCTGGCTCGAGCCGCACTGGCGGTCGACGGTGGTGGCCGGAACCGAATCCGGGAAGCCGGCCGACAGCACTGCCGTCCGAGTGATGTTGAGGGCCTGCTCGCCGGCCTGGCCGACGCAGCCGCCGATGACGTCGTCGACCAGCACGGGGTCGATGCCGTTGCGGTCGACGATGGTGCGCAGCACGTGCGCGAGCAGTTCCACCGGGTGCGTACCCGACAGCGCACCGCCGGGTTTGCCCTTACCGGAGGCGAGGCGGACGACGTCCACGATGACAGCGTTGGTCATGATGTTCCCTTTCGATTGTGTGCGAGCCCGCCCGTGAGTACTTGTTGACCGCCCGCGGTTAACAAGTACTCACGGGTCAGCGGCCCTGCCAGACCGGTTCGCGCTTCTCGGCGAATGCCGTCGGCCCTTCCTTGGCGTCGGCGCTGGAGAAGACGGTCTTGAACGCGGCGGTGTTCGCCGCCCATGCACCGTCTTCCCAGTCGGGTTCGGTGGCGGTGCGGTGGATCATGGCCTTCGATTCGCGTACCGACAGGGGCGCGTTGGCGGCGATCTGCTCCGCGAGTTCGAGCGCGACCTCGAGGGCGGTGCCTGCCGGGGCGACCCGGTTGACGAGGCCCAGTTCCTTGCCCTGTGCTGCGGTGATCGGCTCGCCGGTCAGCGCGATCTCCAGCGCGACCTTCTTCGGGATCTGCTGCTGCAGGCGGATCACCCCGCCCGCCGCGGCGAACAGTCCGCGCTTGACCTCGGGAAGTCCGAGTTTCGCTTCCTCGTCCACGACCGCGAGGTCACTCGCGAGCACCAGTTCGGTGCCGCCGCCGAGGGCGAAGCCGTTGACCGCGGCGATGGTCGGCTTGCTGATCCAATGCTGGGCGTAACCGGCGAAGCCCCATTCGGGGTGCCCCTCCGCAGCAATGTTCTGGCCCGTCGCGAGGGCCTTGAGGTCGGCGCCGGCGCAGAAGCCGCGGCCGGACCCGGTCACCACGACCACCCGCACGTCGGGGTCGTTCTCGGCCAGCTCGAGTAGATTGCCCACGGCGGTCGACAACGCGCCGTTCACCGCATTGAGTGCTTTGGGGCGGTTCAGCGTGATGATGCCGATGCCTCCGCGCCGCTCCCAGAGTGCGGCTGCCTCCGTCGTCTCCGTCTGTTCTGGCACGTCTCATCCTCCGACTCGGCCCGATTACTGATCGCTCGTTAAAGTTAGTACCACGCGCCCATCGACACGGTCAATGGCCGACTTTATCTAGCGCCCGTTCAGTAGCGTCTGGTATGGATAGTCAGGGACCGACGGAGGAGATCACCACGTGTATGCCCAGCAACTGACCAGCGCTTCCGGCCCCGCCGGAGTGCAGCTCGCCGAGATCGACGAACCCGACGGAACCGGACTCGTCGTCGTCGATCTGCACGCCGCCGGCGTCTCTTTTCCCGACCTGCTGCAGACCACCGGCAGCTATCAGATCGTCCGCGACATGCCCTTCGTGCTGGGCGTCGAGGGCGCGGGCGTCGTCCGCAGCGCCCCCGCGGACAGCGGCATCCGGGCAGGGCAGCGGGTGGCCGTCCTCGCGACGGACGGCGCGTGGCAGCAGACCGTCGCGGTCGAACCCGACTCGGTGTTCCCCCTCCCCGACTCGGTGTCTCTCGAAGCGGGCGCCGGATTCCTGATGAACTACCTGACCGTGCACTTCGCCCTCGACGAGCGTGCCCGCTTCCGCGCAGGCGAGACGGTGCTGGTGCACGGCGCCGCCGGCGGTGTCGGGGTGGCCGCGCTGCAGGTCGCGGCCGCGCTGGGACTCGAGACGATCGCCGTGGTCAGCACGGAGGAGAAGGCCGGCATCGCGAAGGCCAACCGCGCCGATCACGTCGTCCTCGTGGACGGGTGGAAGGACCGGGTCCGCGATCTCACCGGCGGCCGCGGCGTCGACATCATCCTCGACCCGGTGGGCGGCGACCGTTTCACCGACAGCCTGCGCAGCCTCGCCCCCAACGGGCGGCTCGTGGTCCTCGGGTTCACCGGCGGCGAGATCCCCACCGTCAAGGTCAATCGGCTTCTGCTGCGTAACATCTCGGTTCTCGGCGCCGGCTGGGGCGAGTACGTGCGCACCAACCCCGGCTACACGGCGCGGCAGTGGGCAGCCCTGAGCCCGCTCCTCGAATCCGGCGCGCTCCGGGTCACCGAGCCCACCGTCTACTCGTTCGAACACGCCGGCGACGCACTGCGGACACTCGAAACCCGTTCCGCCACCGGCAAGATCGCCCTCTCCGTCCGCCCTTCTTGACTAAGGATCCCCATGAGCACCGACATTCCCGGCGTGGACACGACCGTCGACAACGGCGTCCTCCGCGTCACCCTCAACCGCCCCACGCGGATGAACGCCGTCACCACCGAGACCCTCGACGCCATCGCCGATGCCTTCGCAAAGCACGCGGGTGACGCGGAGGTCCGCGCCGCGATCCTCACCGGCACCGGGCGCGCCTTCTGCACGGGCGCAGACCTGGGCGGACTGGACATCTCCGGACCGCCGTCGTCCGCGACCATCGACGCCGCGAACCGTGCGGCGGCCGCGATCCGCGCGTTTCCGCGGCCCGTGATCGGCGCGGTCAATGGTCCCGCGGCCGGTGTCGGCGTCTCTCTGGCCCTGGCCTGCGACCTCACGATCGCCACCGAGTCGAGCTATTTCCTGCTCGCGTTCACGAAAGTCGGCCTGATGCCGGACGGCGGCGCCACCGCGCTGGTCGCCGCGTCGATCGGCCGCGCCCGCGCGCTGAAGATGGCACTCCTGGCCGAACGAATGCCCGCGCGTGAGGCTCTCACTGCCGGGTTGATCGCCGACGTGTACCCCGACGAGGAGTTCGCCACGACCGTCGACGCCCTCGGGCGACGTCTCGCCGACGGACCGTCGGAGGCCTTCCACTTCACCAAGGACGCCGTCAACGACGCGACACTCGTCGAACTCGACAATGCGTTCGCCCGCGAACGTTCGGGCCAGATCGACCTTCTCGCAGCCCCCGATTTCCACGAGGGCGTCGCAGCGTTCATGGAAAAGCGTCCCGCAGTGTTCGGCCGGGTCTGAGGCGTCACCGTGACAGCGGCGTCGCACGCTCAGCCGTTCGCCTCGCGGCGGATGCACTGGGCCAATCATGTTGCCCGGCATGCTTTCGCGAAACCCGAAGCGGTGGCACTCCGGTTCCGGGGTGCCTCGACCACGTGGCGTGAACTCGACGACCGCAGTGCCCGGACCGCGGCGGTCCTCGCCGCCCGCGGTGTCGGCGCCGGCGATCGTGTGGTGCTGCTGCTGACCAACCGCCCGGAGTTCCTCGAGGTGATGCTCGCCGCGACTCGCCTGGGTGCGATCGCCGTCCCCGTCAATTTCCGGCTGAGTCCCGGCGAGGTGAAGTTCATCGTCGCCGACAGCGACGCCGCCGTCGTGGTCGTCGAGGATTCGCTCGTCGATCTCGCCGCCGAGGTCGACGACGCCGTCCCGGTGCTCGTGGTGGGCGACGCCGCCGCCGACATCTCGCTCGAGAAGCAGTTGCGCGCAGCCGATCCCGACCTCCCGATCGCGGACGTGCCGGAGGACTCGCCCGCCGCGATCATGTACACGTCGGGCACCACCGGGCGTCCGAAGGGCGCGGTGCTGTCGCACCTGAATCTCCAGGCGCAGGCGCTGACCCTCATCCGCGGGTGGCGGCTGTTCGACACCGAGTCCGAGGTCAACCTCGTCTCGTCGCCGCTGTTCCACATCGCCGCCCTCGGCAGTGTGGGGCCGTTCCTGCTGATCGGCGCCACCATCGTCATCCACCCGACCGGGGCGTTCGACGCGACCGCCGTGCTCGACGCGCTCGAGCGGGAGCGGGTGACCAGCGTGTTCATGGTGCCCACCCAATGGCAGGCCATCCTCGACGACGCCGAAACCGAGGGCCGGGATCTGGCCCTGCGGGTACTGGGATGGGGAGCCGCGCCTGCCACCCCGACGCTCCTCGACCGCCTGTACGCCGCGTTTCCCGACACCGCGATCGTCGCGTTCTTCGGGCAGACCGAGATGTCGCCGGTGACGTGCATGCTCGACGGCAAGGATGCCGTGCGCAAGATCGGGTCGGTCGGGAAGCCGATCGACACGGTCGCGATGCGCGTGGTCGACGAGACGATGAACGACGTCGCGCAGGGCGAGATCGGTGAGATCGTCTACCGCGGGCCGGGACTCATGGAGGGGTACTGGCGCAACCCGAAGGCGACCGCGGACGCGTTCGACGGCGGCTGGTTCCACTCCGGCGATCTGGTGCGGGTGGATTCCGAGGGATTCGTGTACGTGGTGGACCGCAAGAAGGACTTGATCATCTCGGGCGGGGAGAACATCTACTGCGCCGAGGTCGAGAATGCCCTCGCCGCCCACCCGGACATCGTCGACGTCGCCGTGATCGGGCGGCCCGACGAGCGCTGGGGCGAAGTCCCCGTCGCGGTCGTGGTGCCGCGGGCCGGGGCTGCGGTCGGGGTCGACGCCCTCGCGGACTGGCTCGACGGCCGTGTCGCCCGGTACAAGCGGCCCAAGTTCGTCGAGATTCTCCCCCAGCTGCCCCGCAACGCCAGCGGCAAGGTCGTCAAAGGCGTTCTGCGCGAACAGTTCGGTGCGCCGAGCAGTTAGCCCGCCGGCGGCAGGAGGTGGCGGACCAGAAAGTCGGTCTCGTCCGCGACCACCCGCTCGAACAGTGCACCGAAGTACGGGTCGAAGTGCCCGCCCGGGTACACGTGCACGTCGGCGCCGGGGGTCCTCGCCGCGGCCTTCTGCGCACTGCGGGTGAACGTGACGACGTCGTGATCGGCGATGGCGAAGAAGACGGGGCACGCGATCTTCGCGACCGTCGTGGTCGGCCGGTACAGCGCCGCCTGCAACGCCACCCGTCCCGGGGTTTCGTTCCGCCACGTCGACCCGGGCGGATCCATCGCGCGGTACCCCGCCTCGGCGTCGGGTGTGGTCATGGCCGCGAACGATCCCGGCGGACCGACGACGGGGAACATGTACGGCGGGCGACCGCGCAACTGGGCGTACCGGTCCCGCAGGTAGGCGATCGCCATGCGGCCCAGTCCGGCCGGTCCGAGTCGCGGAAGGTTCGTCAGACCGTCGACGTACGGAACCTGTGACACGACCGCGGCCACCCGCCGGTCCTGCGCCGCCGTGGTCAGGACGAGTCCGCCGGACAGCGACGTTCCCCACAGCGCAACCCGGGCGGGGTCGATGTCCGGGCGGGTCCGCACGTACGCGACGGCGCTGTTCCAGTCGTCGAGCTGGCTGTCGATGTCGAGCAGTTGCCGGGGTTCGCCCTCGCTGGCACCGAAGTACCGGTAGTCGAACACCAGCGCCGCGACTCCCGCGCCCGCGAACCGCGTCGCGAAGGCGTCGAGTCGCTGCTCGCGCACTCCGCTCCAGCCGTGCGCGAGCACCACACAGGGTGCCGCAGTGGGCGTTTCGACCCGGCGGCGGTACAGCCAGGCAGCGCAGCGCTGCCCGCGCGAAGTGAACGACACGTCCTCGCGGCGGACGTCAGGGCACGACCGACCAGCTTCGACGGGTGTCGGCCGAGGATTCATGGGAGGCGCCTCCGAGAGGTGTGGATACCGTCCAGTCTCGGGGCCTTCGGGAACCTGCGACAGGCACCCTAGGGTGACGAATCCGCACCCCAGGGTGGAAGATCAGCTCTCGAGGGCGACTTTCATGCGCTCGAGTGTCTGCCGCATCCCGTCCTGCATCAACCGGTCGCGGTTGCTGCCCAGCACCTTCGATTTCTGCACCAGTCGCACCCACCATACGGGCGTCGCGTAGATCTCCCGGGTCTCGGTGACGAGAGTGCCGGAGCCCGAGGGTTCGAGGCGGTACGTCCAGCGGGCCTTCGGTTCGTCCGCTTCGAACGAGAACGTTTGACCCGGAACGACATCCACGACGGTGCAGTGCGTCTTCCAGCGCACCGGTCCGTGCCGGTTGGCGCCGACGAACCGGGCCCCCACCGTCGCCGGTGTGCCCGACGTCCAGCGCGCCCCGGTGTTCTCGGGACTGAACCGGCCCATGCCCTCGACGTCGGTCACCACACCCCACACCTCGGTGGCCGGGACGTCGATCAGGATGCTCGCGCTGTCCACGTCTACCGGCCCGGAATCCACTGCAGCGCCTTCACGAAGGGCGGCATGATCTTGGCCCACACCTTCGGCGAGAGTCCACGCGGTCCGCCGAGGTTGAGAACGCGGGTGGTGGCGATGGTCTGCGGCTCGGTGTACTTGAGGAGCCCGTCCTCGCCGTGGCGGCGCCCGACACCGGACACTCCCATGCCACCCATCGGCGCTCCGGTGCTACCCCACGCCGGGGCGTAGCCCTCGTCGACGTTGACGGTGCCCGCGTGGATCCGTGCGGCGATCGCCTCGCCCTCCGCCTTGGTTCCCGCCCACACGCTGGCGTTCAGGCCGTACTCGGTGTCGTTGGCGCGGTCGATCGCCTCGTCGACGTCGGCGACGGGGTAGATCGAGACCAGCGGCCCGAACGTCTCGTCGCGGTAGCACTCGGCGTCCTCCGGGACACCGGTCAGGACCGTCGGCTCGTAGAACAGCGGTCCGAGGTCGGGGCGCGCCTTGCCGCCTGCCACCACGGTCGCGCCCTTGACGACGGCGTCGTCGACGTGGCTGGACACCGCCTTCACCTGGTCCTCGGATACGAGGCTGCCCATTTCGATGCCGAAGTCGTAGCCGGCGCCGAGCTTCATCTTGCGGACGCGTTCACCGAACATCCGGGTGAATTCGGGGGCGATGGATTCCTCGACGTAGATCCGCTCGATGGAGATACACAGCTGCCCGGAGTTGGAGTAGCAGGCACGGACCGCGGCGTCGGTGACCTCACGGAGGTTCGCGCCTGCGGTGACGATCATCGGGTTCTTGCCGCCGAGTTCGGCGGAGAAGCCGATGAGACGACGACCGGCCTGCTCGGCGAGCAGCTGCCCCGTCGCCGAGGACCCGGTGAACATCAGGTACTCGGTGTTCTCGACGAGGGCAGTGCCGACCACCGAGCCCGGTCCGGGGACGACGGCGAACAGATCGCGCGGCAGACCGGCCTGGTACAGCAGGTCGACGCAGGCCAGGGCGCAGTACGGGGTCTGGCTGTCGGGCTTGAGGACGACGGCGTTGCCGGCGAGGAGCGCGGCGACGGCATCGGACACCGCGAGGGTCATGGGGTAGTTCCACGGCGAGATGACGCCGACGACGCCCTTCGGCTGGTACCGCACCACCGTCTTGGTGAGGCCGGGCAGCATGCCGGAGATGCGGCGGGGACGCAGCAGCTTGGGGGCGACGCGCGCGTAATGGCGGGCGGTCATCGAGATGTCGAGGACCTCTTCCTGCGCGGCGGCGCGGGACTTGCCCGTCTCGGCCTGCGCCATGTCCATCAGTGCGTTGCGGTTCTCCAGCACCAGGTCTCGGTAGCGGTGGAAGATCGCGGCGCGTTCGGTGACCGGGCGGGCGGCCCATTCCTTCTGCGCCACCCGGGCGCGCGCAATGGCATCCAAGGCGTCCTGGGCCGTTCCAACGGGGACGGTGGCCAGTTCCTTGCCCGTGAACGCCTCGACGACGGACCGCGTCGGGCGATCCGCGGCGTCCGGGATGGCGATGAGGTCGGCGAGCCGCGCGAACGTGGCGGCGGTCGGAACAGGCATTTCGTACCCCTACTGGTTAGTAGTTTTCGCGGTTACACATAACTTACCTGTTCGGTGGGCCGTGTCACAGGGGTGGATGGATCAGTGCCGCTCCTCGAGCCCGACCGCCTCCCGCAGCTTTTCCTCCGCCTTCTTCAGTTCGGGGTCGTCCTGGGCGGAGGAGTCGAGCAGCGCGGCGAGGGCCTCGGCGATGACGTTGAGTTTCTCCTGCAGCGCCTCGGCCGAACGCCGGCCCGCGTTCTCGAGCAGCACCACGAGCAGCAGCGTGAACACGGCGCCGACGGTGTGGATGGCGATCTGCCACTCGTGGAGGTCCTTCCACAGCGGAATGCTGACGACCCACAGCACCACGACGCCGGCGCAGATCCCGAAGAACGGTGCCTGACTGACCCGGAGTTCGATCTGCTCGACGAACTTGTCGAACGTCGACCGTTGATCGGTGCGCTGCTCGCGTGCAGCCTTCGCACTGCGTTCCATCTTCGGAGTCTAGGCTCAGCGACCACTCCCGATATGCCCGTTTCAGCTGAAATGCCCGTTTCAGCACATCACGACATTCAGAGCGAGGCCGCCGGTGGAGGTCTCCTTGTACTTGTCGGACATGTCGAGGCCGGTCTGCCGCATCGTCTCGATGACGGTGTCGAGGGAGACGACATGGCTGCCGTCGCTGCCCAGCGCCATCCGCGCCGCGCTCAGCGCCGTCACCGCCGCGATCCCGTTCCGTTCGATGCAGGGAATCTGCACGAGCCCGCCGACCGGGTCGCAGGTGAGGCCGAGGTGGTGTTCCATCGCTATCTCGGCGGCGTACTCGACCTGCGCCGGCGTTCCGCCGAGCACTGCGCACAGTGCCCCGGCCGCCATCGCGCACGCCGACCCGACCTCACCCTGGCAACCGGCCTCCGCACCCGAAATGGACGCGTTCGCCTTCACCAGCGAGCCGATCGCCGTGGCGGTGAGCAGGAACGCCCGCATGTCCGCGGTGCCGCCGGCGAGGAATTGCTCGTAGTACCTCCCGACGGCCGGGACGATGCCGGCCGCCCCGTTCGTCGGTGCCGTGACGACGCGGCCACCGGCGGCGTTCTCCTCGTTGACGGCCATCGCGTACGTCTGCAGCCAGTCGATTGCATCGCCCCCGGATTCGAGTCGCCGGAACAGGCCGGGCGCCCGCCTCACGACGTCCAGTCCGCCCGGCAGCCGACCCTCGGTGGACACCCCGGCGTCGATGCACGCCACCATCGCCGACCAGATGCGGTCGATCGCCCCGGACACACAGTCGGCGCCGATCAACGCCGCCTCGTTCGCGTCCGCGACCTCGGCGATGCTGTTCCCGGTCGCGGCGCAGATCGCGAGCAGCTCACCGGCGGTCGTGAAGGGGAACGGCACGGCGGGCCGGTCGACGGTGGACGGTCGCGCATCCTCCGGAACGACGAACCCGCCGCCGACCGAGTAGTACACCCGGTCGGCGACGGCGGTTCCGGCGCCGTCGAGCGCTCGCAGCCGCAACGCGTTCGTGTGCAGCGGCATTCGGGTGAGCGGCGCGAACACCACGTCCCGTTCCCGCACGACCACCGGACGAGTCCCGCCGAGGGCCACGGTGACGCCGTCACCGAGCCTTCGCCACGCACCCCGGACGTCATCGGGATCGCACGTCTCCGGCCGAGATCCGGCGAGCCCGGCGACGACGGCATCGGGGGTTCCGTGGCCGATGCCGGTCGCCGCCAGCGCCCCGTAGAGTACACACTCCACCCTCGCGACCCGGTCGAGTCGACCGGACACACGCAGCTCGTCGACGAAGTCGGCCGCCGCGCGCATCGGGCCGACGGTGTGGGAACTGCTGGGCCCGATGCCGAGGGTGAAGAGTTCCGTCAGGGAGACGTATGCGCTCATGCCCAGTTCGCGGTCCGGGTGAATCCCTCCGGGCGTTCCGCCTGCAGCCGGAGCAGCTCGCCGCGAACCCCGGCGTCCAGCGCGGCGTCGAGGACCGTCCATGCCAGCGCCGTCGCGCCGTCGATGATCGCCGTGTCGGCGGCGGGAGTCGCCGCGGCGTCCGCGAAGTCGGCGTTGTGCGGGATCGCGGTGCTCCCGAGGACTGCGATCCCGGGATGGATGGACGGCACGACCTGGGACACGTTGCCCATGTCGCTGGACCCGCCACCCAGTGAAGCGGACGTTAGTTCGCGACCGGTGGCCTGCAGGTTCCGATCCCAGATGTCCGCGAGCACCGGATTCTGCAGCATCGGTGCGTACGGCGGTTCCGTTGCTGCATAGACCCACTCGCATCCGGTCGCGATGGCACCGGCTTCGAAGCAGGCGAGCACCCGCGCCTTCACCTCGCGCCACTCCTCGATCTCCGGTGCCCGCACCTCGACCTGCACGACGGTCCGGGCCGGGATGATGTTGGTGACGTCGCCGCCGTGCGAGACGAACGCATTGACGCGGGTCTTCGCCCGGAACTGCTGGCGGACAAGCCCGATGGCGTTCAGCGCGATCGTCGCGGCGGCCCCGGCGTTGATCCCGTGCTCCGGTGCGCCGGCCGCGTGCGCGGCGCGGCCGGTGAACGTGACCTCGAATCGGTCGACCGCCTGCATCCACAGCGAGGCGCAGGGCATGTCCGTTCCCGACGTGCCGTGGACCATCAGCGACAGCGCCGCGTCCTCCCACGCGCCGGCTTCGAGCATCGGAATCTTGCCGCCGCCGTGCTCCTCGGCGGGTGTGCCCAGCAGTTTGATCCGGAGTCCGGCCTCGTCGGCAACGGCCGCGAGTGCGAGGGCGGCACCGACCCCGGCGGCCGCGATCATGTTGTGCCCGCACGCGTGCCCGACCTCCGGCAATGCGTCGTACTCGGCGCAGATCGCGACGGTGAGGTCACCGCTGCCGTGCGTTGCCTCGACCGCCGTGTCGAGGCCGTAGACGCCGACGGTGGTGTCGAAGCCTGCGTTCCGGAGCGTGTCGCCGACGAGCGCGGCCGCGTGGTGCTCCTCGAACGCGATCTCGGGGGTGTCGTGAATGCGATGGCTGAGATCGAGCAGGTTCTGCTCGTTGTTCCGGATGATCTGCGCCGCAGCGTCCTTCAGTGCTGCTGTGCGCGCGTCGGTGGTGTCGCCTGCGGAGGTGGCGAGAGTCATGAGCGGGTGCCTTCCTGGTAGATGCGAACGACGGTCACTGCGCGACGGCGGCGATGTCGCGCAGAGGCGGCGCGACGATCTCGTCGGAAAGCGTTGAGTCGTAGGGGGTTTGCGCCGTGCGGGTACTGAACTCCTTACGCGCCGAGGCCAGCAGTTCGGCGTCCGTCAGGAGGTCCACGGCAGTCGAGGCCATGATCTTGGCGGCGTGGATCATCCCCTTGTGCGCGGCGGGCAGTTTGCCCTGGGCGACCATCTGCCACGAGTGGGCGGCCGTGCCGACGCAGACGCACGCCGTGGCGCACTGCACAAACGGTGTCACCCAGCTGACGTCGCCGAGGTCGCTGGATCCGGTCATCGTCGGCCGCAGCGAGCGCGCGTCGAACGTGAGGATCCCGGTGTGCAGAACGCTTCCGTCGCCCTCGAATTCACCGCCGAGAGTGCTCGCCGTACGTCCCGACGCCGTCTTCGTGACGAACGCCTCCGCGGTCGCGAGATCGGTGCCGTCGAACGGCACCGGCCCGAGCTCGCGGAGCCGTTCCTGCATCGAATCCTCGAGGACGACGTTGGGCAGGATGTCCGAGCAGCCACCGTCGATCTCGATCTCGACCGTCGTCTCCGTCATCAGGGCGGCGCCCTCGGCGATCTTCGTCACGCGGGCGAACAGCTCGCGCATGCCGGCCACGTCGGGCGAGCGCACCAGGTAGTAGGCCTCGGCGGACGCCTGCACGACGTTCGGCGAGCGCCCGCCGGTGTCGAGGATCGCGTAGTGGATCCGGCAGTCCGACGGCATGTGCTCACGCAGGAAGTTCGTGCCCACGTTCATCAGTTCGAGTGCGTCGAGTGCGCTGCGGCCACGTTCGGGGGACACCCCGGCGTGCGCGGCGATGCCGGTGAACCGAACGTACGCCTGGACGTAGGCGAGCGTCCGGATCCGCTGCACGGTGGTGGTGTCGCCGGGGTGCCACGACACGGCGGCGTCGACGTCGTCGAACGCACCTTCCTTCACCATGAACGTCTTTCCGGCGGCGGCTTCCTCCGCGGGACACCCGTAGTAGCGGACGGTTCCGGGCAGGCCGTTCGCATCGAGGTAGCGTTTGACGGCAGTCGCGGCGAGGAGGGAACCGCCGCCCAGCAGGTGGTGGCCGCAGCCCTGCCCGTTACCGGACTCGTTGCCGGGCTCCGGCTCCGGCACGGCACTTCCCGACTTCTGGCTCAGCCCGGCGAGAGCGTCGTACTCGCCGACGATCGCGATCACCGGCTTTCCGCTTCCCGCTTCGGCGCTGAACGCGGTCGGGATGCCGGCCACCGAGCGGGTGACGACGAAGCCCTCCGCCTCGGCGGCGGCGATCTGCGCATCGACGGACGCGTGTTCCTCCCAACGCAATTCGGGGTTGTCCCAGATGGCATCGCTCAACACGGCGTACTGCGGGCCGAGCTCGTCGATGGTGCCGAGGAGTTGTGGATCGACAGACACTTTAGATGTCCTTTCATCGGTGTCACGGGTTGTCAGGCGGGTACTTGCTTGCCGTCGGCGAGTGGGAGCTTGTCGTTTTCGGCGGTCGTCGCGGAAGACCGGAGTTTGCGCGCCAGGAGAGCCGTGACGACGCACAATGCCGCGCAGACCGCCCACACCACGTGATAGGCGCTCGCGGACGGGATCTGCTTGCCGCCGGCGGTGAGCGCCGGGGTGACCATCGACGACATGACGAGCGCGAACACGGCGCCGGACACGGCACCTGCCGCGGTGCGGGACGTGTTGTAGAGGCCGGATGCGATGCCGACCGAATCCGGTGGCGCCTGCTGCACGATGACGGTGGGCAGCACCCCGACCACCACTCCGCCGCCGAGACCCGCGACGACCAGCCACAGGGCGAACAGTGGGGGACTCCCCGGAACGACGATCATCAGTCCGTAGGCCGCCGCCGAGAGCAGCGCACCCAGGGCGAGGGATCCGGGGACGGTGAGGGCGGATCGGGCGAGCCGGTCGCTCACCGATGCGCCGACGAACATCGCGAGCGCGAACAGCGCCAGGATCAGGCCGGTCACCGACGCGGTGACACCCATTCCGTAGCCGTTCGTCTCCGGCACGGCACGCAGGAAGAGGGCGCAGGGGGTCTGGACACCGAACAGCTGGGCGCCGAACAGCAACGCCATCAGCATCGGTACCCGCATCCCCCGTCCGATGACGTCGAGGTCCACGAGGGGGTGCCGGACGCGACGTTCCACGAACACCCACCCGACGAGAACCGCGGCCCCGACGCCGATCGACGTCCATGTCAGCGCGCTCGTCCAACCCCACGTGCTCGCGTTGGACACACCGCCGAGCACGCCGAGCAGGCCCACGGTGAGCAGAACCGCACCGGCCCAGTCGACGGTTCCCTCCTTACGCACCGTCGTCTCCGGGACGAGGAAGTACACGACGGGCAGGCAGGTCGTCATGAGCACGGCCGGGACGAGCAGGACCAGCCCGACACTGTCGACGACGGAGTCGAGCAGGAATCCCGAGAGCAGACCGCCGACGGCAGCGCCCAGTGTCAGTGACCCGACGAGCCTGCCGATGCTCCGGCCGGCAGTGGCTGCATTGCGGTCGCGCACAATCGCGAATTCGAGCGGCAGGAACGCCGCGAGCGGTGCCTGCAGTGCCCGGCCGACGAGCAGCAGTTCGTAGGACGGCGCGAACGCGACAAGGTACGAGCCGAGCGCGACGGAGGTGGTGGCGAGAACGAGAAGGCGTTTGTGCCCGAAGAGGTCCCCGAGTTTGGCGATCAGTGGCACACAGGCTGCCGTTCCCAGCAGGTACATGGCGCTCACCCAGTTCAATGCGGCGGACGACGCATCGAAGCGTTCGCCGATGGCGGGCAGCAGCGGGGAGAACCACCCCTGCAGCAACCCGCTCGCGAACTCCATGACCACGAGGAACCCGACCGCTGCGGTGGCAGCGTCGCCTCCCCGGATGTGGCGCGAAGAACTCATTTCGACTCCAAGAGGACGAGTGGAAAGTGACTCATGGAAGAGTGCCGCCGCGTGAATTCCGTCGTGTAAATTTGCAGCATTCTCGGCATCAAAGGACAAACCATGCAGGATTACGAGCCAGATGACGTCGACTTCGCACTCATGCATGCACTGCAAATCGAGCCGCGGGCGTCGTGGAAGGCGCTCGCGCCCGCGCTGGGCGTCGACCCCGTGACGTTGTCGAGGCGGTACCAGCGGCTCCGCAACGCTGGCCTCATCTGGATTACCGGATACGACGCCGGGACGCCCGGGCGCGGCGCGCTGATCGAAATCGAATGCGCACCAGGACGATCGGTCGCCATCGCCGAGGCCATGTCCGAAGATCCGATGGTCGCAAGCATCGACTTCACGGCCGGCGGACGCGACCTGCTTCTCACGCTGATGGCCGAGGACTCGGCGGACACGTCACGATTCCTGCTCCACCGCCTCGGGGAGTATCCGGCGATCCGGCGGGCCCGGACGCACCTCATCACGGAGGTGCTCTTCGAGGCCGGAAACTGGCGGCTGCGGACGCTGTCCGCGGAGCAGGTCGCCAAGGTTCCCGCAGCCCGTCCGCCACGGCCCCGCGCGGCGCGGACGGTCGCGCCCGGGCTCAAGCGCCTGATCCATCATGAATTGGGCATCGACGGTCGCGCACCGACGACCGCGATCGCGGAACGCGCCGGCGTCAGCAATCAGCGCATCACCGACGCCATCGCGACGATGCGGCGGGACGGCTCCCTCCGGCTGCGCGCCGACATCGCCCGCACCTACTCGGAATGGCCGATCTACGCCTGGTACTTCATGCAGGTTCCCGCGCCCCTCGTCGAGCGTCTGCGAACCTCGCTGGGCAAGATCGAGGAAGTACGGTTGGCGGTACTCGTGGCCAGCGAATACAACCTGATCATGGCCGTCTGGTTGCGCACCCTCAACGACGTGCACCGGTTCGAACTGCTCCTGGAGAAGCTCCTCCCAGGGTCGCGGGTGGCGGACCGATCGGTGGTCATGCAGATCGGCAAACACCTGGGGCACATCCTGGACGACCGCGGTCGGGCGACGGGCCCAGTGGTGTCCATGATTTCGCCCGCCCCGGCGTGACCGCGGGCCGTAGTTCTCAGACGATCCTCAGAAGAATCACAACTCGCAGTCCTAACGTGTCCCCGGCATACCAACCGACATGGGAGGACTCGTCATGAATGTTTCACGAGCACGTCTGCACCTCGGCATCGCGGCGGCCGGCGCTCTCGCCACAGCCGTCCTGGTACCGGGGATCGCTTCCGCGGATCCGACCGACTCCGACTCAGCCCGTCTCGTGAACAGCACCTGCAGCTTCGCCCAGATCGATGCGGCGATGCACGACGTGACCCCGCAACTCGCCGCACGCCTCGATCAGGCACCCGAGCGCAAGGCTCAGCTCGCGGACTTCTTCTCGAAGTCTCCTGCGGAGCGTCAGGCCGTCCTCGACGCGCACCCGCAGCTGAAGAGCCGGCTGGAGACCGTCCCGACCGAGGGACCGGCCGTCGAGTGGCGCGCGAAGGCCCTGACGATCGCCGAGACCTGCGACAATTACTGAAGCAAATACTGTTCCGGAAATGCCGAAAGCCCCCCAACATGGTTGGGGGGCTTTCGGTAACGGATGTTCGGCGGTGTCCTACTCTCCCACACCCTGTCGGGTGCAGTACCATCGGCGCTGGAGGGCTTAGCTTCCGGGTTCGGAATGGGACCGGGCGTTTCCCCTCCGCTATGGCCGCCGTAACTCTGTGAAATCAACACTCCACCACGGTTTTCGGTGGAGTGTTGATTTCACAGACCCTCTTCTTTCAAAAAGGGGTCTGTGTTCACTCCACCAATTCCCGCAGGGAACGTGTGTGTTGTTTCAGATACTGCACAGTGGACGCGTAGCTTCTTTGTGGTAAGTCCTCGGCCTATTAGTACCAGTCACCTGCACCAGTTACCTGGCTTCCAGTTCTGGCCTATCAACCCGGTGGTCTGCCGGGGGCCTTACCCCCTCGAGGGGGTGAGAAACCTCATCTTGGAACAGGCTTCCCGCTTAGATGCTTTCAGCGGTTATCCCTTCCGAACGTAGCTAACCAGCGGTGCTCCTGGTGGAACAACTGGCACACCAGAGGTTCGTCCGTCCCGGTCCTCTCGTACTAGGGACAGCCTTCCTCAAGTTTCTAACGCGCGCGGCGGATAGAGACCGAACTGTCTCACGACGTTCTAAACCCAGCTCGCGTGCCGCTTTAATGGGCGAACAGCCCAACCCTTGGGACCTACTCCAGCCCCAGGATGCGACGAGCCGACATCGAGGTGCCAAACCATCCCGTCGATATGGACTCTTGGGGAAGATCAGCCTGTTATCCCCGGGGTACCTTTTATCCGTTGAGCGACACCGCTTCCACTTGCCGGTGCCGGATCACTAGTCCCGACTTTCGTCCCTGCTCGACCTGTCAGTCTCACAGTCAAGCTCCCTTGTGCACTTGCACTCGACACCTGATTGCCAACCAGGCTGAGGGAACCTTTGGGCGCCTCCGTTACATTTTGGGAGGCAACCGCCCCAGTTAAACTACCCACCAGGCACTGTCCCTGAACCAGATCATGGTCCGAGGTTAGAGGTCCAATACGATCAGAGTGGTATTTCAACAACGACTCCACACTCACTGGCGTGAGCGCTTCACAGTCTCCCACCTATCCTACACAAACCGAACCGAACACCAATACCAAGCTGTAGTGAAGGTCCCGGGGTCTTTTCGTCCTGCCGCGCGTAACGAGCATCTTTACTCGTAATGCAATTTCGCCGAGTCTATGGTTGAGACAGCTGAGAAGTCGTTACGCCATTCGTGCAGGTCGGAACTTACCCGACAAGGAATTTCGCTACCTTAGGATGGTTATAGTTACCACCGCCGTTTACTGGGGCTTAAATTCTCAGCTTCGCCACAAGTGGCTAACCGGTCCTCTTAACCTTCCAGCACCGGGCAGGCGTCAGTCCGTATACATCGTCTTACGACTTCGCACGGACCTGTGTTTTTAGTAAACAGTCGCTTCTCACTGGTCTCTGCGGCCCCACCCAGCTCACACTGCAAGAGTGATCACCGGACGAGGCCCCCCTTCTCCCGAAGTTACGGGGGCATTTTGCCGAGTTCCTTAACCATAGTTATCTCGATCGCCTTAGTATTCTCTACCTGACCACCTGTGTCGGTTTGGGGTACGGGCCGTGTGAAAGCTCGCTAGAGGCTTTTCTCGGCAGCATAGGATCACTGAATTCGCCTCATTCGGCTATGCGTCACCTCTCAGGCTTAATGAACGGCGGATTTGCCTACCGTTCGCCCTACAGGCTTACACCAGTATTACCACTGACTGGCTCAGCTACCTTCCTGCGTCACCCCATCGCTTGGCTACTACCAGATCAGGTCCCATGCATCCACATCCAGGGCCCCCGAAGGGACGTAAGGACGCTTCAGGATGGTTAGTATCACTGATTCACCAGGGGCGCGTTCACACGGGTACGGGAATATCAACCCGTTGTCCATCGGCTACGCCTGTCGGCCTCGTCTTAGGTCCCGACTCACCCTGGGCGGATTAACCTGGCCCAGGAACCCTTGGTCATTCGGCGGACGAGTTTCTCACTCGTCTTTCGCTACTCATGCCTGCATTCTCACTCGTGTGGCCTCCACGGCTGGGTCACCCCGCCGCTTCCATGGCCACACGACGCTCCCCTACCCACCCACACCACTGCCCACGACTCCGCAGAATCGAGGGGGTGCATTGTGTGAGTGCCGCAGCTTCGGTGGTGTACTTGAGCCCCGCTACATTGTCGGCGCAGGATCACTTGACCAGTGAGCTATTACGCACTCTTTCAAGGGTGGCTGCTTCTAAGCCAACCTCCTGGTTGTCTTCGCGACCCCACATCCTTTTCCACTTAGTACACGCTTAGGGACCTTAGCTGGCGATCTGGGCTGTTTCCCTCTCGACTACGAACCTTATCGCCCGCAGTCTCACTGCCGCGCTCTCACTCACCGGCATTCGGAGTTTGGCTGATTTCGGTAAGCTTGTGGGCCCCCTAGACCATCCAGTAGCTCTACCTCCGGTGAGAAACACGCGACGCTGCACCTAAATGCATTTCGGGGAGAACCAGCTATCACGGAGTTTGATTGGCCTTTCACCCCTACCCACAGCTCATCCCCTCAGTTTTCAACCTAAGTGGGTTCGGTCCTCCACGACGTCTTACCGTCGCTTCAACCTGGCCATGGGTAGATCACTCCGCTTCGGGTCTAGAACATGCCACTACGAACGCCCTATTCGGACTCGCTTTCGCTACGGCTACCCCACACGGGTTAACCTCGCGACATGCCACTAACTCGCAGGCTCATTCTTCAAAAGGCACGCCATCACCCCCAGCCACAAGTGGCTCGAAGGCTTTGACGGATTGTAAGCGCACGGTTTCAGGTACTATTTCACTCCCCTCCCGGGGTACTTTTCACCTTTCCCTCACGGTACTAGTCCGCTATCGGTCACCAGGGAGTATTCAGGCTTATCGGGTGGTCCCGACAGATTCACACCAGATTTCACGGGCCCGGTGCTACTTGGGTTTCCATCACGACAGTCGTCATGTTTTCGTGTACGGGATTCTCACCCTCTACGACAGGCCGTTCCAGACCACTTCCACTAACACAACGATTTCTTACTGTCGGCCAACACGGCAGCATCGACAAGATGAACCCCACAACCCCACGAATGCAACACCTGCCGGCTATCACACATCCATGGTTTAGCCTCTTCCGCTTTCGCTCGCCACTACTCACGGAATCACTATTGTTTTCTCTTCCTGTGGGTACTGAGATGTTTCACTTCCCCACGTTCCCTCCACACACCCTATATATTCAGGTGCGGGTAACACGACATCACTCGTGCTGGGTTTCCCCATTCGGACATCCTCGGATCTCAGCTCGGTTGACAGCTCCCCGAGGCTTATCGCAGCCTCCTACGTCCTTCATCGGCTCCTGGTGCCAAGGCATCCACCGTACGCTCTTCATTACTTACAACAAAGATGCTCGCGTCCACTGTGCAGTTCTCAAACAACACACAACCAACCACCCGCGCAGACACCAGACCAGACATCGAAGAGAACCGAAACCCTCCACAACGCCCGCGGTATGACCTGCAGTGCTTGTTTGTCGTCACTTTCCTGTAGAGGAAACACTCACGTGTTCTCTCAGGACCCAACAGTGCATCGATATAACTCTTCTCCCACCGGCACTCGGGCCGGCAGCAGTGAAAAGAATGTTTGTCAGTGTTCCACCCATGAGCGTCTGCCGTTCCACATGTGGGAACGAAACAGTCTCTGCCAGAACATCATCCACTGACTGTTCAGTGGTGCACGTCTGGAGAATGCTCCTTAGAAAGGAGGTGATCCAGCCGCACCTTCCGGTACGGCTACCTTGTTACGACTTCGTCCCAATCGCCGATCCCACCTTCGACGGCTCCCTCCCACGAGGGGTTAGGCCACCGGCTTCGGGTGTTACCGACTTTCATGACGTGACGGGCGGTGTGTACAAGGCCCGGGAACGTATTCACCGCAGCGTTGCTGATCTGCGATTACTAGCGACTCCGACTTCACGGGGTCGAGTTGCAGACCCCGATCCGAACTGAGACCGGCTTTAAGGGATTCGCTCCACCTCACGGTATCGCAGCCCTCTGTACCGGCCATTGTAGCATGTGTGAAGCCCTGGACATAAGGGGCATGATGACTTGACGTCGTCCCCACCTTCCTCCGAGTTGACCCCGGCAGTCTCTTACGAGTCCCCACCATTACGTGCTGGCAACATAAGACAAGGGTTGCGCTCGTTGCGGGACTTAACCCAACATCTCACGACACGAGCTGACGACAGCCATGCACCACCTGTATACCGACCACAAGGGGGGCCACATCTCTGCAGCTTTCCGGTATATGTCAAACCCAGGTAAGGTTCTTCGCGTTGCATCGAATTAATCCACATGCTCCGCCGCTTGTGCGGGCCCCCGTCAATTCCTTTGAGTTTTAGCCTTGCGGCCGTACTCCCCAGGCGGGGCGCTTAATGCGTTAGCTACGGCACGGATCCCGTGGAAGGAAACCCACACCTAGCGCCCACCGTTTACGGCGTGGACTACCAGGGTATCTAATCCTGTTCGCTACCCACGCTTTCGCTCCTCAGCGTCAGTTACTGCCCAGAGACCCGCCTTCGCCACCGGTGTTCCTCCTGATATCTGCGCATTTCACCGCTACACCAGGAATTCCAGTCTCCCCTGCAGTACTCAAGTCTGCCCGTATCGCCTGCAAGCTCGAGGTTGAGCCTCGAGTTTTCACAGACGACGCGACAAACCGCCTACGAGCTCTTTACGCCCAGTAATTCCGGACAACGCTTGCACCCTACGTATTACCGCGGCTGCTGGCACGTAGTTGGCCGGTGCTTCTTCTGCAGGTACCGTCACTTTCGCTTCGTCCCTGCTGAAAGAGGTTTACAACCCGAAGGCCGTCATCCCTCACGCGGCGTCGCTGCATCAGGCTTTCGCCCATTGTGCAATATTCCCCACTGCTGCCTCCCGTAGGAGTCTGGGCCGTGTCTCAGTCCCAGTGTGGCCGGTCACCCTCTCAGGTCGGCTACCCGTCGTCGCCTTGGTAGGCCATTACCCCACCAACAAGCTGATAGGCCGCGGGCCCATCCTGCACCAGTAAACCTTTCCACCAACGGCCATGCAGCCGAAGGTCATATCCGGTATTAGACCCAGTTTCCCAGGCTTATCCCGAAGTGCAGGGCAGATCACCCACGTGTTACTCACCCGTTCGCCGCTCGTGTACCCCGAAGGGCCTTACCGCTCGACTTGCATGTGTTAAGCACGCCGCCAGCGTTCGTCCTGAGCCAGGATCAAACTCTCCGTTGAAGACTCTAGATTTCGACACCCCCGAAGAGGCACCTAATCAGTCATAGACATCGAGTCAAATCACTAGCGATCAAAAACTCAAACTAGCTATCAAACACTGACCCCCCACCGACGGAAGAAGGAGGGAAGCCAGCAAAAATACCCACACCACACAAACCCCGAAACCCGAAGGCCCCGAAAGCAATCCGTGATGCGGAGTACCAAAAACATTTGGCACTGACATTCATCGACACACTGTTGAGTTCTCAAAGAACACGCGCACACCATCACTTCCGGCTCACTAGCCGGCCGCTCCGGGGCAACTTTTCCAGCTTATCTCATCGGGCTGACCGGCGCAAACCGGCACCCGCTGAAGACATTCCGGGGTTGAAGCACAACCATACACGATGGTGAACTTCGGATTTGTCAGGCACTTCGTACAACCTCGTTGCATTCACCAAGTGGTGAAGGTCGGTGTCCGTGTCGCTCTGACTTGGAATAAGTTACGCGAACCGTGCGCCGATTTCCAAATCGCCTGGTCGCAGCTATTTCGGTCGTCGAACCTTCAGGATCAGCGTCTCTCGCGCGCGCCGACTCCTTCTATATGGGGACTGTCCTCAGCCACAGGTGCGCAGGACCGTCCGCCCTGTATCCAGTCGGCGAATGTTGTCGGTGATGTCGCGGACGCGTCCGAGGAACGTGTGGTCGGTGACGCCGGACGAGTGCGGAGTCATCAGGACGTTCGGCAGGTCGCGGAAGGACAGTGCGCTCGGCGCGCCGTGACCGCCGGCATCGGGATAGGAGTACCAGACGTCGATGGCCGCGGCCGCGATCCGGTGCGAAGCCAGTGCGTCGTACAGCGGCCGCTCCTGAACGAGGGGGCCGCGCCCGACGTTGATCAGGACTCCGTCCCGTCCGAGCGCCTCGAGTTCCGGCCCGCCGATCATGCCGCGGGTGTGGTCGTTCAGCGGCGCAGACACGACCACGACGTCGGACTCGGTCATGAGCCGGGACAACGACGTGTTGTCGCCCGCCCATTCGAGCCCTTCCGCGTCGGCGACGAGATTTCCCCGCCCCGTCACCGCACAACCCTCTGCGCCGAACGCGCGCAGCAGGCTCCACGACCTCCCGCCGATGTGACCGAAGCCGACGAATCCGATCCGCGCGCCACGCATGGACCGGGACTGCGCGATCGCGTCGTCGTAGACCGACGTCGCCCACACGTCGCCCCGGAGGGCGCGGTCGTGATCGAGAAATCCACGGCGCAGCATCAGCGCCGCCGACACGATGTACTCCGCGATCGAGTCCTCGTGATGGAAGGTGTTTGCCACCAGGGTGTCGGGAGGAAGTGCGTCGAAGGCGACGTTGTCGGTGCCCGCGCCGGCGACGTGCAGTAGCCGCAGCTTCGGTGCGGCGGCCGCCATGGCGGCGGTGAACCGGCCGCCCACGTACACGTCGGCGTCGGCGAGGTCGGGGACGATCGCCGACTCGTCGAACTTCCGATGCCACGACACCACGGCGCCGGACGGCAGGCCCGACTCGAACAGCTCTCGATGCGGAAGCAGATTCCGGTCGCCGACGACGATCTTCATCAGGAACGGACCAGGGCCGGACGCTTGCTGTCGAACGACCAGCCGGGCACCAGGAACTGCATGCCGACCGAGTCGTCGCGCGCGCCGAGACCCTTCTGGAGGTACAGCTCGTGCGCGGCCTCGACCCGGTCCATGTCGAGTTCCACCCCGAGACCCGGGGTCGACGGCACCGTCAGGTAGCCGCCCTCGATCTCGTACGGGTCCCTGGTGATCCGCTGACCGTCCTGCCAGATCCAGTGGGTGTCGATGGCGGTGATGTCGCCCGGGGCCGCGGCGGCCACGTGGGTGAACATCGCGAGCGACACGTCGAAGTGGTTGTTGGAATGCGATCCCCACGTGAGGCCCCACGCATCGCAGAGCTGGGCGACGCGGACCGACCCGGCCATCGTCCAGAAGTGCGGGTCGGCGAGGGGGATGTCGACGGCGCCGGAGCGAATGGTGTGCCCCATCTCGCGCCAGTCGGTGGCGATCATGTTGGTGGCGGTCGGCAGTCCGGTGGCGCGCTTGAACTCGCTCATCACCTCGCGGCCGGAGAAGCTGCCCTCGGGGCCGACCGGGTCCTCGGCGTACGCGAGCACGTCTTTCAGTCCGCGGCAGGTCTCGATGGCCTCCGACAGCAGCCACCCGCCGTTGGGGTCGAGGGTGACCCGGGCGTCGGGGAACCGCTCGGCCAGAGCCGTGACGGCCGCCGCCTCCTCGCGGGGTGCGAGGACGCCGCCCTTGAGCTTGAAGTCGGCGAATCCGTATCGCGCCTGGGCGGCCTCGGCGAGCCGCACGACGGCGTCCGGTGTCAGTGCTTCCTCGTGCCGCAGGCGCAGCCAGTCGTCGGACTCCCCCGCACCCGACTGATAGTCCAGGTCGGTCTTGTTGCGGTCGCCGACGAAGAAGAGGTAGCCGAGCGCCTGCACCTTCTCGCGCTGCTGACCGTCGCCGAGCAGCGCCGCGACCGGGACACCGAGGTGCTGTCCGAGAACGTCGAGGAGTGCCGACTCGACGGCGGTGACGGCGTGGATGGCGACCCGGAGGTCGAACGTCTGGTTGCCGCGGCCCGCGGAGTCGCGGTCGGCGAACGTGCGCCGCAGGTCGGCGAGTACGCCGTTGTACTCGCCGATGCTGCGCCCGGTCACGATGGCGCGGGCGTCCTCGAGGGTACGCCGGATCGGTTCGCCGCCGGGGACCTCGCCGACACCGGTGTTGCCGTCGGAATCGGTGAGGATCACGAGGTTCCGGGTGAAGTACGGGGCATGCGCGCCGGACAGGTTCAGGAGCATGCTGTCGTGGCCCGCGATCGGGACCACTCGCATGTCGGTGACGACCGGGGTGCTCGTTGTACTCATCTTCCGAAACCTTCCTTCACAGCGCAGCGCCGCCCGTGAGGCGCCTCACAACCAAAACTCTAAGTGGCCCGATCGATACATGTCCAAGACTTGTTGAGCATCGAACGATGCAGACACTGCATCAGAGAAGCTGCTGTCCGATCAGCATCAACGCACCCACACAGGACACCGCGATCGACGTCCGGCGCAGGCGAGTCGCGTCCAGGTGACGGTTCACGAACCGCGACGCCACGTACCCGAGCACCGTCACCGGAACGAGCAACGCGAACATCACCGCCGACTCGCGATGGAGCGAACCCGTCACAGCCAGGACGGCTACCGACAGCGTCGAGCCCACCAGGAAGAACGCGCTCATGTTGCCGCGCAGCTGCGCCCCCTTCGACCCCTGCATCACCAGGGCCATCGGCGGTCCGCCGATCGAGGTGGCCGTGCCGAGCAGGCCCGACGCGGCGCCGGCGACGGCGAGATTCCGGCGCCGCGGCGGCGGTGCCCAGCCCAGCGACGCGAAGACGACCCCGGACAGCACCACGGCCGCGAGCAGCAGCGACAACCCCCGTTCCGGCAGCACCACCAGCAGCAACGCACCCGCGATCGTGCCCGGCACCCGGCCGGCCAGCGCCCACCCGGTGCCCGACAGATCGAGGGCGTCGCGTTCCCGCCACACCACCATCACCGTGACGACCGTCGCCGTCATGATCAGCGTCCCGGGCAGCAGGCTCGGATCGACGAGCGCGACGACGGGTGCCGCGAGCATGCCCATCCCGAATCCGATCGACGCCTGCATGCACGACGCAAGGAAGACGGCGAACGCGATGACCGCGAACCCGGCCCCGCTCACCCGACCGCGATCGGCACGCCGAGCGCGACCGGACGGCGAGGATGGTGGCATTCGGCGACGTGGCTGCTTCCGCGCGGGTCGACGGCGGCCGGCGGCACCGTGCTCGCGCAGATGTCGGTGGCGTGGGCGCAGCGGGTGCGGAACCGGCAGCCCGACGGCGGGTTCAGCGGCGACGGAACCTCACCGTCGAGGATGATCCGCTTGCCGCGGGATTCGGCGTCCAGCTTCGGTGCCGCCGACATCAGGGCCTCGGTGTAGGGGTGGGCGGGACGGTCGAAGACGGCGTCCGTCGCACCCGTCTCCACGATCCGGCCGAGGTACATCACGGCGACGCGGTCGGCGACATGCCGGACCACCGACAGGTCGTGCGAGATGAACACGTACGAGATGCCGAGCTGTTTCTGCAGGTCGTTCAGCAGATTGAGCACCTGGGCCTGCACCGACAGGTCGAGGGCCGACACGGGTTCGTCGCAGATGACGACGCTCGGGTTCAGCGCCAGGGCGCGGGCGATCCCGAGACGTTGCCGCTGACCGCCGGAGAATTCCTGCGGGTACCGGTGCTCGTCGCTCGGCCGCAGACCCACGAGGTGCAGCAGCTCGCGCACCCGCGCCGCCCGGTCGCGGCTGGTCTTGTACATCGTCTTGTGGGTGCGCCACGGCTCGGCGATGATGTCGGCCGCCGACATCCGGGAGTTCAGCGACGCGTACGGATCCTGGAACACCATCTGCACCCGGCGGCGCAGCGCGAGCAGGTCCTTGCCCTTCAGCGAGAACGGGTCGACGCCGTCCCACGTCACCGAACCGGAGTCGGGACGCTCGAGCATCATCAGCGTGCGGGCGAGAGTGGACTTGCCGCAGCCCGATTCGCCGACGAGTCCGAGGGTTTCGCCGCGCGCCAGGTCGAGGTCGATGCCGTCGAGCGCGCGCAGTTGGTTCTTGCCCGCCTTGTTCGCGGGCACCTTGAACGTCTTGGTGAGGCCCCGCACCTTCAGAATCGACTCGGACATGTCAGACCTCCTCGGGGAAATGGCACGCCGAGCGGCGGCCTGCTGCGACGCCGGCGAGCGGCGGGCGGGTGGTGCGGCACAGGTCGCGGGCGAGCGGGCAGCGCGCCTGGTAGACGCAGCCGGACGGAATGGAGTGCAGGTCGGGCGGGGTGCCGCCGATCGACTTCAGGTCCTCGCCGCGGGCCGCGTGCACGGGTACCGAATCGAGCAGGCCCTTGGTGTACGGGTGCTGCGGCGAGGAGAAGACCTCGGCGACCGGTCCGGTCTCGACGACGTTGCCGGCATACATGATCGCGACGCGGTCGGCCTCCTCCGCGACCAGGGCGAGGTCGTGGGTGATGAGGATGACGGCCATGTCGTGCTCGGTGCGCAGATCCCGCAGCAGCGTCATGATCTGCGCCTGCACGGTGACGTCGAGTGCCGTGGTCGGCTCGTCGGCGAGCAGGACCGTCGGGCTCAGCGCGACGGCCATCGCGATCAGCAGGCGCTGCCGCATGCCGCCGGAGAACTGGTGCGGGTAGGAATCGACGCGCGATTCGGGCTCCGGAATCCCGACCCTCTGCATCAGCGAGATCGCTTCCCGTCGAGCCTCTTTCGCGGACAGGCCGCGGTGGATCCGGAACGGTTCGGCCAACTGCTTGCCGACCGTGTAGACGGGGTTGAGCGCGGTCAGTGCGTCCTGGAACACGATGGCCAGTTCGGTGGCGGCGAGGGCGCGGCGGGTCTTCGCCTTCGCCGCCACCAGGTCGACGTCGCCGAGGCGGACCGAGCCGTCGGTGACGTCGGCGATCGGTTCGAGCAGGCCGACGAGCGCCTGCGCGGTCATCGACTTGCCGCACCCCGACTCACCGAGCAGCGCGAGGGTCTCCCCGCGTCGCGCGGTGAACGACACGTGGTCGACGGCCCGGACCGTCCCCGAAGGGGTGCGCAGGTCGACGGTGAGATCCGCGACCTCGAGTGCGACGCGGTCGGTGTCTGCGGCGAGGTCGGGTGATTCGACAGCCGCTGCAGGTGCACTCATGAGACGACCTTTCGGGTGGGGAACAGCCGGGAGCGACGCGACCGCGGGACGGTCAGACGCCAGCGCTGGGCGGGGTCGGTGGCGATCCGGGCCCACGCGGCGAGCACGGTCGCCGACACGGTGGTGACGACGATGGCGAGTCCGGGGAAGAAGGACAGCCACCACGCCGTCTGCAGGTACGTCCGGCCCTGGGACACCATCAGGCCCCAGCTGATGTCCGGCGGCTGGATGCCGATGCCGAGGAAGCTCAGCGAAGACTCGGCGAGCATCACGTAGCAGAAGTCGAGGGTGGCGACGGTGAGCAGCGTCGGCAGCAGGATCGGGAACACGTGCCTGCGGATGACGGCCCCGCTGCGGGCGCCGAACGTGCGTGCGGCGTCGACGAACAACCGGCTCTGCAGTTCTGCCGACTCCGCGCGGGCGGTGCGGAGGTAGATCGGGATGCGGGTGATCGCCAGCACCAGGACGATGTTCGCCGCGCTGGGCGAGAACACGTACAGGACGACGACGGCCATCAGCAGCGACGGGAAGCTCATGATGACGTCGGCGACGCGCATCGCCGTCGTCTCCCGCCAGCCGCGGTGGTACCCGGCCCACATGCCGATGAGGGACCCGACGATGCAGGACAGCGCGACCGCGGGCAACGCCACCAGCAGGGTGGTGCGGCACGCGACGATCAACCGGGCGAGCATGCTGCGCCCGAGCGGGTCGGTGCCGAGGATGTTCATCCACCCGTTTGCCACGTGGAACGGTGCGAGGTTGGACTGGTCGAGGTTCTGGTCCGTCGCGGCGTCGCCGACCAGCCACGGGCCGAAGACTGCGACGAGGAACACGAACACCAGGATCGCCGCGGCGACCGTGGCCATCCGGTCCCGCAGGAGCAGCTTCCACAGCGGCGTCTTGTTCCGGGCGGGTTTCGGCGCGGGACCGGTTTCCTCGGCGGGAGCCTCGACGGCAGGGGTCTCGTCGGGGCCCGGGTAGACGTCGCCGGCTCCGTCCAGGCGGGGTGCGTTGTCTATGGACATGTCGGGTCTCCTAGACCTTGGTCTTCTCGCGGACACGCGCGTCGAGAAGTGCGTAGCCCGCGTCGATCAGGATGTTGAGGACGAAGATGCTGACCGCGGTCAGGAGCACCGCCGCCTGCAGGACCGCGAAATCTCGCTGCAGGATCGCGTCGATCATCAGCTTGCCGATGCCGGGCCACCCGAAGATCGCCTCGACGACGACGGCGCCGTTGACCAGGCCGACGGTGAGGTCGCCGGCCACCGTCAGCGCCGGGGCCGCGGCGTTGCGGAGTGCGTGATGTGTGACGACGCGCAGGTCGCCTGCGCCCTTGCTGCGGGCAAGCCGTACGTATGGTGCGGACAGCGCCGACACCATTGCGCCGCGCACCACCTGGGTGAGCACGCCGAGCGGGCGGATCAGCAGGGTCGCGACCGGCAGGATCCACGACAGCGCGCTTCCGGTTCCCGACGTGGGCAGCACCCCCAGCACCACCGCGAAGATCCACACGCCGGTGATGGCGAACCAGAAGTCGGGGATGCTGGCCGCGGTCATCGACAGCAGGCTCGAGATCCGATCGGCCAGCGAGTTCGGCCGGTACGCCGCCCAGCAGCCGATCACGATGGCGCCGATGATCGCGAGCAGCATCGTGAAGAACGCCAACTGCAACGTCGCCGGGAACGCGCGCAGCGCCATGGTCGCAGCGGATTCACCGGTGCGCAGCGACTCCCCGAAGTCCAGGTGGACGACCCCGGACAGGTAATCGGCCATCTGGCTCAGCACCGGCTTGTCGAGGCCGTTCTCGGCCGCGAACTCGGCGCGCTGATCGGGGGTCGCGGAGACCGGGAGGTAGAGGTTGGTCGGGTCGCCGGTGAGGCGGGCGAGCAGGAACACACCGAAGAGGACGACGAGGAGAGGTACGAGGCTGGTGTAGACGCGTCGGCGCAGGAAGGCGAACATGACTCACCGCCTTCGGATCGGGTTCGATTGGGACATCACAGTTCCTCCGGGGGCTGGGAAGAGGGTTTAGCCGTTTGCGGATGTGTCCGCGTGGGTCATCTCGCTCAGGCGCATCTCGTCGCCGGTCGCGGAGTTGGGCGTGTACTGCACGGTCGGGGACTTGGCGAGCACCGCGTTCATGTGGGCGATGTACGCGAACTGCCGGATCTCTCTCGGCTCGTTCGCCAGTACCGACGCGAACGCGTCCTGGCGGGCGTCGCCGACGAGTTGCTCGGCGGCGTCGATCTGCGCGTCGTATCCGGCCGAGCCGAAGTAGCTCTGGTAGCCGTCGCTGCGCATGTACTGATCGACGGTGAACTGCGCGTCACCCGCCTGGTTGCCGTGCTGGATCATCAGCAGAATCGGTCCGGTGCCCTGCGGGAACGGCCGGATCTGGTACTGCATCTGCCCGGCCGTGTCCATCATCTCGATCTTCACGTTGAGGCCGGCCTTGCTCAGCGAGTTCTGGATGACCTCGATGGTCTCGTTGATCTTGGGGAACTGGCCGGTGCGCCCGATCAGCCGGATCTGCTTGTCGACGGGGACGCCGTCGGCCTTGGCCTCCGCCACCAGTTGCGCGGCGCGGTCGGGGTCGAAGGGGGTCGGCTGCAGGTCGGGGTCGAACCCGACGATGCTGCTGCCGACGAGTTGACCTGCCGGGTCGCCGAGGCCCTGGAACAGCGCCTTGACGATCCCCGCCCGGTTGACGGACAGGTCGATGGCCTCGCGGACGCGGTAGTCGTCGAGCGGTGGTTCGGTGGCCATCATGCGCAACGCCGTCGTCTCGTTGTTGGGGTAGGCGGCGCCGAGGTCGCCGGCGCCGTCCTCCGGACCGAGGTAGGTGGCGAGTTCGGCCTCGTCGTTGGTGACCATCGCGGCCCGGACGCTGCCCTCGGTCCGCCACTGGTAGATCGCCCGCGTGTACTCGGGCGCCGTGCCCCAATAGGTGTCGTTGCGGACCAGGGACAGCCGCTGACCGTGATCCCAGTAGTCGATCTTGTAGGGGCCGGTGCCGATGGGATCGCGCACCTTGTCCTTCGTGTCGGTGGTGGACGGCACCATCTCCACGAACGAGATCCGCAGCGGCAGGATCGGGTCTGCGGTGGGCGTCTGGACCGTCACGGTCGACGGGTCGATCGCGTTCACGACGAGTGCGTCGTCGCCGAAGACGTACCCGTCGACGTCGCAGCCGATGGTCGAGTTGACGGTGCGGTCGATCGAGAACGCGGCGTCCTCGGCGTCGAACGCGCTGCCGTCGCTGAAGGTGACACCGGGACGGATCCGGAAAGTCCAGACGGTGTCCGAGGTCTGCTCCCACGAGTCGGCGAGCTTCGGCTCGAGGTCGCCGGTGTCGGCGTTGCGTTCCACCAGCGGCTCGGTGATGTTGGAGCGGACGACCACTCCGGTCGAGGTGAGTGACGCGTCGCAGGGTTCGAGCGTGGGCGGCTCCTGCGGGAGCACGATCCGCAACGTGTCGGGACTGGCGGCGTCGCTGTGGCTCGAATTGGCCACCGAGCAACCTGCGGCCAGAGCCGGCACCGTCAGTGCGGCGGTGGCCACGGCGACGACGCGGTAACGGGTTCCCTGCTGCAACGAACGTGCAGGGCTCATGGTGTCCTCCGTAGGGATGTGTCGCGTACTCGACGCGAGTGAAGAGGGCCCGCCTGTGACGGTAGCCACAACGCTATGAGCGGCCCGGTGGAGCGTCAACAGGGGGTGAAGGCGCAAAACCGCTCGTGAGGGCCGTCACAGATGCGAGAACGAGGAGACTGCGATCACCCCGGCGGGTCCCTGACCGGCGCATACAGGAAATTTCGGCATCTACGCACGTCAGCGCGCCGGCAACCGATGCCGTTTCAGTATCGATCCATGTTATTTACGTGTTGGACAGGTATTCCGAAGGTCGCTTAACTTACGGGTAACCGGCGGCGCGGAGAGCCGCGTCGCCACTCGTCAGGAGGCACGATGGTGACCGCAGAGGCGTCCGTGAAAGAAGCTGCCGCACAGACTGTTTCGGGAGGGCGGGTCCTGCAGGTCGGACCGCTGAAGCCGTCGCTCACCGCAACGCTCTCCGAGAAGTACGACGCCCTCACTCTTCCCCTCGGAGAAGACCGCAGCAGCTTTCTCGCCGAGCACCGCGAAACCGTCACCGCCGTCGTGACGTCCGGACGCACCGGAGTCGACGCCGCACTGATGGCCGAACTGCCGAACCTCGGCGCCATCGTGCACTTCGGAGTCGGTTACGACACAACGGATGTCGAGCGCGCGGAGGAGCTCGGCATCGGCATCAGCAACACTCCCGACGTCCTCACCGACTGCGTCGCCGACACCGCCGTCGGACTGCTGATCGACACGCTCCGCGGATTCTCCGCCTCGGACCGCTTCGTCCGCGCCGGCCGCTGGCCCGCCGAGGGCAACTTCCCCCTCACCCGGAAGGTGAGCGGCACCCGGGTCGGCATTGTCGGACTCGGCCGCATCGGCTCCGCCATCGCCGCCCGCCTCACCGGCTTCGGCTGCACGATCTCGTACCACAATCGGCGTGAGGTGCCCGATTCCCCGTTCGCGTACGTGGATTCGGCGGTGGCACTGGCCGCCGGAGTCGACGTGCTGATCGTCGCCGCGGCCGGAGGCAAGGGCACCTCGAAACTGGTCGACCGTGAGGTTCTCGAGGCATTGGGACCCGACGGTTACCTGATCAACGTGGCGCGCGGAAGTGTCGTCGACGAGGACGCGCTCGTCGAGCTGCTCACCGAACGCAAGCTCGCCGGTGCCGGACTGGACGTGTTCTCGAGGGAACCGCACGTACCCGAAGCGCTGCTCGCGCTCGATACCGTCGTTCTCCTCCCCCACGTCGGGAGCGGCACGACCGAGACCCGCGCCGCGATGGAGGCTCTGACCCTGCAGAACCTCGACGAATACCTTGCCCAGGGCACCCTGACCACCCCCGTTCTCGAGCCGAGGTCACGATGAGCGTCATTCTCAGTTACGTCCCGACCGTCGAAGGTCGTGGCGCCCTGGCCTTCGGGTTTTCCGAAGCCCATATGCGCGCAACGGATCTCGTGGTGATCGCCGACGGCAACAGCGCTTCGGCGGACGGGTTCGAAGCCGAACTGCAGTCTGCCCGCGAGGAAGCGGACGCGGCCGGCGTCGACTACCGCATCGCGCGGAACGAACCCGGCCGCTCCCACGCCGACAACCTCATCGACGCGTCCTACGACTCCGCCGCGGAACTCCTCGTCCTCGGCATGCGGCGCCGCTCCCCCGTCGGCAAGCTCCTCATGGGCAGCGTCGCGCAGCGCGTGCTCCTCGAGGCGCAGTGCCCGGTGGTCGGGGTGAAGCCGCCCGTCGCGGCCGAGGTCTGAACCCTCCGCTCGTAGCGGCCGAACCCCGGCGAATCGTGTCGTGACAGTTGTATTCTTCGCGGCACGTGCTACGAGAGGACTGCCGATGCGCCTGTCACCGTTCGCCCGAATCGGCCGGCGCGTCGTCGTCACGACCGGCGCACTGCTGCTGGCCACCGCCGTGGCCGCGTCCCCCTTCGCCGCGGCCGTGCCGGTCACGGGCACGCTCTACGTCACCGAGAACGGCACCGGTTCCGTCCTGTCCCTGCCCGCCGCCGGTGGCACCCCCACCGCGATTGCCACCGGCATCGACGGACCGGGCGGGATAGCGGCGGCGCACGACACCCTGTTCGTCACCGCCGGGGCGTCGGTCGTGTCGGTGCCCGCGGCGGGCGGCACTCCCACCACTCTCGCCACCGGGCTCGGCAACGCCTTCGACGTGGCGGTGTCCGGCGGAACGCTGTTCGTCACCGAATTCGACGCCGGCAGCGTGGTCTCGCTGCCCGCCACCGGCGGCACGCCCACCCCCGTCGTCACCGGTCTCGAGCAGCCCGTCGGGGTCGCCGTCTCCGGTGGCACCCTCTACGTCACGCTTGCCGGCGACGCGTCACCGGGCAGCGGTTCGGTGATCTCCGTGCCCGTCGCCGGGGGCACCCCCACGACCCTCGCGACCGGACTCACGCTCCCGGCGGGGATCGACGTCTCCGGGACCACCCTCTACGTCGCCGTTGCCGGCGACGGGTCCGTCGTGGCCCTGCCCGCCGCCGGCGGTACCCCCACCGTCCTCACCACCGGTCTCACCCGGCCGTTCGGTCTCACCGTCTCCGACGGCGCCGTCTACGTCGCCGTCGCGGGCGACACCGGCGCGGGCAACGGCTCAGTGGTCTCCCTGCCCGCCACCGGCGGCAGCCCCACCGTCCTGGCCGCGGGCCTGGACGAGCCGTTTTCCGTCGCCGCCGAATCGCACTGCACAGGATCACTGTGCATCCCGTTCGGCAGCTAGCCGGCGCTCGGTTCACCCAGTTCGCCGCCCGGGTGCAGCTCCACCGCGGCGACCCCCGCCCGCTCGGCGTGGTGGACGAACTCGGAACCCGGACCGAAGAACAACCGGGGACGCACGGCGTCGAGGCCGATCGGCCACAGCGTGCCGAAGTGGATCGGCACCGCGAGGCCCGCATCGACCAGCCGCGCCACGACCGCGGCCCGCGACGGGTCGAGGTGGCCCTTGCCGAGGGTCGGACCCCAGCCCCCGACGGGGAGCAGCGCGACGTCCACCGGGCCGACGTGATCGGCGAGGTCCGGGTACAGGTCGGTGTCGCCGGCGAAGTAGGTCCGCCGATCGCCCTCGACGACGAACCCGACCGCCGGCGCGACCTCCGGACCGCGTCGCCAGCGCCGACCGTCGTGGCGGGCGGGCACGGCGCGCACGGTGACCGCGCCAATCCTCGTCTCGTCGCCGGGCCGCAGCAGCACCAGGCGGTCGGCGAACTGGCGCAGCGCGGGCAGGCCGTCGACCGCCCGCCACGGGGCGACGATCGGAACGTCCGGACCGAGCAGCCGCAAGGACGGCAGGTGGGTGTGGTCGGCATGCAGGTGAGAGAGCAGGACGGCGTCCGGGTTGCGCACGTGCGGCCCGATCGGTGAAGGTCCGCGGCGGCGGCGCAGGTGCGCGACGCGGTCGGTCAGCACCGGATCGGTGAGCACGACAGTCCCGCGATCGGCGATCAGCGCGCTGGCATGTCCGAGCCACCGCACACCGAATGCGGCGGCATTCGAACCCGGAGTCGCACTCACCACCCTTACGATTCCAGACGAGGAAGGGGGCGCGATGCGCACGGTGGGCGGCGTGGTGCGGGTGCTCGTCGAGTTCCTCGTGCTCTGGGGGTCGTCGGCGCTCGCGCTCATCGTGCTCGACCGCATCCTCGGCGGCATCACCCTGGACCCGTCGAGCTTCACCCTGCTACCGACGCTCCCGGCCGCGCTGATACTCGCGCTGGTGTTCGGCCTGCTCAACGCCTCGCTGTGGCCGGTGATGATGCGGTGCATGTCGTGGATCGGCCCGGTGCTGCTGTTCGTCGGGGTGTTCTTCGCCGGCGGCGTGATCATGCTGGGGACGGTGTACCTGGTGCCGGTCGCGTCGGTGGACCAGCTGAGCGATGCGTTCGTCCTCGCGGCGCTGCTCTCGCTGTTCACCTCCGTCGTCTCGGGTGCGATCGCGTCCCGCTCCGACACCGCGTACCGGATGATGCAGGTGCGCCGGCAGCGGTTCCGGCTGCGCCGCAACGCCGCGCTCGTGGATGCGTCCCCCGGACTGTTGTGCATCCAGATCGACGGCCTCGGGTACGACGTACTGCGTCGCGCGATCGCCGACGGCGTCACGCCCGGACTGGCGAAGTTGGTGCGCGAGACCCACCGGCTGGTGCCGTGGCATACCGACTGGAGCAGTCAGACGGGTGCGACCCAGTTGGGCGTGCTGCACGGGTCCAACCACAACGTGCCTGCGTTCCGCTGGTACGACAAGACGACCGGGCGCATCTCCGTGTTCAGTAACCCCGCCGACAACGAGCAGCGTGAACTCGAACGATCCGACATACCCGGACTGCTGGCGCACGACGGTGCGAGCCGGGGCAACCTGTTCACCGGCGGCGCGCACGACAATGTGCTCGTCGTCAGCCGTATGCGCGGTGCCCGCCTCGGCGGCGGTGCCGGCTACAGCGCCTATTTCGCCGACCCGGCGAGCGCGCTGCGCACGTTCATCCGAATGGTCGCGGAACTGCAACGGGAACTGCGCCAGTCACTGCGGCAGAAACGAAAGGACGTCCGGCCGCGGGTGCCGCGGGGCGGGGTCTATCCCTTCGTACGGGCGTTCGCGACCGTGCTCGCAACCGACGTGTCCGCCGCCGCGGTGGTCGGCGATCTGATCAAGGGACGCAGCATCGTCTATGTCGACCTGATCGGCTACGACGAGGTGTCGCACCACTCCGGCATCTCCCGGCCCGAAACGCTCGCGGTGCTGACCAAAGTCGACGACGTCATCGAGATGCTGCTCGCCGTGGTGAATCAGGCCGATCGGGACTACCGCGTCGTCGTGCTGTCCGACCACGGGCAGAGTCAGGGCGCGACGTTCCTGCAGCGCTACGGCGAAACGTTGGGGCAGTTGGTCGTCCGGCTCGCCGCGCGGCGCGAGCCGGCGGCAGTGAGGCGGCACTGGTACGAGCGCGAATCCGACGTTTCCGCACAACGCGGGGCGGAGGGGCTCGGCTACGCCGCCGCCAGCGTGCACTCGCCGACCGCCTCCGAGGAGACGCACACCGCCGCGGGCGAACCGATCGTGCTCGGCTCGGGCAACCTCGGCCTGGTCTACTTCCCGCACCTGCCCGGACGCGCCGACGTCGGTGCCATCGAGGCCGCCCACCCCGGCCTGCTCGCCGGGCTGCGCGAGCATCCCGGGATCGGTTTCCTGCTCGTCGCCGCCCCCGGCGGGTCCGTGGTGCTCGGGCCACACGGTCAGGTCGACGTGACAACCGGCGAGGTCACCGGCCGGAACCCGCTCGCGCTGATGGGCCCCGACGCGCTGGCGAAAGTGCGGCGCACCGACACCTTCGACAACGTCGCCGACATCATGGTCGGCGGCATGTACTGGCCCGACACCGACGAAGTCGCGGCGTTCGAGGAACAGGTCGGCTCGCACGGCGGCATGGGCGGACCGCAGAGCACTCCGTTCCTCGTCTACCCCGCCGACCTGCCCGCACCGCCCGACCCGCTGCACGGCGCCGAAGCTGTACATCAGGTGCTCATCGGCTGGCGAGATCTGTCGATGGATCCAAACCCGACGGTGCCGAAGCAGGACACGACCACTCACGCGGACAACCCGTGATGCCCGTGAGCGCTCTGGCACGGTTGTGGGCAGGGATCGGCTTTCGCTCCCAGTCGACCTGCCGCGGCGGGATGAACGTGGGGTGCCGATCGGCCCTCATCACGATCTCCCAGTCACTGTGGTGGAGCAGACGGTGATGAAAACCGCAGAGCAGCACGAGGTTACCCATATCGGATGGGCGTGCTCCGGCGAGATGTTGGTGTCATAGAACTCGTCCGCGATCTCCGGCTGGCGTCGCAAACCTCTGCCCAGCATCACGATTCGCCCCGCCGCACCCACCTCGAGCAGCGTCCTGGACGCCGGCCACATCTTGACGTTCGGAAATCCCAGCACATCGACCGTGCAGCGGTAGTCGACGACGAGTTTGACGCGCAAGGCCTCGAGTTTCTGAATCTCGTCCGACAACGCCCCCTGGATATCCTCCCCGATCCCCATGCACCCAGCATGGTTCGAACAAACATTCGAGTCAATGCCTGATTTCGAACACGGCGCCGAATTGAATTGCGGCGCGGATGAACCCGTCGAAGTCCGGCGTGAGAAGGAGCTAGTCGTAGATGACGGCAAGACCCCGGCGCTCGAGGTCAGCCAAACCGTCCCGCATGGATTGAAGCTGTTCAGGTGAGTGCCCCACCCAGTCCGTGATCTCGCCGACAATTCGCACGGGCTCCCGGGTGCGGTAGGAGCGAGTCGGATTCCCGGGATACTTCTTGTCCGTCACATTCGGGTCGTCCTCCAGCGCGCCTTCCGGCTCCACGATGTAGATGCGACACCGGCCCTCACCCACAGCCAGCTCGGCTCCCCACACTGCGGCATCCAACGTGTGCGTCATGTACACGTGGTTCGCGAGCCGCCCTCCGCCATAGTTCGACCGGCGACCGGGCAGCAGCAGATCACCCACCGAGAGGTCGGCCTTGGTGCCGTGAAGGAGCGCACCCGACTCGTGCACTTCGAAAGGTTTCGGCGTGCTCGTCACGACGACCTCCATCCGTTGTAGGTGGTCGGAAGATTGTGCGGCACGTCAGGGGCCTTGCCGCAAGCCCCCCTCTCTGCCATATGGTGAGAACGGGAGCAACGCGCGCCGCCCCATCCGTAACCGCGGCGGCGCCGAATACCTGCCGTGGGAATGCGGATCGACGGGGCCGACGAGGGCGCGCGACTCGGCGGTCGCCTACTGACCCTGGTGGGCGATCGTGACTTCCACGCGCTCGCTCCCGCAATCTCTCAGATCGCGTGCGACGACGGCGACCGGTCGGTGTTCAGCTCGGTGGTGACGTGGATGGTCACGACCATCGCCGACCTCGTCGCCGATCCGACAGCCAGCATCGACGACGCCGTCGACAGCTTCATCAGTGTCGTCCCCGTCGTGCACGACACCACCGAATTCGACGAGGAGCTGCCCGCACCCGCCGAGTGGTTGTTCACGGCCGTCGTGCGGCACCTGCAGAGCAGGCACCGCACGGGATCCGTCCTCCCTCCACCGGAGCCGGCCGACTCCGCCCTCACCCGCACGCAGGCCCTCGTCGAGGCGCTGCTCTGGCTGGACGCGCTCCTCGATCGCGGTCACAGTCTGTAGCCGAGCTGTCAGGGTTGCACGGGCGGAGTGTAGGTGAGTGTGTCCCCCAGGAACCACAGCAGTCCGAGCACGATGGGCAGGTGGAAGACGAGCTGCACGGCCGTGAACCCGACGAGGTGCCGGGCGCGCAGGCCGAGGATGCCGAGGAGCGGCAGCATCCAGAAGGGGTTGACGAGATTGGGCAGCGCCTCCGCGGCGTTGTAGATCTGGACCGTCCACCCGAGATGCGCCTGTAGGTCGTTGGACGCCTGCATGACGTACGGGGCCTCGATGATCCACTTGCCCCCGCCCGAGGGGATGAACAACCCGAGCACCGCCGAGTAGATACCGATGACCAATCCGAACGTGCCGTGCGAGGCGATGTTCACGAAGCCCTCGGAAATGTAGTGCGCCACCGTGTTGCCGTCGGCGTCCTGCGCCCGGGTCATGATGGCGGCGATGCCGGCGTAGAACGGGAACTGGACCAGGATGCTCGCGCACGCGGGCACCGCATTCTTCACCGCGAGCAGGAAGCGCCGTGGACGCCTGTGCAGCAGCATGCCCAACGTCAGGAAAAGCAGGTTGTACGTGCTCAGGTTGGAGATCACGAGAATCGGATCGTTCGCCGCGAACTCCCGTAGCAGCCAGCCGAATACGAGCGCACCGACGATCAGAGGCAGCACCGGGCTGTATTCGAGCCAGTCGCCGGGACGCTCCCGCTTCGGCAACGGCGGCGACACGTCGTGGACGTCCACCCCCGCGGTGACCGAATTCGCCTTGTGCGGCGCGGACAGATACGCGATCACGATGCTGACCACGAAGATCACCGCCGCGAGAAACAGCGACTGCCACAGGAAGATCGTGTCCCGGAACGGGATGACACCGGTGATCGCGAGCAGCTCGGGGGTGAGGCTCTTCGGATTCGCCTGCAGCTGCGCCGCCGAGGAGCTCAGCCCGAGCGCCCAGATTCCGCCGATTCCCAGATAGGCGGCCGCGCCGGCGGCGCGGTAATCGAGGCCGAGGTCGGTGCGGCGCGCCATCGCCCGCGCCAGCAAACCGGCGAAGACCAGTCCGAAACCCCAGTTCACCATGGACGTCACGAGGCTCACCACCGCGATGAACGTGACGCCGCCGCGGGCGGTGCGCGGTATCGCCGCGAGCCGCGTGATGAGACGTTCGGCGGGCGGCGACGACGCCACGATGTAGCCGGTGACCACCACCATCGCCATCTGCATCGTGAACGGGATCAGATCCCAGAAACCGGTCGAGAAGTTCGTCGCGACCGTCGCGGGCGACGCGCCGATGGCGAGCGCGGCCCCCGCCACCAGCGCCACCGCGAGCAGCGCGAAGATGAACGCGTCCGGGAACCACCGTTCGATGACCGACGCAAACCGCAGCGCGACCCGGGCCAGGAAGCCCTCGCGGGCGTCCTGCTGTTGCTCATCACGAACGTCGGATTCGATTGTGCTGCTCATGATGTCGCTACCTTCGGTCGACGCGGCACGACGGGCAGACTCGAGGCGATGCCCACGGAGGTCTCGAACATCTGCGCGTGCGCGAGCAGCCGGGCCTCCTGCCCCGGCGCACCGACCAACTGCAGCCCCACCGGCAGTCCGGCGTCGGAGAAACCGCACGGGAGCGCGACGACCGGGCACCCGGTGAGACTCACGCAGAACGTGATCGCGATCCAGTCGATGTACGTCCGTGACTCGACGCCGTCGATGCGTTCGGGATACGTCCACTCGGCCGGGAAGGGATCGAGCGGCGCCGACGGGATCACCAGCAGATCGTGGGTCTCGAAGTAGTCCGCCATCTCGTGGAACAGTTGTCCGCGAACGCGTTCCGCCGACAGCAGCGTCTGCGTGGTCTGGCTGAGTCCGCGCTCGATGTTCCAGACGATGTCGGGCTTGATCTCGCTGCGATGTTCGGCGAGAAGCCCGCCGTGCACCGCCGCCACCAGATGGCTGCGCAGTGCCTGGAAGGCGTCGTAGGCGCCGGTGAAGTCCGGGCAGTCCGCCACGACGTCGGCGCCCAGTGCGTCGAAGTGCTTCATCGCGTCACCGCAGACGCGGCGCATCGCCGGTTCCACGGGCAGGCACCCGAGATCCGGGCTGAAACCGACGCGGGTGGGCGGGCCGAAGGTCGCCAGTCGTTCCAGGAACGACAGCGGCCGTTCCGGTTTCGTCAACGGGTCGTGCAGGTCGTGCCCGACCATCGCGTCCAGCATCAGGGCGACGTCACCGACGTTGCGCGCCATCGGCCCCTCCACCCACAGCGGGTCGAACGGGATCGCCGGCCGGCGCCGCGGGATCCGACCGGGAGTCGGCCGCAGACCGACGGTCGCGTTGTATCCGGACGGGGTGCGGAGGCTGCCGCCCAGGTCGTTGCCGGTCGCCAGCCAGGCGCTGCCGGAGGCGAGCGCGGCGGCCGAACCACCGGAAGAACCGCCCACCGACCGGTCGAGGTTCCACGGGTTGCGGCTGGGCCCGAACAGCGTGTTGTACGTGTGACCGCCCGCGAACTCGGGCACGTTGGACTTGGCGTACGGAATGCCACCGTTGTTCTCGAGGACGCTCACCATCGCGTCGGACCGGGTGGCGACGTGGTCGGCGAACAGCGGGGAACCGTGCGTCGTGCGCTGCCCCGCCACGTCGTTGTAGTCCTTCACCGCGACCGGTAGCCCGGCGAGCAGGCCGCGCCCCGCCGGATCGGGAACTTCGGCCTCCAATCGTGCCGCCCGTTCGGCGGCGGCGTCGAAGAACTGGATCGGCAGGGAGTTGACCTGCCGGTCTGCGTCGGCAACGTGCCTGCGGAGTGCCTCGAGCACGCTCGTCGGCGTCTCTGCTCCTTCGCGCAGCAACCGGACGACCTCGCGTGCGGGTTTCTGGATCAGATCGGACATCGGGGCTCCTATCGAACGAACGTGGCTTTCGGCCCCAAGCGTCACCCCGATGCCGGATTCGAGCAATGAATTCAGGCAATATGGAGGATTCAGCCGTATGATTGGCCGATCATGCCGGAACACTCAGTGGATCCCCTGGACCGCAAGATCATCGCCGCGCTGATCGTCGACGGCCGCGCGACGTGGTCGACGATCGCCGCCGCGCTCGGCGAGGCCGAGCGCACGGTCGCACGCCGAGGGTCACGACTGCTGGAAACCGGGATGGTGGAAGTCCGCGGGATGGCGGATCCGCATCGCACCGCCGACTCCGATCCGTTCATCGTCCACGGCCGGTGCCGCCCGGACAGCACGTTGACGGCCGCCGTCGCGCTCGCGCACCGACCGGAGACCGTGACGGTGTACGTCCTGTCGGGACCGCAGCACTGCTACGCCGACATCTGGGCGCCCCGCCGCCGGCAGTCCCGGCTGTTCCTGCAGGAGATGGCGACCCCGTCCGGTTTTCTGCAGATGGACATCTCGCCGGTGCTGGAATACATACGTACGCTTCACGACTGGGAACCGGGAATCCTGACCCCGTCGCAGACCTCCGGCATACGCCGAATCCCGAAAACCCGCTGGCCGCAATTCACCGACCCGGTCGTCCTCGACCGGGAAGACAAGGCACTCGTGCGGTTGGTCGTCGAGAACGGCCGGGCGAGTTTCGAGGAACTGTCCCGGCTGGTCGGCATCTCCGAACAGACCGTCAAACGACGCCTCGACAAGATGCGGCAGTCCGGGCTGCTCACGTTCCGCGCGGTGTTCGACCCGGCGCTGATCGGCCTCCCCGTCGCCGCGCTGCTGTGGATCCGGGCGCGACCGTCGCGGGTGTCGGCCGTCGCGCAGGCGCTCGCCGGGCAGCCCTTTCTCCGTTACGCGGCGATCATCATGGGCGATTATCAGATCGTCGCGGACTTCCGGCTGCCCTCCAAGGAAGCCCTGCGCGAATTGATGCTCGAAGCCGAGTGGCTCGAGCACGTCGACCGGCTGGAGAGTTCGCTGATCCTGGAAACCCTCAAACAGAGCCGGGTGCTGGCCGACGACCTCGGCTAGCGGCGCTGAGCACGCCCGACACGACCCCGTGTCGCATATGTCGGTCCCGCCCCGTACGGTAAGTCGCAGTTGAGTACACAGCTACCGAGTTCACGGGACGTCCGACGTGTCCGTGCTCCGTTCTGGCGTAGCGCTCGCGCACAGTGCGCGAGGACGCCCTTCACTTCGAACTTCTCGTGATCTGCCGGAATTTGTTCTTCCGGACCATCGATCTCCGGGGTGCCTGCATGACGAAGTCCGCGGGCGGCGCGACGGTCACAACAGTCGAAAGGCACCGTTCATGCCACTCACCGAGCAGCACACCACCCGGTACGCCGATGCCCTGATGACCCTCGCGCTGGCGGCCCGCCGCCCGGCGTCCGTCGTCAACACCGGCACCGGCTATGCGGTCAGGGTCGATTTCGAGCACAGCGTCCATCTGCTTGCCACCAACGCGCCGGGGGATCTCAGCACCGATCCGGACGCGCAACACCCGTGGACGGTGCGTTTCGTTCAGAGGGAGCCGGGAGGCGAGGACACCCACTTGGTCGAGGTCACCGGGGAATGGCTCGCCGACGCCTTCGACCGCGCACTCGCGGCCCTGCCGATCGCCGGGATCGGGGACGACCCGGAGTCCGAACTGTCGTCACCGGCCGGCAGCGTAGCGCCGACCCCCTCCGGGTAGGCGGTCCGCGAGCCGGCCCAACCGCTCGACCGCGGGCAGCGCCTGCGCGATCTTCTCCGCGTCGCGGGCGATGATCTCGGCGCTCTGATCGATGCCCTTCGCGCTGACGGCGAGCCCCTCCGCGGTCTCCGCGATCTGCTTCGCGGCGTCGAGTAGTTCGGACAGGTCGTCCATGGCGGGACCCAGGCGGTCGATCAGTACCCCGATCTGGCGGATGCGGAGCACGACCACCGTGACGGCCCGTTCCCACTCTCGAATCTCGCTCGAGACGTTCTGCAGGATCTTGATGGGAGACTCCTTGTCGGTACTCGGCCGGTGACGGGCGTCCAACCTATCCGTTACTCTCAGTATCCAGTACCCCGCTGGCTCAGATCGTGCCCCGTCGCCGCGCGCGCATAGGACTGGAGGCTGGCGATCACCTCGGCGCGGCTGCGCCGGCCTGCCAGCACCTCCATCTGGTAGCCGTCCTCCATCGCGACGAAATTGGCGGCGAGCATGCGCGGCGGGTCGGTGAGCGCGAAGTGGCCCTGCGTCTGCCCGATGACGAGAATGCCGGAGTAGACGGCGATTTGGCGCTCGGTCAGGGAACTGTCGAGGGCCGCCGCCTTGGCGTCGCGCAGAGATCGCGGCCAGCACTCGAACAGGAGACGGACCAGTTCGTCGTCCGGTCCGCTCGCGACACCGTGGTCGATGCAGGCCCGGAGGCGGTCGCGTGCGTCGGGGAACTGTTCGGCGACGCGCTCGCGCTCCTGACTGAAGCGCTCGATGGCCCGCTGATACGTGTCGTAGATCAGGGCATCGAGGTCGCCGTAGTAGAGAACCGCCGCGGGTGTCACCCCCGCCTGCTCCGCGATGTCGCGCAGACGCACCCCCTCCAGTCCACGCGCGAGCACCGCCCGCTGGACGGCCTCGCCGAGTTCGGCCCGGCGGGCCCCCTGATCCTTCTTCCGCGCCACTGCCTTCGCCCCTGTTCGCCCTCGTTCTTATACGGAGATTTAGAGAATACCCGCCCAGCTATTGACAGGTAGATCACACTTCTCTTAAATTTTTGTTTAACGAATCCGTTCGAACTCAGGAGCCACCGTGCCGACCAACCCCACCGAAGCCGAGACCAGCCTCGACCCACCACCCACGCCCACCGGGAAGGGCCTGCAAAGCGGCTCCGTCGGCCTGCTCGCCGCGGTCACGCTCGGCCTGTCGTCGGTCGCGCCGGCGTACAGCATCGCCGTCACCCTCGGTTTCGTGACGATGGTCGTCGGCAACCTCGCACCTGCCGCCCTCCTTCTCGGTTTCGTGCCGATCCTGCTGACGGCGTTCGCCTTTCGTGAGCTGAACCGGGAGATGCCGGACTGCGGCACCACGTTCGTCTGGACCACACGCGCCTTCGGTCCGCACACGGGGTGGCTGTCCGGCGGCTGGGTGGTGCAGATCGCCACGCTCATCGCGATGACGGCACTCGCCCGGGTCGGAGCCGGGTACCTCCTGACCCTGCTCGGGCTGGACTCGCTGGCGTCCAACGATGTCGCGGTGATCGTCACCGCGGTCCTGATCGTCGCCGCAGTCACCGCCGTCGCCTACCGCGGTCTGCAACTCGCCGCGTCGGTGCAGTACGTGCTGCTGGGACTGCAGGTGGTTGCCCTGTTCGGATTCGGCGCGGCCGCGTTCGCTCGTGGCGGAGCGTCCGCACCCAGCCTGTCCTGGCTGAACCCCCTCGCATTCGGCGGCTTCGGCCCGTTCGCCGAGGCGGTGCTGCTGTGCCTGTTCATCTACTGGGGGTGGGACGCGCTGATCACCGTCAACGAGGAAACCCGCGACAGCGACCGCATCCCGGGCCAGGCCGCGGTGATCTCCACCCTCGTCCTGCTCGGGACGTACCTCTTCACCGGATTCGCCGCGATCAGCTTCGCCGGCATCGGCACCGACGGTCTGGGCCTGGGCAATCCGGACAACGCGGGCGACGTCCTCGCCACCCTCGGGCCGCCGGTACTCGGCGCGACCCTGTCGAAGGTGGTCGAACTCGCCATCTGCGTGTCGGCGATCTCGGCGCTGCTCACCTGCGTCCTCGGTAGCTCCCGCGCCACCCTGTCGATGGGCGCGCACGGCGCCCTCCCCCGCGCCTTCACCCGCATTCACCCCACCTACCGCACGCCCGCGTTCGGCACCGTCTTCTTCGGTACCACCGCCGCGGTTCTGCTCACCGCCCTCACACTCGTCTCGGGCAACTTCCTCGGCGACGCCATCCTGTCGATCGGCCTGCTCATCGCGTTCTACTACGGCGTCACCGGCCTCGCCTGCGTCTGGTACTTCCGGCGACGCCTGAACGACTCCCCGCGCGACCTGTTCCTCCGGGGCATCCTGCCCGCACTGGGCGCGACGATCATGCTCGCCGCCTTCGCACGCAGCGCCCACGACATGCTCGACCCCGGCTACGGGGCGACCTCGTTCCACGGCATCGGCGGAGTGTTCCTGCTCGGTGTCGGTTCGATCGCCGTCGGCGCCGTCGCGATGGTGCTCGCCCGAACCCGTTTCCGCCGCTTCTTCCGAGACGGCCGCACCGCCGTCACCCGCCTGACCGTCACAGAGGACTGAACCATGCGCACACTGACCATCGCCGCCGTGCAAACCGCCCCTATCGCGTTCGACGTGGAGGCCACCTGGCAACGGTTCGCCGACCAGGTCCGCGCCGTACGCGACACCTTCCCCCACGTCGAACTCGTCGTGGTTCCCGAACTGATGCTGGCAGCCGAGGCGCCCCTCCTGCAGGCCCGCGCCGACTGGATGGACCGGGTCGCCCTGCCGCTCGACGGCCCCCACCTCGACCGGATCTGCGCACTCGCCGAGGAGACCGGTTTGTGGCTGGTGCCGGGAAGCCTCTACGAACGCGACGACGACAGGATCTACAACACCGCGATCGCCGTGTCACCGCTCGGCGAGGTCGTGGCCCGCTACCGCAAGGTCTTCCCCTGGCAGCCCTACGAGCAGACCGCACCCGGCAGCGAATTCGTCGTCTTCGACATCCCCGGCACCGGCCGGATCGGGCTGGCCATCTGCTACGACGGCTCCTTCCCCGAGACCGCACGCCAACTCGCGTGGCTCGGCGCCGAAGTGATCATCCAGCCCACCCTCACCACCACCCGCGACCGCGAGATGGAACTCGTCTGCTCGCGGGCCAACGCCTGGACCAACCAGGTCTACGTCGTCAACGTCAACGGCGCCGACCCGGCCGGCGTCGGTGCGAGCGTGGTGGTCGATCCCGAGGGCGTCATCCGGCAGCAGGCCGGCTCGGGAGAGGAGGTCCTCGTCGACACCCTCGACCTCGACGCCGTGACCCGGGTCCGGTCGTACGGCACGTTCGGCCTCAACCGCCCCTGGGACCAGATCGCCCGGTACGGAACCGAGATTCGACTCCCGATGTACGACGGCGCCGGAATCCAGACACCGCCGTGGCACGACAACGCCGTGCCGATCCCGGCGGTCACGACCCGCTGACATCTTCCCCGGGGAAGGCGGTTGCGGAGAGAGCCGCCCTCGCCGGGGACCGGTCCTGGATAATTGCCAGAGTGAGGCCCCTCGCTGCTTCGTCCGTCGACACGGTCCTGCAGGACTATCAGCCGCGCATCCTGCGCCGCTACCTGTGGATCACGACGGCGCTGCACGTGGCCGGGTTCGTCCTGCCTCCGATGGTCGGGTTGCCGATCCGGCCGGAGACCGTCGCCGCGCGCTCGGCCGGCATCCTCCTCGGAGTGATCGCTCTCGTGGTGCTGTACCGGGGTGGGCGCAGGCCCGGACGGCGGGCCCTCCAGGTCAGCACCGCGGCGGCACTGTTCGCCACACCGATCGTGATGTCCGGCCTCATTCTCGCCGTCGCCCAATTGCTCTGCGCGATCGCGGCGACGTTCCTGGCGATGTATTTCGTCGTGTTCTACCCGAAGCTGCAGGCGAGGCTCCTCGTCGGTTCCCTCACCGCGTCGATGGTGGTCGGGGTCGTTCTCGCCCCCACCGCCTTCACCCTGGTGCCGGTCGACGTGGACACGGCGACCGTGAAGGCCGCCGTTCTCGTCGTGGCGGTCACCTGTGTGGTCGGTGCGGCCGAGATGTTCGGATCCCTGACCCGGACCCTGATCGAATCGGCCAGCACCGACGCGCTGACGGCCCTGCTCAACCGCGCCGGGTTCGAACTCGCGTTCCGGGACGCGCTCGAGGGCGCGGGCGGAAACCAGGCCTCGGTCACGCTGGTGCTCGTCGACGTCGACCAGTTCAAGTCGACCAACGACCACTACGGCCACGCCGCGGGGGATGCGGTTCTCGTCGACCTGGCGAACTACCTCGCCGGACACCTGCCGCGCGGCGCCCTGCTCGCCCGGGTCGGTGGCGACGAGTTCGTCACGTGCATGGTCGGCGAGCACCACGCCGAGCTGCCCGGGGTGATGGCGCAACTCGCGCGGCAGAGCCCCACCTCGTTCAGCTTCGGCGTGGCGTCGTGCACCGGCGAGTCCGACCCGCTCACCGCGCTCTATCGACAGGCCGACCGTGAGCTGTACAGCGCGAAGCAGCGACACCACCCACCCGACCCGCCGGCCGGCGAAGCGTCACTGCAGACGGAGTGGAACGCCTGACCGAGAGTCGTGCCGCGGGTGATTCGGCGATTCGCGCGGTCATCGAACGACGGCCCGCCGGCCGCACCCGGGTGACCATCCACACCGCCGCGACGACCAGTGCGCAGCCGGCGAACTGCCCGATGCTCGGACGCTCGTGCACGATCACGATGGAGAACAGCATCGCCAGGACCGGCTGGAGCAGCAGCAACGTGGCACCCACCTCGGCGGCGAGCCTCGGCAGGGCGAATCCGATGAGGACCCAGCCGAGCACCTGGCTGCTCAGCGACAACGCCGCCAGCCATCCCAGCGCGGGCCAGCCCGGCGTGAGGTCGACCGTTCCCCAGAGCGATCCCACCGCGGTCCCGACGACACCCGCGGCGACCGTCGACACGAACACCTGCGACGACGCCCGGTGCGCGGATCCCGCCCGGCCGATGACGAAGATGTAGATCCCGTAGGCCACGCCCGCGGCCAGCGACAGCAGGGTTCCGAGGAACAACTGGCCGCCCTCGCCGCTGCCGCCGAGAATTCCGCCGGCTAGGGCAACCCCCGCGAACAGGAACGGAACCGCTACGACGAACCGGATCGGCACCCGTGCACGGAAGACGATCCACGCCAACAGCGGCACGACGATGACCTGGACGTTGACGACGACCGTCGAGATCCCGGCACCGATCATCTGGATCGATCGCGCCCACAGCGCGAAGTCGACGCCGAGCATCATCCCGCCGAGCACCTGGGCGGCAATCACCCGGAGGGGAATGCCGCCGTGCCGCCGAAATTCCTGCAGGGCGAGAAGACCGAGGATGGGCAACGCCAGCACACACCGGAAGAACGTCGACGTGGCCGGCTCCACCTCCGACAATTTGATGAGACTGCCGGTCAGCGAAGTCGCTACCGCACCAGCCAGAACGAGCAGTCGCGGATCCACGGACGCGACGCTGAACGAGGGGCTGACGAGGGCACGGGGACGCAGACGGAGGGCAGTAGTCACACCGAGAATTCTCCGAGGCGCCAACCATTACAACAAGTGAATAGTCGTTTCATGAAAGCAGTAGCATCGCTACCATGTTGAGTTTGGATCGACTCCGCGCGCTGTGCGCTGTCGCCGAACACGGTTCGATCGGCGCCGCGGCCCGTGCCCTGCACGTCACACCGTCCGGGGTGTCGCAGCAGCTCGGCAAGTTCGAACGGGAGGTCGGCGTCCCACTCCTGGTGCCCGCGGGTCGCGGCGTTCAGCTCACCGCGGCGGGCCGGCTCCTGGCCCGCCGAGGGCAGGAAGCGATATCGCTGCTGGCCCAGGCCGAATCCGAGGTCGTCTCCCTCGATCGCGAAGTGGTGGGAGAACTACGCATCGGATCGTTCGCCTCCGCAGGCAGGGTCGTCGTGCCGACCGCGGTGGCCACGCTGCGCAGACGCCACCCTCAACTCGCGGTCAGCTACTCCGCCGGCGAGACCGAGGATCTCATTCCGGCGATCGTGCGCCGCGAACTCGACCTCGTCGTCGTCGACAGCTGGGTCACCATGCCCCTGCACCTTCCCGAAGACGCGGTGCACACCCTGGTACATCGGGACTCGGCCGATGTCGCACTGTCCCGGAACCATCCCCTCGCCTCCCGCGACCACGTCGACCTCGACGAGATCGCGGACATGCCGTGGACGACGTGGCGGAAGGGGGCGGTGTTCCACACCTGGCTGGTGCAGACGCTTCGGAACCGCGGCATCGAGCCGGACATCCGGTACGAAGCGCCCGAGTTCGCGGCGCAACTCGAATTCGTCGCACACGGACTCGCCGCCGCCCTCGTGCCGCGCCTGGCCCGCGTCTGGGTGCCGGACAACGTCGCCATCGTCCCGGTGCGTCCCGCACTCGAGCGGGAGATCTATGCGCTCCGCCGCGCCGACAACGACCGGCCCACGGTCCGCGCGGGCATCGACGCGCTGACCGAGGCCTTCGCCGGGATCGGTGCGTGACGCGCGAGCCGGAATGCCACGTCGGCGCCGGCCCGGGTGCCATCATGAGATCGGTCTTCGGCCGAACGGCGAGAGGTGTCGCGGTGAAACTTCGGGATGTGGTGAACCAGTCGCATGCGAACGCCGCCGCCACGCGGATCTACGGCGAACCCTACGAGACGACCGACGGAGCCACGATCCTCACCGTGACCAGATTTCGCGGCATCCTGGGCCCCGCGCCGGTCGGGGTCTTCGTCGTCCACGACGGCAACGTGTCGTGGGAGCCCGCCGTCGACGGCACCCGGGTAGCGCTCTTCGGCGAATTCATCGGACTGGCCGCCGCCGTGATCGCGACCCTCGCCGTCCTCCGCCGCCCTCCCTGGCCGGACCTCGTGCAAAAGGTCTGACTCGGCAGGCGGGCACCGAAGACCATGACCTGACAGAAGGCCCTACACGCGCAGGCGTTTCGGTTGCACAATGGTGGTGGGCAACCACCGGAGGTGCGCGATGAGCCAAACGTGTGCAGCGCCGATACGCCTGTGGCGTCTGGGTCCATGGAGCCGCAACCCACTCATGCGCGGATGCGACCGACTGCGATCCGCGATGGTTCTCATCGGGGTGGTTTTCGTGCTCCTGATGATTCCACTGGCCGCGGCCGTCGGAACCGAGACGTACTCGCGGCTGGACCAGCAGACCCAGGCCGAACTCGCCACCCGGCACTCGACCCCCGCCACCCTCGTGGAGGATTCCCGCACCGGGAGCGCCGGAGAGGCCCTGTCCGCCTCCCCCCAGTACCAAGCCCACGCGCGGGTGCAGTGGTCGGTGAACGGTCAGACGCACACCGCCGACGTTCCCACCGCGGCCGGAGCGAAGGCCGGCCAGACCGTTACCGTCTGGCTCGACCCGAACGGCGACCTCGTCGCCGCACCGGAGACCGGTTCGCAGAACGCGGCCACTGCGGTGAGCGTCGCGTGCGGGATCTGGGTGACGTCGACCGGCGGCTACTGCGTCCTGTTCCTGATCGTCCACTGGGTGGCCTCCCGACGCCAGCAGGCCCGGTTGACCCGCGAATGGAACGAACTCGACCGGCCTCCGGGGTGGCACGTCAGCTGACGGGCACTACCGGCCGGGTGCTCCTGCCGGCGGTTGTCCGCCACCCCCGCCCGGACCGGCCGGCGCGGACTGGGTGTTCGCCGACTTCTCGGCGACGCCGATCGTGATCGAGATGGTCATGCCGGTGGCGGGTTCGCCGGACACGGTGGCCAGTTCGGCATCCCAGCCGTCGCCGAACACGTTGTCCGAGTCGAGGGAAACCTTCGACAGGTTGGAGACGCTCGTGGCGTAGCCGGTGTCGTAGGCGAAGACCGTGGTGCACGCGTCCTGCGGCACCGCGATCTGGGACGTCAGGCGGGCGTCCTCACCGGCCACCGCCGATTCGAGCGTGTCGAACACCTCGAAGTGGATGTGCGGCCAGCGCCCGGAGTAGCAGGCCGGGAAGATCGACGTGAACGACACCTTGCCCGCCGAGTCGGCCACCTGGACGCCGCGCAGGTAGTTCTGCTCGGTGATGCCCTTGCCGTAGAGCGAGTACTCGCCGTCCCGGTCGCAGTGCCACAGGTAGACGGCCATTCCGGCGCCGGCCGCGCAGTCCTTCGTCAGGTCCTGCAGGTCGAGTTCGATCGTCGTCGCGACACCCTCCGCCGTTCCGGAGTAGGCACCGAAGCTGCTGCGGATGTCCTGACGCACGATCCCCGACTCGACCAGGACGTTCGGGCCGTTGGACCCGTCACCGGGATACGGTCCGGCCGTTTCCTGCGGCGCCGCCGCCACGCACGTGCCGTCGCTCGCCGTGTCCGCCGTGGTCGCCGCCGCGCCCGTCGTCGAGGTCGAGGACGAGGCCCCCGTGGATCCTGCCGTCGAGCAGGCGGCGAGCGCGGTCGCGCCCGCGGCGCCGAACACGAACAGGGCGCGGCGACGCGACAACATCGACTTCAGGTCGTGGCTGAGACCGCGATCGTGCTCGTGCACTTCTTCGGCGTGGTGGTGACGAGGGCTGTTCGTCATGGGGACCTCCAAGGGCTGTTCCGGGGTTGGGTCCCATACAATCGGCCCCCGGTGCGGGCACCCTGGAGATTCGCTGTGAAGTCACTGTGAGCGGGTCACAACGCTTCGGCACCGGCCGCGTTGTCGGCATCGCGGACGAGGGGGATTCCGAGCGCAGCGAGCAGCATCCGGCAGTCGTCGGCGTCGATCGAGTGGTGGGCGACGGTCCGCTGAGCTTTCCGGACGGAATCCTCGTCGAGTTCTCGCTCGCTCTCGAATATGGAAGCATCCCTGTCGGACATGGCTCCACCTTTCCTCGGCATCACCTGAATAGCCCGGAGCGAGTGCACCGAAACCGCCGCGGAGACGGCGCAATCAGGAGGTGATCTCCGAGGTGAGGATCAGCGACTGTAGGTGGCGAACAGCCGGCGGATGCTCTCGTCCCAATACTGCTGGCGGCGGCGTTCGACGGCGCGCGCACACATCGCCCACACCATGCCGAGGAGCAGGGCACTGGCCGCGAGGGTGAGGAGCACTGCCGCGACCGCGCCGCTGACGACGTCGGAGGTGGTGATCCTCGGGCCCGCCCAGTTGCCGTCCGCGTCGACGACGATGGTCTTCTCCGTGCCCGCCGGCGTTCCGGAGGGGACCTCGATGCTCTCGGTGCGCGACTCGGCGGTCCAGGGCCACGTCGCCTCGACCATCGGAGTGGTCCGGACCGAGCCGCGCGGCGACATGGTGATGGGCGCGTCGGCGCTGGTGACGGCGTTGACGATGGTGGTGGTGGCACGCTGCTGGGCAGCCCGCGCACTCTCCTGGTGCCATTGCCAGGTGCCCATCACGGCGGCGAGCACGATCGCGACACCCGCGAGTGCGGCGATGACGGACCGCAGGGTGGCCGCGTAGCGATCGACCGGTCGTGCGAACGGGTTGGACGGTCGACCCGACACCGAATACACCACGGTTGCCTTCGAGCGACCCAACACCATTCACCTCATTATTTCGTTCACGTTAAATATCTGCATCAACAGTGTCACCGCTGATCAGGCCGTAGGGAAACCCAAAACGGCAAACTTGACGAGTCTCACACTCGTGCGACACGCCCGAGAACGGAGGTCAGAGGGGTCGGGGACCACCCTTCGCCGTCCCGCCGGGAGGCACTCACCGTCCGTCGCCCCGGGCCGGCGGCGGCCCCACGACCTCGAGGTCCAGCTCGGCACGCGCCCGCGCGAACCCCTCCGCCGGGAACGCCGTGTCGCCGCCCTCGGTGTGCACGTGCGCGTCCGTCGGGGTGTTCATGTACTCGAAGAACTTCTCGAACACACCGGTGGTCAGCAGGCCGAGCATCTGGGTGTCGTGGCTGTCGAACGCGAAACTGTGGATGGTTCCGGCGGGAGCGTGGAGGAAATCGCCCTTGGTCAGGAGAATCTCCCGGCCGTTGGCGTGCAGGAGGATCCGCCCCTCGATGCAGAAGAAGTTCTCGGTGTGCTCGCGATGGAAGTGACGGGGAATGTACGCACTCTTGCCGCCCATCGTGTGCATCGCGAAGTACGTTCCGCCGGTGTTGCGGGGCCGCGCGAGATACGTGTTCAGCTGGTCGAGGCTCGCCCAGCGGTCGCCCTCGCCGGCCTGCAGCACGTAGGGCGACTCCCCTGAAGGGAGCGCCGTGCCCGTCACCGCAGGCAGGTCCTTCTTCTCCAGATCGTGGAAGCGGATACCGAACCGGTCTGCGAGTTCGGATTGCCGCGCGTCCGACATCGGCGCCGCCGCGGCGTCGAAGACGTGCGACTGGGTGACGCGGCCGGTGGCCTGCGACCACCGGTGCCCGTCGCCGACGGTGAGCCAGCTCAGGAACCGTGTTCGGTGCGCGAGCATGCGGTACGCGTACGGCGTCCCGGCCGGGACGGTGACCGAGTCGCCGGGCACGAGCAGGTGCGATTCGCCCGGCAACCACACCTGCAGCCGTCCGTCGGTGACGTACAGGAACCGGTGCTCGCGATCGTGAGCGAGGAACGGAGTCTCGATTCCCTTGCCGCCGTACACATATGCGGCACCGAATTGCCCTCCGGTGTCTTCCGGACGGGCGATGATGGTGATCAGTTGCCCGCCGAGTTCGTGGCGCTCGCCCTCACCGGCGGCCATGGCGTAGGGCACGCACCGCCCGGGGAGGACGTCGAGTTGCGGAGCGGCGGTGTGGACGTCGTCGAGGGCGGGGATGTCGAAGAGGGTCATGGGTGGGTTCCTGATTTCAGTGTGTGCGAGAAGAACGCCTCGACCGCCGCGAACGATGCGGAGGGATAGTTGTCGATGAAGGCGCGCCCGAAGTCGCTCACTGCGTGGGTCGAGGCCGGCGCGTGCGGATTTCGCTCGAGGTGTCCTTGGTCGAGGGTCTGGTCGGGGCCGAGTTCGAGAACGTGGCCGGGGTTGAAGAACCCGTGCCCGAAACCCTCGATCAGGTAGAGGACGGCGTCGTTGCCGTGCGCGACGAGCGCGTCGTACAACGCCACGCTCTGCGTGGACGGCACCAGAGTGTCGCCGAGGCCGTGCAGAATCAGAAACGGCGGCGCTCCGGGCGTCACCTGCAGTGCGGGGCTCGCGGATCGCGCCGCGTTCAACCGGTCCCGGATCGCACCGCCGAGCAGCGACGCCTCGGGAGAACAGTCCTCGGCCGGTGTCCGTTGCGCGGAGAGGTCGACGAGACCGGGCAGGTCGGTGGGCCCATAGCCGTCGACGACGGCCTGCACCGCACTGCCGACGGTCACGGGACCTTCCCCGGGCAATCGTGTTGTGGCCGAGTGCACTCCGGCCAGCGCGGCGAGATGCCCGCCGGCCGACGAGCCCCACACACCGATCCGGTCGGGGTCGATGCCGTGGTCACCGGCGTTGGCGCGGAGCCAGCGCACCGCCCGCCGGACGTCGAAGATTTGGCCGGGATGGCAGGTGCCGGGCGCGAGGCGGTAGTCGATGCTGACCATGACATAGCCGTGTCTTGCGAAGTGCTGCACCAGGTCCGGGCATGCAGCGCGGTCTTGAAGCCGCCATCCACCTCCGTGAAGCCACACGATCGCAGGCGAGGGATGCGCTGCTTCGGCGGGACGGACGAGATCGAGTAGCAGCCCGGGGGCGTACTCGACGGTGGATCGGCGGACGACGGTCGAAGCCGTGTCCAAGGGATCGAGCTCCTTCGGATGCAGGACCCGGGCCTGGGTCGCCGCTCGCGCGGTTGTAAGGCCCTTCCGTAGGTCACTGCCTGCCCAGGACTGTAGCAGCCTTCGCAACCCGGGCGGAAGAACCGGATTCGCCGTCCGCCGACGTCCGTCCACCGCGGCGGCGGTTACCCGGCGATCGCCGCGTGCATTTCCCACACGATGATCTCGGCGCCGGTATCGGTGGTCATCTGCTGTCCACCGCCACCGCTGAGCCGGACGGCGTCACCCTCGGCGAGGATGCCGACCCCCTCCAGCGAGGCTTCGCCGCGCGCGACGAAGACGTGGAGGAACGGGGAGTCGGGCAGGGTGATCGGCGCCTGGCCGGGCTGCAGCCGTGCGACATGCATTGCGGCGTACTTGTTCTTGATGCGGATCGCCGCGTGGTCGGCGTGGTCCGGCATGCCCGACGCGACAGGGACCAGTCCGCCGGAAAGCAGCTCGTGGTCGATTTCGAGTTGCTCGTAGCCGGGTGTGATCCCGGCTTCGTCGGGGACGACCCACATCTGGACGAAGTGGACGGGTTCGCTGTGCTCGTCGGCGTCGCCCTTCAGTCGCCACGAGTCATTCTTCTCCGAGTGCAGGATTCCGGTTCCCGCACTCATGCGCTGGGCGAGTCCGGGGTAGATGACGCCGGAGTGGCCCATCGAATCCTGGTGCACCAGCGAACCCTGGAGCACCCAGGTGACGATCTCCATATCCTGGTGCGGGTGGGTGTCGAAACCCTGTCCGGGGACGACGATGTCGTCGTTGTTGACCATGAGCACACCGTGGTGGGTGTTGGCCGGGTCGTAGAAGTTGCCGAACGAGAAGGAATGCTTGGAATCGAGCCAGCCCACGTTCGTCTTGAAGCGGTCGTCGGCGCGGCGGACGTCGAGGCGGGGTGAGGTGGTGGCGGCAGTCATGCGTGAATCCTTTCCAGCATTCTCACAGAACCTGTGAGCCGTACATTTCGCCGAGTGGGTCGGCGATGAGTTCGAGGCGGGCACCGTCGGGGTCGCGGAAGTACATCGACACCTCGCTGTGTTCGACGAGTTCGACGCCGGCGTCGACCAGTTTCGTGCGCAGGTGATTCCACCGGTCGGGTTCGACGCTGATCGCGATGTGGTGGAGTCCGCCGAGCACTTCCTGGTACGGGCCGATCTCGAGGCCCGGGAAGTCGAAGAACGCGAGGAGGTTGCCGTTGCCGATGTCGAAGAAGAAGTGCGAAGAACCGGGGTAGTCGCGATTCTCGATCAGTTCGGTGAGCGGGAACTCGAGGAGATCCTGATAGAACCGGACGGTGCGCTCGACGTCGCTGCTGATCAGCGCGGTGTGGTGGAGTCCGCGGGCCGAGGACGCGGGCCGCGACGACACGGGCTTCAGGTGCTCGGAGCGGATCCGGTCGCGTTGCTCGGCGAACCTCTGGGACCGCTCCTGCTCGTCTGTGGTGCTCATTGCCCGAACCTCTCTCCGCGAACCGCCGATGATTGCGCTTTCAACTATCACCACCGTACACCAAGTAGTTGCGCTGTCAACTACTTGAGATATGCTGGTCCCGTGGAACCGACCAGATGGCTCAGCGCCGAGGAACAGAACACGTGGCGCGCCTACCTGGACGCCACCCGACTGCTGCTGCAGGCGCTCGATCGACAGCTCACCCGCGACGCGGGCATCTCGTTCACCGACTTCGAACTTCTCGTCGTGCTGTCCGAGGCCCCGCAGCGACAACTGCGGATGCGCGAACTCGCCGACGCGGTCACCACGACCCGCAGTGGCGTGACCCGGGCGATCAACCGGCTGGTCGAGGCGGGCTGGGTGCGCCGACTGGAGTGCGAGGACGACAAGCGGGGAATGCTGGCCGAGCTGACCGACGCCGGCGCCGAGAAGCTCGCCGCCGCCAGCCCCGGACACGTGGCAGAGGTGCGCCGGGACATGTTCGACCTGCTCAGCCCCCGGGACGTCGCCATCCTCGGGCACGACTTCGGCGAGATGCGCGCCCACCTGCTGGAAAATCCCTGAGCCACCCACCGAAAGGCCGGTCATGAGCAGCACGTCCACGGAGAACGACTACGTCCACATCGACAAGCGGAGTCCGGCCGTTTATCAGGCGCAGATCGGCGTCGCCAAGGCCATCCGTCACGCGACCACCGAGGCCGGGATGGACCGTCGGTTCGTCGAGTTGATCAACGTGCGCGTCTCCCAGATCAACCGCTGCGCCTACTGCCTGGACGTGCACGTCGCCGCGGCGCTCGCGGCGGGCGAGACCCAGCAGCGCCTCGCGGTCCTGCCTGCGTGGCGGGAGACGACGCTGTTCTCCGAACGTGAGGTCGCGGCCCTCACCCTGGCCGAGTCGATCACCACCCTGCCGGACGCACACAGTCAGGAGGCCGACTACGCCTTCGCACGGCGATTCCTGTCCGAGCAGGAGATGTCCACGGTGAGCTGGATCGCCGTCACGATGAACGCCTTCAATCGGATCTCCATCGTCAGCCGCCATCAGGTCCGGCCGAAGCAGTAAGCGCAGCTCACCCACCCTCCAAAAGATTTTAGTTGACATCGCAACGACTTCTCTCTACCTTTGTAGTTGCAGATTCAATTACCTCGATTCGAGTGCCCGTTCACGTCAAGGAGTTTTCATGACCACCGCCACCGCCACCCTCCCCAACCTCACCGCCGGAACCTGGGCCATCGACACCGTCCACTCCACCGTCGGCTTCTCCGTCCGCCACCTCATGGTCAGCAAGGTCCGCGGCACGTTCAACGACTTCGCCGGCGCGATCACCGTCGCCGAGGACGGCACCACTGCCGTCACCGCCGAGATCCAGGTCGCGTCCATCGACACCAAGAACACCGACCGCGACGCCCACATCAAGTCCGCCGACTTCTTCGACGCCGAGCAGTTCCCCACCGCCACCTTCACCTCCACCGCCGTCCGCGCCAAGGGCGACGACTACGTGGTCGAAGGCGACTTCACCCTCCGCGGCGTCACCCGGCAGGTCGAGCTCGCCCTCGAGTTCAACGGCGTCAACCCCGGCATGGGCAACGGACCGGTCGCCGGCTTCGAAGCCACCACCGTCCTCAACCGCAAGGACTTCGGCATCACCATCGACATGCCCCTCGAAGGCGGAGGCGCCGTCGTCGGCGACAAGATCACCATCACCCTCGAGATCGAGGCCGGCCTGCAGGCCTGACCCACCCGACCACCAGCGCCCCGTCGTCCACCCGGACGACGGGGCGCGGTCGTCGTGACCGCGGCGCACCACTTTCGATCGACGTGATCCACGTCATTGTGATCTTGGACCGCCTCGAGTGACCCTGACCCCTTCGACGTCGGAGCCCGTTCGGTGTCGGCGACCGCGAAACGAAGGTGACCACATGGGTAGCGACTCCGAACTCACGTTCGCTCTCGACCTCACGCTGGACGAGGCGCGCCGGCGCAGCGCTGTCCTGGAAGCGATCGGCGAGGACTGGGATCCCGTCGCCGTCCTGGCGGAGGAAGAGCGGGCATACGACATGCTGTATTCCGGACTCGACCCCGAGCAGCAGCGCATCTACGACGAACTGGTGCAGGCGGGTGTGCTCCCGGATCGGACGGTGGGCCGTGTTGCCGATTGATCCCACCGCGGACTTCAGCCGCGGCTCCGCGGCCGATCGGCGAGTAGCTGGGTGAGCCGGTGCGCCTGGCGAAGGAGGAGTTCTCCCATTTCCCGGCGTCGTTCCTCACGGAACCGGCTTTCCACCCCGGTGATACTCAACGCCCAGGCCGGTGATCCCTGGGTGTCGAAGACGGCGGCGCCCATCCCCCAACTGCCCTCGACGAGCAGACCGGGGTTGACGGTGTAGCCGTTGAGGCGGGTCTCCGCGATGCGCTCGGCGATCTTCTCCCGGCTGTGCTGCGACCCCCACTCGCCGGTGACGTCCGCGCGTGCCAGGTAGTCGTCGATCTCGCGGTCCGGCAGGTGCGACAGGATGACCATCCCCGCCGACGCCACCCCGAGCGGAAATCGGATGCCGATGTGCAGCACGTGCGACCGCAGCGGGAAGCTGCCTTCCTCACTGGCGATGCAGACCGTTTCGTCGCCGCGACGGGCGGACAGGAACGCGCTCTCGCCGGTTTCGCGGGCGAGGTCGCGCAGGATGCCGCGGGACCGGTCGGTGATGTCGTAGCGGGCGGCGGCGAGCGATCCGAGCAGATACAACTCCGGCCCGAGCGACCATTTGCCCGACTTCAGGTCGCGGTCGACCAGCCCCTCCTCGGCGAGCGAGACGAGCAGGCGATGCACCGTGGGGCGAGCGAGACCTGTCTCGCGTGCCAGTGCGGTCGTCGAGGATCCCGACGTGTCGAGGGCGCCGATGGCCCGCAGGAGTGCGCTCACCCGTTGGATCACCTGCGGCCGCTGTACGTCGTCCATCAGCGCAGTATACGTCCACTCAGTGAACACTCTCGTCTGCGCCGTTCGAACCGCGAGCAACATGCTCGAACTCCTTGAAATGCAGGGTGTGACCCCTTTTAGTGGAGCAAAGCCCGCGCAGAGATCGTTCACTGGATGGACGAGACGTCGCGGGAAGGCGGTTTCGCCGGGTTCGGCGGCCTGAGGAAAGGATGCACATGGGATCGAGAGTGTTCGACACCCCGGAAGAAGCTGTCGCGGATGTGTCCGACGGCGCGACGATCGCCGTGGGCGGATTCGGCCTGTGCGGAATCCCCGACTCGCTGATCCGCGCGCTCGCCGACTCGGGTGTCGGGAACCTCGAGGTCTTCTCCAACAACTGCGGTGTCGACGACCACGGGCTCGGGATCCTGCTGAGCGCGCGCCAGATTCGCCGTGTCACCGCGTCGTACGTCGGCGAGAACAAGGAATTCGCCCGCCAGTATCTCTCCGGTGAGCTCGAGGTGGAACTCACCCCGCAGGGCACGCTGGCCGAACGCCTCCGCGCCGGCGGTGCGGGCATCCCCGCGTTCTTCACCCCCGCCGGCGTCGGCAGCCCGGTCGCCGACGGCGGTCTGCCCTGGCGGTACGCGGCCGACGGTTCCGTCGCGCTCGCGTCGCCCGCGAAGGAAACCCGGCAGTTCGGCGACAAGCGCTACGTCCTCGAACTCGGCATCACCGCCGACTTCGCCCTGGTCCACGCGCTGCGCGGCGACACCGCCGGCAACCTGGTCTTCGACAAGACGGCACTGAACTTCAACCCCCTCGCGGCCATGGCCGGCAAGATCACGATCGCCCAGGTCGAGGAACTCGTCCCCGCAGGCACCATCGACCCCGCCCAGGTACACCTGCCCGGAGTCTTCGTTCAGCGCATCGTCGAGACCGGCCCCCAGAACAAGCGGATCGAGAAGCGGACAGTCAGCAGCACGGAAGGAGCCACTCGATGACCGGCACCAACGGATGGACACGTGACCAGATGGCCGCCCGCGCGGCCGCGGAGATGGTCGACGGCGAATACGTCAACCTCGGCATCGGCCTGCCGACGCTCATCCCCGGATACCTCGGCACCGACGTCAACGTCACCCTCCACTCGGAGAACGGGATCCTCGGCACCGGCCCGTACCCCACCGAGGAGAACATCGACGCCGACCTGATCAACGCCGGCAAGGAAACGGTCACCGTCAACGCCGGCGCCGCGTTCTTCGATTCCGCTTTGTCGTTCGGGATGATCCGCGGCGGCCACATCGACACCGCCGTCCTCGGCGGCATGCAGGTATCCCGCACCGGCGACCTCGCCAACTGGATGGTCCCCGGCAAGATGGTCAAGGGCATGGGCGGCGCGATGGACCTCGTGCACGGGGCGAGCCGCGTCATCGTCCTCATGGAGCACACCGACCGCGACGGCAACCCCAAGATCATCGACACCTGCACCCTGCCGCTCACCGGCCAGGGCGTCGTCAATCGCATCATCACCAACCTCGCCGTCATCGACGTGGTCGGCGACGGCACCCTCGCCCTGCGTGAGGTCGCCCCCGGTGTCACCGTCGACGAGGTCGTCGCCGCCACCGGAACCCCCCTCGAGATTCGCGAATCCGCGCTCGTCTGACCGACATTCGACACGACACCAAGGACACTCCCATGACTTCACGCACCAGGTCCGTCATCGTCGCCGGGGCCCGGACCCCCGTCGGCCGGCTGACGGGTTCGCTCGCCACCCTCTCCGGATCCGATCTCGGCGGCATCGCCATCAAGGGCGCCCTCGACAAGGCCGGGGTGGCACCGGAGCTGGTGGAGTACGTGATCATGGGGCAGGTCCTCACTGCCGGTGCCGGTCAGATCCCGGCCCGGCAGGCCGCGGTCGCCGCGGGCATCCCGATGTCGGTGCCCGCCGTGACCGTCAACAAGGTGTGCCTGTCCGGTCTCGACGCCATCGCGCTCGCCGACCAGCTGATCCGCGCCGGCGAGTTCGATGTCGTCGTCGCCGGTGGGCAGGAGTCGATGTCCCAGGCGCCGCACCTGCTCCCGGGTTCCCGGGGCGGATTCAAGTACGGCGACACCACCCTCGTCGACCACCTCGCCTACGACGGCCTGTACGACATCTTCACCGACCAGGCCATGGGCGCGCTGACCGAGGACCGGAACGCGAACACCGACAAGATCGGTCGCGAGGAGCAGGACGCGTTCGCCGCGGCCTCACATCAGCGCGCCGCAGCCGCGTGGAAGAACGGACTCTTCGACGACGAGGTCGTTCCCGTGTCCATCCCGCAGCGCAAGGGCGATCCGCTCGTCGTCACCGAGGACGAGGGGATCCGCGCCGACACCACGGCCGAGTCGCTCTCGAAGCTGCGGCCCGCCTTCAGCAAGGGCGGCACCGTCACCGCCGGCTCCGCCTCGCAGATCTCCGACGGCGCCGCCGCCGTCGTGGTGATGAGCAAGGCCAAGGCCGAGGAACTCGGACTCGAATGGCTCGCGGAGATCGGCGCCCACGGCGTCGTCGCCGGACCGGATTCGACGCTGCAGCAGCAGCCCGCCAACGCCATCGAGAAGGCGTGCGCCCGTGACGGTCTCGAGCCCTCCGCCCTCGACCTCGTCGAGATCAACGAGGCCTTCGCCGCCGTCGGCATCGAGTCGACCCGGCAACTCGGGGTCGATCCGTCGCGGGTCAATGTGAACGGCGGAGCCATCGCCATCGGGCACCCGCTCGGCATGTCCGGCGCACGGGTCGTGCTGCACCTCGCGCTCGAGCTGAAGCGCCGCGGTGGTGGAACCGGCGCCGCCGCGCTGTGCGGCGGCGGCGGACAGGGCGACGCCCTGATCCTCCACGTTCCGGGAGAGTGACCTTCACTCTCGCGCAGTAGGTTTCACGTTGTCATGATCGACCCGCCGCGAGGGCGGTGACGACCGGCGCGAACATGGTGGCCTTGATCGCACCGAGCGTTCCGGCGTCCTTCCCCGCGAGCGGGGCGATCAGGTCGACGGCAGTATCGAGGACCGCACCTTCGGATGCGGTCCCGTCGACCAGTCCGCTGGCGTGAGCCTCGGTGCCGCCGTACCGGCGGCCGGTGGTCATCGCGGTGATCGCGGTCTGCGGCGTCAGCTTGGCCTGGATCAGCGCCGCCATTCCCGGCGTGAACGGAATGTGGATGTCGACCTCGGGGAAACAGTAGAACCCGCGGTCCGACCGCATCACCCGGTAGTCGTGGGCGATGCCCAGCATGGCACCGGCGCCGAACGCGTGCCCGTTGACCGCGGCCACCGTCGGCATCGGCAGCGTCAGAATCCGGCCGAACAGCGCCTGGACGCGTCCGACGTACCAGTCGGCGCGGTCGCCGTTGGCCATCAGCCAGTCCAGGTCGAGGCCGTTGGAGTAGAACTTGCCGGTGGCCGTGGTGACCAGCGCCTGTGCACCGTTCTCCTGCGCGTCGTCGAGGAGACGATCGGCGGTGTCGAGCCACTCCGGGGAGAACCGGTTTTCGTTTTCGCCGAGGTCGAGGACGGCGATCTTGTCGCGGTAGGTCAGGGTGGCGGTCATCGGGAACCTTTCGTGGTGCTGTCGTGACGTTTCCCCGGAGGCGGGGGGTCGAGTGCGAGGACGGCACGGACCGCCGCTTCCAGTCGTTGTCGCATCGCGGCGTCCGGTTTTCGCCGGGCCCGAAGCAACAGTCCGGTGGGGAGTCCGACGACGCACGCTTCGATCACTTCGACGGCGCGCCCGTCCTTGCGCCCCCACAGGGCGCGCGCCAACCGGACGAACAACTCGACGAGGACGGAATCGAGCCGCGTCAACTCGTCGGCGACGTTCTCGGGGATATCCGATCCGAGCAGTTCGTCGCGGCGCACGGTGAGCAGGAGACGCGACGACTGCGGGAACCGCTCGGCGAAGACCGCGGGGGTGTCGGCGGCCGCGACGACGGCGTCCACGGGACCGCGCCCCAGCGCCTCCTGGACCGCTTCCTGTTGCAGGTCGAGAAATCGCTGCGCGGCCCGTAGCCAGGCACGGCCGACCAACCCTCCCCGCGACCCGAACGCGTGATAGATCGCACCGTTGGACATGTCCGTGGCAGCGGCGACCGCGCGCAGGGTCACCGCGCTCGGGCCGCCCTCGACGGCCAGCCGTTCGGCAGTATCGAGCGCCTCGTCGAGATCGTGCACGCGTGGCCTGGGCATACGCCGGACAATAACAGATCATGCGTTCTATTACTCGCGGGTAGGAATCGACCGCCTGCCGTGTGTGCGCCGACCGGTGATTGGCTAGCCGTTGTGCCCCGAGTCACAATGCGTTAGCTTTGTCCGGACATAAACACATTACGTGTTCTGCACATGGAATACGTCGAGGAGATGTTCATGGCCAGCGATCTCACCCGAACTACCGCCCCGTCCCCGACTACCGACGCCCCCGGGCGCCACTCGCACAGACTCGGAATCATCGCCGTCGTCGCCACCTTCGGCGGCCTGCTCTTCGGATACGACACCGGAGTCATCAACGGCGCACTCGCACCGCTGAAGGAAGACCTCCACCTCACGTCGTTCACCGAGGGCTTCGTGGTGAGCATCCTGATCTTCGGCGCCGCACTCGGCGCTCTGGTCGGCGGCCGGATGTCCGACCGCTTCGGACGCCGGCACAACATCCTGGTTCTCGCGATCATCTTCATGATCGGCACACTCGGCTGCGTGCTGTCCCCGACGTGGGAGATACTCGCCCTGTTCCGCTTCATCCTCGGCCTCGCCGTCGGCGGCGCGTCCGCAACGGTGCCCGTCTACCTCGCCGAGATGTCTCCCGCCGACCGGCGCGGCAGCGTGGTCTCACGCAACGAGGTCATGATCGTCGTCGGACAGTTCGCCGCCTTCGTGATCAACGCCGTCATCTTCAACATCTGGGGAGAGCACGAAAGCGTTTGGCGCTTCATGCTTCTCGTCGCCGTACTTCCCGCACTCGTCCTGTTCGCCGGAATGCTGCGGATGCCGGAGAGCCCGCGCTGGCTGATGTCGCAGGACCGGGACGACGAAGCGCTCGCCGTTCTCCTCCAGGTTCGATCCCCGGAGCGGGCGCGTGCCGAGATGGAGGAGGTCCGGGCGCTCGCCGAGGAAGAAAAGCTGTCTCAGACCGGCGGTGCCGCGGACCTGTCGGTGAAGTGGATCCGCCGCCTGATCTTCATCGGCGTCGGTCTCGGCGTGTTCCAGCAGGCCACCGGCATCAACTCGGTGATGTACTACGGCACCCAACTGCTCGGCGACGCCGGATTCTCGTCCAACGCCGCCATCGTCGCGAACACCCTCAACGGCCTGTTCAGCGTGCTGGGCGTCCTCACCGGCGTCGCCCTGATCAACCGGATCGACCGCCGGAAGATGCTCATCGGCGGCTTCACCCTCACCACCACGTTCCACGTGCTCGTCGGCCTGTCCGCGTTCCTGCTGCCCGACGGCACCGTCAAGGCGTATCTCATCTTGACGTTCGTGGTGTTGTTCGTCTTCTCGATGCAGGGCACGATCGGCCCGCTGGTGTGGCTGATGCTCTCGGAGATCTTCCCACTGAAGATCCGCAGCTTCGCCATCGGTGTCTGCATCTTCGCACTTTGGATCGCCAACGCCCTTGTCGCGCTGCTCTTCCCGCCCGTCGTCGCCGCACTGGGGATCGGTGCGACCTTCTTCATCTTCGCGGGCCTCGGCGTACTGGCCCTCGTCTTCATCAAGACCCAGGTCCCGGAAACCCGCGGCCGCTCCCTCGAGGAGCTCGAAGACCAGTTCCGGCGCGAATATTCGTGACAGTCGCCGCACCGTGTCCCGTGAAAGGTTGATCCCATGACAGTGCTCGTTGCAGTGACCGATACCTCCGAAGGATCGGAAGCCCTCCTCGCCGGCAAGAAGGAAGCCGCGATGCTGGGCACCGACCTCCTGGTGGTGAACCTCTCCCTCACCGAACCCGAAGAGGTGCATACCCTCGCGGACGACGGCGTGACCGTCCTCGACCGGATCGGCCGCGGCGACCGCGATCCCGCGACCGCCGTGCTCGACCTCCTCGACGACCGGCCCGACATCGAACGCCTCGTGATCGGAGTCAAGCGCCGCAGCGCGGTCGGCAAGGCGCTTCTCGGCAGCGTGAGCCAGCGGCTCATCCTGCAATCGCCGATTCCGGTGCTCGCCGTGAAAACCCCTCAATAGAAGCCGGTTTCACTCTCCACCGCGGCTACCCCTCCGCCGGAAGGCTCCCGGGTGCCGCGGTGGAGCGGCGAACACTGAGCGTCGGCGTGTGCAGGTGGATTCGCCGCGACTGCGACGGTCGTTCCAACCGCTGCAGCAGGAACTTGGCGGCCTGCGCGCCGACCGCGAAATTGCCGTTGTTCACCGACGTCAGCGACAGATGCCGGATTCGCGCGAGATACGTGTCGTCGTATCCGACGAGCGACAGGTCGTCGGGGACTCTCAGGCCGCGGTCGTCGGCCGCCGACAACGCCCCGACGCACGTGACGTCGTTGAACGCGAGGATGGCGGTCGGCCGGGTTTCGGCGTCGAGAACACGACCGGCCGCGACGTATCCGCTCTCCTCGGTCATGCCGGCGAACTGCACCGACGCGAGGTCGCCGCACCCGGCCCCGGTCATCGCCTCGGTGAACCCGTCGCGGCGCAGGGTGCCCACCACTCCGGGACCCTGCAGGTAGGCGATCCGCCGGTGGCCGAGATTCAGTAGATGCTCGGTGGCCATCCGGGCACCGGCGATGTCGTCGTCCGCCGCGATGTCGACGTTGGGAAGACTCGGTTCGTGAGTTCCGGCGAGGACGACGGGAACGAGGGCGGCGGCCCGCTCGATCGCGGGCCCGGCGTCGGTGGTGCCCACCACCACCAACCCGTCGATCCGCTGCGACAGCAGGGTCTCGACGGTGTCCCGCCCGACGCGCTGGTCCAGATGACTGTCGGCCAGCACCGGCGCGATTCCGACGGCGTCGAGCGTCGTCGTCATCCCCTCGAGCAGTTCGACGAACCACGGGTTGCGCAGGTCGTTCAGCATCACCCCGACCGTGCCGCTGCGGGATTCGGACAGTCCGCGGGCGATGGTGTTCGGCCGGTAGTCGAGTTCCTTCATGGCCTGCGTGACCTGCTCGCGGCGTGCGGGGCTGACATTCGCCTCGCCGCGGAGCACCCGGGACACCAGCGACTTCGACACCCCGGCCCGTGCGGCCACGTCGCGAATCGTCGGTGGGCGAAACAATGGTGCGCCCGCACCCGTGCCGGGATCTGATTCGTTCACGAGGGACAGCATATGGAGCCGAAGCCGTGTTACGCTCATCACAACTGGGACCGGTCCACGCTTGTCCCTTTCGGAAGGAGCCGAGTTGAGCAAGCACGGAAGCCCGCGACTGTCCGCGGGCATGGTCGGCGGTGGTCGGGGGGCCGACATCGGCAAGACCCACCGCTACGCGATGCGCCTGGACGACCGGTACGACCTACGGGCGGGGGTCTTCGGTCGGGACGCCGCGGTGTCGACGCAGATCGCGGAGAGCCTCGGCGTGCCGGCCGAGCGCACCTACCGCGACTATCAGGAGATGGCCGAACGGGAGGCCGCCCGCGAGGACGGCGTCGACGTGGTGGCCGTGACCACGCCGAACGACAGCCACTTCGACATCGCCCGCACGTTCCTGGAGGCAGGCATCTCGGTGGTGTGCGAGAAGCCCCTCACCCGCGACTCGGAGTCGGCCGCGGAACTCGTCGCGATCGCCGAGTCTTCCGGTGCGATCCTGGCCGTCCCGCACTGCTATTCGGCCTACGCCATGGTCCGGCACGCGGCCCGGATGGTGCGCGACGGCGACCTCGGGCGGATCCGGTTCGTGACGGTGGAACACGCGTCCGGGTGGGCGGCGACGCCCCTCGAACTCGGCGAACACCGCCAGGCACGGTGGCGCACCGACCCCGACGTCGCGGGCTTCCCCAGCGTCGTCGGCGATCTCGGGACCCACGCCTTCCACCTGTTGCGGTACGTCACCGGCCTCGAGGCCACCCGCATGTCGGCCGAACTGGACACCCTCGTCCCCGGACGGCGGGTGTTCGACAACGCCACCGTGCGTCTCACCCTGTCCAACGGGGCTCCCGCGACGCTGTGGGCAAGCATGGCCGCCACCGGCAACGAGCACGGCCTGCGCATCCGGGTCTTCGGCGACACCGCGAGCGTCGAATGGCGGCACGAGGACCCGCACCACCTGACGGTCCGCGACCTCGACGGCGGCACCACGATCCTCGCGCAGGGAATGCGCACGCTGTCCGAGGACGCCACCCGGCTCACCCGCCCCGGCCTCGGGCATCCCGAGGGCTTCCTCGAGGCGTTCGCGAACTTCTACCGCGACCTCGCCGACGAACTCCGCGCCCGCCGTGACGGCGAGCCCACCACCATCGGCGATCTGTCCTTCCCCACCGGGCGCGACGGCCTGATCGGCGTCCAGTTCGTGGAGGCGACGGCCGCCTCCTCCGCCGCCGACTCCGCCTGGGTCGTCCCCGCATTCGCACACGAAAAGGTCGGTATCTGACATGCAGCGTTTCGCCCTCATCGGAGCCGGATTCATCGGCGGCGTGCACGGCGCCAACCTCGCCGCGCACCCCGACGTCGACCTGGCCCTCGTCTTCGACATCGACCTCGCCCGCGCGACAGACCTCGCCAAGCGCCACGGCAGTCGCGCGACCACCGACCTCGCGGAGGTCTTCGACGCCACGGCAATCGACGCCGTCTTCATCGCGTCGTCCACCGACACCCACGCCGAGCACCTTCACACCGCGGCGACGGCGGGAATCCCGGCCCTGTGCGAGAAGCCCATCGATCTCGACCTCGCGCGCGCCGTCGACGTCGTGCGTTTCGCCGACTCCCGATCGCTGCGGGCGATGGTCGATTTCAACCGCCGCTTCGACCGCGACTACGCCGAACTGCAGCGGGTGGTGACGTCCGGCGAGATCGGCTCGGTCGAGCTGATCCAGATGACCAGCCGCGGTCCGGCGATGCCGCCCCTCGAGTACATCGCGGTCTCGGGCGGGCAGATGCGCGACCAGACCGTCCACTTCTTCGACCTGGCGCGGTGGATCTCCGGGCTCGATCCCGAGTCCGTCTTCGCGACCGGGTCCACGCTCGTCGAACCCCGCCTCGCCGACTACGGCGACGTCGACACGTCGGCCGTCACCCTGCGCCTTCCCGGTGGCGCGCTCGTCCAGATCGACTCCACCCGGCGGATCGGGTACGGCTACGACGAACGCATCGAGGTGCTCGGTTCCACGGGAATGGTCGAGGCACGACGCCAGCGCGCCGGGTCCGTGTCCCGGTACAGCGCGGGCCGCGTCGTCGACGACGGGTTACATGCGGGATGGTTCGAACGGATCCGGGCCAGCTACCGCACCGCGCTCGACCACTTCGTCGACGCGCTGGAGAACGGCGCCGCCATCGGGCCGACCCTGTCCGAAGCGTTGAAAGCACAGGCGATCGCCGAGGCCGCGACCCGCTCACTCACCAGCGGTCGCATGGAGACGATCGAGTACCCGGCCTGAGTCACACGGGGTCGCCGAGGACGACCACGTCGGCGCGGGCGCGACCGGGTGCGACCAGTGCGGCGTTGCGTTCGTCGCTGCGCCGCACCCACTCTCGTGCCTCGTCGGGTGACTTGCCGAACCGGACGTGCCGCTCGACGAGGCGGGCGACGCGCTCGTCCCCGTCCGGGGCGAGGAACCACGCCTCGTCGAGCAGGTCACGCACCGCCGACCACGGTCCCTCGTCGAGGAGGAGGTAGTTGCCCTCGGTGATCACAAGCGGAACGTCCGGCGGGACCGCGATCGACCCGGCATAGGATTCCTCGACCTCGCGGTGAAATTCGGGGGCGTACACCGTCTCGCCCCCGCGTTCCCGCAGTCGGCGCAACAACGCCACGTATCCGGCGGCGTCGAAGGTGTCCGGTGCGCCCTTGCGATCGGCCCGGCCGAGGCGGCCCAGTTCCGCAGTCGGCGCAACAACGCCACGTATCCGGCGGCGTCGAAGGTGTCCGGTGCGCCCTTGCGATCGGCCCGGCCGAGGCGGCCCAGTTCCGCACCCGCCAGGTGGAATCCGTCCATCGGCACGACCACCGCGGACGAACCCAGCGCCGCGAGTACCGCCGCAGCCACGGTGCTCTTGCCCGAACCCGGCGGTCCGGTGATGCCGAGAACTCGGCGCGTGCCCGGTGCGGCGAGCACCCGCGCCCGCCCCACGAGTTCCTCGAGTCGGTCCACCTCTCCTACGGTCACGTTAGACGTGCCGACGACGTCAGTTGACCTGACGCGCTTGTCCGCCCCAGTAGGGGGCGCGCAGTTTGAACTTCTGCAGCTTCCCGGTGGCGGTCCGGGCCAGCTCGTCGCGGAATTCGACCGACGTCGGCGCCTTGTAGCCGGCGAGGTGCTCTTTGCACCAGCCGATCAGTTCCGCCTCGGTGGCGCTGTCGGGTTGGACGTCGGGGTGCAGCACGACCAGGGCCTTGATCGTCTCTCCCCACTTCTCGCTCGGCACGGCGATCACCGCCACCTCGGCGACGGCCGGGTGGGAGAACAGGCAGTCCTCGACCTCGATGGACGAGACGTTCTCGCCGCCGGTGATGATCACGTCCTTCTTGCGGTCGGCGATGGTCAGATACCCGTCGTCGCCGATGACGCCGCCGTCCCCGGTATGGAACCAGTCGCCGGCCAAAGCCTCGTCCGTTTCCTCGGGTTTGCCCCAATAGCCGTCCATCACGACGTTGGACCGGGCCAGCACCTCACCGGCGCCGTCCTCCGTTTCTTCGACGGTCAGCCGGACGCCGAGTGCCGGGGCGCCGGCCCTCGTCAGTTTCGCGGCCTTCGCTTCGGGGTCGAGGTCGTCCCATTCGGCACGGGTGCGGTTGACGGTCAGCAGTGGGGACGTTTCGGTGAGGCCGTAGATCTGGATGAACTCCCAGCCGAGTTCCTCCTGGACGCGGACGACGGTCTTCGTCGGCGGCGGTGCCCCGGCCATGATGATCCGTACCCGGTCCCGGCCGGGGATCTCACCCTCCCAACTCTCGGCAGCGTCGAGGACCGCGGCCGCGACCGCCGGGGCCGCGCACATCAACGTGACCCCGTGATCACGGACCCGCCGCAGGATCTCGGCGCCGTCGACCTTGCGGAGGACGATGTGCTGGGCGCCGACGCCGGTCATGGCGAACGGCTGACCCCAGCCGTTGCAATGGAACATCGGCAGCGTGTGCAGGTAGACGTCCCGGTCATTGATCCCGGCGTGCAAGCCGAAGGTGACCGCGTTGACCCAGATGTTGCGGTGGGTGATCTCCACACCCTTCGGGCGGGCGGTCGTCCCGGAGGTGTAATTGATGGTGGCGGTGGCGGATTCGTCCGGCTCCCACGGACGCGGCTCCGCCCCGGGCGCGGCGTAGAGGTCGGAATCCGAGCCCAGGACGAACTTGTGCTCGCACTCGACCTCGTTCAAGGCGTCCGCGAGTTCCGGGTCGACGTAGAGGACGCGGGCACCGGAGTCCTCGACGATGTAGCGCACCTCCTCGGGGCGCAGCCGGAAGTTGACCGGGACCAGGACCCGGCCCCAGCCGCCGACCCCGTAGAACGAGGTCAGCAGCCGGCTCGAGTTGTGGCTGACGATCGCGACCCGCTCCCCGACGCCGATGCCGAGTTCGTCGAGTTTCGCGGCCTGCCGGCGGGCGAGGTCGGCGACCTCGGCGTAGGTCAGCGAGCCCTGGCTGGGTGCGGGTTGATCGGGTTCGTCGACCACACCGGTCCGATTCCCGTACACGGTCTCGGCGCGGTCGAGGAAATCGGTGACACTGAACGGGACGAACACGATTTCTCCTACGGATTCCATACGTCGACAGGGGCACGAACCGAAACCACCTCCGACGGTACGTTCTCCGCTCGCGAGGCGGGGCGGGTCGGCCCGAAAAAGGGATCAGTCTGCGCGGCGGTGCGCGTGCAGTCATCCATTCATGCGCTGGTGGTCATGGTCCGGCGGCCTCGTTCTTCTTAGTGTTTCAGATCACAGACGCTCGACGAGGTGCGCACCTGCTTTCCCGTCGAGCCGTGGGATGGAAGGACGGACACCGTGGCGACACTGCAGACGGTCCAGAAGATCGGGCCGGTGTTGGACCTGTTCACCGCCGCACAACCGGAATGGGGAGTCTCCGAAGTCGCGGCCGCCATCGACGTTCCCCGGTCGAGTGCGCACGCGCTGCTGTCGAGCCTGGTCGACACCGGGCTGCTGCAGTGCCGCACGCGGGGTCGTTACCGGATCGGCTGGCGCGTCATCGAACTCGGCGAGACCCTGCGGGGCACCGTCGACGTGCGGTCCTGCGCGGCACCGATCATCGAAGGCCTCGTCGAGCGGTTCGGCGAGACCAGCCACCTCGCGGTGATGGAGCGGTGGCACGTGCTGTACGTCGACAAGGTGGTCGGCACGCACAACATCACCGTGCAGGGCGCACGCGTCGGCGCCCGCCTCGAAGCACACTGCACCGCCGTCGGCAAGGTTCTGCTCGCCGCCCTCGAAGAGAACGAACTGCGCCGCTACCTGGCCGGACGCACATTGCGAAGGCACACGCCGTCCACGATCACCAACGCGGGGGCGTTGCTCGACGCGCTGTCGGTGGCGCGGTCGTCCGGCCATGCCTACGACCTCGGCGAAGCGGTGTCGGAGGTCCACTGCGTGGCCGCGCCGGTCCGCGACGACATGGGTTCGGTGGTGGCCGCGGTGAGCATGAGCGTCCCGGTCAGCCGTTTCGTGCCCCGGCGCGCCGAGTTCACCCGCGCCGTCATGGCGGCGGCCCGCGACGTCTCCCACGCGGTCGCGAACGCGAACCACGCCGTTCCGACCACGACCCGGGACGTTCCCGAACCCGGCCGGCGCGCGCTGGCCTCCTGACCTGTACACCAGACCGTCCGACCCGAAACAGAGGTGCCATGGATACCGACGCACGCAAGGCCGCCGACCGATTACTGGAGGTGTATCGGACGGGCGAACCGATCGACCCGCTCACCCCGGAACACCCCGACGCGTCGATCGAGCTCGCCTACCGCATCCAGCAACTGCAGGTCGAGGAGTGGACCCTGGGCGGCGACGTCGTCAAGGGCCACAAGGTGGGCCTCGCGTCACGGGCCATCCAACGGCAGATGAGCGTGAACCAACCCGACTTCGGGCACCTGACCGCGAGCATGTTCCACCTCGAACACCAGCCGATCCCGGCTGACCGGTTCCTGCAACCGCGGATCGAGCCCGAGGTGGCGTTCGTGCTGGGCAGGCCGCTGACGGGACCCGGGGTCACCGTCGCCGAGGCGGTCCGGGCCGTCGACTTCGTCCTGCCTGCCCTCGAGATCGTCGACTCCCGGATCCGGGACTGGCAGATCGGCATCTTCGACACCATCGCCGACAATGCGTCCTCCGGCGGAGTCATCCTCGGCAGCCGGCCGGTCGCGCTGAACGACGTGGACCTGCGACTGGCCGGGTGCACCCTGCACATCGGCGGCGAACTCGTGGCGACCGGCGCAGGTGGCGCCGTCCTCGGCTCGCCGATCAACGCGCTGGTGTGGCTGGCGAACACCGTCGGACCGATGGGCGTGACCCTCGAGCCCGGCCATGTAGTACTTCCCGGCTCGATGACCAGGGCATTTTCGGTGAAGCCGGGCGATTCGATCGTCGCGCAGATCGCCGGGCTCGGCAGTGTGACGGCCGTGCTCGACTCGAAGGAGGAACAGTGATGGGCACCGACACGTGGAGCGCGGCCCTCGTCGCCGACCGGTTGTTGCGGGCGGAAGACTCCGCCACAGCCCAGACGTCGATCAGGGCCGAGTGGGACGGCCTGGACCTCGCGACGGCGTACGCCGCCCAGGACCTCGCCCTGAACATCCGCGTGGCGCGCGGCGAGAAGATCACCGGGGTGAAACTGGGTGTCACGTCGAAGGCGAAGCAACGCCAGGTGGGCGTGGATTCCCCGTCGACGGCCTGGCTGACCGACCGCATGATCCTCCCGATCGGCGATGCGGTGCCCCGGGACCGGTTGATCCACGCGCGCGCCGAGCCGGAGATCGCCTTCGTCATGGGACGGCGCCTGGCGGGCCCGGGAGTGAGCGCGGCGACGGCGCTGGCCGCCGTGGATCACGTGGTGGGCGCGATCGAGATCATCGACAGCCGGTTCTCGGGCTACAAGTTCTCGATGATGGACGCCGTCGCCGACAACAACTCGTCCGGCCGCTACGTCACCGGGCCGATCAGCCGTCGACCCGAGGACCTCGACCTCGCACTCGAGGCCTGTCTGCTCGAGGTGGACGGCGAAATCGTCGATTCCGCGACCGGCGCTGCGGTACACGGACATCCGGCCGAAGCGCTGGCGTTCGCCGCCAACACGCTCGGCGCGCGGGGGCACGCCATCGAGGCCGGCTGGGTAATACTCACCGGCGGCATGACCGACGCGGTCCCGATGGAACCGGGCGCCCGGATCGCGGCCCACTTCACGAATCTGGGCACGATCACCGTGGCGGGAGGTCACTGATGCCGATCATCGAGGTCACGCTCGCCGAGGGCCGCAGCCCCGACGAACTACGCCGGCTCATCTCCGAACTCACCCACGCCGCACACCGGGCGGTCGGGACACCTGTCGCGAACGTGCGCGTGATCGTGCGGGAGACACCGAGCACGCACTTCGCGGCCGGCGACGTCACGCTCGCCGAACGGGAGGAGGCGGCGACCATCCGGGTATCCGGAACGGCCGCCGAGGTCGGCACCTGACGAGTCGGGCATTGCGATCGGGGGGCGAGACGAAGACACGACCCGGACTACACAGGGAAGGTACGCACCCCGCCGTCCCAGGAGATCCGATGACCCCGCACAGTCCCGTCACCCTCGTCGCGGAGCCGACGCAGACACCGCAGGCCCCCGACCGGATGGCCGACGAGTTGTATCACGACCTGTTGTCGCCGAACGAGGTTCGCGACCTTCGCACGAGGGTGCGTGACTTCGCCACCCGCGTCGTCGCTCCCGTCGCGCACCGCATCGCCGGTGGTGACGAGCGGCTCGACGGCTTCCCACGCGACGCGTTCGAGGCCATGGCGGCCGAGGGGCTGTTCCGGATCCCGTTCGCCGCCGACGTCGGCGGCGCGGGCCTGACGCACCGCGCCACGGCGACCGCGGTGGCCGTGGAGGAACTGGCGTACTACTCCAACAGCGTCGCCGCGATCTACGACGTGCACTGCATCCTGGCGGGCACCGCGCTCGACCAGGGCACCGACGACCAACGCCGGTGCTGGTTGCGACCGATCGTCGACGGCGAGATGGTGGGCGCCTTCGCGACCAGCGAACCGGGCGCGTCGAGCGACCTGTCTCCCGACGCCGTGTCCACCGAAGCGATCCCGGACGGTGACGGATGGATCCTGCGCGGCCGCAAGCGGTGGATCACCAACTCCGTCGTCGCCGGTGTCGTGGTGGTGCTCGCCCGCACCGGGGACACCCTCACGACCTTCATCGTGCCCACGAGTGCGGCGGGAGTCACGATCGGCACCCCCGATCGCAAACTCGGCAACCGCGGGCAGATCACCGCCGACGTTCACCTCGACGACGTCCGCCTCGGCCCGGAGTCGGTGCTCGGGCGGGTCGGCGGCGGCCTGCGCATCGCGTTGCAGACCCTCACCTACGGACGGATCGGGATCGGCGCCGCGGGCGTCGGCATGGCGCAGGCCGCATTCGATCGGACTGTGGCCCATCTGAAGTCGCGGCAGGCGTTCGGTGGTTCGCTGGCCTCGAAGCAGCACTGGCAGTTCGTGATGGCCGACTACGCCGCCGACCTCGAGGCGGCCCGCAGCCTCTACCTCAAGGCGGCGCTGCGCCTCGATGCCGGCGAGCGGTTCCCCGAACCCGAGGCGGCGATGGCGAAACTTCGAGGCACCGATCTGGCGGCCCGGATCGCCCGAGATGCCGTGCAGGCCTTCGGTGGACTCGGCTTCGTCCGGTCACTCGGGGCCGACGACACGGAGGGTCCGGTGGAGGCCATCTACCGCGACAGCAAGATCGGCGAAATCTACGAAGGGGCGAACGAGATCCAGCGCTGGGTGCTGGCGCGTCAGATCTTCGGACGCGGACACACCGGATAGGGACGTACGGACCTAACGGTCCGTACGCGAATCGCCATGCTGCTCGCGGAAATGCGCGGGGCTGGCGCCGAACCGTTTGCGGAATGCGCGGCTGAAGTGTGAGACGTCGCGGAAACCGACGCGTTCGCTGATTTCGGCGACCGTCGAGTCGGTGTCCAGGAGCTGTCCCCGCGCGCGATCCAGACGCAACTGGTACAGCCACGTGCGGGGCGTGGTGCCGGCGAGACTGAACAGTTTGTGGATGTAGCGCACCGACATTCCCAGTTCGACGCCGATCTCTGCCGTCGAGTGATCGGAGTCGTGCAGGTACCGCGCCATCGTCTGCTGCACCGTCCGGAGGTCGTCGTGGTGGATCCGTTTCGTCGCGGTCAGGGGCGGCGCCTGCTCCGTGAGTGCGGACGTCAGCAGATCGACGGCGGAGGCGGCGACCGATGCCGAGGAACCCACCGAGAACCGGGCGTCGGTGGTCGCGATATCGACGAGAAAACGGGAGACGAGACCGCTCATCCCGCGCTGCCCGGAAATTCCCAGGCCGGTGACCTCGCCCATGGCCTCCACGGACAGCCGGGAGATCAGCAGTTGACGGGGAGCGCGCAGCACCACCTGCTCGAATTCGGTCTTCCCGTCCACGACGAACGGTGCCGCCGAGTCGAGGATGCCGAATGCTCCCTGTTCGAGGACCGCGGTCCGCGAATGTTGCTCGAGAGTGGCCGTTCCTCGTGTGATCAGGCACAGCAGGTAGTCGTCGTTGGGGTCGGACCGGATCATCTCCGGCGTGCGTACCACCGTGTGCGGATCGGCATGCACCACACTGACGGTCAGCTCGCCGAAGGGCCGCACCGTCAATTCCGCGGCGAATTGCGCGTCCCGGTCGGGCCAGTCGACGTCCATTTCGCAGTAAGTGGAGTCGAGGGTGTCCGCCCAGCGCGTGCGGCCTTCCGTCGACTCCAGCTCGCGAGTATTCAGCACCATCGCAGCGGCGTTCTCGGTGCAGGCGGAGTCATCCTTCTGTGCACTGTCGGTCATGTTCGATCGCACCTCCGCCTCCTAGTGTTCCAGATCACAGGCACTCCCGGCGCGGGCGATCCCCGAAAGGTTCCCCGCCGCGCCCACTTCGAATCTCGCGCACCACCTCAGAGGAGGCAACGCCATGACCACCAGCACCACGTGGATCGAATCGATCACCATGGAGGAACTCGACCGCGACCCGAACCCGATCTACGACCGGCTTCGGCGCGAAGCACCGGTTGCGTTCGTCCCCGCGGTGGGGATGCACGTGGTGGCGTCCCGCGACCTCTGCCTGCAGATCGCACAGGACTCCGACACGTGGTCCACGGTGATCGCACCCTCGGGTGGGCGAACCTTCGGTGAAGGTACCGTACTGGCGTCCAATGGCGAACAGCACAGGAAGATTCGCGAATGGATCGATCCGCAATTGCGGCCCAGCGCGGTGGATTCCTATGTCGAAGCGCTGGTCCGGCCGCAGGCGCGCAGCCTCCTCGAAGGGATCGAGGATCTGGGAGCTGCAGACATCCAGGAGGCCTACTTCGCACCGATCAGCGTGCGGTCGGTCGGGGACCTGATGGGTCTCACCGAAATCCCGTCGGAGACACTGGTGCGCTGGTTCCAGACACTGGCGCAGTCCTACGGGAACGCGGAAGTCGACGAGAACGGGCACTTCGCCAATCCTGCGCCGTTCGAGGCCGGTGACCGGGTCAAGGTCGAGATCATCGCCGCCGTCGACCCGATGCTCGACCATTGGACCGACCATCCCGACCACACCCTGATCTCGCACTGGTTGCACGACGGTATGCCCGACGGGGCGGTCCGGGACCGGTCCGAGATCTACCCGAACATCTACGTGTTCCTGCTCGGCGCGCTCCAGGAGCCCGGGCACGTCATGACGACGACGCTGGCCGGACTCTTCCAGCACCCCGACCAGCTCGAACGCGTCGTCGACGACCCCACCCTCATTCCACGCGCCGTCAACGAGGGCGCGCGCTGGGTGGCCCCTATCTGGAGTGCCGCGGTGAAGGTCGCCAACCACGAGGTCACGGTCGGCGGTGTCGACCTGCCCGCCGGAACACCGGTGATGCTGGCATACGGCTCGGCCAACCGCGACGAGTCCGTCTGGGAGAACGCCCAGGCCTACGAGGTCGATCGGCCGATCATGCCGCACCTGGCATTCGGGGCGGGAAACCATGCCTGCGCCGGAACGTATCTCGGGACCGCGATCGTGCGGATCGCTCTCGAGGAACTGTTCGAGACGATCCCGAACATCGAGCCCGATCCCGACCGCGCCCCGCAGTTCTGGGGATGGACGTTCCGCGGGCCGCAGGGCCTGCACGTCACCTGGGAGGTGTGACCGATGGACCGCATGGTGACGGTGTCCGGGCACGACGGAGCCTTTCCCGTCGCACCCGGCACCTCGGTCCTGGAAGCCGCGCTGCGCGCGAATCGCTGGCTGCCGCACGCCTGTTCGCAGGGGACGTGCGGTACGTGCAAGATCCGGGTTCTCTGCGGGCAGGTCGACCACGGCGCCGCCGACGAGACCGTCCTCACCGCCGACGAGCGCTCGTCCGGGCTCGCGCTGGCCTGCCAGTCGAAACCCCACGGAGACCTCACCATCGCCCCCGTGAACGACGCCGACCCCGGCAGGCCGATGCACGCCCTCCGCGACCACACGGGCACCGTGCGGGAACTGTCGGACATCGCGCGTCAGACCCGCAGGCTCGTCGTCGAACTGGACGAGCCGATGGAGTTCGACGCCGGCCAGTACGCCGAGTTGATCGTGACGGGATCCGGTGTCGCACGACAATATTCGATGGCGAATCCGCCGTCCGAACCCACACTGCTCGAGTTCCACGTCCGGAACACGGAGGGCGGTCTCGCCACCGATGGGTGGATCTTCGACACACTCGCCGTGGGCGATCGCATCGATCTGCGTGGGCCGCTGGGTCAGTTCGGCGTCATCGAACCCCAGGAGGAGCCGGCCATCCTCATCGGCGGTGGCACCGGGCTCGCGCCACTCAAATCGATTGTCCGGCATGCCCTGGACGGTGACCTACTCCCCGAGATTCACCTCTACCACGGCGGTCGCCGAGAAGCCGACCTCTACGACATCGAGTACTTCCGCGCGGTCGCGGCGGCCGATTCCCGATTCCACTATCACCCGGTCCTCAGCGAGGAGACCTGGGACGGAGCGACGGGAATGGTGACCGACGCCGTGCTGAACGACTTCGCAAGCTGCCGCGGCCACAGCGCGTACCTGTGCGGACCGCCGGCGATGGTCGTCGCCGCCGTCAAGGCACTCAAACGCCGGCGCATGTCACCGCGGCTGATCTTCAAGGAGGAGTTCACCGTAAGCGCACCGCGCCCGGCGGCCGAGGCCGTGTGATCCCGCAGTCCCCCCACCGATCCGACGACGTCCCAGTCACTGTGCGACCGCGGGCTCTGAAACCTGTCGGACCCCCGCGATAGTATTCGCACATGAGTTCGACTGGGGGGTCGGTGAAAAGCCGGGTGGCGGAGCATCTGTCGATGCTCGCTGCCGCGGTCGACGGGCTCCTCGATACCGGGCTCACGGAATTGTCGGACGGTGAGGTCGTCGAGGTGATGCGCGGGGTGGAGCGGTCGCTGCGCCGAGCGGATGCGTTGTCGCACCGGCTGATCGTGGAGAGTGTCGAGCGGTCGGTCCCGGCGAGCCTGGGGTACAACGCACCGAAGAAGATGCTGATCGACGTGCTCCGGGTGTCGGCGGCGGACGCATCCGCCCGGGTCGCCGCCGCCCGGGAGCTGGGGGTGTGGCACACCCTGTCCGGCGATCCGATGCCGCCGGCGTTACCGGACACCGCGGCGGCCCAGCGGGACGGCGACATCGGCGTCGGCCACGTGCGGGCGGTCTCGAAGGTGATGCGCAAGATCCCCCACGCCGTCGGCACCGACGCGATCGCCGACGCCGAGGCGGTGCTGGCCCGTCTCGCCCGACAGGGCACCCCGGAGGATGTGGAGGCGGCCGGGCACCGGTTACTGGCCTATCTGAACCCGGACGGAAACCTCGGCGACGACCGCGACCACACACGCCGGCGGGGCATCTCGATCGGCCGGCAGGACACCGAACTGATGTCGAGAATCTCCGGTGAACTCGACCCCGCCGCGCGGGCGCTGCTCGATCCGATCCTCGCCAAATGGGCCCGGCCGGGGATGAACAACCCGGACGACCCCGAATCACCCACCGGTGACGCCGAGGACCCGTCGGTCGATCGAGAGGTATTGGCGGCGGCCGCCGCCCGCGATACCCGCACCGCGGCGCAACGTCACCACGATGCGTTCAGCGCGATGTTCCGGGTACTACTCGAATCGGGAGTGCTCGGCCGGCACCGGGGACTGCCGACCACGGTGATCGTCACGATGACCCTCGAACAATTGGAACGAGCCATCGGCGGCCTCGCCACGACGGCGACCGGCGGTTTGCTCCCGATCGAGGACGCACTGGCCCTGGCCGAGGAAGCGCATCCGGTGCTCGCCGTGTTCGACCACAAGGGGCGTCCGCTGCACCTGGGGCGGCGTCGTCGCCTGGCCAGCGCCGGGCGCACCGACATCGACGGCCTGGCCCTGGTGTGCGACGCCTGCCATGCCCAGGTCCACGACGGCCCCACCGGGTGGGCGACACGGTCCGCGCCCGGCCATTCCGCGCACCCGGGCCGAACCGAATGGATCCCGCCACCACACATCGACCCCACCCGAAGACCACGCATCAACCACCGGCACCACCCCGGCGAGTTGATCGACCATGCGGGGAGATGCGCGTGCACCGTAACAACCTGGCGTCAGGGCGCGGGCGAATGCGTCTTCCGGTACTGCCCCGGGCTCGCACCGAAGGTGCTGCGGAACAACCGGCTGAAATGGGACACGTCGCGGAACCCTGCGCAGTCGCTGACGTCCGCGACGGACAGTTCGGTGGTGAGCAGGTACTTCCGTGCACGCTCGAGGCGGGCCTGGTACAGCCAGGCCCGCGTCGTCGTGCCTTCGGCACTGAACAGTTTGTGCACGGTGCGCAGCGACATCCCCGCCGCTGCCGCGATGTCGGACAGTGTGAGTTCGCCGTCGTGGAGATTCTGTTCGATCACCCGTTGTACCCGCGCGAGATCCTCCGTGCGGTGGAGGTGGGCGGGGTTGGTGGCGAGTGGCCCCTCGGTGAGCGCCGTCGCCAGCATGTCGACGGTGGACGACGCGAACGACACCGCGGCTCCCTCCGACATCGGCGCCTCCAGACCCGCGATGTCGGCGAGTAACCGACCGACCAGTCCGCCCGGACCGGTGGCGCCGGAGATCGACCGGGCCGTGCCGTGCTCGACGAGACGACCGGGCAGACGCGAGGTGAGCACGTTCCGGGGCGAGCGCACGACGATCTGCCGGAACGGGGCCGGCGAGTGGAACACGAAGGGCGCGGCGCAGTCGAGGAGCGTGAAAGAACCCCGCTCGATCGTCGTGGTCCGGCCGGACTGCCGGACCTCCACGCAACCGTCCGTGACGAGACAGACCAAATATCCTTCCCCCGAATCGGACTGGATCATCGAAGGTGAGCGCACGACGGTGTGGGCGTCGGCTCGGATCGTGCTGACGTGCAGGTCGCCGAACGGCCGTCCGCCCCACTCCGCGTCGAAATGCCGCCGCGGCTCCGGCCACGCGACGTCCGTCTCGCAGTAGAGCTGCTCGAGCGTGCTCGCCCACTGCACGCGACCCTCGCCGGTGTCCAGCTCCTGTGTGCGCAGGGACACGAACGCGGGCGCGTCGGTGCACGCGGAGTCATTCGATCGTTCGCGCTCAGCCATGGTTCACCACACCTTCGCCTAATAGTGTTCCAAGTCACAGGAACGTGGCGTTCGGGCCAATATACCCCACCCCGGCCGGTACGACACCGACGGCGAGGACCGATGCGCCACGGCAGCATTCGACGCCGAAACAGATTCCTGCCCAACGAGACCAGGAGTGCCTCCATGACCACATCAGCTTTCGTCGACGCCCCTGTCGCTGCGCCCAACGACGTCCGGCCCATGACGGGCGACGAGTACCTCGAATCGCTGCGGGACGGCCGCGAGGTGTATTTCCGCGGCGAGCGCGTCGACGACGTCACCACGCATCCCGCCTTCCGGAACTCGGCACGGTCGGTGGCGCGGATGTACGACGCACTGCACCGACCGGAGGCGAACGGCGTGCTGGCGGTGCCGACCGACACCGGCAACGGGGGCTTCACGCATCCCTTCTTCAAGACTGCGCGCAGCGCGGAAGACCTGGTCCTCGCGCGTGACGCCATCGTGGCCTGGCAGCGTGAGGTGTACGGCTGGCTCGGCCGGTCGCCCGACTACAAGGCCTCGTTCCTCGGCACGCTGGGAGCCAACGCCGACTTCTACGGCCCGTACAAGGAGAACGCACAGCGCTGGTACAAGCAGTCGCAGGAACGGGTGCTGTACCTCAACCACGCCATCGTGAACCCGCCGATCGATCGCGACAAGCCTGCCGACGAGACCGCCGACGTGTGCGTGCACGTAGTGGAGGAGACGGACGCGGGCCTTATCGTCTCGGGCGCAAAGGTGGTGGCGACCGGATCGGCGATCACCAACGCGAACTTCATCGCTCACTACGGACTGCCGCTCCGCAAGAAGGAGTACGGCCTGATCTTCACGGTGCCGATGGACTCGCCCGGCCTGAAACTGTTCTGCCGCACGTCCTACGAGATGAACGCCGCGGTGATGGGCAGCCCGTTCGACTACCCGCTGTCGAGCCGGTTCGACGAGAACGACGCGATCATGGTGTTCGACCGGGTGCTGGTGCCGTGGGAGAACGTCTTCGCCTACGACACCGAGACCACGAACAACTTCGTCATGAAGTCGGGGTTCCTCTCCCGCTTCATGTTCCACGGGTGCGCCCGGCTGGCCGTGAAGCTCGACTTCATCGCCGGCTGTGTGATGAAGGGCGTGGAGATGACCGGTTCGGCCGGTTTCCGCGGCGTGCAGATGCAGATCGGGGAGATCCTCAACTGGCGCGACATGTTCTGGGGCCTGTCCGACTCGATGGCCAAGTCGCCCGAGCCGTGGGTGAACGGCGCCGTGCAGCCGAACCTCAACTACGGTCTCGCCTACCGCACGTTCATGGGAGTCGGCTACCCGCGCATCAAGGAGATCATCCAGCAGGTGCTGGGCAGCGGTCTGATCTACCTGAACTCGCATGCGAGCGATTGGAACAACCCGGCGATGCGCCCCTACCTCGACCAGTACGTGCGCGGGTCGAACGGCATCGCCGCCATCGACCGCGTCCAGTTGCTCAAACTGCTGTGGGACGCCGTCGGAACCGAATTCGGCGGGCGGCACGAACTCTACGAACGCAATTACGGCGGCGATCACGAGGCCGTCCGGTTCCAGACGTTGTTCGCGTACCAGGCGACCGGTCAGGATCTGGCGTTGAAGGGATTCGCCGAACAGTGCATGTCGGAGTACGACGTCAACGGCTGGACCCGGCCCGACCTGATCAACAACGACGATCTGCGGATCGTCCGGAGCTGAGGACCGGCAGATGAGGAGCACAGCCATGGCCGACGCCGTCTGCGAAACCGATCTCGAGGTCACTCCCCTGCACATGCGGAAGGCGCTGGGACGCTTCGCCAGCGGCGTCACCATCGTCACCACCGCCGAATGCGAGGACGAGGACTCGGTGCACGGGATGACGGCGAACGCGTTCACCTCCGTCTCCCTGGACCCACCGCTGGTGCTCGTCTCGATCTCGACGCGCGCGAAGATGGACGCGAAGATCCGCGAGACCGGAACGTACGGCGTCTCCATTCTCGCCGGCGACCAGGAGCCGGTGTCGCTGCACTTCGCAGGCGCCACGCAGCAGCCGGATCTGGTCCGATTCGTGTGGCGCAGGGGCGTCCCGCTCCTCGAGGGTGCCCTCGTCCATCTCGCGTGCACCGTCGTCGCCTCGTATCCCGCGGGCGACCACACCCTGCACGTGGGCCGGGTCGAACAACTGTCGTACGACGACGGACACCCGCTCGTCTTCTACACCGGCAGTTTCCGGTCGCTCGAACTCCTCGGGCGCGACGAGCCCTGGGGGTTCTGAAGACAGTGCCCGACGATTGGGGCGGTCGCGACGAGTGTCGCGACCGCCCCATACGTACGTATGTATTGCCAGAGTCAGGGCGCCGACCGCGCCCGGGCCGCGATCTCACCGGCCCGGGTTGCGGCAGCGGAATTCCCGGCGATTGCCCAGTTCACCGGATCGACTTCGACGATCTGCCCCCGCACGAGTGCCCGGTCCGCCCCCAGAACGTCGACAACGAGATCGGTGAAGCGGGCTGCGAGTTCCTGGCGCTGCGCGACGGGCCGGCCGGCGAGCACGATCGCGGTGAAGTACGGCGCAGGCGGCGCGCCGCCGGCAACGGTGGCTCCCGCGACGGCGACGTCGCCGGGGGCGTAGCGCACGACGAAGGTTCGTACGCGTTCGATCGGAGAGTCGAGTACCTCGGAGTAGCAGCGACTCGCCGCGGTCAGCAGTGTGCGGTGCTGTTCGGCGGTGTACGCACCGTCGACGAGATGGAAATGGGCAACAGGCATGGGTGGCAGTTCCTTTCGTGTGTTCAGTGGATTCCGTGCCGAGTTCCGGCGTCGACGTTGATCACCGAGCCGTGTAGCACCGCGGCCTCCGGCGCGAGCAGTGTCTCGACGATCCAGCCGATCTCCGGGAGCGTCGGCAGGCGGCCGAGGGTGGTCTTGGCGCGGTAGCGGTCCCAGATCTGTTCCGGATCCTGTCCGGTCTCCGCGGATTCGGTCTCGACGAACGCTCGAAGCCGCGGGGTGTCCACCGGACCGGGCGCGATCGTGTGGGTGGTGACGCCCTTCGGCCCGTAGAGGGCGCTGAGTTGGCGCATGAGATTGAAGACGGCGGCGTTGGCCGTGCCGGGCGCGGCGTCGAGCGGGCCGGGCTCGAGGCCGAGGGAACCGGCGATGGTGACGAACCGGGAGCCGTCGACGAACTGGTCCCGGACGGCGTGCAGGAGGCGGACGAGTCCGCCGACCTTGATGTTCGTCGCGACGGCCAGATCGCCGGGTGGGATCGTGTCGGCGGAACCCCGCACGGGAAGGCCCGCCGCGAACAACGCCATGCGCACCGGCGAATCCACCTGAGCGGAAATCGATTCGATCGCACTGTCGTCGGCGATATCGGCGACGCAGGGGATGATCCGGTCGTCCAGCGCAGCGAGCTTCTCGAGATCGTCGGAGTTGCGGGCAACGGCGAGGACGCGGAGGCCGCGGCGGACCAGCCTCAGGGTGATCTCGGTGCCCATCGCACCGGTCGCGCCGACGACGACGCAGAGGTCGGGTGTAGTCACGAGAGTGTTCTCCTCGGGGAAGACAGACGGCCGGGGCGGTGGGTACCGCCCCGGCCGTGGGTGGGTGACATGGAATCAGCTGTGCAGCCGGATGGTGACGGCTCGCGGTTCGGTGAAGAATTCGCGGGAGTACTGGCCGCCCTCGCGGCCGAGGCCGCTGCTGCCTTCGCCGCCGAACGGCAACCGGAGGTCGCGTTCGAAGAACGTGTTGATCCAGACGGTCCCGGCCTTCCAGCGGGCGGCCATCCGGTGGGCGCGGTTGAGGTTGTCGGTGAACAGCATCCCGGCCAGGCCGTACGGGGAGTCGTTGGCGATGCGCAGCGCCTCGTCCTCGGTGTCGAATCCGAGGACGGTCTCGACGGGCCCGAAGATCTCCTCGCGTGCGGTGCGGGAGTCGTTGGTGAGCCCGGTGATCACGGTCGGCGGGTAGTAGAACCCGTTGGCCCGGGCGTCGTCGGTGAGCCGGGCACCGCCGGTGACGACCTTGCCGCCCTCCTCCTGCGCCAGTTCGACGTAGCCGTGCACCTTCTCGAGGTGCTTCTCCTCGATCAGCGGGCCGACGAAGTTCGACGGATCCTTCGGGTCACCGACGGTGAGTTTGCGCGCTTCCTCGGCGAACCGGTCGAGGAATTCGTCCATGATCGAGTTCTGCACCAGCAGACGCGAACCGGACAGGCACACCTGCCCGTTGCCGCCGAAGATGGCGCGGATCGACATGGGGACGGCGACGTCGAGGTCGGCGTCGTCGAAGACGATGTTCGCGGACTTTCCGCCCATCTCCGCGGACACGGGGGTGTGGTTGACGGCGGCGGCCTGCAGGATTTTCACGCCGGTGGCGCTGGATCCGGTGAACGTGATCCGGTCGACCCGCGGGTCCGCGGTGAGCGGACCGGCGACGGCCTCGCCGCCGAAGCCGTGGACCACGTTGAGGACGCCCTCGGGCAGGCCGGCCTCGAGGGCGAGTTCGGCGAACCGGTGCGCGGTGAGCGGCGTCTGGGGCGCGGGCTTGAGGACCGTGGTGTTACCGAACGCCAAGGCGGGAGCGATCTTCCACGTCGCGAGCATCAGCGGTGCGTTCCACGGGCTGATCGCGGACACCACCCCGGCGGGTGGGTACAGGACGTAGGAGAGCAGGTCGCCGTCCGGGTACGCCTCGTTGGCGGCCATCGACACGTAGTCGGCGAAGAATCGTAGGTTGTGCGCGACCCGCGGGATCTCGGCGTGCAGGGACTGGTTGATGCTCTTGCCGCCGTCGCGGGTCTCTAGCAGCGCCAGTTCCTCGCGGTGCTCGTCGACCTTGTCGGCGACGGCGTGCAGGACCTTCGCCCGTTCCTTCGGCGACATCCGCGGCCACGGGCCGTCGTCGAAGGCGGTGCGGGCCGCGGTGATCGCGGCTGCCCCGTCCTCGGTGGTGCCGCGTGGAACGGTGCCGAGCAGGGAACCGTCGTGCGGGTCACGGGTTTCGAACGTGGCGCCGTCCGAGGCGGGCGTCCAGTCGCCGCCGATGAGGTGACGCACCTCGGTCACCTCGGGTGCGGATTCCGTCGTGGTCATGGTGCTCCTTGCCTGTCAGACCGCGGCCGAGGCCGGGATTTCGTAGGTGCGGCCGGCGAGTTCGGAGGCGACGTCGATGATCATGTCCTCCTGGCCGCCGATGACACCGCGGCGGCCCAGTTCCATGAGGATGTCGCGGGCGGGGACCCCGAACTTCTTCGCGGCCCGCTTGGTGGGGTGGAAGAACGTGGAGTACACACCGGCGTACCCGAGGATCAGGGCGGTCTCGTCGACGATCTGCGGTTCCTTCATCAGCGGCGCCACGATGTGTTCGGCGGTGTCGATGAGGGGGAACAGGTCGACGCCGGTGTCCCAGCCCGCCCGCTCGAAGGCGGCGGCGAGGACCTCGGTCTGCGCGTTACCGGCGCTGGCACCGAGCCCGCGCAGCGACCCGTCGATGAACGTGGCCCCGTTCTCGGCGGCGGTCAGCGCATTCGCGATCCCGACACCGAGGTTGTTGTGAGCGTGGAACCCGATGTCCGCGCTGATCGCTTGCCGCAGGGCGGCGACCCGGTCCCCGGCGTGCCGGGGCACCATGGCACCGGCGGAGTCGACGACGTAGACGACGTCGGCGCCGTAGGAGTCGAGTTTGGCGGCCTGCTCCGCGAGGGGTTCGGGGTCGAGTTTGTGGCTCATCATCAGGAACGTCATCACCGTCAGGCCCTGCTCCTTGGCCCACTCGACCGGCTGCTGCCCGCAGTCGGCCTCGGTGCAGTGCACCGCGACCCGGACGGTCTTGATGCCGGCGTCGATGGCCTTCTGCAGCTCGGCCAGGGTCGCGATGCCGGGCACGTAGAGGGCGGCGATGTCCGCGTTCTCGACGGCGTCGACGGCGGCGCGGACGTAGTCGGGGTCGGTGGCGGCGGCGAACCCGTACTGGATCGAGGAGGCGCCGAGACCGATTCCGTGCGCGACCTCGATGGTGCCGACACCGGCCCGGTCGAGTCCGCGGGCAATGTCGGCGACGTTCTGCGGGGTGAACTGGTGCGACACCGACGACATGCCGTCGCGGAGGGTGGTGTCGACGATCGTGATCTTCTTCTGGGCGGGGGTATTCACTGTGCTGCTCCCTGGACGAGGTTCTGCTGGGCCATGACGTCGGCGACCTGGACGGCGGCGGCGGTGATGATGTCGAGGTTGCCGGCGTAGGTGGGCAGGAAGTCGCCGGCGCCGACCACCTCGAGCATCACGGTGACCAGGTCGCCGTCGACGTCGACCAGGCGCAGCGAGTAACCGGGCACGTACTGCTGCACCTTGGCGACCATGTCGATCACGGCCTTCTCGATGGCGGCGGGGTCGGGGTTGCGGACCTTGGCGTAGACGGTGTCGCGCATGTTCATCGGCGGTTCGGCCGGGTTGATCACCGAGATGGCCTTGGCGCGGTCGGCGCCGGCCACCTGGGCCAGCGCCTTGCCGGTCTTCTCGCTGAATTCGCTGAGATTCTGCCGGGTGCCGGGGCCGGCGCTGTGGGAGGCGATGGCCGCGACGATCTCGCCGTACGAGGCGTCGGCGACCTCGTTGATGGCGTAGAGGATCGGGATGGTGGCCTGCCCGGCGCAGCTGACCATGTTCACGTTCGGGGCGCCCAGGTGTGCGTCGAGGTTCACCGCCGGGACCACGTACGGGCCGACCGAGGCCGGGGTCAGGTCGATCGCGGTGATCCCGGCGTCGGCGTAGCGCGGGGCCGCGGCGGCGTGGATCTTCGCCGACGTCGCCTCGAACACGAAGTCCGGCAGCTCGGGCTGGGCGAGCAGCCAGTCCAGACCGCCGGCCGAGGCCTCGAGGCCTTCCTGCCGGGCGCGGGCCAATCCCTCGCTGTCCGGGTCGATCCCGACCATGTACCGGGGTTCGATGTGCTCGGACCGCAGCAGCTTGTACATCAAATCCGTACCGATGTTCCCGGATCCGATAATCGCGGCGCTTTTACGACTCATCTTCCAGTCCTTCCCTGGGCAGGCGGGGGTGATGCGGTCGACGCTAGGGAGGATCGGCTGGTGAGGGATCGACGATTCGGCTGTCTGGAACAGTGAGGGGCTCGACGCGATCGATGTTCGGCTATCACGAACGTCCGAGACCCCATCGGTCACGGTCCACCAAGCTCGTGACATCGACCACAGCCGGCGCAGCAGGCCCGGCAGTCGCAAATTCAGGAGATGCCATGAGTGACGCTCGTTTCGACATCGCGCACCTCGCCCGTGCCGAGCTGTTCAGCCCGAAGCCGCAGGAGACGCTGGATTTCTTCACGAAGTTCCTCGGTATGTACGTGACGCATCGCGAAGGGCAGTCGGTGTACCTGCGCGGGTACGAGGACCCGTACCAGTGGAGCCTGAAGATCACCGAAGCACCCGCGCCCGGGATGGGCCACGCCGCGATGCGGACGAGTTCCCCGGAGGCCCTCGAACGTCGCGCCAAGTCGCTGGTGGACGGCAACGTCAGCGGCACCTGGAGCGAAGACCAATTCGGATACGGCAAGACCTTCGAGTACCAGTCACCCGACGGGCACAACCTGCAATTGCTGTGGGAAGCCGAGAAGTACGTCGCTCCCCCGGAATTGCAGAGCAAGATCCTCACCCGGCCGTCCAAGAAGCCGTTGCAGGGTATCCCGGTCAAGCGCATCGACCACCTGAACCTGATGGCGTCCGACGTGACCGCGGTGAAGGATTCCTTCGAGCGCCATCTCGGGTTCCGGACCACCGAGAGGGTCGTCGACGGCAACGTGGAGATCGGCGCGTGGATGAGTTCGAACATCCTCGGCCACGAAGTCGCATGCATGCGCGACATGACCGGCGGGCACGGCAAGCTGCACCACCTCGCGTTCTACTACGGCACCGGCCAGCACAATCTCGATGCGGTAGAGATGTTCCGCGACTACGACATTCAGATCGAGGCCGGGCCCGACAAGCACGGCATCACCCAAGGACAGTTCCTGTACGTCTTCGAACCGGGCGGCAACCGCATCGAACTGTTCGGTGAGGCCGGCTACCTGCACCTGGACCCGGACGCCGAGACCAAGACCTGGCAGATGTCCGACATCGACACCGGACTGGCCGTCGGCGGGACCAAGCTGCCCTGGGAGTCGTACTTCACCTACGGCACCCCGAGCCCCCTCTCCCTCGACCAGCACATCGAGAAGTACGCCCACTTCGGGCCCGGCGCCCCCGACCCCTCCGCGCCGGAACTCGCCGTCGCCCCGGCCTGAGGCCCGTCGTCGGGAGGTCTGCTGCGGATCGGTCGTTCACTGGTTCATCTTCTTCCTGCCCCGAGCAGGCAGCGGGCTGAGCGCTCACTCTCGCCGGGGGTCGCGAAGGCTGCCGCTCGCCGGGGTGTTCTACGGCGAAGTCACCGACATGCGCTGCCGGGAAGACACCGGACTCGTCTTCTACTCGGGGCGATTCGGCGACTTCCACGAGTTCGGCCACGACGAGGTCCCCTGGTTGTTCTGATCGGCCCGAAGCGAACGTGCCCGCCGGCGCATCACTTGTGATGCGCCGGCGATCGGCGTTGCACCGAAATTGTGCAACAATAGTGCACGTCAGTACGGACCTGATCGACTCAGGGAGGGAAGATTCTCATGCCCCCGAACTGCGTTCGCATCGAGCGCTCGACCCGGTACGTTCGATGTTGTTGTACAACATCACGTGGGAGGCGGAGATGACGACGTCGGCCATTCCTCACGGCGGGTCCGGTGACTTCCGATGGTGCTAGCGGCGGGCGCGGACCCGAACAACGAGGGCAGCCCCGATGCGGGCGCAAATCGGACGCTGCAGGCGTATCACGATCTGCGCGCCCTGATCCTCTCCGGTCACTACGAACCGGATTCCCGCCTCACGGAGTCGGGCCTGACCACCCAGCTCCAGGTCTCACGCGGGACGATCCGTTCGGTGCTGGCGCGCCTCGCACAGGAGGGCTATGTCACCACCGAGGCGAACCGGAGTGCGCGCACCCGCTCGTTCTCGGTGGACGAGGCGATCGAGATACTCGAGACCCGCGCGGTCCTGGAGTCGGCGCTCGCAGCGAAGGCCGCCGAACGCGCCACCGAGGCGGACATCGCCGCGATGACCGAAACCTGTAAGCGCATGTGGGACTTGCAGGTACCGGGCGGGCGCGAGGAATACGGCAACCTCAACCGCAAGTTTCACGAACAGGTCAAGCGGGCGGCGCAGCAGGCCACCCTCACCAGGTTCGTCGACAGCCTGCTGTACCCGCTCGTCATGCAGCAGTACCGCGACGCGGAACGCGCGAACCCGCGCACCGACTCCGTCAGGGAGCACGAGGCCATCCTCGCGGCGATCGTCACGCACAACCCGGAGTCCGCCGCCGCGGCGATGCGGCATCACCTGTCGTCGGCCCGGCGGGCGCTGCAGCTGAAACTCCCGACCCCGGACGACTAGCTGGAACCGCGGAAAGGATGAACGGGGAATTCATGACCGACGTGATCATCGCCGGCGGTGGGCCTACCGGAATGATGCTGGCCGCCGAGCTGCGGCTGCACGATGTGGACGTGCTGATACTGGAAAAGGAGGCCGAGCCGACCGAGCAGGTCCGTTCGCTCGGCCTGCATGTGCGCAGCATCGAGATCCTGGATCAGCGCGGACTGCTCGAACGGTTCCTCGAGCAGGGCAAGCAATACCCGGGTGGCGGTCGCTTCGCCGGCATCGACAAACCGTGGCCCGAACAACTGGACACCGCGCACGCGTACATCCTCGGCATCCCCCAGCCGGTCACCGACCGCCTGCTCGCCGAGCGCGCCGCCGAACTCGGCGCCGACATCCGGCGCGGCAGCGAACTGGCCGGCCTGAGCCAGGACTCCGACGGGGTGACCGTCGAACTTGCCGGGACAGGAAACCGGCTTCGCGCGCGCTATCTCGTCGGCTGCGACGGCGGCCGCAGCACCGTCCGCAAGCTCCTCGGCGTCGGATTTCCCGGCGAACCCGCCAAGGTCGAGTGGCTACGGGGTGAGATGGAGGTGACCACTCCGCCGGAGGAACTGGCCGCCCTCGTGGCCGAGGTCCGCAAGACCCACAAGGGTTTCGGCGTCGGTCCTGCCGGAAACGGTCTGTACGGGGTCGTCGTGCCCGCCGAGAAAGTCGCCGAAGGCAGCACGGTGCCCCCGACGCTCGAGGAGGTCAAGCGACAGCTGCGAGCGTTCGCCGGCACCGACTTCGGTGCCCACTCACCACGCTGGCTCTCGCGCTTCGGCGACGCCACCCGTCAGGCCGAGCGCTACCGGGCCGGACGAGCGTTCCTGGCAGGCGACGCCGCACACGTCCACCCACCGCTGGGAGGACAGGGCCTCAACCTCGGAATCCAGGACGCCTTCAACCTCGGCTGGAAACTGGCCGCCGAGGTAGGCGGCTGGGCGCCGGACGATCTGCTGGACAGCTACCACTCCGAACGGCACCCGGTGGGCGCCGACGTACTGAACAACACCCGCGCGCAGAGCGAGCTCCTGTCCACCGAGCCGGGCCCCCAGGCCGTGCGCCGGCTGGTGACGGAGCTGATGGACTTCGAGGTCGTGAACCGATACCTGACGGAAAAGATCACCGCCATCGGAGTCCGCTACGACTTCGGCTCGTCCCCATTGCACGGGCCACCCGGCGACGGGCACGAACTGCTCGGCAAGCGGCTCCGGGACATCGGCCTGGAGCGGGGCCGCCTCTACGAGCAGATGCACCGCGGCCGCGGACTTCTGCTCGACCGGACCGGCCGGCTCTCGGCAGACGGCTGGGCGGATCGGGTCGACTCCGTCGTCGATGCCGGCGCCGAGTTGGGCGCGCCGGCCGCGCTACTCCGGCCGGACGGCCACGTCGCCTGGGCCGGCGACGACCAGGCGGGACTCGAGAAGCAGCTGTCGCGGTGGTTCGGCGCTCCCGTCAGTTGAGCACCGACGAGAACCCCCTCATGGGTGAGTTGCACCCGTGAGGGGTCCTCGTCGCGGCGGTCACGACCACAGCGCGACAGTCCATGCCGGGTCCAGGACGACGGTCACGTCGTCGCCCGGGCGAGCACGGAGGTGCGCGTCAGCGTGAGCGCGGAGCGACACATCCCCGACGGTGACGACCATTTCCTGGCGGTCGCCGAGGTATTCGCTGGTCACGATGCGCCCCGAGAATCGGTTGGGGCCGTGAGTTTCCCGCGCCTCGGGGACGATGCGAATGTTCTCGGGCCGGATGCACACGAACATTTCCTGGCCGGCGGTGGGCGGGGTGGGAGGGGCGGTGAAACGCTCGCATCGCACCACGCCGATGGTCGTCTTGGCGTCGACGACTCGGTCGCCGGAGCCCGCCGGCCGGTCGAGCACTCCGGGGACGAGGTTGGCGCTGCCGACGAAGTCGGCCACGAACCGCGTCGCCGGCGAGTCGTAGATCTCGCTCGGTGACCCGATCTGTTCGACCCGTCCACGGTTCATGACGACGATCGTGTCGGACATCGCCAGGGCCTCACCCTGGTCGTGCGTGACGTAGATGGTTGTGACGCCGAACTTCTGCTGGAACGAGCGCAACTCGGCGCGCAGTTGTGAGCGCAGCTTGGCGTCCAGGTTGGACAGCGGCTCGTCGAGCAGCAAGACCTCCGGCTCGCACAGCAGGGCGCGGGCCAGCGCCAGCCGCTGTTGCTGGCCGCCGCTGAGCTGGGTGGACCACCGGTCGGCGTACTCCGACAGGCCCACCTGCTCGAGCATCGTCCCGACACGTCGCTCGATCTCGGTGCGGGGGTAGGTCTTTCGGCCGTACCGCAGGGGGAACGCGGCGTTGTCGAACACCTTCATGTGCGGCCAGATCCCGTACGACTGCGGCACCATCGCGATCGGGCGGACGTCCGGGGGAACGTCACGCTGCGCCGCAGCGGAGAAGACGGCCTGACCGTTCATCCAGATCTCGCCGCTGTCGGCGGTCTCGAGTCCGGCGAGGCAGCGCAGTGTGGTCGTCTTGCCGCACCCACTGGGCCCGAGCAGGGTGAAGAAGCTGTTCTGCGGCACCGAGAAGCTGACATCGTCGATGACGCGGGTCACCTCGCCGCTGTCGTGGCGGTTGAATTGTTTCTGCAGACCGGAGATCTGTACGGAATGGTCGGTAGCAACGAGTTTCTGCATGTTCACGACACCTCAGATGTGTTTTTGGACGCCACGGCGGTTGACCCACCAGACGGAGACGGCGGAGAGGGCGAGCAGGAGGACTGCGAGGGCACTGGCCTCGGGATAGTTCGCGCTCTCGCCGATCATGTCCCACAGCAGCACCACGACGGTGCGGTTGTCGGAACTGGACAGCAGCAGCGCGATGGGGAGTTCACCCAGGGAGTGGGCGAACACCCACAGCCACGTACTCGACACCGCGGGGGCGACGAGTGGGAAGACCACCCTCCGCAGCACGACGCCCTTCGACGCGCCGGAGACACGTCCCACCTCTTCGAGTCCCTTGTCGAGTTGCAACAGGGCCGTCTGGATCATGCGGGACCCGCGCGGGACGTACCGGGTGGTGAACGCGATGATGATGATCCAGATCGTCCCGTAGATCGGGAAGGGCATGTACAGGTAGAGGAACAGCACCGCCATGCCCAGTACCACGGCGGGGATGGCGAATACCAGGAACGAGATATCGAACAGTGCCCGGCCGATGCGTCCGCCGCGGCTCGCCGCGAGCGCGAGCCACAGCGCGAACCCGGCAGTCAGGGTGGCCGTGATCAGGCTGATCACCAGGGTGTTCAGGACTGCTTGGCTCAAGCTCGGGTTGGTGAAGATCGCGGTGTAGTTGGCGAGGCTGAGCGCACCCAGATTGTCGAGGCTGATCGGCTGGAGGTACGGGGTCAGGCTCGTCCAGACCAGGGTCAGGATGGGCACGATGATCGCGACGAATACGTAGAGAAAGACGGTGGCGAAGATCGGGATCCGCCATCGCCCCAGCCGCACCGGCGTGGCCCGGTATCCCTTGCCCCCCACCACCTGGAACCGGTGCGACTCGCGGGTCTGGCGCCGGTAGACGGCGATCATCACCAGGGACAGCAGGACCAGCATGATGCCGTAGGCACTGGCCTGGCCGTAGTTGGCCAGTCCCGACGGCGGCTGCAGCGAGGCCTGGATGAGGCTGCTGAACACGTAGATCTGGTCCGGCATTCCGAGGATGGCCGGGATCGCGAATTCCTCGAGCGCGATGACCACCAGCAGCATGCTGGCCGCTGTGATTCCCGGCATCGTCAGGGGCAGAACCACTTTGCGGGTCCGTGTCCACCATCCGGCGCCCGCTGTGGCCGCGGCCTCCTCGAACTCGAGGTTGAGCCGGGCGAACGTCGGCGCGAGCATGATGTACATCCCCGGCACACCGAAGATTCCGGCTACCAGGATCATTCCCGGCAGCGAGTAGATGTCGATCGTGAACCCGGAGATCCGCTCGATGACGATGGCGATCGGACCGTTCGTGGGGTTGGCCGCCAGCACCCAGGCCACCGCCATGACCGTGGCCGGCACGGCCATGGGGGCCAGTGTGCTCGGCGCGAGGAATCGGCGGCCCGGCATGTCGGTGCGTTCGAACAGGTAGGCCAGGCTGACACTGATCACGAGAGCCAGCCCCACGGTGCCGACCACGAAGATCAACGAGTTGAGCGCGACTTCGACCAGGCGTTTCGAGGAGAAGATCGCGGTGAAGTTGGCAAACGTGAATCCGGGGACCTGGAAGGGCAGCTTCGTCTCGCTGTCCTTGAGGCTGCTGAACAACAGCATGCCCAGGGGAAAGAGCATGAGATAGGCGATGATCGCGCCGATGGCGATGTTGACGCCGACCAGGACGCGGTCCCGGCGTTTGGGGTGGTGTTCGTCGGTGGGCTCGGGGCGGACGCTGGTTCGCCGAGGGCGTGTGCCGGTGGGCGGGTGTGTGCCGGTGGGCGGGCGTCCGCCGGTGGAGAGCGGGGTGCCGGACTGCATCGCTGAAGTCTCCAAGGGTGAGGGGATAGAGTGTGCCGCCCGTCACGGGCAGCGGTGCGGCGGTGGGAGCCGTCAGTTGACGTTGGTGCCCAAGGCCTCTTCGACCTCGGGGAAGTATTCCGAGAACTGCTCGTACTGCTCGAGGTTGGTTTCGCCGAACCATTCGACGCCGGCGGCACACAGGGCGCCGATGACGCGGTTGGTTGCGGCGTCGGTGCAGTCCGTGTTGGTGGGGATGGCCGAGTTGTACGTGTCGACCAGCGCGGACTGGCCCTCTTCGGAGGCGAGGAACGCCGTGAGCAGGCGACCCGCCGCCGGGTGCGGTGCGCCGTCGGCCACGAACAGATAGGACTTGTTGGCGTTCGTCGGGCCTACCGGTGCGACGGCAATCGGTGCGCCCTTCGACTCGTCCTCGAGCACGAGGTTGATGAGGTCGGTCCCGACCGGTGTCTGGCCGGACACGACGAGCGTGTGGGCCTGCGTGGTGTTCTCGGTGTAGTGGGGATTCAGCTCGGCGAGCCGGGACGCGTAGTCGAGACCGGCGTCGGTGCCGAGGGCCGGATCCTGGGCCCACACGGTCATGAAGGACCCGCGCGACTCGACGCTGAGTTTTCCGCCGTCCCATCGCGGATCGAGCAGGTCGTCCCAGCTCGCCGGCACCTCGTTCGGGGCCAGGGCGTCGGTGTTGTAGGCCCAGACCTTCGGCACCGCCCACACGTAGACGAAGTCGTCGGCGAAGATCTGGTCGCCGGGCACCTCGTAGGACGCCCAGTCGACCTGCGCCGCCATGGACTGCGACGGCAATACCGTGAGCCCGCCCGCGTTGGACACATCGAACGTCACACGCTCGGCGGCCTGCTCCACATTGAGCTGGGTGACCAGATCGGGAGCCTTCTTGTTCGTGTACCTGACCTCGATCCCCGGGTACTTCTTCTCGAACGCGTCGATGGCCGGCTTCATCTGAGCCTCCGGCTTCGGCGCGAACCAGACGACCTCCCCTTCGGCCTTGGCCGCCTGGTACAGCTCGTCGAGGTTCTTGGTGTCCGGAACGGGCGGCGGACCGCCGCAGGCGGTCAGGACGACGGCGACTGCCGTGACCGAGGCCATGCAGAGCCTGCGCCGAATGCGGTTCATGGCGATCAACATTCCTTCGCGGCGGTGGTGACAGCGCTGCCGTGGGCGAGCCCGTACAGCCGCCCTGCGGTGCCGCCGGCGATCAGCGCCAGGTCGGTGGCGTCGAGTGCCGGCAGTTGCTCCGTGATGAGGTCGTGAAGTTCGGACAACGACCCGGCCGAGGCGGGGAAGTTCGACCCCCACATGACGTTGGCCGCGCCGAACTCGTCGATCAGCGTGCGGACCACCGGTGCCGCGGATCCGCTCTCGCGCTGCGCGCGCAGGACGGCAGGCGGCGTCAGCTTGATGAACACGCGGCCCGTCTCGCTGAGCTGGGGAACTCCGGGCGCGCTCGGGTACGGCGCGGCGTCCAGTTGCGGTCGGCCCGCGTGGTCGAGGATCGCGGTGAGTCCCGGGTACTGCTGGAGAAGTCCGGCGAGGATGGGAGCGTGCTGGGCGTGCATCTGGATGCAGACCGGCACCCGGCGGTCGGAGAGGAACTGCCAGACCGGCGCCATGCGCTCGTCGTCGAGTCCGCGGCCGGGCGTCGGGACCGCGGTCGTCCCGTCGGCGGCACGGATGCGGACCCCCGAGAAGCCCCGCTCGTCGATCCAGTGGTGGAGGTCGTCGACCACCTTCGGGGAGAGGAAGTCCACCGAGCAGACCCCGCTGAGGCGGTCGGGGTGCCTCGAGAGCTGGTCGGCTACGTAGCTGTTGTCGAATCCGTAGACCGTGGAGGCCTGGACGACGACGAGATGGTCGACTTCGGCGTCGTCGGCGGCGCGCAGGAGGCCGTCGATGTCGGTGGGCCGTTCCTGCGACCAGGTGGATCGGTGGCCGCCGAGCGGATCCGCGGGGTAGGTATCGGTATCGGGCGAGATGATGTGGGTGTGTGTGTCGACGGTGAACATTCGTACCTCACGTCTGGTTGGTGGGGTGGCGGGCGGAAGCGGGCGGGCGGGTGCGCTCAGGCCGAGTCGCCGAGATGCCGGGTGAAGTCGTCGAGGAGTTCGGCCACCGTCACCGGTGTGCGGATGACGTTTTGCTGCAACGCGTAGTCGATTGCGATCTGCAGACCGGCGACGAGCTCGTCGGTCACTCCGAAGCGCAGGGCGCGCACGCGGGGACCGGGCTCGGTGTCGGCGGCCTTGCGCGCCTCGATCTCGGCGCCGAAAGCCTGGTAGAGCGCCGATACCGTGCGGGGCTCGGCCTCGAGGAGGTCGCGCCGGACGGTGAGCACGTGGTTGATGGGCACCGTCTGGTGCCGGGCGCCCCATGCCTCCTCGGCCTCCCGCCAGTTCGGGATGATCGGGACCAGCGGCCCCTGCGCGCCGTCGAGCGCCGGCGGGCCGAGGACGGCGGCCACGACGTCGCCGCGCTCGAGCACGTCGAGCACCTTGCCGGTCGTGCGCTCGACGTTCGGCGGCTCGACATAGCTGGCGACGTGCGGCTCCTCGGTGGTCACCCAAGTGACCTCCTTGGCGTCGACGCCGAACTCCTCGTGCAGGATTCCGCGCACCCACAGCCCGGTGGTCTGGCTGTAGGCCCGGACGCCGACTCGCTTACCTGCCAGGTCGGCCGGGCTGATCTCGGCCGAACCGGGGTAGCGGGTGAGCGAGTGGTGGTGGAAGTCGCCGCTGAGCACCACCGGCAGAAGCGCGATAGGGGCGCCCGCCTCGCGGGCCTGCAGATAGGTGGCGATGGCCAATTCGCTGAAGTCGTACCGGAGCTCACGCACCATGGGAGCGAACGCCTTGTAGATCGGATCCGCTGCCGCGAGCTCGACGGGATGCCCCTCGACGCTGAATCCCGGTTCGGCGAGGAACGCCGTGTGCGGGTAGGACTTCGCCGCGATGGACAAGGTTGTGGACATGAATACAACTCCTCTGTTGCGTCCGAACCCGGGGAGTGCATGTGGTGTGCCTCCGAACCCGGGGAGTGCACTGGTGTCAGTGCGCCGATGCCGTCATTCGACCGATGGGTGTACATCGGTTTTGTCTTACGGTTTCGCTCAATTTACGCGGGAGTGACGCCCATTACAAGCCTTTGAGGCTCGGATCGTCTAACAATTTCACGGAGGGCGGGTCGAGGCGGGCGGCGACGGCACCGAGTTCGCATCCGGCGGCGCGATCACGCTGGGACAATCCGCTCCGCGATCAACATTGTTCTACAAGATCGACGCGATCCTGTTGGACAGGACGGGCGAACCGGTCGCAAAAAAACAGGTTCTTGCTGTTCGCTGCAATCCGCTGCTAGTCTGACGACAGAAAGTTGTTAAACAATCTGAGAGCCGACCGGGGAGACTCGGATGACGCCAGTGCCATCTGGCGACCGGCCTGCTCGCTGCCGGCGAGGGCACGCCCCTCCGACACCAGCTCGCTGAACGAGTCTCGCGAGTTTCCCCGAAGCGCCACAGTGGTCTGTGGTGGCTGTTCACGATCGTCAAGCGAGGACACAGTTGTGATAAAGATCGACGAAGAGATCGCCGTACCCGCACCGCCGGGGCGCGTGTGGGCAGTCATTTCCGACCCCACCGACGTGGTGTCGTGCATCAACGGCGCCGAACTCGGCCAGTTCCACGACGACGGCTCGTTCGACGGCACGCTGGTCGTGAAGTTCAGCGCGATCCGCGTGCGCTTCGGGGCCCGGATGTCGCTGGAGCTGGACGAGCCCGCCTGGGAGGGGCGGCTTTCGGCGCGCGGACGGGACGGGCAGGGCGCGACGCGGTTCACCGCGCACGCGAACTTCCGGATCACCGAGGACCACGCGGGCGGCGCACGGGTGCAGGTGACCGGCGAGGTGGCCCTCGCGGGCAAGCTCGCGTCGGTGATCGAAGCGGGCGCCGGCGCCGTGGTATCCCGCATGACCAACGACTTCACGGACGAACTGGTGCGCCGGTGCGCCGGGGACACAGCGGTCGTGCCGGCGCCGAGCCGGCCGACCGTGTGGGCTCGCGTGCGCGCCTGGTGGCTCAGGACCATTCACAAGCGACAGAGCGAGCAGAGCGGAGTGGCAAGTGGCAAGACTCAATAGTGTGATCGGTGCGCTGGAATCGGGGCAGCACGCCTTCGCGGCGTTCGCTGCTCCCGAGCCGGCGGCAGCGCTCGACTTCGCGACGAGCGACTACGACGGCCTGGTGTTCGAGGCCGAGCACAAACCCTGGGACGCAACGACGTTGCGGGACAGCCTCCAGTACCTGCTCAACCGGCGACGGATATTCGAAGCCGGCACTCTCGCGCCGTCGCCCACCCCGCTGATCCGGGTTCCCGTCAACGGTGCCGAACACGGGCAGTGGCACGCGAAGCAGGCTCTCGACCTCGGCGCGTACGGAATCGTATGGCCGCACATCAGCCGGGTCGACGAGGCGCGCAACGCGGTCGCGGCCTGCAGGTACCCCCGACTGCCGGGCGCGGAGCGGTTCGACCCGCCGGGCCTGCGCGGCGACGCACCCGCGGCCGCGGCACGGTACTGGGGCCTGTCGAACGACGAGTACTACGCCAAGGCCGACGTGTGGCCGCTCGCCCCCGAAGGCGAGATCCTCGTCGTGATCCAGATCGAGGATCAACTCGGCATCGAGAACCTCCCGGCGATCCTCGAGCAGGTGCCCGGCATCGGTCTCATCCTCATCGGTGAGGGCGATCTCAGCCAGGAACTGGGCGTGCCCCGTCAGCTCGACCACCCGCTGATGGTCGAGGCCAGGAGCCGGATCGTGAAGATCTGTCACGAACACGAAGTCGTGGTCGGCCACCCGCACGTGACCACGAGCAACGTCGAGCAGGTGCTCGACGAGGGCTACCGCTTCCTCATGTCCGCGCCGGTGCGCAGCTATCCCGGCCTGGAACTGGGCCGCAAACTCACCGGTCGCTCCTGACCCCGAACACTCACCTGGAGAAAACCTTCATGATCATCGACTGTCACGGCCACTTCACCACCGCGCCACCCGCGCTCGGACAGTGGCGCGAACGCCAGATCAAGGCGTTCGAGGAATCGGGCTCGCGAGTCTCACCCGACGAGTTGCACATCGGCGACGACGAAATCACGGCCGCGATCGAACAGGGGCAGCTGAAGCTCCAACTCGAACGGGGTACCGATCTCACGCTGTTCTCCCCCGGCGCGGGAAAGATGGCCCACCACTACGGCGACGAGCAGACCAGCCTGGTGTGGTCGCAGGTCAGCAACGACCTCATCGCCCGGGTGTGTGGCCTGTTCCCGGACCGTTTCGCCGCGGTGTGCCAGCTTCCGCAGTCGCCCGGGGACGCGCTGGCCTCCTCCATCCGCCGGTCGGCGGCAGAGCTCGAGCGCTGCGTCGAAGAACTCGGGTTCGTCGGCTGCCTGCTCAACCCGGACCCCTCCGACGGGTACTGGCAGGCGCCGCCGCTGACCGACCGGATCTATTACCCGCTCTACGAGAAGATGGTGGAACTGGACGTGCCCGCGATGATCCACGTCGCGATGTCGCGTAACCCCGCCATCCAGGGCACCTGCGCGCACTATCTCAACGGCGACACCGCGGCCTTCATGCAGCTGTGCCAGTCGGACCTGTTCACCGACTTCCCGACGCTGCGGCTGATCCTGCCGCACGGCGGCGGCGCGGTGCCCTACCACTGGGGCCGCTACCGCGGGATGATGCAGGACCAGGGCAGGCCGCCCCTGCAGGAATCGTTGCTGCGCAACGTCTTCTTCGACACCTGCGTCTACCACAAGCGGGGTCTCGAACTGCTCACCGACATCATCCCCGCCGAGAACGTGCTCTTCGCCTCCGAGATGATCGGCGCCGTCCGCAGCGTCGACCCGGAGACCGGGCACCGCTTCGACGACACCAAGGCGCTGCTCGACTCCATCGACTCCATCAGCGACGACGACCGGCAGGCGATCTACGGCGGCAACGCTCTGAAGGTGTTCCCCCGCTTGGCAAGCCGCGTCACCAACCACGACAAGCAAGAGGAGATTGCGCGGTGAAGGTATACGAAGCGCTCGCAGCAGCGTTCGCCGCCGAGGGCACCACGGATGTGTTCGGCATGATGGGCGACGCCAACATGCACTGGATGAATGCCCTGGCCACCCGCGGAACGCGCCTGTACGAGGTGCGCCACGAGGGTGCGGGTCTGAGCATGGCGCACGGGTACGCCCGCGCATCCGGCAGGCCCGGTGTCGTGACGACGACGAGCGGGCCCGGTACCGCGCAGCTGGCCACGTCGATGATCGTGGCGAGCCGTGCACGCATCCCGCTGGTCGCGTTCTGCGGGGAGACGCCGTTGGGAGACACGGGCGCCGTGCAGTACCTCGACCAGCGCCGGTTCGCCGCCGCGATCGAGTGCGAGTTCCTCCAGGTCACCAGGGCCGAGTCGGCCGCAGAAGTGGTGCAGCGCGCCTTCTACCTGGCCCGCACCCAATCCCGGCCGGTGATGATCAGCGCTCCGTTCGACGTGCAGCTGCAGGAGTTCGAGGACGACATGCCGTACGTCCCGTCCACCGAGCTGCTCCGGGCCCCCAAGCTGCTACCGCATCCGGACCGAATCCAGCAGGCGTGCGAAATCATCGGGGCGAGCAAACGAGTCGTGATCGTCGCCGGGCGCGGCGCCCGCAACGCCGAAGCAGGCGAGCAAATCCTCGCGCTCCAGCGTCGCACCGGCGCCCTGCTCGCCACCACGCTGCAGGCCAAGAACTGGCTCAGCGCCGAAACCGACTACCACGTGGGGATCGCGGGACTGTTCGGGAGCAGACTGGCGATGGAGCTGCTGCAGGAGGCCGACTGCGTGGTGTCGGTGGGCGCAAGCCTCAACCACTACACCATCGAGAGCGGATACCTGTTCCCCGAAGCCCAGTTCATCCAGATCGACACCGCACCGCACCTGGTGATGGGTAACGGTCAGGTCGCCGACTGCTACATGCAGGCCGACGCGATCACCGCCCTCGACGCCCTCACGGGCGCGCTCGGGGTTCGCGGTATCGAGATGGAAGGCTTCCACACCCCCGATGTGCACGGCCGGCTCACGGCCCCGCTGATCGACCCCGCCGAATTCTGCAGTCAACCGGGCCTTCTCGACCCGCGCGAGGCGATCTCGGTGATCGACGCCGAACTTCCCGGCGAGATCGGGCTGGTGCTCGGCAGCGGACACCAGACGGACTTCGGCACCATGCTCTTCCAGCGGTCCCGCGAGATCACCTCGAACTACGGCATGTTCGGCGCCATCGGCCAGGCCCCGCTGCTGACCATCGGCACCGTCGTCGCCAACGGCGGCAAGCCGACGTTCGTGGTCGAGGGCGACGCAAGTTTCCTGATGCACCTGTCGGAGTTCGAGACTGCCTGCCGCTACAAGCTTCCGGTGCTCGTCGTCGTCATGAACGACGAAGGCCTCGGCGCGGAGTACCACAAGGCCAAGGCCAAGGGCCTCGACCCGGAGCTCGCCGTCATCCCCACCCCCGAACTCGGCACGGTCGGGAAGGCACTCGGTGGCGGCGGCGCGACGGTCCGCACGACCGGCGAACTGCGCGCCGCGCTGGCCGAGTACGTCCGCGACCCGCGGCCCACCGTGATCGACGTACGCATCACCCGCGACGTGCTCAGCGTGCCGTACCGGCGCATGCAGTACGGCGAAGACGTATGACCGCGCCGGGACTGCCGGTCACCGAGGACAAGAGGAGTCGTCAATGAAAATCGTACTGGGCAGGGATGATCTCGCTGCCGTTGCCGTCGAGGGGGCCGCGGCCGCCGGCGCCACGGCAGAACGTCTCGACATCCGGCCCGTGCACAAGGCATCACGCGGTTTCGTGAACGACGCGTCGGCGGACGTGTGCGAGCTGGCCGTGGTGACGCTGCTGCAGGCGGCTGCGCACGACAAGCCGGTGGCGCTGCTGCCGATCACCATGCTCGGCCGGTACCAGCATCAGACCCTGGTGACACTGGGCGAGCTGGGCGTCGAAGGTATGCGGGGCCGGAGCGTCGGCGTGCGGTCGTGGAGCCAGACCACCGGGGTGTGGCTGCGCGGGTTCCTCAGCGAGCAGTACGGCCTCGATCTGTCCGAAATCAACTGGCAGACATACGAAGGCGGGCACGTCGACGGGGCTGTCGACCCGGCGTGGGTCACGCGCGCACCCGAGGGCGCCAAGCTGCAGGCCGACTTCCTCGAAGGCCGGCTCGACTACGGGATCATGGGCAACGAACTGCCCTCCGACGACCGGATCCGCACCGCCATCCCCAATGCCCTCGCGGTCGCGGCCGAATGGGCCGCACGCAAGGGCTTCGCTCCCATCAATCACGTCGTCGGATTCAGCGCGGTGGCGGCGAACGAGGACCCGAAGGCCGTACTCGCGGTGTACGACGCCCTGGCCGAGGCCGCCGCGACCACCGGTGCTCCGGCGGACGGGGTGAACCTGAGCCCAGTCGGGTTCGACGGTCTGCGCGGGCCCGTCACCGAGGCCGCCCGCTACGCCTACGAGCAGGGGGTGCTGCCGCGCCGCGTCGAGTTCGACGAACTGGTCGATCGCACCTGCGCCGCGCTCGGGGTGACCGCGTCCCGGCTCGGCGGCTGAACCCCGCGCTCCCTTCTCGATACGAAAGGCTGAACATGAACACGCTCTCGGTCGCACTCGGCGACTACCGGCACGTGCAGGCCCTGCTGGGCGGCGATGTCGAGGTGAACGGCTACGAGGTGAACCCGGTCGAGGTCACCCCGATCATCGGCGCATACCGGCGGATGATCCGCGACCTCGAGTTCGACGTGTGCGAACTCGCGCCGACCTCCTACCTGATGGCGTTGCAGGCCGGGGTTCCGCTCACCGGTATCCCCGTCTTCCTCAACCGCCGCTTCCACCACGCCGACGTGCAGTGCGGTTCGGCGTCGGGAATCCGCTTCCCCGCCGACCTGAAGGGCAAGCGGATCGGTGTCCGCGCCTACACCGTGACCACCGGGGTGTGGATGCGCGGCATCCTTCGCGACGAGTACGGCCTCGACATCGACACCGTGAAGTGGGTCGTGGACGACGACGACCACATCGAAGGCCGCGCTCCCGCGAACGTCGAACGCGTCACCGACGGCCGCTCGCTCGGCGAGTTGCTGCGGGCAGGGGAGATCGACGCCGCGTTCAGCGGCAACGCCGGCACCGGACGTGCAGGGGCACCGCGGGCGGGGTGGTCGGCGGCGGCCGAGCAGCCCGCGACCGAGGCCGGGCCGTACCCGCTGTTCCCCGACCACGAGGTGCTCGCCACCGACTGGTACCTGCGCACCGGGATCTATCCGCTCCACTCGGTGATCGCGATCCGCAAAGAACTCGTCGACCGCGATCCGGCTTTGCCCACCGCCCTGTACGCCGCGTTCGCCGAGAGCAAGCGCCGTCAGATCGAGGCCGATCCGCAGTGGTCGGCGCTGCCGCGACTGGGCAAGCAGGCCAACCAGATCCAGGGCGATCCGATCCCGTACGGTCTCGACGCCAACGATGCGAGCGTGCGCGCGCTCGTCAAGTACTCCCGGGATCAGGGTCTCCTCGATCCGGACTTCACCACCGATCCTCACCAGGTGTTCGCCAAGGGCGACTACCCGGACGCCTGATCCAGCCCCCCGAACGAGAAAGGTGTAGACCTTGGACATCGTCGACACCCACTGCCACATCATCTCCGACGACGTGACCCGCTACCCCCGGGCCCCGATCGGCGGGACCCAGTCCAGTTGGGCGACCACCCGCCCGGTCACCGCCGAGGGCATGGTCGAGCGGATGGACGAAGCCGGGATCGCCCAGGCCGTACTGGTACAGGCGACAACCGCCTACGGCTATGACAACTCCTACGTACTCGACAGCCGGACCCAGCGGCCGGACCGGTTCATCGTGGTGGGCACGGTCGATCCGTTGCGGCCGGACGCCGCCGACAACCTGGCGGCCGCAGTCGGCGACGGCGGCCTCGCCGGGGTCCGGCTGTTCACCAGCGGCAGCACCGTGCCCACCCAGGGCGAGTGGTTCGCTGCGCCGGAGACGTATCCCTTCTGGGACAAGGCCACCGAACTCGGGGTCACGGTGTGCCTGCAGATGCGGCTCGGCCCGGCAACCGAGCAACTGCACGTGCTGCTGCGCCGGTTCCCGTCGGTCCGGGTGCTGCTCGATCACATGGGGTACCCCGACATCGCCGCCTCACCCACCGAAGCCGGCGAAACGGTGGCGGAGTTGGCCGTTCACCCCGGCTTGCACCTCAAGCTGACCCACCGCAACCTCGAACGCCTGCACGACGCCGGCACGAAGGCCGCGGGTTTCCTCGACCCGGTGCTCGAAAGTTTCGGAGCGCACCGGATCGCGTGGGGTTCCAACCTTCCCGCCGCCGAACAGTCGCTGCCCGAACTCGTCGCCCTCGCACAGGAGGTGTTGTCCGAGGTTCCCGAGCCCGAACGCCGGGAAATCTTCGCGGGCACGGCGCGACGACTGTACTCCGGCCTGGCCGGATAGGGTCCGGCGGGTCCCTGACGTGCGTGCCGTCCGCTGCCGATGTTCGCCGAATCCGGCGGGCGGCACGCATTTCCACCACATCTCGAAAGCCAGCTACTAGTCGCGCGGCTGCTCCACGACCCAGGCCGCGACCTGGGTGCGGGACGTGAAACCCAGCTTGGCCAGGATGTGCTCCACATGACCCTGAGCGGTGCGCGGTGAGATCACCAGGCGATCGGCGATGGCCTGATTGGTCAGCCCTTCGGCGATGAGGTCGGCGACTTCGTGTTCGCGCTTGGTCAGTCGCGTCGACGCGCCGGATTCTGGTGCGGAGGCGCCGGGCTGCGCCTTGCGGAGGGCGTAGGCGATGGCCGCGTCGAAGCCCAGCTGTTCACCTCTGCGGTGTGCCGCCGCGAATGCATTGTCCCCGAGTTCCTTCCGTGATTTCGCGGCGAATTCCGTCTGGTAGACGATCAGATCGGAGTGGATGACCGCAGCACTGCCCACCGACTTCGCCAGCCACTGCGCGGCCCCCATCAGCACTGCGGCCCGGGCCGGGTCTCGCCTCTCGCACGCGATCCAGGCCAGTGCCTCGACGGCTGCCGCGGCGAAGCGGGGGCTGTGCACCTGCCGCGACAGCTCCAGCGATTCCTCGAGGAACCGCACCGCGCGATCGGCGGCGCCCTGTCGCCACACCGCAATTCCCAGGGCCCACAGCGAATGTGATCGGTACATCTTCTCGCCGTACTCTTCCGTGATCGCGAGAACCCGCTCGTGACATTCGATGGCCTCGTCCGTCCGGCCGGCCAGACCGTAGGCCAGCCCGAGCAGATAGAGCACGTTCGTCTCGAGGGTGCGTTCCCCGCGGCTGCCGAACTCCGCGAGTGCGGTTTCGAGGTGCGAGCATGCGTGTGGAAGGTCCCCGCTGTAGAGGGCCAGCGTTCCGTCGGCGACGGAGACGAGCGCGCGCATCATGGGATCGCTCGTGTGCGCGGTGAGGCTCCGCGCCTCCGCCACCAGTGCGGCCCCGGCCTCGAGATCGCCCTGCACGTCGGCCATCACTGCGGCGCAGTGGAGCGCCCTGATCCGGTCGACCGTCGGGTTTCCGGGGGAACGGGCCAGCAGGTCGGAGAACCAGCGCCGCCCCTCGCTGTACAAACCCTGGGAGGTCCAGAACCAGCGGAGGGCGGCCGCCGTGCGCAGGCCGGCGGCGGGATCGTCGTCGATGCAGAACTCCAGTGCCTCACGCAGGTTCGGCTGCTCCCGCTTCAGTCGGGCGATCCATTCCAGTTGCCGGGCGCTGATCCACTCGGCCTCCGCCTCGAGCGCCAACCGCTCGTACCAATCCCGGTGACGTCGACGCAAAGCCACGGTCTCGCCGGTCTGCCCGAGCTTCTCGTAGCCGTACGCGCGGAGCGTCTCGAGCATCCGGAACCGCACCACCGACCCGTGCTCCTCCCGGATCAGGATCGACTTCTCCACCAGCGAGGTCAGCGTGTCGAGCAACCCGTCCGGCCCCAGGCCGGCGCCGCACACCTGCTCCGCGGCATCGAGTTCGACACTGCCGGCGAAGACCGTCAACCGTCCCCACATCAGTTGCTCACCGGCGGTGCACAACTCGAAGCTCCAGTCGATCGACAACCGCAGCGTCTGCTGCCGCGACGGCGCACCCCGGCTGCCGCGGGAGAGCAGGGTGTAGCGGTCGGTCAGCCGCTCGAGGATCTGCTCGGGCGACATCGCCCGCAGCCGGGCGGCGGCCAATTCGATCGGCAACGGCAATCCGTCGAGACGGTGGCAGATCCCCGCCACCGCCGCCGCGTTGTCCTCGGTGAGCGCGAATCCGGGTACCGCGGCGGCGGCGCGGTCGGCGAACAGGGTCACGGCGTCATATTTCGGCAAACCCCGCAGGGACGGCCGGTGGTCGGGGTCCGGCACGGTCAGCGGCGGCACTTGCAGCACCGCTTCCCCGCCGATGCCGAGGGGTTCGCGGCTGGTCGCCAGGATCCGCAGCGCCGGGCACACCCGCAACAGCATCTCGGTCAGCTCGGCCACGGCGTCCACGAGGTGCTCGCAATTGTCGAGCACCAGCAGCGTCTCTCGGGAAGCGAGGAACTCGATCAGCACCTCCCGCAGCGGCCGCGCCGAGTGGTTCCGCACCCCCACCGCCGCGGCCACCGCGTCGACCAGCGAAGACCCGTCGCGCAGTTCGCCCAGCTCGGCCAGCCGCACACCGTCGCCGTAGTCACGTTGCACCGCCGCGGCGACCCGCATCGCCAACCGCGTCTTGCCGACGCCTCCGATTCCCGTCAGCGTCACCAGCCGTGACCCGGCGAGCAGGTTCCTGGCCTCCGTGAGCTCGTGCCGGCGGCCGACGAAACTCGTCAGTTCCAGGAGGAGTTTTCCCGTCGCGCCGTGTGGGGACGGTCCCGTCGGTGTGGCGCCGCCCGCCGCGCGCCCTCGGTCCCCGACCTGTGCGTCGGGTTCCGCGCGGAGGGCCATGTTTTCGAGCGGGAGGCCGTGCTCGCGTTGGATCCGCCGCAGTTCCTCCCCGAATTCGGCGACCGTCGCCGGACGCCGATCGGGAGTCCGGGACATCGCCCGGGCGATCGCGTCGGCTACGTCGTCGGGGATTCCGTGCTCCCGCAGGTCGGGCACCGGTTGGGTGGTGATCCGCAGGAACTGTGCGACCACCTGCTCCCCGCTGCGGCGTTCGAACGCGGCATGACCGGTGAGGGCACTGAACAGCGTGGCGCCGAGGCCGTAGACGTCCGCGGCCGGGCTGGGCGGATCCCCCTGGAGGACCTCCGGCGCGGTGTAGGCCGGCGACCCGGTGACCGCGCCGGCGGCGGTCTCGAAGCCGCCGGTGACGTGCGCGATGCCGAAGTCGGTCAACTCCGGTTCGCCGTAGTCGGTGAGCAGGATGTTCGCGGGTTTGACGTCGCGGTGCAGGATCCCGAGCCGGTGCGCCGTCTCCACCGCGCCGGCGATCTTCACCCCCAGCCGCAGTACCTCACCCAGTTCGAGTGGGCCGTCCCTGCGGATCCGGGCCTCCAGCGACCCGTGCGGGTGATACGGCATCACGATGTACGGAACGCCGCTGTCGGTGGCCCCGACCTGCAGGACGCCCACGATGTTCGGGTGCCCGGTGAGCCGGCCCATCGCCCGCTGCTCCCGGAAGAATCTCGCCCGGTTCTCCTCGTCGAGTTCGACGGTGAGCACCTTCACCGCCACGGTGCGATCCAGATCGGCCTGGGTGCAGCGGTAGACGACGCCGAAGCCGCCGCGCCCGATCTCCACGGCGTCGTCGAAACCCGCCGCACTCAGCTCCGACGCCAGGGCACGGACGACGTACCGCTGCGTGTCGAGCGGATCACCTTCACCCATCGGACGGTCTACTCACTCCGCCGGCTCGTGCTGCCGCGCGCTGGTTCCGACGGCACGACCAGAGCGCAGATACAACCGTGAACTCGCCTCTCGACGGCGTGCCCACCAGGATATCGCTGCCCTCGGTCGAATTACGGCGTCCTGGTGGATCCCCGCACGACGAGGCGGCCGTGGAGTTTCCCCGGCGGCACGGACCGGTGGAGGTCGTCGAGGCGGTTGACGAGCCGTGTGACGGCAACGCGGGCAAGGAGTTCGGGCTGCAGGTCCACCGAGGTGATGGGGGGTGTCGCGGATCGGGTGTGTTCCGAGTCGGAGCCGCCGACGATCTGGACGTCGCCGGGAACGTCGAGTCCGCGTTCCCGGACTCGCGTGAGGACTCCGGCCGCGTGCCTGCCGGTGAGGCAGTACACCGCGTCGGGTGGGTCGCTGCGGTCGAACAGTTCGTCGGCGGCGTCGCGGCCGCCGGACTCCCCGGTGGTCTCCGGCCGGTGGGCGACCAGCGGGTCCTGACCGCGCGCCGCCGCCCAGGCGCGGTAGGCGGCCTCGGCGCCGAGGTTCCACGAATTGGGGTCGGTTCCGGCGACGAGTGCCACCCGCGTCGCCCCCACGTCGTCGAGGTGCCGCAGCACGAGGTCGGTCATGAGTTCGGTGTCGGTGTCGATCCAGTTGTCGTACGCGGCCCTCGCCGGATCTCTGCCGACGGACAGGAACGGCACGCCTTCCCCGAGGAGCATCTCGATGAGGGGATCGTTCGTGACGGGTTCCGTGATCAGGAACCCGTCGCAGGCGAGGGCAGCAGCCGGCGACTCTTCACGCGTCGGGTCGGACACCAGCATGAGTCCGTATCCGAAGTCCATCGCGGCCAGCGCCGCCGCACCCGCGAACCGCAGGAAGTAGTCAACGCCCTCGGGGAGCGACGAATCCAGCGTCTCGAGGGGCCGGAGCACGAGCGCGAGGATGCCGAGACGGTTGCTGCGTAGTCCCCTCGCCACCACGTCCGGCCGGTAGCCCAGGGATTTCGCGGTCGCGCGGACCCGCTCCCGCGTCGCGGCGGCGACGACGCCTTTGCCGCTGAACGTGTGCGACACCGTGGTGGTCGACACCCCGGCGTGCCGTGCCACGTCGGCGATGGTGGGCCGCGCTCGCTTCTCCGTCACGGATCCAGGCTATCAACCATCCGACCTGCACCAAATCGATTTGTAAATTGCCCTTGCACCCTCTTGTCCAAATCGATTTGGTTCCGTACGGTGACCCGGGTCACGCCAGATCGGCATTGCGCCACCAGCCGCACATCCGTGCCCGTCTACCCGGAGGACCCCATGGCACCGACACAAGCAGACCCCCGCGCGGCGAAACCCGGCACGACACCGCCCGCCGACCGTGCCGGGCAGGTGGAGACGCACGGCATCGACTTCATCCCGGACAGCGAGCGACACGGCCGCGCCCGGGACCTGTTCGCCGTGTGGGCGGCGCCCAACGTGAGCTACCTGGCCCTGGTCGTCGGCGGCGCACTGATACTGATGGGCCTGTCGTTCTGGCAAGCGCTCGCGGTGATCGTGGCCGGCAACCTGTTCTCGATCCTCACCGGGATCGTCGCCGCCAGCGGACCTGCATCGGGCACACCGAGCGAGGTCATCACGCGGGCGATCTTCGGCATCCGCGGCAACCGGGTGAACATCCTTGTGACCAGCTGGTTCATCAGCGTCTGTTACCTGGCGCTGAACTGGGCGGCCGCGTCGTACACGGCGTTCCGGCTCGTCGAAAGGTTCGGCATCGACGCGACCACCCCCGTGAAGGTTCTCGTCATCCTGGCGATCGCCGCCGCCACGCTGGCCATCGGGGTATACGGGCACGCGACGATCGTCCGGCTCTACCAGCCACTGGCCGTCGTGCTCACCGTCGTCTTCGTGGTGATGGCCGGCTACGTCCTCGGGAATGCCGACTGGGGTTACCAGCCGGCGGAGGCGCTCCACGGGATCGGGCTGTGGGCGACGATCGCCGCGGGTGTCTCCATCGTGGCGTCGGCTCCGCTGTCCTACACCAACAGCGCGGACTTCGCCCGCTACCTGCCGGCGACCACCTCGCCGGTGGCGGTCGCCGCCTGGACGGCTCTCGGCGCGTTCGCCCCCAGCGTGTTGTTCACCGCGCTCGGCGCACTCGCCGGCACCGGCCTCGACATGGCCGACCCGCAGATCGCGCTCGAGGCCATCCTCCCGTCCTGGTTCACGCCGATCTTCCTGCTCGCCGTCATCGTCGGCACCATCGCCAACAACGCGATGACCGCCTACAGTTCCGGGCTCGCCCTGCAGTCGGTCGGCTTGCGCCTGCGCCGCTCGCGCAGCGTCCTCCTCGACGGCTCGATGGGTGTCGCCATGACGTTGTACGCCCTGCTCGTCTCCAACTTCCTCGACACCGTCAGCAACATGATGCAGCTCGTCGTGACCGTGATGGGTCCCGTGATGGCCGTCTACGTCGCCGACGTGCTGTGGCGTCGCAACCGCTACGACGGCCTCGGGCTCGGCGACGAAACCAGCAGCAGCCCCTACTGGTACAGCGGTGGAATCAATTGGGCGGGAACGGTCGCCGTCTTCACCGGCATCGGAGCGGCCGCGCTGTGCGTCGCCGCCCCGGTCTACACCGGACCCATCGCGAACGCGGTCGGCGGCATGGACCTGTCGCTGCCGGTCGGGTTGCTCGTCCCCGCGGCGCTGTACGTCGTGCTGATGCGCTCGTACCGAACCCGCTGATCCGCCGTGATCAATTGCTCCACAGCTTTATTCACACCATCTGGATAACTAGGACGATCATGACCGAATCCATCACTGCCCGCCCCCACGTCTGCGTCGACGACACCCGGCCGCGCGAACGCGGCGTCGCCCGCGGCACCCAACTTCGCACCGACCTTCCCGCGGCCGTGGAACTCTATCTGCGCCTGTTCGATACGGTCGGTGTGAGCGAGAACCGGACCCGCGACAGCGCGCACCGTCTCGCGGATGTCCTGGGGGCGTGGGGTCCCCGGTACCTCGAGGAGATCGAGGGCATCGCCGCCGGCGCCGGGCTCGAACCCTGGCACGTGACGGCGCTGAACGGCCGCACCGAGATCCTGTCCCAGGCCACCGCGGCCCGCCCCGGCGAGTGCTCCACCATCGCCTACGCGCCGGCGGATCGCGCGTCGGCGCCGTTCGGGATCCAAACCTGGGACTGGCATCAGGAACTCGACCCGTTCTGGCACACCCATCAGGTGCGCGGAACCCGCCACGCCTACGTCGGGCTCACCGAGCACGGCATCCTCGGCAAGATCGGGATGAACAGCGCAGGCCTCGGCGTGTTCTTCAACATCCTCGGCCACCGCGACGACGCACCGGCCGGGGTGCCCGTGCACATCCTGTCGGCGGCGATCCTCGGTGAAGCCGCAACCGTCGGCGAGGCCCTCGACCTGCTGCGCTCGGCACCGATCGCGACCTCGGGCGCGCTGACCCTGATCGACCCCGACACCGTCACCTGCGCCGAGGTCAGCCCCGTCGGCGTTGCGGCCCTGCACCCGGCCGACGGGTTCCTGACACACACCAACCACTTCCTCGACCCGGTCAACGCGGCCCGGGAGAAGTCCGGCCTCTACGAGCCCGACTCCCAGGACCGCTACGCGCTGATCGCCTCCCGGCAGCAGCGGTACGCGGCCCCGACCGCCGCCGATCACCTCGTCGAGTACCTGTACTCCGACCCCGGGCAACCCCAGCTGTGCTGTGTCCCCGCCCCGGACGCTGTGTTCGGTCAGCGCTGGGCCACCCTGTCGACGGTGCTGCTCGAACCCGGGCACCGGCGTGCCCGCATCCTCGCCGGCACCCCGATCGACGCCCGCCGACGGTCGTGGACCACCCTCGACGCCACCGCGCCCGCGCCCGCCTTCGTGTCCGGGTGACTTGGGTACGTGAGCGGCAAAGCGTGCTCCCGCACTCTTTGCCACTCACGTGGGGTCAGGCAACCAGATTTGCCGAGGCCCAGTCCATGTGCATCTGAATTGCCTTGGCCGCCTCGTCGGCGTCGCCGGTTTCGATGGCGTCGACGATCGCGCTGTGCCGGCCGACGTCCATGTTGCCGACGGCGCGGTCGAGGCCGGCGAACATGATCGACATCCGGATGGATCCTTCGAGGGAGATCCAGGAGTGCAGGAGTGTGTCGTTGCCGGTCAGCGAGCACATGGTGCGGTGGAAGTTCAGGTCGGCCTCGATGCGGGCCTCGAGGACCGCCGTGTCCATGACGTCGAGGGCAGCGCGCAATTCCGCGATGGCGGTGGTGCGGTCGGCCAGGCCGGCGAGTTCCCGGACGGCCAGCGCCTCCAGTGCGGCGCGGACGGCGAAGATGTCGCGGATCTCCTTGGAATCGAGGTGCCGCACATACAGCCGGCCCCGCGCCCCCGCGGAGATCAAGCCCTCCTGTTGAAGTTGGCGCATCGCCTCGCGGAGCGTGCCGCGGCTGATCTGCAGCATCTCCGACAGTTCCGTCTCCACGAGTGGGCTGCTCGGAGCCAGTTCCCCACTCGTGATCGCGACCCGCAGGGCGGCGACGGCCTGCTGACGGAGGCTGGTCTTCTCCAGCCCGAGCAGTGCGGCGGGTTGTCCGGCCATGGGTGCCTCCGTGGGGTCGGCGATCAACTGTCGACAGCGGTCTGTTGACAGCAACCTGTTGACAGCCATCGTACGGCCCCCGCGTCCGGATCTACGTCGAGGGCCGTACGCGCTGGTCACGCCAATTCGCCCAGCACCTTCGCGACGATCCGGTCGGTGCTCAGGCCGTACCGCTCGTGCAGGGTGGGTAGGGCGCCGGCGTCGAGGAACTCGTCGGGAAGGGCGATCGGCACGACGCGCTTGCCGAGTCCGGCCGTGACGACGGCGGCGGCCACCGTTTCGAAGAGACCGCCGATCACGGTGTGGTTCTCCAGCGTCACCACCAGGCGGTCGGTGTTCACCTCGGCGAGGACGGTCTCGGCGTCGAACGGCTTGATCGTCGGCGTGTGCACGACTGCCACGTCCACGTTGTGCGCGGCCAGCCGGTCGGCGGCCTGCAGCGCGCGCATCGTCATCAGCCCGCTGGTGACGAAGACGACGTCGTTGCCGCCGCGGAGCACCTTCGCCTTGCCCAGTTCGAACGTGTAGTCGTACTCGTCGAGTACGGTCGCGACCTTCCCCCGCAGCAACCGCAGGTACGTGGGACCGTCGGACGCGGCGAGTTGCGGAACGGCCTGCTCGATGTCGATGGAGTCGCACGGGTCGACGATGGCGAGGCCCGGGATGCCCCGGAAGATGGCCATGTCCTCGGTGGCCTGGTGGCTGGGCCCGTAGCCGGTGGTCAGGCCCGGGAGCCCGCCGATGATGTTGACGTTGAGGTTGGGTTCGGCGATGTCGAGGCACAGGAAGTCGTAGGCGCGGCGCGCGGCGAACACCGAGTACGTGGACGCGAACGGCACCAGTCCGGTCTCGGCCATCCCGGCGGCGGCCCCGAGCAGCAGCTGCTCGGCCATCCCCATCTGGAAGAACCGGTCGGGGAACTCCTGCGCGAAGATGTGCATGTCGGTGTACTTGGCGAGGTCGGCGGACAGGCCGACGATCTTGTCGTTCTCCCGGGCGGCCGCCGCGAGGGCGTGCCCGAAGGGTGCGCTGGTGGTCTTCTGCCCGTCGTCGACGAACGAGGCGATCATCGCCGAGGTCTTGAGCTTCGGCTTGCTGGCGGTGGTCATGTTCAGGCGTCCTTGTGGTCGAAGCCGGCGGTGAGTTGGTCGCGGCAGATCTGCCACTCGTCTTCGTCGATGCGCATGAAGTGCGCCTTCTCCCGGGTCTCGAGCAGGGGCACGCCCTTCCCGACGCGGGTGTCGCAGAGAATGATCGACGGCTTGCCGTCGGACTCGGCGGCGGCGTTGTCGAACGCACGCACCAGTGCGGTGACGTCGTTGCCGTCGACGCGTTCGACGTGCCAGCCGCAGGCGGCCCACTTGTCGTGCACGGGTTCGGTGCTCAGCACCGTCGAGGTGGCGCCGTCGGCTTGCAGCGCGTTGATGTCGACCATCGCGGTGAGGTTGCCGAGCCGGTGGTGGTGGGCGCCCATGGCCGCCTCCCACGTCGAGCCCTCGTCGAGTTCGCCGTCGGAGAGGAAGTTGTAGACGCGGGCGGCCGAGTGCTGGTGACGCAACCCGAGGGCCATGCCGACGGCGATGGTCAGTCCGTGCCCGAGGGAGCCGCCGGAGATCTCCATGCCCGGGGTGTACGTGGACATCGCCGACATCGGGAGGCGGGAGTCGTCGGAACCGTAGGTTTCCAGTTCGCTGCGGGGGATTATTCCGGCCTCGGCGAGTGCGGCGTAGTGGCCGATGGCGTAGTGGCCGGTGGAGAGCAGGAACCGGTCCCGGCCTTCCCATGCGGGATCGTCGGCGCGGAAGCGGAGTCGATCGGCGTAGACGGTCGCGAAGATGTCGGCGGCCCCGAGCGCCTGCCCGACGTATCCCTGGCCCTGTTCCTCACCCATGTCGATGACGTTGTGCCGCATGCGGTAGGCGAATTGTTCGACGGTCGTGATGCGCACCGCTTCACTCGTCGTGTCTTCGGCCGCGGTGGTGGCGGTTGTGATGGTCACAGGAGTTCCTTTTCCTTGCGGATCGTGGGGCCGTTCGAGGCCGGCGTGTCGGTGCTTTTGGAATCGGTGTGCGCCGCGGCCTCGGCGGCGAGGCGACGCTCGGTGGGTCCCCAGGTCTCCCGGGTGATCAACGCCGCCCAGAGTCCGATCACGGCGTACGTGATGAACAGCACCGCGGGGCCCCACCAGCCGAAGGAGACGAACAGCAGCGTGGTGACGAAGGGCGTGAAGCCGGAGACCATCGCCGAGATCTGGTAGGCGAGAGACGCTCCCGACGCCCGGCGCGAGGCGTCGAACAGTTCTGGGAACCAGGCGCCCTGCGCACCCGCCAGCGAGTTCTGGCAGACGGCGTAGGAGATGACGATGGTCGCGATGATCAGGATGAACAGTCCGGTGTTGACCAGGAGGAACATCGGAATTCCGAACAGCGCCGCAAAGGCGCAGGACGCGATGTAGAGGGGGCGTCGTCCGATGCGGTCGGTGAGCCGGGCCCAGGCGACGGTGGCGAAGATGCCGATCGCGGACGCGATGCACAGGGCGATGAGGGTTTCGGACTTTCCGGCGAGACCCTGGCTGTGCAGGTAGGAGATCATGTACGTGATCGACACCGCGTAACCTGCTGTTTCGGCGACGCGAAGACCGATGCCGCGCAAGATGTTCCGCCAGTCGTGCTTGATCGATTCGAGAACCGGCGACTTGACGATGTCGCCCTCGTTCTTGACGTCCTCGAAGACCGGCGATTCGGGCACCTTCGACCGGATGATCAGCCCGACCATCACCAGGACGATGCTCGCGAGGAACGGCACCCGCCAGGCCCAGTCGCCGCCGAGGTGCACGCTGAACAGGAACACCAGATTCGCCAGCAGCAGCCCGACGGGGAAGCCGGCCTGCACGATGCCGGTGAACTTACCCTTCGACTTCCAGGGCGCGTGCTCGTAGCTCATCAGGATCGCGCCGCCCCACTCGGCGCCGAACGCGAGGCCCTGGATGATGCGGACCAGGACCAGCAGCACCGGCGCGATCAGCCCCACCTGCGAATAGGTGGGCAGCAGACCGATCGCGAAGGTCGCGAGACCCATCGCGATCAACGACGCCACCAGCACGGGCTTGCGGCCCAGCTTGTCGCCGAGATGCCCACCGAGCACCCCGCCGAGCGGGCGTGCTGCGAAGCCGACACCCAGCGTCGCGAACGCTGCGAGGGTCCCGGTGACCGGGTCGGCGCCGGGAAAGAAGGCGGTACCGAAGTACAGCGCGGCGGCCGTGCCGAACCCGATGAAGTCGTAGGTCTCGATGACGGCACCCACCGAGGAGCCGATTGCTACGCGCTTGGCGTCCTTCGTGCCATGGACAGGACCTCGCATCCTGAGTGTTTCGGTACTCATGGGGACTCCTCTTCGGGCTGCCGGTTTCTACGATTGCCGCCGATTTGTTGACTGTCAACAGTGCGGTTTTCATAGTGTGATCCGAGCCACGTCATTCTGTCAACCGTTGCCCGCCGACGGTTGACTGTTAACAGTCGATCGGCTTACTGTGGTGGCAGTCACCCCCGCGTCGTCGACCGGCCTCCTGCACTACGCCGCACGCCGAGACCCGCGAGCCCAGCTACACGAGGAGCGATCATGTCGTCCATCCAGCGCACCGCCGTCGTCACCGGCGCCACCTCCGAGCGCGGTATCGGTCTCGCCACCGCCCGCCGCTACGCCGAGGAGGGGTGGGCGATCGTCGTCCTCGACCTCGACGGTGAGAAGTCCGCGAAGGCCGCCGCGGAGATCGGGAACGAGTTCGGCGTCCCCGCGTTCGGCCACGACATCGACGTCGCCGACGAGCAGTCGGTCCAGCGTGCGCACGACGCCGTCGCCGCCGAGGTCGCCGCTGGAAACCTCCCGGCCGTGGGTGCGCTCGCGAACATCGCCGGCATCACGTCACCGGTGCCGTTCCTCGAGACCACACTGGAACTGTGGAACAAGGTGATGGCGGTCAACGCCACCGGCACCTACCTGGTCACCCGCGCGTTCCTGCCCGCGATGATCGACAACGGCTGGGGCCGCGTCGTGAACATGTCGTCCGTCTCCGCCCAGCGCGGCGGCGGCGTCTTCGGGAAGGTGCCGTACTCGTCCGCGAAGGCCGCGGTCCTCGGTTTCACCAAGTCCCTCGCACGCGAGCTGGGCGACAGCGGGGTCACCGTCAACGCCGTCACCCCCGGAGCGGTCGACACCAGCATCCGGGTCGGCAGCACGGCCGAGCAGGAAGCCGCCCTCTGCCGCGACATTCCCCTCGGCCGGGTCGCGACCACCACCGAGGTCGCCGCGGTCATCACCTTCCTGTCCTCCCAGGACGCCGCATACCTCACCGGCACCACCGTCGACATCAACGGCGGCAGCCACCTGCACTGAGCGGGTACGTGAGTGGCAAAGAGTGCCCCCGCACTCTTTGCCACTCACCTGCGGAATTTTTTTTGCAAGGCGTGTCGATCCATGCCACCCCCCGTTCGACCTGAGGATGAGAAGGTCCAAGAGGGCCCCGACATCCAAGGAGACGAACCATGAAGTACATGCTGATCATGCGCGCCACGGACGAAACCTTCGCGGCGTTCCAGGACGCCGATATGGGCGAGATCATGGACGCGATGGGCAAGTTCAACGACGAGATGATCCGGGCGGGTGTGCTGCTCGCCGCCGAGGGGCTGGACCCCGACCCCGAATCGGGTGTCGTGGTCGATTACTCCTCCGAGCCTCCCGTGGTGACCGACGGCCCCTACGGTGAGACGAAGGAGTTGTTCGGCGGCTTCTGGATGCTCAACGTGGCGTCGAGGGAGGAAGCCGTGGAGTGGGCCAAGCGTGCTCCGATGGCCGGTCCCGGTTCGAAGGCGGAGATCCGCCGGGTCGCCACGATCGACGAGTTCCCGCAGGACAACGAGTGGATCCAGAAGGAGCGGGCGTGGCGCGAAGCGACGGGTCAGCTCTGAGTGAGTCGGCGGGCGGCGGCCACACCGGGCGTGAGGCCGTCGCCGCCGTCTGGCGGATCGAGTCGGCGCGGATCGTCGGTGCGCTCGCCCGGTACACCGGCGATTTCGCGCTCGCCGAGGACCTCGGCCAGGAGGCGCTGGCGGAGGCACTCGTGAGCTGGCCACGCGACGGCATCCCCCACAACCCGGCGGGATGGTTGCTCACCGTCGGCCGCCGCCGCGCGATCGACGCGTTCCGCCGGCGCGCCGCCCTCGACGAGCGGTACGCCGCCCTCGCCCACGAACTGGGTGAGGGCGGCGCCGTCTCGGGCCCCGCGCCCGCCGATCCGGCCCGGGGCACCGGCGACGTGCTGTGGGACCCGGACCAGATCGACGACGACATACTCGCGTTGATGTTCATCTCCTGCCACCCCGTGTTGTCGCGGGAGGCGAGGGTGGCGCTCACCCTGCGGGTGGTCGGCGGTCTGACGAGCGACGAGATCGCGAAGGTGTTCCTCGTCCCGACCGCGACCGTGCAGGCGCGGATCACCCGGGCGAAGAAGACCCTCGGCGCGGCCCGCGTGCCATTCGCGGTGCCGCCCGCCGGGGAGCGGACGGAGCGGCTCGGCTCGGTCCTCAGCGTGATCTATCTGATCTTCACGGAAGGGTCGTCGGCCAGCTCCGGCGGCGACCTGATCCGCCTCGACCTGGCGAGCGAGGCGCAGCGCCTCGCCCGGGTGCTGACCCGGCTCGTACCCGACGAGCCCGAGGTCCACGGCCTGCTCGCGCTGCTCGAATTGACCGCGGCGCGGTTCCCGGCCCGCACCGGGCCGGACGGCGAGCCGGTGCTGCTCGAGCAGCAGGACCGCCGCCGCTGGGACCGTTCCGCGATCCGGCGGGGACGAGCCGCCCTCGCCCGCGCCGAACAGGTCGGCCGGGGCCTGGGCGCCTACGGGCTGCAGGCGGCGATCGCCGAATGCCACGCCGTCGCGCCGTCCGTCGACGCGACGAACTGGGAACGGATCGTCCTCGTCTACGAGGCCCTCGGCAGGCTCGCGCCGTCGCCGGTGGTCGATCTGAACCGGGCGGTCGCGGTGTCGATGGCCCAGGGACCGGCCGCGGCGCTGCCGATCGTGGACGAACTGGTCGCCGCCAAGGAGCTGCCGAACTCGCACCTGCTGCCCAGTGTTCGCGGCGAACTGCTCACCCGCCTGGGACGCACCGACGAGGCACGGACCGAACTCGAGGCCGCATTGAAGCTGTGCGGCAACGAGCGCGAGCGGACCGTGCTCGCACGGAAACTCGCCGACCTGGTCGGGTGACGCGAGCGGTGTGACGCAATGCCCCCGGCTGCCGCGGGCAACCGGGGGCCGACGCCGTGGTCAGGAACCGACGTACGCCGCGAGGTGCTCACCGGTGAGGGTGGATGCGTCGGCCACCAGATCTTCCGGCCTGCCCTCGAAGACGATCCGGCCGCCGTCGTGCCCGGCGCCCGGACCGAGGTCGATGATCCAGTCGGCGTGCGCCATGACCGCCTGGTGATGCTCGATGACGATGACCGACTTGCCGGAGTCGACGAGCCGGTCGAGCAGCCCGAGCAACTGTTCGACGTCGGCGAGGTGGAGGCCGGTGGTCGGCTCGTCGAGGACGTAGATCTCGCCCTTGTCGGCCATGGCGGTGGCCAGCTTGAGCCGCTGCCGCTCGCCGCCGGACAGCGTGGTGAGCGGCTGTCCGAGGCTGAGGTAGCCGAGTCCGACATCGGCGAGCCGCTGCAGAATCTTGTGCGCCGCCGGGATCCGTGCCTCGCCGGCGCCGAAGAACTCCTCGGCCTCGGCCACCGGCATCGCGAGCACCTCGGCGATGTTGCGGCCGCCGAGCTTGAATTCCAGCACCTCGGCCTGGAACCGCTTCCCCTCGCATTCCTCGCAGGGAGATTCGACGGTGGCCATCACGCCGAGGTCGGTATAGATGACGCCGGCGCCGTTGCAGGTGGGGCACGCACCCTCGGAGTTGGAGCTGAAGAGCGCCGGCTTCACACCATTGGCCTTCGCGAAGGCCTTGCGGATCGGTTCGAGCAGTCCGGTGTAGGTGGCCGGGTTGCTGCGCCGGGAACCCTTGATGGCGCCCTGATCGATCGCCACCACGCCGTCCCGGTCGGCCACCGAACCGTGGATGAGCGAACTCTTGCCCGAGCCCGCCACCCCGGTCACGACCACCAGCATGCCGAGGGGGATGTCGACGTCGACGCCGCACAGGTTGTGGGTGTCTGCGCCGCGCACCTCCAGCGCCCCCGACGATTCGCGGACGGACGACTTCAGCGTGGCGCGGTCGTCGAGGTGCCGTCCGGTGAGCGTGTCGCTGGCCCGCAGGCCCTCGACGGTGCCCTCGAACACCACCTCGCCGCCCTCGGTGCCTGCGCGCGGGCCGAGGTCGACGACGTGGTCGGCGATCGCGATCGCCTCCGGCTTGTGCTCGACCACCAGCACCGTATTGCCCTTGTCGCGCAGTTGCAGCAGCAGGCCGTTCATCCTCTGGATGTCGTGCGGGTGCAGGCCGATGGTCGGCTCGTCGAACACGTACGTGACGTCGGTGAGCGAAGAGCCGAGGTGACGGATCATCTTCGTGCGCTGCGCCTCTCCCCCGGACAGCGTGCCGGACGGCCGGTCGAGCGACAGGTAGCCCAGCCCGATTTCCGTGAACGAGTCGAGGAGGTGCTGCAACCCGGTGAGCAGCGGCGCCACCGACGGTTCCTTCAGGCCCCGCACCCAGTCGGCGAGGTCGCTGATCTGCATCGAGCAGACGTCGGCGATGTTCTTGCCCTTGATCTTCGACGATCGCGCGCCCTCGCTGAGCCGGGTGCCCTCGCAGTCGGGGCAGGTGGCGAACGTGATCGCCCGCTCCACGAACGCGCGGATGTGCGGCTGCATCGCGTCGACGTCCTTGGCCAGGAACGACTTCTGGATCTTCGGGATCAGGCCCTCGAACGTGATGTTGACGCCCTCGACCTTGATCTTGGTCGGCTCCTTGTAGAGCAGGTCCTGCAACTGCTTCTTGGTGAACTTCGCGATCGGCTTGTCCGGGTCGAAGAAGCCGCAACCGCGGTAGATGCGGCCGTACCAGCCCTCCATGCTGTAGCCGGGAATGGTGAGCGCGCCCTCGTTCAGCGACTTGCTGTCGTCGTACAGCGCCGTCAGGTCGAAGTCGGTGACCGATCCCCGGCCCTCACACCGCGGACACATGCCGCCGGTGAGGCTGAAACTCCGCCGCTCCTTGATCTGCTGGCCACCGCGCTCGATGGTGACCGCGCCCGCGCCGGAGATCGACGCGACGTTGAAGGAGAACGCCTGGGGTGAACCGATGTGCGGCTTCCCGAGGCGGCTGAACAGGATCCGCAGCATCGCGTTGGCGTCGGTGGCGGTGCCGACGGTGGAGCGGGGGTTCGAGCCCATCCGTTCCTGGTCGACGATGATCGCCGTGGTCAGCCCGTCGAGGACGTCGACGTCGGGGCGCGCCAGCGTCGGCATGAATCCCTGGACGAACGCGCTGTACGTTTCGTTGATCATCCGCTGCGACTCCGCGGCGATCGTGGCGAACACCAGCGAACTCTTGCCCGAGCCGGACACGCCGGTGAACACCGTCAGCCGGCGCTTCGGGAGTTCGACGCTGATGTCCTTGAGGTTGTTCTCGCGCGCGCCGTGGACGCGGATCAGGTCGTGACTGTCGGCGAGGTGCAGATCAGGCGACTCCGACGCTTCCCGTCGCTTCGCACGCCCCGTCGTCGCCGTCTTCGTGGCCGGGCTCATCGTGTCTCCATCTGTTCGGGCGGAGCCGACTTCGCGGTCTCCGGCGGGTCAACCTGCTCGAGTTCAGCGCAACTCTTGGATGCGGACCATGTTGCCCGCGGGGTCGCGGAATGCGCAGTCGCGGACTCCGTACGGCTGGTCGGTCGGCTCCTGCACCACTTCGACGTCGCCGGCCTGCAGCTTCTCGAACGTGCTGTCGAGGTCCTTGGTCGCCAGGTTGATGGCGGCGTACGTGCCCTTGGCCATCATCTCGACGATGGTCCGGCGCTCCTCGTCGGTGACCCCGGGGTCGGCGGCAGGCGGGTGCAGGACGATGGAGGTGCCGGGCTGGCCGGCGGGACCGACGGTGATCCAGCGCAGCCCGTTGTATCCGACGTCGTTGCGGACCTCGAATCCGAGGATGTCGCGATAGAAGCCCAGCGCGGCGTCCGGATCGTCCTGCGGGAGATAGGTCTGGTGAATGGTGATGTCCATGACCATCACGATAAGTGGGGCTCGGCGACCGGCGCTTCTCTATTCCTGATCGGTCTGGTGACTTGTTTCGCGACGCACGACGGGATGCCCGCCGTCGCCTGCTCCGCGTCACGCTTGTAGGTGCTGGGCGGCACGCCGACCAACTCGGTGAAGCGTGTGCTGAACGTGCCCAACGACGCGCAGCCCACCGCGAAACAGACTTCGGTGACGCTGAGGTCGCCGCGACGCAGCAGTGCCATCGCCCGCTCGATGCGTCGTGTCATGAGATACGAGTACGGCGACTCTCCGTAGGCGAGCCGGAACTGGCGGCTGAGGTGCCCGGAGGACATGTTCACTCCGCGGGCCAGCGCGTCCACGTCCAGCGGCTGTGCGAATTCCCGGTCGATCCGATCGCGGACGCGGCGTAGTCGCGCGAGGTCGCGCAGATAGTGCGCCGGGGCAGGGCTGCTGGACACGTACGAAATCGTGCCACGTCGAGCGACAGTTTCCTACCCTCGCGGGTCTGTCCGGCAGTGGTCGACGAGCGAGACGTGTTCGTGCGCCGCCGGGAGCCGGTCCCGCTCGGCACCGCCGACGTGACGAGCCTCCGTTGTACCGAGTTCCTCCCAGTAGCTTTCCGAACGCGCCTGCGGAGTTCGCCGAACGTTCATGCGCCGCCCTTTCGGGATTGCCGGATCGAGTGGTCCGTGAGGACCCGGGCCGCAGCGACCGTTGCCGGATCGCCGCGGCCCGCCATCACCCCTCCGAATCGAGTCTTCCCCGCACCGTACGGCCGGGACAGGGCCGTTCGGCCCTACCCACCACGCGATCGGACGCCGACCGATCGACGGCTGCCGACGAGGTCAGTAAGGTTGGGTGTCATCCGGCCGTCTCACGCGGCCACGCTTCCGGAGCACCTCGATCGCCGAGGAGGAGCGGATGACGGAGATCGACACCTCGTACGAGCAGCGACTCGTCGACTCGTTGCGGGCGCGGGACGAGTCGGCTTTCGCCGAACTGGTGGACCGGCACACCCCGATGATGCTGCGTGTGGCGCGCGGTTATGTGGCCAGCGCCGAGGTGGCGGAGGACGTCGTCCAGGAAACCTGGATCGCCGTTCTGCAGGGCATCGACAGGTTCGAGGGCCGCTCGACGCTCCGGACCTGGCTGTTCCGGATTCTCGTCAACATCGCCAAGAAGCGGGGTATCCGGGACCGGCACGATTCCGACGCCGAACTGGCTGCCTTCACGGGCAGCCCCACCGTCGACCCGGGCCGGTTCCTGCCGAGGACGGCCCCGGAGGATCCGCACCATTGGGCGACTCCCCCGACCAGCTGGCCGGAGTCCCCGGAGGGCTCGGTCCTCGGCGCGGAGGTCCTCGACGTCGCGAGCCGCGAACTCGAGCACCTTCCCGATCGTCAGCGGATCGTGGTCGTCCTGCGCGACGTCCTCGGCTACGACGCCGCGGAGGTATCCGCGATGCTGTCGATCACCGCGGCGAATCAGCGCGTGCTGCTGCACCGGGGTCGCGCACACGTGCGCCAGGCCCTCGAGGACTATCTCGGAACGGGAGCGTGAGACATGGACTGCCAGGACCTCGTCGAACTGGTCACGGCGTACCTCGAGGACGACATGGATCCCGACGCGCGGGCCCGATTCGAGACCCATCTCGGCGAATGTTCGGGATGCGCGACCTATCTGGAGCAGATCGAGCAGACGGTGCACACCCTCGGCGCACTGCCCCCGGAGGAGCTCGATCCGGCGCTGCGCGACCGCCTGCTCGACGCGTTCCGGGAGTGGCGCTGACAGAGGCAGCGTGACCGCAGAAAAATTGTCCGGCAGGGCGTAACGTTTCCCGCCCTCGCGGACACCGTTCGAGTAGCTGTGAACGCTGGGTTCGCGGCACTCGGACAGGAATTCAGACCATGAACGCCACACATTCGCACCAGGACGCCCGACGCACCCACCGCGGTTCGCTGCGGAAGCGGATCGTCACCGTGGTGGTGGCCGCGGCTGCTCTCGGCGTCCTTCCCATCGGCGCCGCGGGTGCGGTTACCCCGGTCGCCGACCACGCCGTAGTCGCAGTAGCCGCCCCCGACCCCGGTCGCGACATCCCCGGCAGCAACGACGACCGGACCCGCGACCGTCAGCGCGAACAGCGGCAGGAGCGCAGGGCCGAGGACATGCCCGCGATCGTCTGGACCATCCCGCTCGCCTGACACTGCTCACCCTTTGTCGGACAGACGATTTCGCAGCAGCGGATCATCGGTGTCGCCCGTCGTTCACCCCTCTGTGTTATTCAGGGGCCATGACTGCCTCACCGATCGATCCGCCTGTGGGGACCACCTTGTCCGCCATTCGAGCCGTCGCGCCCAAGCTGGCTCCGAGTGAGCGCCGCGTCGCGGACGTGTGCGTGGAGCGCCCGCAGGACGTGGCCTGGTGGTCGGCGGCCGACGTCGCCGAGCACGCCGGCACATCCACCGCCACGGTCATCCGTGCGTGCCAGAATCTCGGTTTCAAGGGGTTCCAGCATGTGCGGATGTTGCTGTTGAGGGATCTGGGGGCCGCCGACACCGAACCGGTGGGGACGCCGCCCGCCGAAGACAAGGGCGCCGCACTGGTACGTGCGGTCTTCTCCGGGCTGGCGACGGATCTCGCCGGCGCCCTGGCACCCCTCGACGAAGACGCGTTCGAGCGGGCGGTGACCGCGCTGGCGGAGGCGGAACGGGTGCTCGTGGTCGGCAACGGAGGGTCGGGTCCGTCGGCGGCGACCCTTGCGGTGCGGTTCATTCTCAACGGCCGGCACGCCGAGGCACCGACCGATGCCGTCATTCAGCAGCTGACCGCGGGCCGTCTGACCTCCCGTGACGTGTGCCTCGCGGTGAGCGACAGCGGGTTGAACTCGGTCACTCTGCGGCCGGTCGAGGCCGCGCGGGCGGCGGGGGCCACGGTTATCGGCGTCACCAGTTACGCCCGGTCGACTCTCGTGGAGAAATCCGATATCGGACTGGTCATAGGCGGGGGCACGGGACCTTGGGGCGGCCTGGGCGCCTCGGCGACGGTGGTGCAGATCGCGTTCCTGATCAGCCTGCAGATCGCCGTCAGCCGAGCACGGGGTGACGCGGCCGAGGCTGCAGCCGAGACGTTCAAACAGATTGTGCCGCTGATCCATCCGTGAGCCCATCCGGCAACAGCAGTTGCGCGAAGCATCACCGACGATTGGATCTCCATTCGCCCACCATTAACCTGAGCCTGGCTAACTACCGGTGTAACGAAATTCCCCGTCTCGCCGAGATTGGGTAACGTCATTTCATCGGGAGACGCCAATGGGCAGGATTCGGATCGAGAATCTGAGTCGAAAGTTCGCAGATTTCACCGCAGTCGACAACATCGACCTCGACATCCGGGACGGCGACTTCCTGGTCCTCCTCGGGCCCAGCGGCTGCGGAAAGACCACGTTGCTGAGAATGCTCGCGGGACTTCTCGAGCCGACCAGCGGACGAATCCTGCTCGACGAAGACGACATCACCGCCGCGCCCGCCCGGCGGCGGGACGTCGCGATGGTCTTCCAGAGTTACGCGCTGTACCCGCACCTCAGCGTCGCGAAGAACCTCGGATTTCCGTTGCGCGTGAAGAAGATGCGTAAATCGGAGGCCGCCGAGCGCGTCCAGACCGTCGCGCAGCAACTCGACATCGCGCACCTCCTGAACAGGAAGCCGAAGGAACTGTCCGGTGGCCAGCGGCAGCGGGTCGCGGTCGGGCGCGCGATCGTGCGCAACCCGAAGGCCTTCCTGATGGACGAGCCGCTCTCCAACCTCGACGCCAAGCTCCGGACCGCGACGCGGCGCGAACTCACCGACCTCCATCGCAAGCTCGGGGCCACGTTCGTGTACGTCACCCACGACCAGGTCGAGGCGATGACGATGGCGACGCGGATCGCCCTGCTGAACAACGGCGGTCTGGAGCAGGTCGGAACGCCGGAGGACGTCTACGACCGGCCTGCGTCCGTCTTCGTGGCCGGGTTCCTCGGCAGCCCCGCGATGAATCTGCTCGACGCGCGGGTCCGCACAGTCAACGGCACTGTCATCGCGTCCGCCGAGGGCGTCACCGCACCGCTGTGGCCGGGACGGACCGACGGCCGCGACATCGTCCTGGGCATCCGCCCGGAACACCTGAAGGTCGCCGACCCGGACGAGCAGGCGGGAGTCCGGCTGTCGGTCGACGTCACGTCCGTCGAGAACCTCGGCAGCGAGCAGGTCGCGTACTGCGAGGTCGGGGGCGCCACGGTCTGCGTGCGCGCGCCCAGGCCGATCGCGTTGCATGCCCACCGGTCCGCGGTCCTCACCGCGGATGCCACCCACCTGCACCTCTTCGACCGCGCAACCGGACGTCGCCTGGAGTGGGTGGATGTTCCCGAACTCGCCGACATCGATTCCCCGATTCATTCCGAAACACTTTCCGCAACAGGAGCAGCGTGATGCGTAGAACCCCGATCCGTGCCGTGCTGGCCGCGGCCGCTGCCGCCGCCACGCTGGCCGGCTGTGCCACGGGAGGCGCCGCCCCCGGGGCCGCAGGCAGCGGCGAACCGGTGCCCGAACTCGACCCGAACCAGCAGGTCGACATCGTCTTCGAGTCGTACAACCTGCAACAGGCCGGACTCTGGTCCGACACGATCAACGGCCTCGTCGCCGACTTCGAGGCCGAGCACCCGAACATCCACGTGAAGGCGCAACCCCCGCAGGGGAGCACCACGACCGGCTCCGGAACCGCGAGCAGCGTGCAGACGCAGATGCTCGCCGGCTCACCCCCGGATGTGGCCCAATTGACGTTCGACACTCTGGATTTCGCGGTCAACGAACTCGGCGCCCAGTCGCTCGACGGACTGTTCGGCGCCGAGGCCGTGGACGCGACGTTCGGCGGCGAGCACCCGTTCCACCCGCGGGCCGCGACGCTCGGCGACTGGAACGGCGAGACCTACGGCATCCCCTACGTGTTCTCCACACCCACCCTCTTCTACAACGCGACGGCACTCGCGAAGGCCGGTCTCCCGGCCGACGCGGATCTGTCGACGTGGCCGAAGGTGGCGGCCGCCGCCAAGGCAGTGACGGCGGCTACGGGCAAACCGGCGCTGTCCGTGTCGTGCTCGGTGAAGGGCGGCAACTGGTGCATGCAGGCGCTGTTCCGGTCGGCAGGCGGCGACGTCCTGTCGCAGGACCGCAAGACCATCGAGTTCGGTGAGCCCGAGGCGGTGTCGGCCGTGACCACGTTGCGGCAGATGTACGACGACGGCGTCCTCGCCAATCTCGACTCGACAACCCAGTACGAGAGTTTCGCGAAGGGCGACGTGGCGATCCAGCTCCAGACGTCGGCGCTGCAGGGAATGTTCATGAAGTCGGCGGCGACCGGCGGCTGGGACCTGCGGGCCGCACCGATGCCCGCTTTCGACGGGCACGACGCGGTGCCCACCAACTCCGGGTCCGCACTGTTCACGTTCTCGCAGGATCCGGCGAAGCAGCGGGCGTCGTGGGAGTTCATGCAGTTCATGACGAGCGATCACGCGTACACCGAGATCTCCAGCAAGATCGGCTACCTGCCGCTGCGCCCGTCCCTCACCCAGGACCCGGCGGCGCTGAAGGACTGGGCCGACAACAATCCGCTCCTCGCACCCAATCTCGGCCAGCTCGACAAGCTGGAGCCGTGGACGTCGTACCCCGGCAACAGCTACGTGCAGGCCGACGACATTCTCGAGCAGGCCGTGGAGGACTCGGTCTATTACGGCAAGGACCCGGCCGCCACCATGCAGGCGGCGCAGCAGCGCGTCCAGGAACTCATTCAGTAACCACCTTCCGAACAGAACGAGACATCGACACATGACGAGCACCCTGCCGGCGCCGAGCACTCATCGGCGCCTGAACCTGACCGGCACGTACAACTTCCGCGATCTCGGTGGCTTCCCCACGGGGACGGGAACGACCAAGTGGAACAAACTGTTCCGGTCGGACGCGCTTCACAAGCTCGACCAGCCCGCGCGCGACCTCCTCCGCGAGCGGAAACTCGCACTCGTCATCGACCTCCGCGAACAGCAGGAGCGCGACGACAACCCGACCGCCCTCGACGGCGTCGGTCACCGGGTCGAGCACCTGCCGGTGTACGAGGGGGAGATCGACCTCGACGGCGCGAACTTCGACCTCGCCGTCGTCTACCGAGAGATGGTCGCGAACTACGGATATCGCCTGACCCGCGCGGTCCGTGCCATCGCCGCCTCGGGCGACGGCGCCACCGTCGTGCACTGCACGGCGGGCAAGGATCGCACCGGCCTGGTCGTGGCGTTGACCCTTGCGGCCGTGGGTGTCGACGGGCGCGACATCGTCGCCGACTACGCGACGTCCGAGGTTCTGCTGGCGGGCGACTGGGCGCTCGGCATGGCCGAGAAGATGCGCGCCCGCGGCCTTCCCGACGGCGTGGACGTCGACCACCTGGTCGGCGCCAGCCCGTCCGCGCTGATGCGCACGACTCTCGACTCGATCACCGCCACACACGGAGGCGTCCGCGGGTACCTGCAGGCCCACGGCATGACCGAGGGCGAATTCGACAACCTGCGTAGCGCACTCGTTGCCTGACACCACTTCCACAGGAGAGAACTTCATGTCCCAGTACGGCGAACCGGACCACTACATTCTGCACGTCAGCGACACCCACTTCGTCACCGACGGCGACCTGCTCCACGACCGCGTCGACAGCGACGCCAACCTCACCCGCCTGTTCGACCGGCTCGAGAAGACCGGTCAGCGACCCGAGGCCATCGTGTTCACCGGCGACCTCGCCGACATGGGTGAGCCCGAGGCGTACGTGCGCCTGCGCCGGATCGTCGAGCCGGCCGCCGAGCGCCTCGGCGCGAAGGTGATCTGGGTGATGGGCAACCACGACGCCCGGCCCGCCTTCCGGAGCGGCCTCCTCGACGCCGAGCCCACCCAGGACTCGGTCGACGCGGTCGTCGACGTCAACGGTTTGCGGATCATCGTGCTGGACAGCACGGTTCCGGGGTTCCACCACGGGCTGATCAGCGACGAGCAACTCGCCTGGCTGACCGACGTCCTGGCCGAGCCCGCACCGCACGGCACCCTGCTCGCCCTGCACCACCCGCCGGTGCCGGGGCTGCTCGACGCCATGGGGTCGGTGGAGTTGCAGGACCAGCACCGGCTCGAGACCGTGCTCGCGGGCACCGACGTCCGCGGAATCCTCGCCGGCCACCTGCACTTCTCCACGACGTGCACGTTCGCGGGCATCCCGGTGTCGGTCGCATCGGCCACCTGCTACACGCAGGATCTGCTCGTCGGCTCGGGCAGCATCCGAGGCCAGGACGGCGCCCAGGGTTACAACATGGTGCACGTCTACCGCGACCGCGTGCTGCACACGGTGGTGCCGCTCGATGTGTCCCCCACGGTCTACGAGATGACTGCGGATGAGATCCGGCAGTCGATCGAACAGCTCACGGCGCCCGGCGTCTGATGTTCGTCGAAGTTCCGTCCACCACGTCCTCGAGCGGTGCCGAGACGGCGACGCGCCCGTCGTGGGCTGTGCGGGTACGACGCGGTGTCTCTCCGTACCTCTACCTTCTGCCTGCCGTCGTGATGCTCGTCGTGTGGATCTACAAGCCGCTCGGGGAGACGGTCGGGCTGTCGTTCTACAAGTGGAACATGGTGCCCACCAGCCCGAAAGTTCCCGTGGGAATGGACAACTACGTTCGGGTCCTGTCGCTCCCCGAACTCCATCAGGCACTGCGGAACACGATTCTGTACGTTCTCGCGTTCATGGTGTTCTCGCTGCTGCTGCCGATGATCGTCGCGCTGCTGTCGAACCGCGTCGCGGGACGCTGGAAGACGCTCTACCAGGCGTTGATCTTCGTGCCGTTTCTCATCACCCCGGTGGCGGGCAGCGCGATCTGGCGGTGGCTGTTCAATCCCGAGGGCGGCACGATTCCCAGGGTGGCCGCGACCCTCGGATTCGAACTGGGCAACGTGTTTCGCGAACCCGGTCTGGCGATGCTCGGCGTCGTGCTGATCGTCGGATGGCAGATGCTCGGCTTCGGTGTGCTCGTCATCTCCGCGGGGCTGGCCGGGATCAACCCCGACTACGCGTCGGCGGCGGCCCTCGACGGCGCGTCGCAATCGGCCATCACCCGCAAGATCACCCTGCCGCTGCTGTCCCCGACGCTCGTGTTCCTCGGCCTGATGACGATCCTGCTGGGAGCACAGTGGGCCTACCCGATCATCGACATCGTCACCCAGGGCGGCCCGAGCGGTTCCTCCACCAACATCTACTACCTGCTGTACGAGTTCGGATTCCAGAATTTCGACGCCGGACTGTCGGCCGCGGCCGGGACCCTGTTCTTCCTGGGTTTCGGACTGATCGCCGTCGTGTTCGTCCGGGTGTCGGACCGACTGAGCTTCTACGACAACTAGGACAACCATGGCATTCGCACTTGTCGACGCGCCGGCCCGCACGGCCACCGCCGCGGCCCCGGCCCGCGATCCCGGCGACGCCCCGGTCGCCACCCGCTCCCGCGGCCGGGTTGCGGCGGGGCACGTGGTGCTCGCCGCCGTCACCGTGTTCAGCGTCTTCCCGGTGTACTGGATGTTCGCCACCGCGTTCCGTCGTCCCGAGGATTCGCTGTCCGTCAGCCCCGTGCCGTCCCCGTTCAGCCTCGAGAACTTCCGCTACGTGTGGGAGACCATTCCGATGGCGTCGATGCTGGTCAACACGTTCGTCATGGCGTTGGCGATGTCCGTCAGCCAGCTGCTGGTCGCGATCCTCGCCGCCTACGCGTTCGCGCGGTGGACGTTCTTCGGGAAGCAGGTTCTGTTCCTGCTGTTCGTCGGGTCGTGGCTGGTGCCGTTCCAGGTCACGATGATCCCGAACTACCTCCTCATCTCGCAGCTGGGTCTGCTGAACACGGTGGCGGGGATCGTGATCCCGAACCTGTGCTCGGCGTTCGGGGTTCTGCTGATGCGTCAGCACATGGAGGCGTTTCCGCGAGAGCTGCTGGACGCCTCCCAGATCGACGGCCAGAGCTCGTGGGCGACCCTGTGGAAGGTGGTGCTGCCCAACATGAGACCGGCGCTCGCCGCACTGGGCATCATGTTGTTCATCTCGGCGTGGAACGAGTACCTGTGGCCGTCGCTGGTCATGCGGCAGTCGAATGCGGTCGTCCAGATCGGAATCCGCAGCTTCCTCGGCGCCGAGGGCAACAACTGGGGCGCGGTGATGGCCGCGTCCGGGCTCGCCTGCCTCCCCATCTTCCTGATCTACCTGTTCCTCCAGCGCTACGTGCGCGACGCATTCGTCCGGTCCGGCCTGAAATGACGTTCGGCCGACCACAACCCGAAGGAGCTTCGATGAAGATCGTCCAGATCAGCGACACGCACCTGTCCGCCCGGGGCGGGCGCACGCAACAGAACTTCGACCGCGTTGTCGACTACGTGAACAATCAGGTCCGTCCCGATCTGATCGTGCACTCCGGCGACATCGTGATCATCCACCCCGACGACGCGGAAGACCGTGCCCACGCGCACGCTCTGATGCAGCGGTTCAGCGCTCCGGTGCTCGTCGTGCCCGGCAACCACGACATCGGCGAACCGGGCTCCGCGCCGTGGAAGGGAATCGGCGTGACCGACGAACGGATCGCCGCCTTCGAAACGGTGTGGGGGCCCGGCCATTGGCGCCGCGACGTCGACGACTGGACGGTCCTCGGACTGAACAGTGAACTCTTCGGTTCCGGTCTCGACCGGGAAGCCGCGCAGTGGGCCTGGATCGAAGACGTGGCCGCGGAACTCCCCGACTCGCAGCGGGTAATCGTCTTCCTGCACAAGCCGATCTGGAGCGCGGTCGACGAACCCGTCGGGCATGCCGTCGACATCGGAGAATCCCGGACGCGGTTGCTCGAGATCCTCGGGAAGGTGTCGCTCGCTGCCGTCGGCAGTGGGCACCTGCACTGCTACCGGCAAACTGTCCGCGACGGCGCACTCGAGGTGTGGGCGCCGTCGACCGGATTCGTGGCCGGCGAAGGCGACGCCCTCCCCGGCCCGCTGCACCAGCTCGGCATCGTCGAGTACGACTGCACCGGCGGCATCGTGCGGGCGAGCTATCGATCCGTGCCGGGCCTCGACGACGTCGCGGCCGGCGCAGTGCCCGAGGTGACCGAGGCCATCGACGCACTCGACAGCCCGGTCGGCTGAAATCGCTACGCCGGGTCGTCGTGCAGTGCGGACAGCCCGGTGACGAATCCCCGGGCATCCAGCAAACGCCCCGCATGCACGGCGGGGCGGATGACGACGGCGCGGTCGGCGATGCGGGCGCCGGCGAGGACTTTCTCGAGTAGCGCCTCGAAGCGATTGACGTCGGCGAGGTCGCGCACCCACAGGGTCATGACGAGGTTTTACCGGCTCGCGGTGGTGACCGCGAGCCGGACTTCCGCGAGCCGGGACAGCGTCGAGCGAAGCCGGTCGATCGACGACGCCGGCACCTGCACGAAATACCAGGCGTTGATCGGCCACCCGGTGTAGCTGCGCGCGACGTCCGTCCGGAGGACGAGGTCACCCGAGTGCCGCATCGTCGCGATGGCGTCGGCGACTCGCTGGGTGCTGACGCCCGCCTTCGCGGCGATGTCACCGGCCGGGGTCCGGCCGTCGCGGTACAACGCGCGGATGATGATCTCCTGAAGGTCGGCGGGAACTGAAATGCGGTCTCAGCAGCCTTTCCCTGCGCGCATTCGATCTCGACGACGGCGTCAGGAAACGCTCACCCGCCAGAATGCGATCGGTGTCGTCCCTCCTGACACCGACCTGACCGTCCGGCCGGCCGGCGGAACTACCCTCCTGGGATTCGGCGAGCGCGCAGGAACCCAGCACGGGACCACCCGATCGACGCCGAGCATCGGCCTTACGGGGTCCTCGACCGCGGCATTGTGATGGAGAACCGATTTCAAAACAGCGGGCTCGGACGCCCATGGGTCCAGTCGGTCAGGCCTTTCAGTATGGGTCCAGTCGGTCAGCACGGAGGTCAACAGTCAGAGCTAAACCGTACCCATGACCTGGGGAAATGTCCGCTCAGCGTGGCGGAAGAGTTCCCGTTCACGGTGTAGTGATCTCGCCAAACGGGTTGGGAATGGTGTTGGACACGGACATCCTGGCTGGTGCCATCACGCCCGATCCCCTCTGCCCGGATCACGCGTGAGACGACACGGGGTCCGAACACGATGACGAACGCCCAGGAATACTGCAGGCTTCGAACAACGCCCTACCGCCAGTCCGGCTGGCAGACTTCACGCACTTCTGTGACATCCGATCGCCCCCCGGCGAGTCGTATCCCGGACTGCCAAATCTCGACCCGACGGGATACGGCCCGCAACCTCCACGTTAATCCGCCTCCGGAAAGTCCTCAATGGCCAGTTCGGACGTGAAGACGGCGATTCCGGCGGAACGGCAGTTGAGCCGCGCGGGTCACCCGTCGTCGCTCGAAGCCAACCGATCAGGAATAAAGAAGCGCTCGGCGTCGGACCGCCCGTAGCGTCATTGCCAGCACACGACGGCTCGGACCGATTGGAGAGAGCGCATGACGACGAACAAGCAAGCAGGCAAGCGCAAGCCCGGCACCCCCGGTGCGTTTTCACGGTGGATGCAGCGGACGATGAACGCCCGCATGAATCGCAAGATCCGACGCGGCCACGGCCAATTCATGGGAATGGACGTGCTGATCCTGAACACGGTGGGCCGCCGGAGCGGTCAGCCGCGGCAGTCACCCCTGGCATGGTTCGCCGACGGTGACAACGCCCGGCTGGTCGTCGCGTCGGGCGGAGGGAGCCAGAATCCCGACTGGCACGCCAACCTGATGGCGCACCCCGGCGAGGTCTCGATCGAACTGCCCGGCGGCGACGCCACCCCTGTGGTCGCGCAGCAGCTCGAGGGCGACGACCGCGAGCAGGCCTGGCAGCGCATCGCCGCCGCCCAGCCCCGCATCGCGAAGTATCAGAGCAAATCCGATCGGGTCTACCCGGTCATCCGGCTCACCTCACGATGACGACAAACGGCATATGTCTTGACAAAGCACCCGACTAGAACGTACTAGTTGTGTACTACCTCTCCCGACAGGAAGTGCACCGCGGTGAAAATCGGACTACTCACTGACTCGGTCAGCCATCTGCCGTTCGACGCTGCACTGGACCTGGCGCGCACCCACGGACTGTCGTCCGTCGAGGTCGCGACGGGAAACTGGTCGGAGAGTCCGCACGCGGATCTGCCCGCCCTCGTGTCGTCCGCAGGGGCGCGGGAGGAGTTCCTCGGCAAGATCACGTCCCGCGGGCTGACCCTCAGCGCTCTCACCGCCAACGGCAACCAACTCCACCCCGTCACCGGCGACCGGCAGGCTCGAGTCGTCCGCGACACCATCACGGCGGCCAGTGCGCTCGGCGTCCCGACAGTCGTCCTCATGTCGGGATTGCCGGGCGCCGAGGGTGACTCGTCGCCCAACTGGATCACCACGTCCTGGCCACCGGAGAACCTCGACATCCTCGCCTACCAGTGGCAGGAGGTGGCGATTCCCTACTGGAAGGAACTCGCTGCCTTCGCGCGTGACGCCAACGTGCGCCTCGCCGTCGAGGCTTGCGGCGCCCAACTCGTCCACAACGTGTCGACTCTGCACCGGCTGATCGACAGCGCCGGGGCGGACGTCGTCGGCGCGAATCTCGACCCCTCGCACCTCATGTGGATGGGCGCGGACATCCCCGCCGTCATCCGCTCCCTCGGCGAGTCCATCTTTCACGTCCACGCCAAGGACATCCGGATCAACCGGTGGAACGCAGAGAAGGACGGTCTGCTCGACACCGTTCCGATCACTACCCCGCACGAGCGCGCATGGAACTACGTCACCCTCGGGCTGGGGCACCCGGACGGGCGGCAGTTCTGGGCCGATTTCGTCTACAACCTCCGCGCCGTCGGCTACGACGGCACGCTCAACATCGAACACGAGGACGCGCTCGTCAATTCGATCGAGGGCGTCGGCCGGGCTGCCGAACTGCTGAACCAGGTCGTCCTCACCGAAACTCCCGACTGGACACCGGCCCACGTGTAGGTGGACACCCGTACAGATGGACCGCCGTGTTCGCCCGGTAACCCCTAATCTATGAGCGACAGCGGCGCAGACAGTCGACCCGAACAGGTTCGGACGCCGCGGGAAACCGGGATATAGGAGCGCGACCATGCCGCTGGCACCATTCGACCCCATCACCGCGATCTACACGCCGGCTCACGCCTGGATGTACGAGACCATCGTGGCACCGGCGGTCTTTCGCTCACGCCGCGTCATCGACGAGTACTTCCTGCCGCATCTTCCACCGAACGCCCGAATTCTGGACGTCGGATCCGGTGGGGCGCTGTTCACCAAGTACATGGCCGACCAGCGGCCCGACGTGCACATCCTGGGTCTCGATCTGTCGCAGGCGCAGATCAAACGCGCCGGCAAGCGCATGCGCAGCTACGGCGACCGGGTGCGGTTCGACGTGGGTGACGCCACGAAGCTCGACTTCGCCGATCAGACGTTCGACGGCGTGATCAGCTACGGCTCGATCAAGCATTGGTCGTCGCGCGAGGCCGGGCTCGCCGAGTGCGTGCGCGTCCTCAAACCGGGTGGCCCGCTGTTGATCACCGATGCGGACCGCAGCACGAGTTTCGAGGACGCCGAGAAGTTCGTCGAGAACTACAAGGCGCCGCGCATTCTCGGTGCCGTCAACCTCGCGATCTTCCACACCTGGATCGCCGGACGCTCGATCAGTCTCGACGAGGCGCGTGACCTCGCGGGCGGGCTCGAGCTCGACGACGCGACCGTGGCCCGCATCACCGACATGCCGCTCGTCATGATTTCCGGTCGCCGGCCCGCGTGACCGTCACGGTCGGTCGCCTGCCCGGGCCGGCAGTGACGCGATGCCGCTGATGAACGCGGAGAGCAGCAGCTCGGGCTCCCCCACCGCGTGGAGTCCGGGGTGGGCGGTGAACAGTTCCTCGAGCATGACCCGCAGCTCCAGCTTTGCGAGGTTCACGCCCAGGCAGTGGTGGATGTCTTTCGCACCGAAACCGAGTTGCTTGCCCGCGTTCGGGCGGGTGATGTCGAACCGATCCGGACCGTCGAAGACGCGTTCGTCGTGGTTCGCGGACAGGTACCACATGACGACCTTGTCCCCGGCCGCGATGTGGGCGCCGCCGAGCTCGGTGTCGACGGTCGCGGTGCGCCGCATGTAGGGCACCGGGGACGCGAAGCGGATCACCTCGTCGATCGTGTTGTCGATGCGGCCGGCGAAATCGGCGAGCAGCAGATCCTTCTGGCGGGGGTGCGCGCTGAGAAGATACAGCGCCCACGCCAGCGCCTGCCGGGTGGTCTCGTAACCCGCAGTGATCAGCAGGATGACGAACGACCCGAACTCCGTCGGCGTGAGGCTCTCCCCGTCGACCATCGTCGACACCAGCCGGGACGTCAGGTCGTCGCCGGGGTCCGCCTTGCGCCGCTCGCCCAGGTCGAGGGCGTACCCGTAGATCTGACCGAGACCGGCCGCACCGCCGGGGGCGGTGACGAACTCCTGGTCACCACCTCCGGAAATGACGTCGGCCGCCGCCGCCAGGATCATCGGCCGGTCGCTCTCCGGGATCCCGAGCAGCTCGCAGATCACCTGCACTGGCAACCGGGTTGCGACGTCGTGGACGAAGTCGAACTCCGTGTCCCGGGGCAGGTCGGCGGCGATCTGCGCGGCATGACCACGGACCCGCTCGGCGATGCCCCGCACCGACGCGGCGGTGAACGCCGATTGCACGATCCCCCGCAGATGCTGGTGCCGGGGGTTGTCCATCGCAATCATCGACATGGCGAACTCGAGGATCTCGACGGGGACGTCGTCGATGGTGAATCCCTTGGCCGAGGAGAAGACCTCCGGGTTCCGGCTCACCGCCACCACGTCGTCGTATCCGACGACCGACCAGAAGCCCGGACCGTCTGTTTCGGTGTGGAACTCGATCGGCGTCCGCTGACGAAGACCCTCGAACAGGGCGCGACGATCCGCGAAGCTGCGGTCCCAGAACACGCGTGCGGCAGGCGAGATGATTTTTTCGGACGCAGAACCCGTCACCGGTCCCCCTCGGTCGGTCGAACAGTCACTGCGACCCTACTGGGCGAGCAGCGGTTGCGCAGGTGAGGCATCACCGCAGGTCAACGGCTATGATCATAGGGTCGGCCTGCGGTGCGCCGGAGATGAACGGGGAGGACGACCTGTGACGTTGAGGGTTCGACTCGGCGATCTGCGAGAGTTGCGCGATCATCCGTTGGGGATGACCGAGGGAGGGTTCCGGGCCGGCTTGTCCCAGCAGGAGGCCTTCACCAGAGGTCGGGGCCCTTTTTCCGGCGATTCCGAGAGTGTCTTCTCCGAACGTGAACTGTTCGTCACCGCGCCCGACGACGAGGTGCTCGCGGTCGCGACGATCACCGGGGTGCGCGAGTACGGCGACGAGTTCATCGTCGACGGCGACCTGGTCGTCGACCACGAGCGGGTGGGCACGCGGCTGCTGATCCGGACCCCCGCCGAGAACGTGTTTTCCAGCGCCGACGAGGAATCGGCGTGGGCGGGCTCGATCGAACGCGCACGGTGGATCTACGTGCGGGCGCTCGTCGAGGTCGCAACGGTCAAGACGGCCTCCTACGACCGTCGGCTCGCGTGCGCTGATCCCGCTGCCGACCCCGCAACGACCCTCGCCACCGCCGACGAGACGATGCAGGTGGTGCCCCGGTACGTGATGATCCACCGCAGCGGGAAGCTACGGCTCGGCGGTCCGTACGCCGACATCGCGGATTGGGACGGGCGCGTGGAACCGTGGTCCGACTACGGATACGTCGACTGCCTGCGCCTCGACGACGTCCTGGGCACCAGCGGCGACCTCGACATCGACACCCTGCGGCCACTCACTTCCCGGGCCGCCGCCGCGGAACTCCTCGAGTCGCTGGGATGGGACAAGGTCGTCCGCCGGTTCGTCGAGGCCCGCTGACCGTTGCAGTGACCTTCGTGCGCGCAGAATCCGACGCAGACGGCTTGGTCTGTTCGGCCGCGATCCAGGTCTGATCGGTGGCATTGTAAGTGTGGGCTGTTACTCATCGTGGGTGCGGCGCGGCCGCACTGGTGCTACTCGGCCGGGCAACGCCCGGCCGCCGAAGTTCATTGCAGAAGACATGATCCGTTCCACTCGACGGGAGTTCATCGCATGGCCACGCACATCCACCTCGGACACATCTTCCACATCGCAGGCGCACCGAAAGTGACCGAAGCCGCGGCCGCCCTCGTGTCGATACCCGACGGCGCCCTGGTGCTGGACGACAGTGGGCGAATCGCGTTCTGCGGTGACCGCGCCGAGATCCCGTCCGAATACGAGTCCGGCACCGTGCACGACCACCGGCCCGGGTTTCTGCTGCCCGGGTTCGTCGACACCCACGTCCATTTCCCCCAGACCTACGCCGGTGACTCCTACGGCGGCGGGCAACTTCTGGAGTGGCTGACCCTGTGCATGTTCCCGTCGGAGGCGAAGTTCGCCGACCCGGAGTTCGCGCAGCAGGCGGCCATCGAGTTCACCAACCGGCGCATCTCGGCGGGCACGACCGCCGCCATGGTGTTCGGTTCGGCGTTTCCACATGCACAGGACGCCTTGTTCACCGAGACGCAGAAGGCCGGTCTGCGCATCGTCAGTGGCCGCGGAATTCAGACCGTCGGCGACGAAACCGCTCAGCCGTTGATGACGTCCGAGGAGGACGCCATCCGGCTCACCCGCGAGGAGATCGACAAGTGGCACGGCGCCGACACCGGCGATGTCGACACCGCGCTGCTGCATGTGGCGATCATCCCGCGGTTCTCGCTGTCGGTGACGCCGGAGACGTTGAAGAATCTCGGCGAACTCTACGACGAGGTGCGGGACCGCGGGGTGTACGTGCACTCGCATCTCAACGAGAACAACCGCCCCGGCACCGGCGAGGTCGACTCGACCAAGGAGACGTACCAGGTGAACTCGTACCTGGACACCTACGACGGGAAGTTCCTGCCCGGCTCGGCGGTCGGCGGAAAGAGCCTGCTGGGCCGGCGCACGATCCTCGCGCACTGCGTGCACTGCCAGGACGCCGAGCTCGAGCGGATGGCCGAGACCGGTACGTCGGTCTCACACTGTCCGATCTCGCAGCTGTTCCTGGGATCCGGAACGATGCCGTGGAAGCGCACGGTCGCATCGGGCGTCACCATTTCCGTGGGAACCGATTTCGGCGGCGGCGACGAATGGCTGATTCCGCGGGTGCTCGGCGACGCGTTCAAGGTACACATCACCGAGGCCGGTGACGACGGGGTGTCGATGCATCCCGCCGAGATGCTGTTCGTCGGCACCCTCGGCGGCGCCCGGGCACTGGACATGGAGAACCGGTTCGGCAACTTCGACGTCGGGAAGGAAGCCGACTTCGTCGTCGTCGACCCGTCGGGCACACCGGCGCTCGACCGGTTGCTGCGCAACGGCTTTCGATCCGCGGACCCCGAACTCGCCCGCGATCAGACCCTGTTCGCGCTGCTGATGGGGATCCGCGAGACGTCCATCACCGAGGTGTACGTCGCGGGCAAGCGCGCGCAGTCGTCCTAGACCGACGGTGGTGGCCGACCCCGCGGGCCGGCCACCACCGCGCTGCCTCAGCTGGGGTTCACCGACGAATGGTGGTTGGCGATCAGCCACTTTCCGTCTTCGTACCGGTACACCCACGTGACCCGCGCCGCCACGTCCTGACCGTTGGCGTTGATGACCCAGCGGCCCACGTTGTAGGCGAGGTTGCAGTCCGAGTATTTGAAACTTTCTTCCATCCGGGCCGTGGGATCGGCCTTGATCAGGTTGACGAAGTATTCCGTTATCTCCTCCGGGGTGTCGGCGATGGGCACCGACAGAGTCGGCAGCAGTATCGCGTCCGGCCGGTACAGCGCGGCAACCCTGCTCGCGTCGCCGGAGACCAGCGCGTCGTTCCAACTCGTGAAGAGCGCGTCCAGCTCGCTGTCACTGGCGCGGACGCAACTGTCCTCGCTGTCGGAGGACGTGTCCGACGAACATGAAACCACCGAGATCGTCAACGCGAGAATCGCAATGCCTGTGCCGAACGGTTTGGTATTCATACGAACCTCCGCGGAGAAGGGCGCGTACGGGAACGACCCGCCAACCGATCAAGCGTAACCCCGCGACCGGGCGGCGCGGATCGGATCAGCGCACCCCGACCCACGCGCCCGACGCGACCGATGCGGTGATGGCGTCGAGGGTTTCGGCCGCGGCCACGGCGTCGGCGATCGTTGCGCCCCGGGGCTTTCCGTCGACGATCGACGTGATGAAGTTGTTTCCCTCGATCACCTTGAGGTCGTCGTAGCTCATCGAGGATGCGGACCCCGGCTGGAAGCGGGCGTACGCCCCGGCGTCGGGTCCCACCCAGACCGTCGTGACCGGCTGGTCCTGGTACCTGCTTCCGAGGCTCGTGCCGAGTTCGTTCATCCGGCGGAAGTCCCAGTACACCGCACCTTTCGTGCCGTGGATCTCGAACCCGTAGTTGTTCTGCTCTCCGACGGCCACGCGGCTGGCGTCCAGTGTCACCCGTCCGCCCGATGCCAGACGGACCAGCGCGCTGACGAAGTCGTCGTTCTCCACCGTGCCGAGCTCGCCGCCGGTCGCGCGTGCGTGCCCGCTGGTGGCCCCGATCGGGACGGCGCGCTGCGGGATGAAGACGGCAGTATCGGCCACGACGGCGTCGATGTCTCCGAGCAGATACCTGACCAGGTCGACGCCGTGCGAGGCGAGATCGCCCAGCACGCCCGACCCACCGCGCGCGTTCTCGTAACGCCAGCTCAGCGCGCCGTCCGGATGGGCGGCGTAGTCGCTGAGAAAGCGGAACCGTGAATGGGTGATGGTGCCCAGTTCGCCCGAGGCGATGAGATCGTGCGCCATCGCGACGGCAGGAGCGTGCCGGTAGTTGAACCCGACGGTCGACTGGACACCGGCCTTCTCGACGGCGTCGGCAACAGCCTTCGCGTCCTCCGACGACAGCCCGACCGGCTTCTCGATCCAGATGTGTTTGCCCGCCTCTGCCATCGCGACGCCGATCTCGCGGTGCAGGAAGTTGGGTGCGGTGATGCTGACCGCGTCGATGTTCTCGTCGGCGGCGATGTCGCGCCAGTCCGTCAGCGCCGCGCCGAACCCGAACTGGGCAGAGGCTTCCTCGGCCCGGCCGGGCACCTCGTCGGCGACGGCGCCCAGCCGGATCGCCGGGACTTCCGGGAAGTGGTGGCGCTGCCGTAGATAAGCGTTCGTGTGCACTCGGCCCATCCAGCCGAATCCGGCTACGGCTACTGCGATCTCGGTGCGGTTTTCGATGGTCAAGGGAGACTCCGGAACTACTCGGTGCGGCGGGTGTCTCTACGACTGTGCTGCGCGCCGCGAGCGACGTCAATCGTTTGTGCGGACAAAGTGGCTCTCGAGGGGAAATTGATGGGTTTCCGCCCGAAGCAGCGGACCGCCGGTCCCCGGCCCGGCGGTCCCTCGCCCCCTCGACCGCTAGGCGCCCGCGCGTCGCACCAACGTCGGCACGCCGGCGTCGACCCGGACCACGCACTGATCGAGCGACTCGAACATCTCCTCCCCCGAATCCCCGGAAATGGAGAGGTCGTGCAACACTTGCCCTTCCGAGGCGAGAAGTGAGACCTGGGGCGCGACGTCCTCACCCGGGCCCGGGTTCGAATCCGGCTCCGCGGTCCGCATGACGGCGGCGAGAATGCTGCCGGTCTCGTCGGCCAGGACCTGCACGTGGGAAACCTTCGGTGTGGTCATGCGAGTACGCCTCCTTCGAGATGGAACCAGATGCCCGAGTTCGAGCTGTTGTGAATGCCGAGCACGTACCACTGCTTACTGGGTCCGCCGAACACCGGTTGGTTGGCGGTGCCCTGCCACTGCGTCACCAGGATCTTCGTGCCGCCGCCTCCCTGACTGGCATCGAGTTTCGCCGTCGCCAGCTGCGGCCCCTTCCAGATGTCCCCGAACGAGAAGGAGAATTGATTCGCCTGACCAGCGGCGAGAAAAAGCCCCTGAGGCGTTGTCGACCAAGCCATTTCGGTGTCCTTTCATCGATTCGCGAATGCGATACAGGACCGACCGTACGGCGACCTTCGCCGGTTGAACCGAGTAGTCGACTACCCGAATCCCGGCGTGAACACCTTCGACGTGGACTACGTGGGAAATCAGAGGAGAGCCGCCGGCACCTTCCCCGGCGTCGGCGGCTCCTCATCCGCTCCGAGAACGCTACGCACTGTAGGTCTTGCCCGGTCGCGGGTGACAGTGACGCCACAGCGCCTCTCGGCAAGTGGTCGCTCTCGGCGACTTTTCTGATGCGGTACCCGGGGTATGCGCGCCACTGTCGCCACTTTCAACAGCCGACCGCCGGGTTGTATTCCGCGTTCAGTTCCCCGTGGACTTCTTCCTTCCGCGTCTCTTGAACGAGACGTACGCGATGACGCCGACCAGAATCAGGATTCCAATGATCTCCACGGAAGACGTGTACCCGGCGGGACGCCTTCTCATGCGGCAGGTCTCCGAACCGATCTGCAGTGCACGGCTATTCGAATCGTCGCTAGTTCGTGCGTTCGGCCTTACCGGCGCCCGCCTGGTGCGCGGGCCCCACTCACGAGTCGCTGCCTCGGTCTCCATCAATTCCGGCTACTGCGTGCCGCCGGAGTCCACATGGTCGTCGTGCTCCGGGCGCCCCGACTGCGTGCTCGTCGTCCGGCCTTCGTACGGCGGAATCGGCGGCTCGGCGTCACCGGGCGGCAACGAGCCGGCGGCGGCCGTAGGGTTCCTGCCTTGCTCCGCGGTGGAGGCGACTTCCTCCTGATTCAGCGAACCGGCCTCGCGGCCCGTCTCGTCTGCGCCGGCCTGGTCCGGACCCGCGTCTCGCGATCCCTGGGGTCCGCGTTCGGATTGTGGTTCCTCGTGTAGCTGCTTGCCTGGTTCGGTGGTCATGATCTTCGCCTCATTTGTCGTTGACATCTGCAATAGCTATGCCCTGGGACGCGAATGCGAAACCGTATCTCTCGAAGGGACAGTTCGGATGCGCGCCCTCGTAGTGCGTGATTCGTTTTGCGAACGTCTGGGCACTCCGAGAAGAGCAGACCGTACAGCAACGTTGCGGCGCCGATCCCATCGATTTTTTCAGCGAGGAGCTACGCCGTGCCCAAGAAGAACCCGCCCATTCCCGGCACACCCGGGTCCGGCACCCCGGCGGTCGCCGAGCCCACGGAGCCCACCGAGCCGTTGCCGCCCAAGTCCGACCAGCAGGCGCCCGCACTGCAAACCGCGACCGGGCGACCGGTGGAGGGACCGGCCACGGCGCGTGGCCAGCAGGGAGCACACCTGACGACCGCGCAGGGCGCGCGTCTGTACGACACCGATCACTCCCTCGAGGCCGGTGAGCGAGGACCGACCCTGCTGCAGGACCACCACCTGCGCGAGAAGATCACGCACTTCGATCACGAGCGGATCCCGGAGCGGGTGGTGCACGCACGCGGCGCCGCCGCCCACGGTGTCTTCCGGGGATACGGCTCCGCTGAACCGATCAGCAAGGCGGCGTTCCTCGCCGAGGACGTCGAAACCCCGGTCTTCGTCCGATTCTCCACCGTGCTCGGCTCCCGGGGGTCGGCCGACGCCGTCCGCGACACCCGAGGGTTCGCGACCAAGTTCTACACCGGCGAAGGCACCTTTGACCTGGTGGGCAACAACATTCCCGTGTTCTTCATTCAGGACGGCATCAAGTTTCCCGACATCATCCATGCCGGCAAACCGCACCCGGACCGCGAGATCCCGCAGGCACAGAGTGCGCACGACACCTTCTGGGACTTCGTGTCGCTGCATACCGAAGCCACCGCGCACACGTTGTGGAACATGTCCGATCGAGGCATCCCGCGCTCGTACCGAATGATGGAAGGATTCGGGGTCAACACATTCCGGATGGTGAACGCTGGGGGCGACAGTTCACTCGTGAAATTCCACTGGAAGCCGAAACTGGGTGTGCACTCCCTGGTGTGGGAGGAAGCCCAGATCGTCAACGGCATGGACCCCGACTATCACCGCCGCGACCTCGCCGACGCGATCGAGTCCGGCACCTACCCCCAGTGGGAACTGGGTATCCAGGCGTTCCCCGATGTCCCGGAGCAGATGTTCGAGGGCATCGATCTGCTCGATCCGACCAAATTCGTGCCCGAGGAATTGGCGCCGGTACAACCGATCGGGTTGATGACGCTCAATGCGAATCCGACGAACTTCTTCGCCGAAACCGAGCAGGTGGCATTCCACCCCGGGCACCTCGTCCCGGGGATCGACACCACCGACGACCCGCTGCTTCAGGCGCGGCTGTTCTCATACCTCGACACCCAGATCAGCCGGCTCGGTGGGCCCAACTTCGGGCAGATCCCGATCAATCGACCGCATGCGGAAGTCAACGACATGCTGCGAGACGGCATGCACCAGAGCGGGGTCCATCCCGGGGTTGCACCGTACCGGCCGAACTCCCTCGACGCCGGCTGTCCCTTCCTCGCCGGGGTCGACACGGCATTCGTCGAGGTACCGGTCCCGATGCCCGAAACGACGAAGTTGCGGGGCGCACCCGCCAGCTACGACGACCACTTCTCGCAGGCCCGACTGTTCTACGCCAGCCTCAGCGCCGTCGAGCAGGCACACGTCGCCCAGGCCTACACGTTCGAGCTGGGCAAGTGTTACGAGCGGGCGATCAAGGAGCGCGCCCTCGGGGTCGTCGCGAATATCGACCCCGGCCTGTGCGCGACGGTCGCCGAGGGGCTCGGCCTCCGGATACCGGAGCCGACCGTCGCGTACGACATCGCGCCGACGCCCAGCCCCGCGCTGTCGCAGGTCGGAGCCGAGTGGCCGCTGGACGGTCGGATCATCGGCATCGTCGCCGACGACGAGTCGGATCTGTCCGAGGTGGGCGACCTCGTCGAGAAGATCGGCAAGAACAGCATGGTGCCGCTCGTCATCGGGCCGCACGGCGGCGAACTGGGCTCGGGCAAGAACGCCGTGCCCGTGTCGCGAACATTCCTCACGATGCGGTCGGTGGAGTTCGACGCCGTCGTCGTCGCGACTCCGACGTCGGACCCACGGGTGCTCGTGTTGCTGACGGAAGCATTCCGGCACTGCAAGGCGATCGGGGGATGGGCCACCGGTCGCCCCCTCCTCGACGAGGCCCGCATTCCCGGCGACGCCCCCGGCATCGTGATCGCCGACGACGCGTCTGCACTGTTCGACGGCCTCACGGCGCTGATGAAATTTCATCGCGCCTGGGAACGGACTCCCATTTCCGTGTGATGCGGAATCACCTTCGGGGTACTCGCGTCGTAGGCACAGCTGATTGTGGGCGCAGAGGTCTGTGAAGGAGACCACGCACGGCGAAGGGGTTGGCATGAACACATCGGACACCGAGAACCTCAGTCAGACCATGGCTACGCTCGCACGAACCCTGTCTGCGCCCCGCACGGTCGACGAGCGACTCCGGGCGGTCACGGCCTCCGCGGTCGACCTGATTCCTTCCAAGTCCTGCGCCGGAATCCTCCTCGTATCCAAGGGAACCAAGTTCGAGACGGTGGCACCCACGTCGCCGCTGCTCCGGAAACTCGACTCCGTACAAGAAGAGCTCGGGCAGGGACCATGCGTGGTGGCGGCGATCAAGAATCTCGTCGTCCGCAGCGACGATCTTCGCTCCGATACGCGGTGGCCACAGTTCACCGCAGCCGCTGTCGACGCAGGGATCCTCAGTTCCATTTCCTTCCAGCTGTACACCGCACGGGAAAAGATGGGAGCTCTGAACCTTTTCGCGTTCGAACCCAACGCCTTCGGCCCCGAGCAAGAAGCCATGGTCGAAGTTCTGGCGGCTCATGCGGCGTTGGCATTGACGGCGGCGCGTACCGAAGAACAGCTCCGATCCGCGATTTCCTCCCGTGACATCATCGGGCAAGCCAAGGGCATGCTGATGGAACGGTTCGCCATCGACGCGATTCAAGCTTTCGAACTACTCACCAAGTTGTCTCAGGAAACGAACACGCGACTCAACGTCGTCGCGCAGCAGGTCATCGAACGCAGGTGACCGGCGTGTACGGGTGAGGGTGATCGACGGTCGGATCACCCACTCGCGGACGTGGCTGACCCCGCACTCACCGGTGCCGGCAAAGCGGCCCGATCCGGAGCGAGAACTCGGCCGCGTACGTAGGCGGCACGACGGTCGGGGGTCGCGGAGCAGCGCGTAGGCGGCGAGGATGCGTTGAAGTTCCGGGTCCGCTGCGAGTGGCACCCACCAACTGTGATCCGTACGCATCAACATCGTGTCCACCTCCAGAAACCCTCTCTGGGCGGACTGATCTGTGTCGCCCAATGTCACATCGGTTCCGGCTGAGTGAACCAATGTCGCATTGGACGGCGAAGGCCTTATGGGTACTCCTACCAATAGGTTTCGGCCGCGCCCGGGCACGGCCGTCACCAGGTCCCGCCGGTTGAGTCCACAGCCGGCAGGACCGTCCAGGTCGGCCAGCGAGCCGGATTGGCGAATGCCGGTCGGGGTACTCGATTTTCATGGCACGTCCCTTCGAAGAAACTCCGGGCGCCGGACCGAATGTCCCGGCGGGTAGCGACAACCCGACGTCCCGCCCCGGCGCGCACGATGTACCGCCCGAGGTGGCCCGAGGCAAGGGGATTCGGCACACCCGTACCGGGGCGACCTGGACCGGGCTGGTGATCGGAACTCTCGTCCTCGTCCTGCTGCTCGTCTTCATCCTCCAGAATCTCGACGGCGTCGTTCTGGAGCTGTTCGCCTGGGAGTTCACGGTCCCGCTCGGTGTCACGCTTCTGTTCGCCGCAATCGCCGGCGCGGTGATCGTGGCACTCGTGGGCAGCATCAGGATTCTGCAGATCCGCCGGGCCGCGACTCGGCAGCGGAAGCTGATTTCCTGACCGATTCGTGCACCCTCCGACGTGCGCGCTCGGCATACTGGCAATGGCATCGAGGTAAGGCCGGTCGAGCGCAGAGAACAGCGGGTGAGGCTGTGGACAGTGGTGAACTCCTCGGCTCGAATGCACCCCCACAGGGCGGAAGTTTCCGGTTCTACCTCGACGGTGAACGCTGGCAGTGGTCCGACCCCGTCGCCCGGATGCACGGCTACCGACCGGGTGAGGTCACCCCGACCACCGAACTCCTCCTGTCCCACAAACATCCGGACGATCAACCGCAGGTCGCGGCACTGTTCGACAAGATGATCCACGCCGGCGAGCCGTTCTGCAGCAAACACCGCATCATCGACACCGACGGTCGCATCCACCACGTGATCGTGGTCGGCGACCGCATGTTCGACGAGAGCGGTCAGGTCACCGGCACGTCCGGGTACTACATCGACGTAACCGAATCGTTGGAGACCGACCCGCGCGGATACAACCGCGCGCTCACCGAGGCCGTCGCCGAACTCGCCAAGTCGCGGGCGGTGATCGAGCAGGCCAAGGGTGCGCTCATGCTCGTCTACGGCATCTCCTCCGAACGAGCCTTCGGCATCCTGACCTGGCGCTCGCAGGAAACCAACACCAAGCTCCGCACGCTCGCCGAACGCTTCGTGCACGCCCTCGCCGCAGAGGCGACCCTCCCCGACTCGTTCCGCGCCCGATTCGACCACCTGCTCCTGACCGCCCATGAGCACCACGACCACGGGGCGGGAGACACGGGTGGACCGAGCGTTCCGACCGACAGCCCCCGCTAGGCGGTGGTGACGTCGGGCGGGTCGGGCAGGTCGACGTCGAGAACGAAGTCGAGCCAGATCAGGGCATCGGCCAGGGTCTCCGCCCGCATGGTGACGTCGAATTGCTCGGCAGCGGTCATCGCCCGCTGCGCCTCCGCGAGGTCCTCGGCGAGGAACGCCGACACCGTCCGCAGCACCCATCGCTCCGACGCCGACAACGCGTCGACGTCGACGAACCCGCCGTCCGTGAAGCGCAGATCGAGGATGAACCTCTCCCCTGGTCCCGCGGCGCCCAGCCGCGCGACGACCACCCCGACGATCGCATCGACAACCCAGGCGAGCACGTCCTTGTATTCCGGTCTTTCTCCGACCGCATGTGGTTCGGCGCACACCCGGGATATCTCGTCGGAGAACCGGGCGGCGTCACGGTCACCGGCCAGGCGCATCAGCCGTCCACCGACCGCCGCGGCCGACGAACTGGTGGGCCTGTCCGCGTCCGATCCCATACTTCGAGAGTGCCCGAAGCGGGACACCGCCACACAGTCCCTGGTGCACCTCGACCGACGTACCGAATCCGAACGGTGTAGTTTTGCCGTACGCCTTATCCTCAGGGGACTCCGAGTGAGCACCGTCACGGCGACGGACACGGCCGAGAAATCTGCACGAAACATTGACGTTACGTTCCGTTCGTACAGTGTTGCCCCGACGCACCCCCACCTCATCCGCGGGGTACACGCGAGGGAGAAACACATGAGTGGGAATGCCGTCCGTCTGCAGGCGATCAAGGACGTCGAGGCCTATGTGCCTCCGGCCGTCAGTTTCGTCGACGACGAGAAGCCGGGCGAGATCTTCGGTCAGAACGTGTTCAGCAAGACCGTGATGCAGAAGCGTCTGCCGAAGTCGGTCTACAAGTCCGTCATCGCCACGATCGAGAAGGGCAAGCCTCTCGACCCGATGGTCGCCGACGCGGTCGCGTCGGCGATGAAGGACTGGGCGCTCGAGAAGGGCGCCACGCACTACGCGCACGTCTTCTACCCCCTCACGGGCCTGACCGCGGAGAAGCACGACAGCTTCTTCGACCCTGTCGGTGACGGGTCGGCGCTCGCCGAATTCGCAGGTAAGACACTCGTGCAGGGCGAACCCGACGCGTCGAGCTTCCCCAACGGCGGGCTCCGCAACACGTTCGAGGCGCGCGGTTACACCGGGTGGGACGTCACCAGCCCGGCGTACGTGCTGGAGAACCCGAACGGCAACACCCTGTGCATTCCGACGGTGTTCGTGTCGATGACCGGCGACGCGCTCGACCACAAGACGCCGCTCCTGCGGTCCCAGCAGGCGATGGGTGTCCATGCGGAACGCATCCTGACGCTCTTCGGCCACGAGAACGTCGAGAACATCGTCTCGTTCTGCGGACCGGAGCAGGAGTACTTCCTCGTCGACCGCCACTTCTTCCTGGCCCGGCCCGACCTGCTCAACTCCGGCCGCACCCTGTTCGGCGCCAAGCCGCCCAAGGGTCAGGAGTTCGACGACCACTACTTCGGCGCCATCCCGGAGCGTGTTCTCGGCTTCATGATGGACACCGAACGTGAGCTGTTCAAGCTCGGTATTCCGGCGAAGACCAGGCACAACGAGGTCGCCCCCGGCCAGTTCGAGATCGCACCGATGTTCGAGCGCGGCAACATCGCGGCCGACCACCAGCAGCTGCTGATGACGACACTCAAGACGATCGCCAAGAAGCACGGCATGGCGTGTCTGTTCCACGAGAAGCCGTTCGACGGTGTCAACGGCTCCGGCAAGCACGTCAACTTCTCGCTCGGTAATTCCGAACTCGGCAGCCTCCTCGTGCCCGGCGACAACCCGCACGACAACGCCCAGTTCCTCGTGTTCTGTGCCGCCGTCATCCGCGGTGTGCACAAGTACGGCGGCCTGCTCCGCGCCTCCGTCGCCTCGGCGACCAACGATCACCGACTCGGCGCGAACGAGGCTCCCCCGGCCATCATCTCCGTCTTCCTCGGAGATCAGCTGGCCGGTGTGTTCGAGCAGATCGCGAAGGGGGCGGCCACCTCGTCGAAGGGGAAGGGCACCATGAAGATCGGTGTCGACACCCTGCCCGTGCTCCCGACCGATCCGGGCGACCGCAACCGCACGAGCCCGTTCGCCTTCACCGGCAACCGGTTCGAATTCCGGGCGCCGGGTTCGATGCAGACCGTCAGCGGTCCCATCGTCACCATCAACACGATCATGGCCGAGTCCCTCGACTACATCGCCACCGAACTCGAGACCGCGGTCGCGAACGGAACCGACTTCGACACAGCAGTGCAGAACCTGCTCACCGAGATCATCACCAACCACGGTGACGTCGTGTTCAACGGGGACGGGTACTCGGAGAACTGGCAGAATGAGGCGGCCGCGCGCGGACTGCCGAACCTGCGCACCACCCTCGACGCGCTGCCCGAACTGATCACCGAATCGGCGGTCGAACTGTTCGGCAAGTACCAGGTGTTCAACCACCGGGAGATGCACTCGCGCTACGAGATCGGTCTCGAGCAGTACGCGCTCACGATCGGTGTGGAAGCACGGCTGACCCTGGAGTTGGGACAGACGTCGATCCTCCCCGCCGCGATTCGCTACCAGACCGAGTTGGCGCAGAACGTCGCGGCGCTGAAGGCGGCCGGCGTGGACGCGGACCTGTCCGCACTCGAGGCCGTGTCGGAACCCCTGGCGAACCTCCGGGCCGCGCTCGCCGAGTTGAAGTCGGCGCTCGCCGCTCAGGGCGAATCGGAGGCATTGTCCGAGGCCACGCATGCCAAGGACGCCCTCCTGCCCGCCATGGCCGCCGTTCGCGCAGCGGCGGACAGCCTCGAGGACATCGTGGCCGACGACCTCTGGCCGCTGCCCACGTACCAGGAGATGCTCTACGTCCTCTGACGTAGTTCCACACGCAATCGAGGTCCGGAACCTACGGCGGAAGTCGCCGTAGGTTCCGGACCTGTCTGTCTAACGCGACCGTCCCAGGCTCGCCAGTACAGCGTTCGCCGCACGCTCGCCGGACGTGGCCGCGTCGGCGAGCGACGGCAGATCGAGCTGGTAGTCGCCGGCGAGGTAGATGTCGCCGAGCGGATCACGAAGCGTCGGAAGCGAATTCCTCCGCCCGGGCGCCCAGAAGGGCACGACCCGGTGGTGCTTCCGCACGATGCCCTCGCCCAGCTTTCCCTCCAGCTCGGGAAACACCGCGAGCAGGTCCTGCCGGTATCGCGACACGATCTCCTCGTCCGGAAGGTCGAACAACGCGTCGGCGTGGGCGCCGCCTGCGAAACAGGCCAGTGCTCCACCCGGTTTGCGGTCGTCGCCGGTCCGCATCGCCGCGGCGTGGTTGAACATCGCCTGGAACGACAGTTGCGGCGTCGAGACACCGAAGTAGTCGTCCCAGCGCTGCGGCCCGACTTCGTCGGTGAAGAATCCGACGATCACGTACCGGCCGTAGGTGATGTCGTTGAACGCATTCCGATGCTGCTGCGTGAGGTCCGGGATGATCCGCTCGGCGATATCGGCGGGCGCGGTCACGATCGCGCGCTTCGCCCGCAGCCGCACCTGCCGGTCACCGTCGAGGTAGTCGACGACCACGCCGCCACCGTCCTGCCGCACGGAGTGCACCGACGAATTCAGCCGGATCCGGTCACCGAGATCTTCCGCCAGCACGTCGGTCAACGTCTGGTTGCCACCCACCGGCAGCGAGAAGTTCGGGATCTTCTCCGGGTCGGCCAGCGCGAGACCGACCGACGTGACGAACTGGGTGGCGGCCGTCTCCTCCACCTCGCATCCCATCCACTGCGCCGACCACGACCGGACGACCGCGGCGGCCAGCTTCGACCGGACGCCCCTCAGCAGGTACGACGCCAGCTTGGTGTCGAGGTTGGCGCGAACCCGTTGCGCGACACGGCTCTGCGACTCCAGGAACGGCATGACGGCGAGGATGCGGGCACCGACGATGGCCATGCCGATCCGGTCCATCATGGTCATCCGCGTGCGGAACATGAGCGCGACGGGATTCGAGGTGTCGACCACACCGCCGTTCAGGTACAGCGCGACGCTCTTGCCCGCGAGCGAGCCCATCTCGATGCCGTGCCGGTCGAGGGCATCGATCAGTGTGCCTGTGCCCTCGGTGAACTGAGTGCCGACGTTGATCCAGTAGTCGCCCTTCCGGACGGTCTCGACCCGGCCACCCGTGCGATCGGTGGATTCGAGCACCACCACGTCGGCCTCCGGCGCCAGCGTCGTGGCCGCCGTCAACCCCGACATTCCGGCGCCGACGACGACGACCTCGGCGGTCTCCTCATGCACTTCGTATGTGGTCATGCTTGGTTCCTGACTTCGGATCGATCAGAGGGAAGGGCCGGCGAATCGGCCTTGTTGTGGGCGTCGAACGCCCGGTACGCGCGGTAGTACGTGAACATCTGCAGGCCCCACGTGGACAGTGCGAGGATGTAGAAGATGGTGTGCTCCGAGTCGTCGCCCGGGATGTGGACGAAGTCGTAGATCGAGGCGATGACGAATCCGCAGGCGGTGGCGACGGCGGCCCAGATGGCGTGCCCGCGCTCGCGAATGTCCCACAGGCGCTTGACGAAATAGATCAGGAAGGTCGTGGTGAGCACGTTGACCACGACGAAGAAGATCTTCGCCGGCGCGCCGATCTCGTTCTGGTACCCGGTGAGCAGGAAACCCACAACGGCCGCGAGGGCGAAGGCGCCGATGTCCACCGCCACGGACGGCTTGTACCGATGGGTCACCTTCATCAGCCCGAGGACCAGGATCAGCGTGATACCGACGGACCGGGAGAATGCGTCCAAGAACGACGCGAAGAAGTACATCGGGCTGTCGTGACCGGCCTTGATGAGCCCGTAGATCAGGAAGTTCGATCCCGAGGTCGCCACGATGATCCACTCGATGCCGAGCAGGTAGTTCTTGTAGTTCCGGATGAATTTGATCCCGTAGGTGAATCCGACGGCGATCATCCAGATGTCCGCGACCGCGAAGAGCAGTTCTCGAATGGACATGATTTCTCCTTGGAAGGTGACGGGCACCGATGGTCAGTTCGTGAGGGCGGCCAGGCGGTCGGTGGCTCGGTCGGCGAGCCAGGTCGCGTGCAACGCGGGCCCGCTGACGAGGCTGGGCCAGAAGCGCTTGCGGCCGTGCCAGATCGCTGCGAGGTCGTCGTGCAGCGGCGCGCCGCCGACCCGGTCCGCCAACAGGTGGCCCACGTACTGCGCCTGGGCGAAGCCGTGGCCGTTGCAGGCGAGTGAGTACAGCACGTTGTCGGAGGCCTCACCGGCGACGGGGAGCCACGTGGAGCTCATGCCGATCCAGCCTCCCCACGCCTGCTGCGGCTCGACGTCGCGCAGGCCCGGAAAACGCTCGCGGAATCCGCGCACGAGGTCGTCGGCGACATTCCGCGCCGGGGTGCGGTCCGGCAGCGGGTTCCGGCCGGTCTGCACGCGGCGGTGCCGAACACGATGGTGCCGCGCGGGGTGACGCGGTAGCTCTCGATGATCATGTGCAGCGTGACCAGCGGGGCGGGGCTGGTCCAGCCGATCTCGTCGAGTCGCTCGGGTGCAACGAGTTCGGTCTCGACCAGCGAGGGTGAGTTCGTCCTCGGTCTGCGGAGGGCGACGATCGCGTCGGGCGTGCGGAGGGCGACGATCGCGTCGGGCGTGCGGGTTGAGCGTGCCCCCGACACCCTCACGCATTCCGCCGAGAAAGCCGTCCGGCAGGCCCGCCTCCCGGCCCTCGACGAATTCGGCCGACGACCCGGCCTCGGCCATCACCTTCGCGTTGCGGCGCGCGTGCCGCAGCTGACCCTTGGAGACGGCGGCCATCACGATGCCCTCCGACTTGTAGCCGCAGTCGATTCCGTGGCGGACGATGGCGTCCTCGGCGAAGTGCACCGCGTTCTCGGCATACCGGTACAGGGTGCGCAACCGTTCGCGCTTCAGCAGGAAACCCAGCAGCTCCGGGTCGGCCGCGATCGAGTTCGTGATGTATCCGGCGTTGCGGGAGCTGGCGCCCCAGCCGAGCGTCTGCGCCTCGAGGAGCACCACGTCGGTGCCCTTCTCGGCGAGGCGAAGCGCAGCCGACATGCCGCCGACGCCGCCGATCACGACCACGTCGCAGTCGATGTCACCGGTCAGGGGCGGTTCGACAGCGGCGGGTGGTGCCGCCCACCCGGTCTCGTGAATCAGCTCCATCTTCGTTACTCCGTCTCGTCCGCAGGGATGACCGCGGTGCCGCGAGCGCGCACCGCGACCACGGGCGGCTCCAGGACCTGCGAGCGACCGGTGCCGTCGGAGCCGCGGCAGATCACCCGGAGCTCGAAATCGACTGTCCGGCTCCGGTTGCCCTTCTTCACCAGCTCGGCCTCGGCCTCGACGACGTCGCCGCCGCGGATCGGGGCGAGGAACTCGACCGACGAGTAGCCGGCGAACAGTCCCTCGTGGCCGTCGGTCTCGATCGACAGGTTCGTGCCGACGTCTCCGAACAACTTCAGAGCGAAGGCGCCGTCGACCAGATTGCCCGCGTAGTGGGCATCGGAGAATGCGACGTATCGCCGGTGGACTGCCTTGCTCATGAGATCTCCAGATGGATCGGGCCGAGGTGGCGGGACTCTGCTTCGCCGTCGATCTCGACGCCGGGGTATCCGCTCTTCGCGATCTCGGTGCACATCCGGCTGGGCGGTCGTGTCCCTCGACTACCGGCTGGCACCCGAAAACCCCTACCCGGCAGCGCTGGAAGATTGCCTCGACGCCTACGCGTGGCTGACCCGGACAGCACCGGAACTCGGCATCGATCCGGGACGGATCGCGGTCGGGGGCGACTCTGCCGGCGGTAATCTCGCCGCCGCTTCTGCCTGCACCGGCGCGACGAATGCAGCCCCCTCCCGGTGACTCAGGTACTTGCCTACCCCGCCGTCGACGGTTCGTTCACCACGCCGTCGTGGTCGGAATTCGCCGATGCGCCGCTGCTGAGCACCCCGGACGCGCGCTGGTTCTGGGACCAGTACGTCGGCCCGGGACATCGGGCGGACGACCACCTCGCGGCACCCATGCGCGCCGAGTCGCTGCGCGGCCTGCCGCCTGCGCTGATCCTCACCGCGGAGGTCGACCCGATCCGGGACGACGCCGAGGCCTACGCGGAGCGGCTGCGGCGCGGAGGTGTCCCCGTCTCGCTGACCAGGTATCCCGGCGTCTTCCACGGCTTCGTCACCGAAGTCGGCGTCTTCGCGCAGGCGAAGCAGGCGATCGACGAGGTGTGCCTGCACCTGCGCGAGGTCGCGCGGGCATAGAAGACTGGGACTCACCGCCGGACGGCGGCAATTCGACGAAGGAAGGGGCCCGCGCCTTGTCTCCATTCGTTGGAAGGTGGCTCTCCGAGCGCCGCCGCTCCGGCGCGAGCCTGCTGGTGGCTGCCGTTGCGGCGGTACTTCTCGGCGCCCCGGGGTCGGCTTTCCTCGGCGTCGCCGACGCGAGCGTGATCGTGCTCCTCCTCTACCTCGTGGCATATCTCGTGGTCACGGTCGTGGCGTTCTCCCAGGCACCGGACACGGTGGTGCAGCAGTGGGCGGAACGCGAGAGCCGCGGGACGGTACTGCAGCGCTATGTCCTGGGCACCGCTCCCGGTCCCGGGGTCTCCCTCTTCATGGCGGCGATCGCACTCGCGGTCGCGGTGGTGTGGCTGCCGGGTCGTGGCGGTGGCGCTCTGCCGGACCCACTCCGGATCGGCGTCGCGGTCGTCCTGGTGGTCGTGTCCTGGACCTGCGTGCTGGTGTCGTTCGCGATCACCTTCTACGCGGACAACGTCGTCGAGCAGGGCCAGGGACTGCACTTTCCCGGCCCGCCACCGCGGTGGGCCAGTTACGTCTACTTCGCCGTATCCGTGATGACGACCTTCGGGACGACCGATGTCGAGGTGACCTCCGATGCCATGCGCCGGACGGTCGCGGTGAACGCCGTGATCGCGTTCGTCTTCAACACGGTGACAGTCGCGTCGGTCGTGTCCGTCCTCGCCGGCGCCTGAGTGCCTTCGATTGAGCCATCCGTCGAAACTACGGCGATCGACGTTCCTCCACGACCCAGGATGCGACCTGTGCCCGCGAGGTGAATCCGAGTTTGGCGAGTATGCGTTCGACGTGTCCCTGCGCGGTGCGCTGTGCGATCACGAGCCGGGCGGCGATGGCCTTGTTGGTCAGCCCCTCGGCGATCAGCTCGGCGACCTGTTGTTCGCGTTTCGTCAGTTTCACCGATCCGGACGGTGCGGTGACTTTCTGGGGTCGTTCACCGAGTGCGTACGAGACGGCCGCGTCGAGATCCATTTTCCGGCCTTGTTGCCGCGCGTCCTGGTAGTCCTTCTCGGTGAGCATCCGGCGGACGACCCGTTCGCATTCGTCGTGATGAACGAGCAGGTCGGGGACGAAAACAGCAGGGCTTCCCACGGCGTGGCCGATGGCTTCGGAAGCTCCCATCAACATTGCGGCGCGCTTGGGATGAGTGCCTCCGGCGATCCAGGCGAGCGCCTCGAGGCAATTCGCGCAACCGACCGGATCGTCGACGAGTCGGCTGAGCCGCAGCCCCTCCTCGAGCAACTCGGTGGCACGACGCCGTTCGCCCTGCCGCCACTGGGCAACCGCCATGACCCACAGCGCGTAGGCCCGATACACGGATTCCCCGTGACGTTCGGTGATCGCAAGGGCTTCCTCGTAGCATTCGACCGCCCGGCGGGGATCGGCGTCGAGCAGCTCGTAGGTCAGCCCGAGCAACGTGAGCGTTTCGACGTGTATGACCATCTCGCGCTGCGCTTCTCGAAGCACAGGCAGTGCCCGCTCGAAACCGGAGGACGCACGCGCGAGGTCACCGCTGAAGATCCCGCAGACACCGTCCGCGTGGTCGAGAATGGCGTGCACGAGTGGATCGGGGACCCGATCGGCAAGGGCACGCGCCTGCTCGACCAGGGCGACACCCCGCTGATGGTCTCGCTGCTGTTCGGCCACCAGACAGTCGGCGTAGAGCGCTTTGAATGTGACAAGCGTCGGCGCCAGATTCGGGGACGACAGAAACCGGTCGAGCCATCGCCGGGTCTCGCTGAGCAGACCTCGGGTACCCCAGAGCAGGGACGCGACGGTGGCGATCTGCAAACCTTCCTCGACGTCACCCTCGTCCAGGCAGAATTCCATGGCATCCCGCAAGTTCGGCTGATCGCGGTTGAACCGGGAGAGCCATTCGAGCTGCCGAGGTCCGATGAACTCGGCTTCAGCGGTGTGGGCCAACTCGTGATACCAATCCCGGTGCCGTCGACGCAGGTTCGCATAGTCGCCGGTCTGCTGAGCCTTCTCCCGGCCGTAATCGCGGAGAGTCTCGAGCAGCCGGTACCGCACCGTCGTGCCCTGGTCTTCCCGGGTGAGGATCGACTTGTCGACGAGCGATGCCACCGCGTCCAGCAGATCCTGTGCCTCGCCGCCTGCTCCGCATACCTGTTCTGCCGCATCCAGTTCGAAACTGCCCGCGAAGACCGACAGCTGTTCCCACGCCCGTTGCTCTTGCCCGGTGCAGAGTTCGTAGCTCCAATCGAGACACAGCCTCAGCGTCTGCTGGCGCGAAGGTGCGCCGCGGCTTCCGCGAGTCAGCAACGCATAGCGGTCGCTCAGGCGCTGCAGGATCTGCTCGGGTGACATCGCCCGCAACCGCGCCGCCGCCAGTTCGATCGGTAGCGGCAACCCGTCCAGCCGACGGCAGATTCGGGTCACCGCGGTCTTGTTGGTCTCGGTCAGGGCGAAGGCCGGCACCGCGGCGGTGGCGCGCTCGGTGAACAGCGACACCGCGTCGTAGCGGGGCAGACCCTGGAGTGACGGCTCGCGATCCGGGTCGGGCACGGTCAGCGGCGGCACGCGCAACGTCACTTCCCCGCCGATTGTCAGGGGCTCCCGGCTGGTCGCGACGATCCGCAGGCTCGGGCACTGTTGCAACAGCGTCGTCGCGAGGTCGGCCACGGCATCGACCACTTGTTCGCAGTTGTCCAGTATCAGCAGGAGTTCCCGCGAAGACAGGAAGTCCAGCAGGATTTCTCGAAGAGACCGGGCCGTCTGGTCCCGCAATCCGAAGGTGGTGGCGACGACGTCGATCACCAGCGACGGGTCACGGACCTCGCCGAGTTCGACGAGCCAAGCCCCGTCGGCGAATTCGCGCTGCATCGCTGTGGCAAGCCGTAGTGCCAGACGCGTCTTCCCGACTCCTCCGATACCGGTCAGCGTCAGCAGCCGCGACGATGCCAGTAGACTTTTCGCCTCGGTGAGTTCATGCCTGCGCCCGACGAAGCTGGTCAATTCCAGAGGTAGATTTCCGGCCCGATTTGCGGACGGACCGAGGGACGTTCGGCGCGGAGAGTCCGGCGAGTCGGGTACGGGTATGTTCGGTGACTCGTGCAGGGCCATGACGTCTACGGGCACGCCGCGGCGGAGCTGGACGTCGCGCAGCTTCTCGCCGAATGCGGCGGCAGAGGACGGCCGATCCTCCGGCAAGCGGGCCATCGCCTGCTCGATCACGGTCGTGACGTCGTCCGCGATCCCCTGGTCGCGAAGATCCGGTGCCGGCTCGGTGGTGATGCGGACGAACTGGGCTACCAGCCGTTCGCCGCTGCGCCGCTCGAACGCGGCGTGCCCGGTGACCGCACAGAACAGGGTCGCACCCAGCCCGTAGATGTCCGAGGCCGGGCTCGCGGAGGCGCCGCCGAGGACCTCGGGTGCGGTGAAGGCGGGAGAACCGGTGACGATGCCCGTGGTGGTTTCGAAACCCCCGGACATGTGTGCGATCCCGAAGTCCGTGAGCGCCGGCTCACCGTATTCGGTGAGGAGGACGTTCGCGGGTTTGACGTCCCGATGGACGATGCCCTGCCGGTGTGCGGTCTCGAGTGCGCCCGCGAGCTTGACCCCGAGGTGCAGCACCTCGTCCACCGACAGCGGGCCGTGTCGTCGGATACGGGCGTCGAGGGAGCCCTGCGGGTGGTAGGGCATCACGAGAAACGGATCGCCGCTTCCCGTGATGCCGACTTCGAGCACGGTCACGATGTTCGGATGGCCGGTCAGCCGGCCCATCGCGCGCTGTTCCCGGAAGAATCGTTCCCGGTTCTCCTTCGCGAGATCGGTTGTCAGAACCTTGACGGCCACGGTCCGGTCGAGTGCGGCCTGCGAGCATCGGTAGACGACACCGAATCCTCCGCGCCCGATCTCCTGGGCGTCGTCGAACCCGTCCGCACTCAACTGCGCGGTGGCCGTCGGGTCCACATCGCGTTGGGTCTCGAACGGATCGTCATCGGCCACTGCTAGGTCGATTCATCCGAGCCATGTCGCTGGTTCAGCACCACTTACCTCTCGAGGACGCCTCCTCAGGATATCGCCGACGACCGGCTACGGCGGTGACGTATTACGCGGTGGTGCCTGCAGACCGGTTCACTCCCGCATCAACATCAGGGCGGCTTCCCGCTCGAGGTCGAGGTAGGGTTCGCCGCTGACGTCGATCGCGACCCGGTCGATCGTGCCGCCGGTGAAACGATGCGGTGATTCGCCGGGGTAGTCCTCGGTGATCGGCTCGCCCGGATGCCGACCGACGTACAGCCCCGCACCGGCGACCGCGAACGCCCCCATCTGGGTTCTGATCCGGCCCTCTCCGACCTTCCGATCCCCGTGGAAAAGGGACAGTATTCCCAGGGTGGCGGTGGGTTCCTGCCCGTCCTTGTCGAAGGACGCGGACAGAATCAGGTCGGTGCCGGAAGGGACGTCCTCGGAGCCGACGATCATCTGTTCGTCGCTGCCCACGAAGTTGTTGACGTAGTGCAGCCGGTTGTTCTTCACATACAGTGCGTGCCCACCGAAGCGGGATCCGATCGCGAAGAGCACGCCCTCGGCGCCCGGCGCGGGGATGTCGACGAGTGCCCCGATCACGAACGATCGGCCGCGGGTGTTGACCGCCTGCCATTCGGACACGGCGGCGACGTCCGGGTAGTAGACGTACCGGTTCCGGGCGGCCGTCAGCTGCGGGCGGGGTGTGCCCATGATCTCGACGGCCGACCGATCGTCGAGTGGAAACGCGCCGTTCGCACCGGCCTCCGCGAACCAGATGTTCACCATCTCGCGCAGCTTGTCGGGATGCTCCGCTGCCAGGTTGTTCACCTCCGCCCGGTCGACGTCGGTGTGGTAGAGCTCCCATTCGTCTTCGTTGAAGTGGCCCCAGCCCGCAATGGTCGGATGTGTCGTGACAGCCTTCCAGCCCTCGTGCCAGATCGACCGCGAACCGAGCATCGAATAGAACTGCGACTTCCTTTCCGACGGCGCGGACTTGTCGTCGATGCTGCTGCGCATGCTGACGCCGTCGAACGGGCTCTGGACGTGCCCCTTGATGGTCTCGGGGGCATCGACCCCGAGCAGGTCCAGGAGCGTCGGCACGACGTCGATCGCGTGGTGGTACTGGTCCCGGATCTCGTTCCGTGCCGTGGTTCCCGCCGGCCACGAGATGATGCACGGGTCGGCGGTTCCGCCGTTGAACTCGTAGCGTTTCCACATCTTGAACGGCGTGTTGAACGCCATCGCCCACCCGTTCGGGTAGTGGTTGTACGTCCTGGGGCTGCCGAGATCGTCGAGTTTCGCGAGGTTCTCGGCGAGGTCGTCCGGGATGCCGTTGGCGAACTTCATCTCGTTGACGGAGCCGTTCGGTCCACCCTCCCCGCTCGCGCCGTTGTCGGAGACGACCACGATGACCGTGTTGTCCATCTGATCGTTGTGCTCGAGATAATCGAGCAGACGCCCGATCTGGTGGTCGGCGTGGGCCAGGAAGCCCGCGTAGACCTCGGCCATCCGCGCGAACAGCCGCTTCTCGTCGTCGCCCAGCGTGTCCCACGGGCGGGTGAAATCGAGTTCCGGGAACGGCTGACCCTCGGGTCCTGACCGGGTCTCGGGGGTGCCGATCGGATTGACCGGCGGAAGTTCGGTATCTGCCGCGACGATGCCCATTTCCTTCTGACGGGCGAGGGTCTGCTCGCGCATCGCGTCGTATCCCATGTCGAACTTGCCCGCGAACTTCTCGATCCATTCCGCCGGGGCATGGTGCGGCGCATGGCAGGCGCCGGGCGCGTAGTAGAGGAAGAACGGCTTGTCCGGTGCGATCGCCCGGGCGTCCTTGATGAACTCGAGCGCCTTGTCGGTGATGTCCTCGGAGAGGTGGTAGCCCTCCTCCGGTGACCGCGGCTGGTAGACGGGGTGGTTGTCGTAGACCAGATCCGGATACCACTGGTTGGTCTCCGCGCCGAGGAACCCGTACCAGCGCTCGAAGCCACGCCCGCTCGGCCAGTTCCGGCGGGTGGCCGCCAGGTTCATCTCGTCCGTCGGGCACAGGTGCCATTTGCCCACCATGTACGTGTTCCAGCCCCGCTCCCCGAGGATCTCCGAGAGCATGCCGTTCTCCGGCGGGATGGTGCCACTCGCATTGGGGAATCCGATCGCGGCCTCGGTGATGCAGGCCATGCTGTTGCGCGTGTGGTTACGCCCGGTCAGCAGACAGGACCGCGTGGGCGAACACAGCGCCGTGGTGTGCCACTGGGTGTACCGGACACCCTTCGCCGCGATCCGATCGATGTTCGGCGTCTCGATCGGCCCGCCGTAGCAATTCATGGCCGAGAATCCGACGTCGTCGAGCACTATGTAGAGCACATTCGGCGCTCCGTCCGGCGCCCGAGGCGGCTCGAACGGAGCCCAGTCCGGGACCGAGTCCCGAACGTCGACGTTGACAACACCGCGAAATGGCTTGACCATGATGCGCCTCTCCTCGCCTGCACTCCTGGTCACAGCCTCGACACACGGGCGCTCGCACACCTCACCCGACACGGGTGAACCGAATCCGCCTGCTGTTTCGGACGTCCTACGGCGGTGTCGGCAGCATGTCGAGGACGGCGCGGTCGGCGCCCGCGGCCGTCAACGCCGACCGGGTCTCGGTGAGCCACGCATCGGCCCACGCCGAGTCGATGCCGCGCAGCAACTGGTACTGGGCGCGCCAGGACGCGGCCCGGAAACCGGCCTGCTCCGGCGGGTGCAGACGCAGGGCGATGCGCTCGGACACCAACTCCGCGACCCAGAACAGAAACTCCTCCGGACCGGTGGTGTGCCGGTCCGACAGCAACCGATCGCGTTCGCGGACGGTGAGGTGCCACCCGCCTGCCGGCGCGGTCCAGCAGAACGGAACCGCGTCCTCGTGCGCCTGCCCGAGCGCGGGCAGGTCCTCCGGTCGCGCACCCAACCGCCCCGTCATCTCCACGATCCGCCTGCGCATGTCGTGGTCGAGCAGGTCGTCGTTCAACGGATCAACCACGTACACCTCACTGCAGCGGGTACACGCTGCGCACATATCCGGCGCACCGCAACCAGCTGACGTCGACCTTCGTCCCGCATTCGGCGACCTGCGGAAGCAACTCGGCCACCACCTCGAACTGCGTACCGAATCCCTGCTGCTCGAACCACGGTGCGATAGGACCGGTGTACAGCGGGAGCGGCTTGGTCACGACGTAGACGTGGTAATTGCAGAAGTCCGCGGGATCGGACACCAGGTTCACCGGCGGAAGCGCGCGGGAGGTGTAACTCGCGCCGGCCGGGGCCAGGAAGTTGCCGCCTTCGCTGCCGTACCGGTCGATCAGCGTGCCCACATCCAACTGTCCCTGCACCCGCTGCGGGTTGCCACTGCCGTCGAGGACGTAGCCGTTCTTCGGCGGGTACTTGTAGGAACCCGCCGGAAGCACCGTCGGATCCCAGTACTTGCTCAGAAATTCGTCGGCAGTGAGATCGCCGGTGCGCACGTATCCGGCGAGCTGATCGGCAACCGGGAACAGGTCCGACAGCGTCTGCGGCCCGAGCCTCCGATCACCGTCGAACAACTCCGTCGAACAACCCTGCCCGCCGAAGAGATCACTGGAACCAGCCGACGAACCCGGCGCCGCAGCGGCGACCGCACCTTCGGCGAACAGAATCGACAACGCGAACCCGACCACAAGGAACAGCTGACGATAGCGATGCATGACGAACCCTTCCCCCTCGAAAGACGATTCCGATGCCGTCCCATCCGACCGGGCATCGACCACAGCAAGATCATTTACGAAAAGAATCGTGACAGATCAGTCCGCTGGCGTGAGCGAACCTGCGACCGCGCGTCGCCCCCAACGGAATAGGACCCCCCACTGGCGTGTCCTAACCCACACACGGCGCGCCACACGCGTGCCCGATCGACGCGGCCGCGGCCCGCGGTCCGATGACCTGGCCGTTTACGAGGACCGTCCGCACCCCCGGGTGCATCGCACGCCGCCAGGACCTCTACCCTGACGGCACCGAACACGCAGAGCACGAGGTTGAACAGTTATGCCCACCGATTACGACGCACCCAGAGTCACCGATTCCGACGAGTCGACGGACACGTCGCTCGAACAGCTGACGGCCAGCAGGAAGGATTCCCAGTCACCCGCCGTCGATATCGACGACACCGACCCTGCAGAGTCCTTCGATCTGCCCGGCGCCGACCTGTCCGGCGAGGAATTCACCGTCCGCGTCATCCCGAAGCAGTCCGACGAATTCACCTGCACCAGTTGCTTCCTGGTTCATCACCGCAACCGCCTCGCCCCGGGTGGGCAGTTGATCTGCCGGGACTGCGCCTGACACCACCGATTCGCGCCCGTCTGCGGCTATGACCAGACGGCGCCGCGGCCGGCGTGCCATCCTCGGGGGATGGCACGCACATGGTTGTCGGTGACGGTGGAACTGCTCGGCGGGCGAGGCGAGGAACTGTGGCCGTGGCCCGGCCGGGTTTTCGCGGTCGGGCCTTCGCACACCTTCATGGACCTCGCGAATGCCGTCAACAACGCGTTCGCGCGCTGGGACCGGTCTCATCTGTCGATGTTCACTCTTGCCGACGGGCGAGTGGTCACCGACGCGGAGACGGGGGCCGAGATGGCCGGGTCGCTCGGAGGGCCCATCACGGAACCGGTGGACATCGAATCGGCCAAGGTCGCTCGGCTCCTGGTGCCCGGAGCGGAGTTTCAGTTCACCTTCGACCTGGGCGACGACTGGACCCACCGCTGTGTGGTCGGCGACGACAAGGTCGACCCCGTGAGAGTGCTGGGAATCGCGCCGAGGAAACCCCTGCCGTACTGGGGATGGGGCAGCATCCCGGATCAGTACGGGCGCCGGTGGGCCGGCGACGACGGGCAGAGCCGGCTTCCGAGCAGACCCGCCCAGCGGCACCCGATGATGTTGCACGCGTGGCCGGGAGCGGAGCAGGTGCCCCCGCTCGACCTGTCCGAAATGCGCGGAGCTATCGCGACAGCAGATGCAGCCCGCTTCCTCGCCGCGGTGCGGGGACGTGACGTCGACGACGCGCTGCAACAGGTGGCAGCAGGCATTCCGATGGCGCTGGAACAGCGACGGGAGCAGGCCGAGCCGTTGGCGCTGTCGGTCGTCAACCGGCTGACGTGGCGCGCCGGTGCGGGTGACGAGGTGCTGGCCGAAGACCTGCTCGCGGGTCTGCGCGGCGAGCCGCTCACAGGTCGGGTGCTGCCGGTCGACCTCGAGACGCTCGGTACCGAACTGGAGGGGGATCCAAGTATGTCGACCGGCGGCTACGTCGATCTGCATACCGGGGAAGTGTACGACGACGCCCTGACCGACCCGGCGATGGTCGGGGAGGACGCCGCCGTCGACGTGGAGGAAGACCCCGGCCGTTGGCTCCGGTTCGACCGCACCGGCTCTCGGGACGGCTGGCGCGACATGGCGGACTTCGCCGAGCGGCATCATGATGCGGCGCTGCGGGAGCGGCTGTTGCGGGCGATCGAGGGCAAGGGTGCGTTTCACCGGTTCCGCGACCTCGTTCACGAGGAGAGCCTCGCCGAACAGTGGTCCACCTTCTCCACTGACCGCCAACTGGGTCGCGCCCGGAGATTCCTCGCCGACAAGGGCATCCGCGTCGGCTGACGGATCGCGATGAGTTCGGCCGTCCGTTCCAGTCTGTCTCTCTGTATCCCGGTTCATCCGATGACTGAAGGAGTCGCCCATGCCCCGCACCCGGATCCACAACATGAACATCTCCCTCGACGGCTACGCGGCCGGCGAGCACGTGACGTTCGACGCCCCGATCGGTGAAGCCGAACGGCTGTTCGCCGGGTTCGACGGACGCGTCATCCATGGCGTCGATCGGGTGGACGACCCGATCACCCTGGACCGCGCCGTGACCAGCCTGTGGGGTCAGGGCATCGGCGCGGAGATCATGGGCCGTCGCAAGTTCGGCCCCCAGACCGGCGATTGGCCCGACGACGGATGGCGAGGATGGTGGGGTGACGAACCGCCGTTTCGAACACCCGTATTCGTCATGAGCCACCACCCACGCCCCAGCATCGACTTTCCCAACGGAACCAGCTTCCACTTCGTCGATGCGCCACCTCGAGAGGTTCTGCGCCTGGCCCAGGACGCTGCCGGCGGTCAGGACGTCCGCATCGGCGGAGGGCCCTCGACCGTGCGGCAGTTTCTGGAAGCCGACCTGATCGATTTCATGCACCTGGTGATCGTGCCCATCACTCTCGGGCGCGGCGTATCCCTCTGGGAGGGCTTGGAAGGCATCCAAGACCGCTTCACGATCGAGACCGTCGCCTCCCCCAGCGGGCTCACTCATCAGTTCTGGAACAAGAGCGGGTAGCCGTGGCCGGCACCGTCCCGAGCGGCGCTGCCGTCAGATTCGCGTGGATTCGGCGAGGGACTTACCGCGGGTCTCGGGCGCCCAGGCAGCGCTGACCGCGAGACCGATCACGGCGATCGCGGCGGCGCCGAGCATGGTCGGGCCGATACCCCAGCGGTCCAGGGCGATCGGGACCATGTAGGTACCGATCGCACCGCCGACTCGGCTGAGCGACGAGGCCAATCCCACCGCACTGCCTCTGATTTCGGTCGGGAACAGTTCGTTGGGGTACACGAGCTGAAGGACCTGGGCGCCGCCGGTGAAGATCGCGTACGTCGCGAACAGGCCCAGGATGACCGGTACCGGGCTGCCCGGGAACAACCCCAACAGGAGCAGGGTCAGTCCGGACCACGCGAAGCTGTGGATCAGCAGGGTGCGGCGTCCCAGCTTGTTGATGGCGGCCAGCGCGAGGACGCAGCTGACCAGGAGCAGGATCGTGACGACGGCCGAACCCATGCTCGCCACCCGCCCGTCGAGGCCCAGACCGGCGAGGATCCTCGGCCCGAAGGCGTACACCGCGAACAGCGGCACGACCGACGCGGTCCAGAAGGTGGTGACGAAGACGATCCGTCCGAGGTAGCCCGACTTCCAGAGCGGGCCGATCGGCCCGGCGGGGCGGCCGGACTCGATCTCGAGTGTGGCGTGGGGGCCGAAGATTTTCGTGACGATCGCATCGGCTTCGGCGACGCGTCCCTTGCCGGCGAGCCAGCGCGGTGACTCCGGTGTTCCGGCGCGCGCGAGGACGGTCAGGGCGGCCGGCACCGCGGCGCTGGCCAGCGCCCACCGCCAACCCTGATCACCGAGTCCGGTGACGATGCCACCGACCAGGTAGGCGGACGCGGCACCGAGGAACCACATCACGGTGAGGGAACCGATGAAGGGGCCACGGTACTTCTTCGGCGTGAACTCGGTCAGAAGGGAGGCGGCCACGGGATAGTCCGCCCCGATCGCTACTCCGATCAGAACCCGGAGCAGGAACAGCCACCAGAAGTCGTCCACCCAGAACTGCGCGACCGAGAAGAGGACGACGGCGATCAAGTCGAATGAGTAGAGACTCCGGCGGCCGAAGCGGTCGGTGAGCCGACCCCCGAGAAGCGATCCGAGAAAGATCCCGATCGTCGCCGACGCCGCAATGAGACCTTGCTGCGCCGCATTCAGACCCCATTGGGGGGTGATCTGCACCGTGGCGATGCCGATGACGCTCAGCACGTACCCGTCGAGGAAGGGTCCCCCGCCGGCGTGGAGTGCGAGCCGTTTGTGGAAGGGCAGCAGCGGGGCGTCGTCGACGAGGAAGGCCTCGGTCCGGGCGTGAGGTGGCTGGTTCATCGAGTTTCTCCTGAGCTGATTCCGGCCACAGGGGCCGTATCCGGGCTCGCACGACGATGGGCACGTCGTCGCTCACAGGGAACCCGCGGGTGCCAGGTGCCTGCGCCTCGGTGAGTATGCAGGCGTCGCCTGTTCGATGACCATCGACTCGAGGCGACACGGTCACCTCGCCGGAATCTGATTCATAAATACCTGAGCAGCCTGGAAGTGCATTCTGCCAGCTCAACCACACTGTTCACTGCTTTACTATTTACGAGTCGATCGCGTGGAAGGGGGGCAGACGTGCCACTGTCCGAGGCGGAACGACGTGCACTCGAGCGCCTGGTGGCGGCGCCGAGCACCCCGCAGGCGCTGGCCCTGCGCGCCCGCATCGTGCTCGCGAGTGCGGAGGAGTCGAATTCCACAGTTGCCCGCTCCCTTGGGGTCTCGCGCAACACGGCGCTGAAATGGCGGACCCGATTCGACGCGGACGGGGTCCAGGGGCTCGCGGACCTGCCGAGGCCGGGTCGTCCCACCGCCGCGGGGGACGACGTCCACCGCGCGATCCTGCGTACGCCGCTGCAGCGACCGCCGGAGCGGGGGTGGACGACGCGCACGATCGCCGCGGCGCTCGGCACCAACCAGGCGGCGGTGAGCCGGGTTCGGCGCCAGTGGTTCGCAGATCGGCCCGACCTCGTCTCGCATTCGGTCCTGGACCCGTCGACCTCGATGGTGCTCGCAGCGGTCGTCGTCGATCCCGGCGTGCGGGTTCTCGTCTTCCACGAGCCGGCAACGCCCGCCGCGCGACCGAAGGGCACACGGACGAGTCCGCTCACCGAACCCGTCCGTGTCCTCCTGTCGGCTCGGTTCGCCTTCCCCTGCGAAACCCCGGCGACCGGACGCGACATCTCCCCCACGCTGCTGACCGCGTTCGGGGACATCGACGCCGCGGTGCCGCAGGATCGGTCGATCACCGTACTCGTCGATCGTCCGTCACCGACCCGGGTGCGCCGCTGGCTCGACCGGCATCCCCGATTCGGCGTGTACGAAGTCGGCCCCGACTCGTGGCTCGCGCAACTGAACTCGATCACCGAGGCCCTCGACCCTCGGCAGTCGCCGGAACTGCTCGATCTCGAGCAGAGGGTGCGCCGGTGGGCGGAGCAACCGAGCACACCGTTCTCCTGGGTTCGCGCCTCGTCCACCCGTACATCTCGGCGGTCCGCCTCCGGGCCCGCGACCGAAGACGACCTGCCACGGTCCCTCTCACCGAGATTGGCATCGGCAGTGGTCGAAGCGCTACGCGAGTCTCTCGCCACCGGTGCGTTCCGGCCGGGGCAGCGCATCGCGGAGCAGCCTCTCGCCACCCGACTCGGTGTCTCCCGCGGGCCGATCAGGGACGCCCTGAAGATCCTCGCCGAGGACGGACTGATCGAACTCGAGCCGCATCGGGGCGCGTATGTGCCTCTCCCCACTCAGCGCGACGTCTTCGATACCTACACCGCCCGAGGACCGCTCGGTGCCCTGCTTCTCCGTCGCGTCTCCACGAACGGATCATCCCGTCTGGTCGCGGCGAAAGACACGCTGGACGACATCGTCCGGCTTGCGGAGATGCGCGACGTTGCCGGCGCGGGCGACGCCGACATCCGGTGGCAGGACGCCCTCGCTGCCGCCGCGGACATGCCGAGAATCGAGAAGATGTTCGTCCGCCTGTCGCTGCAATTGCGGATGTTCGTCTCGATTCTCGGTCTCGAATACGCGTACCCGGTCGACGAGATCGTCGCCGACAACACCGCGATACTCCATGCTCTCGAGGCCCGGGATCCCGAGGAGGTGACGCGGCTCTGGCGCCGGAAGATCGACAAAGCCGTGACCTACATGGTCGGACAACTCGGCCATCTCGACGTCGGCCCTACGACGGCGGCGCCGGCCACGGGCGGTCCGGGCTGATGATCTTCACGATCTCCGTGAAGAAGTTCCACACACCCAGCGGGTCGGTGTTCGAATTGACCAGCACCACCACCGTCTTGGCTTCGGCGGGAAGGTAATAGGCATAGGTCTGGAAACCCGCGATGTTTCCGTTGTGGCCGATCCAGCCGTTCTGGTTCTCGACCCCGAGTCCGTACAGCGAACCCGTGCCCTCCGACGGCGCCGGCTGAAACTGCTCCCGTTCGTGCTGAGTGGCCGGCGAGAGCAGTGTGCCTTCCGCCAGGTCGCGCACCCACACGCGCAGATCGTCGAGCGTGGAAATCATGTTTCCCGCGCCGAATCCCCACGACGGACTCCAATCGGTCGCGTCCACCGTCGCGCCGTCGGACGTTTTCGAGTATCCCTGGGCGTGCGGTGACGGAATGGCCGCAGTGGTGGGCACCGAGGTGTCGTCGAGATTCTCGGGACCTGTGATGCGCTCCGCGATGTAGGCGTCCAGCGGCAGGCCGGATGCCTCCTCCACCACGAGACCCAGGAGGGCGGTGTTCGTGTTGGAGTAGTCGAACGCGGTTCCCGGCGCAAAGAGGGGTGGCCGGCTGAAACTGATCGCGAGCAGTTCCTGAGGCGTCCACTGGCGCTGTGGCTGACTCGGGAGCGCCGGGATCACCACCTCCGAGTAGTCGAAAAGCCCACTGCGCATGGCCGCCAGCTGGCGGAGGGTGATCGCCTCGCCGTTGGGGACGCCCGGCACATACCTGCTGATCGGATCGTCGAGGCCGACCTTTCCCTGATCGACCAGTTGCAGCACCGCGGTGGTCGTGAAGGTTTTGGTGAGACTGCCGACGCGCATGAACAGGTCCGGGGCCATGGGGTCGCCGGTCGCGGTGTCGCGCACCCCGAACGCCTGCACGTAGGGTTCCGCACCGTCCTGCCAGACACCGACGATCGCCCCGGGAAGCGCGGCGCGCTCCATCGCCGTGGGGATCGTTTCGGTGAGCTGCGCATCGGGTAGGACCGGTGCATCGTCCGACTCACCGCATGCCACCAGTCCCGTCGCCAGGACCGCCAATACGGCGACGATTCGCCGCCCCGAGAATGTCCGTGCCACCCAGCTCTCCCCTCGCCGTCTCGAATCTCGACCTGCTCGAAGTCTGCGCGGAACGCTGTTGCCAGTATGGGCGGCCTTCCCCGGCCTGGGGGGCGGATTACTTGGAGCGAACCGCCGCAGACGAGTCGGTGGCGTGTTAGAACGAACGAGTGGCACTCGGTGAACAGATCGAGATCGACGCTCGGACACGCCTGATCATGGGGCAGGAGCTCGACATGGCCGCGCACCAGCCGGACGTGGGCAACGTGATCGTTCACCGGGCAGGAGATCTCCTGGTGCTCGTCGACAGCGGGGTGACGACCGCTTTCCGCGACGCGATCCGATCCGCTGCCGACGACCTCGGTCCGTGGTCGAAGATCCTGCTGCTCACCACCCACGGTCATCCCGACCATGTCGGGAACAACGACCTCGTCACCGACCTCGGCGCCGGGCTCGACCGCTCCGACGTGCACCATTTCGTCAGCGCCCACGACGCGAGCCAGTACCGCGACCGCGGGCTCCCCTACTGGATCACGAGTCTCGATCGCGTGTCCGGCCTGGTGCCGGGGTTCGAGGATCCGGCTGACGCAGCGCGCCGACTCCTCGCGATGTACCAGCCCTACGTTCCGGTCACCGACATCACCCGGACGTACGAGGAACTCCCGCTCGAACACCTCGTCCTCGGTTCTCAGCACCTGTCGGGCTGGTCGTTCGGAGACGGTGCCGTTCAGGTCATCCGCACCCACGGCCACTGCGCCGGTCAGGTCGTCGTCCACCTTTCCGGGGCACGGCTGCTGCACCTGTCCGACGAACCGAACGGACCCTGCGGCGCGATGCACGACGCCAACCAGATGAACATCTTCGCCGCCATCGCCCTCGCGCTGACGTCGGTCGAGACCGGCGCTGTCGACGTCGTTACCGAAGGCCACGCGTTCGAGGTGTTCGATCGCCCGGCCGCAGCCGCACGCCTGTCGACGCTGCTCGACCAGGCTTCGGCACTCGACGGCGCCGCACAGGCACTACTCACCGACGGCATCGACGACCTACCGGCATTCGTTCACGCCTTCATCGCGCGCTCTCAGGAGCTGGGCGTATCGGGTGCCAACCCGAACCCCATGTTCAACACGATGATGACAATCGCCAAACTGCGCGAGCTCGGTCTGGCACCGAACGGCGAAGGCGCGCAACAGACATGGCGTCGGCCCGGGCTCGGCGACTCTCCCTGACCGTCGACCGCGGCAGTCCACGCCGGGGAGCAGAAGCATTGGCCGTCCCCGGCCCGAGCCATGCGGAGCGGTTACGCTGCGAAAAGTTCATCGTGCGCGGTCCGCGACCGACCAATCGATTCGTCTCCCGCATTGGCAAGCAACGGGTGCTGCGCCCACACGGGTACGCGTTGGCGATCGAATTCGGCCGACCCTCACAGTTCGTCGATATGAAGGGGTCCCCGGGCGACGCCGATCGCCGCGTCGCTTAGTGGCAAACACCGAGGCGGGCCATCGGCCCACCTCGTTGCCATAGAGGTATCGAATCTCGATTCGTCGTACGGGCCTGCTGGACATGCCGTACTTCCCCGGCTCATGCCCGTCATCGACGCAATGGTTGCGGAAGTGAGGTGGTGGCAGTCGCTTCCATTCAACTAACAGTCATTGGGCTTCTCAGCCTGCGGAGGTTGAGAGACTACTCGGCGTGCACGCGTTCATCGACGAGTCCAAGCGTGGCGAATACGCCCTGTGCGCTGGGACGGTCGCGACCGTCGACCTCACCCTCCTGCGCCGGCAGATGAACGCGCTCCGCCCGCCCGGGCATACCCGAATCCACATGACCGGCGTCGGAAAGAAACTCGCGCCGAAGATCGTCTCCGAGGTCGCTCGCCTGGAGGCGACCAGCCGCCTGTACGTGGTGGGTTCGAAGAAGATGAACGAAGGGCAGGCCCGGGATGTGGCCTTGGCGGCCGCGATCCGGGATCTGGCACAGATGCCGGTGACGAACCTGGTCATCGAGTCCTGTGATCAGGACCGGGAGGACAACCGCATCATCCGCGAGCAACTCGGTGCCGCCCCGTTCCGGTACACCCACGACCCACCCACCAACCCGCTCTTGTGGATCCCCGACGTCCATGCCTGGGCATGGGGCCGGGGCGGCAGCATGCGCGCGAAGATCGCTCACCGGTCACCGTTGTAAGGATCTGAAACACGAGAACGCCCCTCAATGCCGAGGGGCGTTCGCCGTATGTGGGTGGGCGCGCAAGGCTGGAAACCGCTGGGTGGGGCTGCCTACTGGGGGTACTTACGCCCCGGAGACCTCCTACACGAACCACTTCCCTCGGCTACTGCCTCGGGCATCCACATTATGTCGGCTGATGTTGCGCTGACGCAACACCTCTAGTCGACCACGAGCCTGCTCGGCGCGTGCATGCGGCGCCTCTCGACGCGCTGCCTCCCTGCTGCCGAGAGAAGAGGCACGCGGCCGTGCCGGACAATGCCGGCCAGGTCGTCCAACTTCGCGAGGAACGGTTGCGGCACATTTCCGACGAACCGAACGGACCGTGCGGCGCGATGCCCCAGACATTGCGACGACCCGGGTCGACGACGCTGCGCGCGCACCCTGATCATCGGCCGCGACAGTCCACACCAGGCCGGCCGGTCACTGCAGCGTGAGGTGCGTCCTCGCCCACTCCGCGAGTTCGTCGAGGACCGGCATCAGTGACTGGCCGGCCTCGGTCAGCCGATAGGTGACCGACACGGGTGGCCCCTCGCAGACTTCCCGCGTCACCAGACCGGCTCCGGCCAGTTCGACCAGTCGGTCGGAGAGCACCGAATCGCTGATGCTCCCGACCGATCGCCGCAGTCCGGAGAACGTCGCCGGGCCCGACATCAGCGTCGCCAGAATCACGCCGTTCCAGCGCTTACCCAGGAACGTGAACGCCTTCGCGAGCGCGCCGTCGCACGCGCGCGGATCGTGGTGTTCGACGCCTGAGCTCATACCTCGACCTTAGCAAGGTGCTAGCATCCAACTGTCAACTAGTTTTTTACTAGTTGCATTTTTGTTGCTAGTAACTGAGAGGGAAGAAGTCATGAGCCCAGACGTACAGACACGACCGGAACTGGACGAGGCGGGTCGCGCCCTGCTGTTCAGCGAGGCCCGCACGGCCAACAGTTTCGCGCCCACCCCGGTCACCGACGAGGAGCTCGCCCAGATCTGGGACCTCGCCAAATGGGCACCGACCGCGGCGAACACCCAGCCCCTGCGGATCGTTTTCGCCCGGACCGACGAGGGTCGCGCACGGCTGCTGCCGCACATGAGCGAGGGCAACAAGGCGAAGACCGAGTCGGCGCCCGCGGTCGCCGTCCTGGCCGTCGACACCCAGTTCCACGACCACATCCCGGCGTTGCTGCCGTTCCGGCCGGAGTTGCGCGACGTCTTCGAGGGCGACGCGACGATGCGCGAGCGAACGGGCGATTTCAACGGTGCGCTCCAGGCCGGCTACTTCATCCTCGCGGTCCGATCCCTCGGCCTGGCCGCAGGTCCGATGGCCGGCTTCGACGCCGCCGGAATCGACGCCGAGTTCTTCCCCGACGGCCGCTTCCGTTCGATCCTTGTTGTCAACATCGGGCACCCCGGCGAGAACCCGTGGTTCGACCGGCTCCCCCGCCTGGACCCGGCCGACACCGTGGCGTGGGTCTGACTAGCCCTCGGAACTCTCACGGCGGTGCGTCCCGCGCCGACCGGATCGAGGACTGGGATCGACGGTCACCTCGTCTGTGTCGGCGAAGACGAGGCGCCCGTCGTCGAGCGCGATCGCCCACCGATGTGCCGGCGCCCACGCGTGCCCAGCGCCACCCGGTTCGGTGAGTGCCGCGTAGTCCTCGACGACCTCCCCGGTCGCGTCGGCCTCGGCCTTGCGGCGGACCAGCACCCGCGTGCCGACGGTCAACTCGGGGCCGGGCCCCGACCTGTCATCGCTTGCGTCGCCCATCGTGCACCTCTTCGTTCGGCGAACCTGGTCAGGAGCATAAGCACCTTCGGGCCCCGGGGCGACCCGAGCGGTCGTCGCCGATTCATAGAACACGTGTCAGATCTATCGCCCGCAATGGCTGTCGCTGTAGCATTCGGGAATGAGTCGAGTAGGTAGCTACAGTGACGATGACGTGGCAGGTTGGCTGTCGATCTCGCCCGAACTGGGTGGTGCGCTCGGTGCATTCACGGACGCGGTCTACAACCGGAACCGGTTACCGTTACGGGTGCGGGAGATCGCGCGGATGGCGGTCGCGGAGGCCAACGAGTGCGCCGTGTGCCTCGGCACCCGCGACAGGAGTGGCGCCGACGCGGGCATCGACGAGCACTTCTACGATCACGTCCTCGAATGGGAGTCGTGGCCCGGGTACAGCGCGGAGGAGCGGACCGCGGCGGAGTTCGCGCACCGGTTCGCCACCGATCACACGGCGCTGCGCGAGGACGAGGACTTCTGGGCTCGGTGTCACGAGCATTTCACCGACGAGATCCTGACCGACCTGGCGTTGTCGTGCGCGTTGTGGCTGGGGACCGGCCGGGTACTGCGGGTGCTCGACATCGGTCAGACATGCAAGCTCACCCTCTGAGCGTTCCGGTCCTCATTCCCATTCCCGCTGCGGCAGGACGTCCTCCATGAGCCTGCGCAATGCGGGGTTGCGGCTGTCCGAGCGCCAGGCCGCGTTCATCTGGACGGGCCGATCGCGGATCGCGGAGACGGGCCGGAACACGACCCCCTCCGGGTGCATCGTCTGCGCGGATTCGGGGACGAGGGCCATTCCGAGCCCGGACCGGACGAGCACCAGCATGGTGTGCACCTGCGTGACGTACTGGACGTAGCGCGGGGAGGCCCCGACGATCGTGAACGTGCTGATCAGCAGTTCGTGGAAGTACCGCGCATCGACCGGCGAATACATGACGACGGGCTGGTCGTCGAAATCCTCCACCGCCAGCTGTTCGGCGTCGGCGAGGGGGTGACCCGCGGGCAGCGCGGCGACGAGACGTTCGTGATGGATGGGTCGGGTGTCGATGCCGGGCCGGGTGAGGATGGGGCGGATCAGCCCGAGGTCCAGCTCACCGCTGATCAGCGATTCGATCTGCACCGACGTGACCATCTCCCGCAGAACGATTTTCACGTCCGGCAGCCGGTCGCGGGCGGCCTCGAGCAACCTCGGCAGCACCGCGTGCGCGGACGCGCCGGTGAACCCGACGACGACGGTGCCGAGATCACCGGCAGGCACCCGCCGCACCGTCAGGGCGGCGCTCTCCGACAGGCTCAGGATGCGCCGGGCGTCGGGCAGGAACGCCGCACCGGCGGCGGTGAGGGTGACGGATCGGCTGGTGCGGTCGATCAACTGCACCCCGAGTTCGCTTTCGAGTTGCTGGATCTGCCGGCTCAGCGGCGGCTGCGTCATGTGCAGGCGCTCCGCGGCGCGACCGAAATGCAGTTCCTCCGCGACGGCGATGAAACACGACAGCCGTGCGAGGGAGAACATCCACCCACTCCTTTGCCTCGAGGTGGAACTCAATGTAGCCCACGCGGAAGGCGCCGACCGCGACAACGGTCGGCGCCTTCCGGTTCCACGGCTACCAGCGAGGGCAGGTGTTCTCGAACGTGGGATCCACCGACTTCATGTACCCCGTGTCGTCGCGGTCGCGCACCCCGCAGTCGAGGTACTGCTGGTGCAGGGCGGCGAGGGCGTCCTCGTCGATCTCGACACCGAGCCCCGGCGTGGTCGGCACCGCGACCGCGCCGTCGACGAACTTCAGCACGCCGGACTTCACGACGTCCTCGGTCTTCCACGGCCAGTGCGTGTCACACGCGTACGTGAGGTTCGGGGTGGCGCCGGCAAGGTGCACCATCGCGGCCAGGCTGATGCCGAGATGCGAGTTGGAGTGCATCGACAGGCCCAGGCCGAAGTTGTCGCAGATTCCGGCGAGCAGCCGCGACCGCTGCAGGCCACCCCAGTAGTGGTGATCCGACAGCACGACCTGCACCGAATCCTTCAGCACCGCAGGCTTGAGCTGATCGAACGCGACGACGCACATGTTCGTGGCCAGCGGCATCTTCGCCTCACGCGCCACCTCGGCCATGCCGTCGAGGCCGGGTGTCGGGTCCTCGAGGTATTCGACGATGCCGTCGAGTTCCGACGCCACCCTGATCGACGTGTCGACGGTCCACGCGGCGTTGGGGTCGAGGCGCAGCGGCAGGTCGGGGAACGCGGCCCGCAGCGCCTTGATGCCGGCGATCTCCTCGTCCGGCGAGAACACGCCGCCCTTGACCTTGATGGCCTCGAACCCGTACTCCCCGATCATCTTCTGCGCCTGGCGGACCAGACCGTCGGGGTCGACGGCCTCGCCCCACTCGTCGGGCTCGGCGCCGGGGTGTCCGGCCCACTTGTAGAACAGGTAGGCGCTGAACGGAACGGCGTCGCGCACCTTGCCGCCGAGAAGATCCGACACCGGCCGGCCGAGCGCCTTGCCCTGCACGTCGAGGCACGCCACCTCGAACGGGGAGAACACGCGGTCGGTGGTGCTGGCCGTGGTGATCATGCCGGCGACACCGTCACCACCGGTGACGGTCAGCGTGGCGATCTTCGCGTCGATCGCCGCGCGGATGGCGTTGAGCGCGAACACGTCCAGCCCGACGATCGCCTCGGCGGCCGCCTCCAGCCGGAGCAGGTGTGCCGTGTCGGCGTAGGTTTCACCGAGTCCGACGAGACCGCCGTCCGTGTCGAGCTGGATGATCGCGCGCAGTGCGTAGGGCTGGTGCACGCCGACGGTGTTGAGGAGCGGCGGATCGACGAACGCGACGGGCGTGATCCGCGCGCCGGTGATCCGGATCGGTGCGGCAGTCATCAGACCGCCGCCTGCACGGCGAGGGCGTCGGCGAGAACCGCGCGACCGGCTGCGGTGATCCGGCCGAGCTCACGCAGGTGCACGTCGCTCGTCGGGACGAGCGGCGGCCGCACGGGACCGGCGTCGATGCCCTCCATCGCGACACCCGACTTGATCAGCGACACCGCGTATCCCGGCACCTGGTCGCGCAGGCGCACCAGGGGGTGGAAGAAGTCGCGGAGCAGCGCGTCGACGAGTTCCTGGTTGCCGGATTCGAGTGCCTCGTAGAACCCGAGCGCGAGTTCCGGCGCGAAGGCGAACGTGGCGGACGAGTACAGCGTGACACCGATCGCGCGGTACGCCTGCTGCGTGACCTCGGCGGTGGGCATGCCGTTGAAGAACAGGAACTGCTTGCCGGACGGGGCGAGCGCGTCCTTCACCGCACGGACGATGCGGCCCACCTTGTCGAGATCGCCGGTGCCGTCCTTGAAACCGACGACGGTCGGGAACTGTGCAACCTCCACGGCTGCCGCTTCGTCGAAGCGGGCGTTGCCGCGGTTGTAGACGACGAGCGGCAGGTCGGTGGTCTCGGCGACCGCGCGGGTGTACTCCACCAGTCCGGCCTGCGGCATCGTCACCAGGTACGGCGGGAGCAGCAGGATGCCGTCGGCGCCGTTGGCCTTCGCGCTGGCGGCGAACTCCTTCGCCTGCTGCACGGAACCGCCGGCTCCGGCGAAGACGGGGACCCGGCCGGCGACGACCTCCGTGGCCTTCGCGACGATCTTGCCGAACTCCTCCAGCCCGAGGGCATGGAATTCGCCGGTGCCGCAGGCGATGAAGACGCCTCCGGGGCCGGCGTCGACACCCTTGGCGACGTGCTCGGCGAGCCGGTCGTAGTCGACGTCGCCGGATGCTGTGAACGGGGTGACGGGGAAGAACAGGACGCCGTCGAGCATGGGGAACTCCTTCACGAGGGAAAAATCAGGCTTGGGTGAGTCGGCCGTCGATGCGACGCCACAACTGGTCGGGGTTGCCGTCGGCGATGGCGGCGGGGAGCAGCGAGCTCGGAACATCCTGGTACGCAACGGGTCGCAGGAATCTTTCGATCGCCAGCGAACCCACGGACGTGGTGCGCGAGTCGGACGTCGCGGGGTGCGGACCGCCGTGCACCATCGCGTGACCGACCTCGACCCCGGTGGGCCAGCCGTTGAACAGGATTCGCCCGGCCTTGAGTTCGAGGACGGGCAGCAGGCGGCCTGCCTCGTCGAGATCGGCGTCGTCGACGTGGACGGTCGCGGTCAGCTGGCCTTCCAGCTTCGCCGCGACGGCACGCACCTGCTCGGCATCGCGGCAGCGGACGATCAGGCTGGACGAGCCGAACACCTCCTGCTGCAACACCTCCGAGCCCAGGAATGTGTCGGCCTCGGCGCTGAACAGCGCGGCCCGGCCGGTATTCGGTGCGTCGGATTCGGTACCGCGGGCCTCCACGGTCGCGGCACCGCTGAGCGCGGTGACGCCGTCGGCGTAGCAGCTAGCGATGTTCGGGGTGAGCATCGGGGTCGGGGTGCTCTCGGCGACGGCGGCGCGCGCGGACTCGACGAACGAGGTGAGTCCGGGACCGTCGACGGCGATGACGAGACCGGGGTTGGTGCAGAACTGTCCCGATCCGAGGGTCAGGGACCCGACGAACGCACGGCCGAGTTCGGCGCCGCGGGTGGCGAGCGCGTTCTCGAGAAGGAACACCGGGTTGATCGAACTCATCTCGGCGTACACCGGGATCGGCTCCGGGCGTCCCGCCGCGGCAGCGACCAGAGCGGTTCCACCGGAACGGGATCCGGTGAAGCCGACGGCCTTGATGCGCGGATCCGTGACCAGCGCCGTGCCGAGCCCGCGGCCCGAGCCGAACAGCAGCGAGAACGTGCCCGCAGGCATGCCGGTGCTCGCGACGGCGTCGGCGATCGCGCGGCCGACGAGTTCGGACGTGCCGGGGTGCGCGTCGTGGGCCTTGACGACGACGGGGCAGCCCGCCGCCAGCGCGGAGGCGGTGTCGCCGCCGGCGACGGAGAACGCGAGCGGGAAGTTGCTGGCACCGAACACCGCGACGGGTCCGAGCGGGACCTTTCGCTGACGGATGTCGGCACGGGGCAGCGGCGTGCGGTCGGGCAGCGCGGGATCGATGCGGGCACCGTTCCAGCCGCCGTCGCGCAGGACGCCGGCGAACAACCGCAGCTGCCCGGAGGTGCGGCCGACCTCGCCGGTGACGCGGCCCTGGGGCAGTCCGGACTCGGCGCACACCCGGGCGATCAGCGTCTCGCCGAGCGCCTCGATGTTGTCGGCGATCGTCTCGAGGAAGCGGGCGCGATCCTCGGACGTCGTGGCCCGGTACGGCGCGAAGGCCTCGGCGGCGGCGGCGCAGGCGGCGTCGACGTCGCGGTCGTCACCGTGCGCGAAGCCGGGCTCGAGCTGGTTGCCGGTGGCGGGGTCGATGCCGTGGATGGTCGTGCCGGAACCCTGGACGGGCGTGCCGGCGATGATCATCTGTCCGGTCACGTCGGTCCGGTTCACCGTTGCTGTCATGATGCGATCCTCGAATTCTCGTCTGCGTTTCGTATGGTCCGGTGACGGTCATTTGGCTGCCAGGCTGGTGTCGTCGGATGCCGCCTCGGCGACGTCCCCGGCTTCGTCGATGTCTTCCTTGTCCCGCCGGAAGTACGTCACCGCCGCGGCAGCGGCCAGGGCGAAGAGCGACAGCACGATCAGGCCCATCGTCACCGTGCCGGTCTGCTCCTTGATGACACCGAAGCCGAACGGCGCCACGAAACCACCCAGGTTGCCGAGCGAGTTGATGATCGCGATCGCCGGTGCCAGCACCAGCGGGTGCAGCGTGCGCTGCGGAATGGACCAGAACAGCGGGCTCGCGCTCTTGAAACCCATCGTCGCCAGGCACAGCAGCGGGAGCGCCAGCCAGGGCGTGACGAACGCGGCGGCCATCGTGCCGATGCCGCCGATGAGCAGCGCGGCGACCAGGTACGGCTTGTGCCGTCCGGTGCGGTCGGCGGAGCGGTTGGAGAAGTACATCGCGAAGATCGCGCAGATCCACGGCAGCGAGGACAGCAGGCCGACGGTGACGTCGGTGGTGCCCGGGATGCGGCGGATGATCGACGGCAGCCAGAACGTGTTGGCGTAGATCGCCATGGTGATCGCGAAGAAGATGCCGCAGCACACCAGGATGCGCGGCTGCAGGAGCAGCTTCCAGCGCGAGCCCGACTCGCCGCGCTTGGCCGAGGCGTCGCTGCGGAGCACGTCCTCCTCGGCGATGACGGCCTGCAGGTCGTGCTTCTCGTCGCCGGTGAGCCACTTGGCGTCGTCGATCTTCGAGTCGAGCAGGCGGTAGGCGATGCACCCGACGACCACCGACAGCAGGCCCTCGAGGGCGAACATCCACTGCCAGCCGTGGTGCCCGCCGAGTCCGTCGAGGGACAGCAGCGGTCCGGACAGCGGTCCCGAGATGGCGGCCGCGATCGAGGAACCGGCGATGAACAGCGCGGTGGCGCGGCTGCGGTGGTTGTTCGGCAGCCAGCGGGTGAAGTAGAAGATGATGGCCGGGAAGAAGCCGGCCTCCGCGACGCCGAGGAGGAACCGCAGGACGTAGAACATTTCCGGGCCGTTGACGAACGCCATGGCCGCGGACACCAGGCCCCACGAGATCATGATGCGGGTGAGCCACACCTTGGCGCCGAACTTCTCCATGAGCACGTTCGACGGCAGTTCGAAGATCGCGTAGGCGATGAAGAAGACACCCGCTCCGAACCCGTACGCCGCGGCGCCGATGCCCACATCCGCTTCGAGGTGGGTCTGGGCGTAGCCGATATTCGATCGATTGAGCTGGTTACAGATCAACATCACGATGAACAGCGGCACGACACGGCGGAAGATCTTGGCGACCGCGCTGTCGACTGCCGGCGAGACGGCGAGGGGGAGGGTCATCGGTGACTCCTCTCTCTGGATTCGGGTGGGTGACGAAGTTGGTGGACTCCGATCACGCCCCGATCCGGAAGCGTGACCTGAGTCATAGGAATCACGCTAGAGGGCGGTTCGATACATGTCCAAGTCAAAAATTCTTGTTACCGATACCGAAGTTGTATCGACTCGGGTGGTGCTAGTTTCCCTACCGTGAGCGCCGACGCAGTCACCTTCGAGTTCGTCCACACTACCCGCGAATTCTTCCCTCAGCTGCAGCGATGGCTCCGCGAACCACACGTCGCGCGGTTCTGGAACCACGACACCGCGGACGCGGACATCGAACGCGACTTCGGCGGCAGCATCGACGGCACCGAACCCTGCGAGGACTTCCTCGTCCTGCGCGGCGGCCGGCCGTTCGGCTTCATCCAGCGGTACCGGATCGCCGACTATCCCGAAGACCTCGCGCTCCTCACGGCCCTCGTCGAGATCCCACCGGGCAGCATCTCCATCGACTACTACGTCGGCGAACCGCAGCACACCGGCCGGGGGCTGGGCACCGCGATGATCCGGGCGTTCGTCGACAAATGCCGCACCGACCTCCCCGACGCCACCGCGATCGTCGTCCCCGTCGTCGTCCCCAACCGGGCGTCGTGGCGGGCGCTCGAGAAGGCCGGCTTCCGACGCGTCGGCGAGGGCTACCTCCCGCCCGACAATCCGGTCGACGACGGAGCCCACTACATCAGCCGACTCGACCTGCTCTAGGTCTGCCTCCGATCCCGGATTCCACACGAGCCACCGCCCGTCGACGAGATTCTTGACGACCGGCTCACTCGGCCCGAGCGATGAGTTTCCGGGGGCGGCGAGGTCTGATTGGGTATGACGATGACGACGAGGGTGCTGAGTGCACTCCGCACCGACGTGGAGGTGTGGCCGGGTGCACGACTGGTCGAGGTCGTGGCCCCGGGTCGCCTCGGCGCTCCCACCGCCCGGCGGGGAATCCCGGTCGCAATCCGCTTGGGCGCCTTCGATGCTCGACAATACCGGTCCGGAGGAGACCGACAGAGCTAGCTTCACTGAGCACGACAGCCCCCGGCCACCAGCGCGAAGGAGCAAGAACATGGCAGATCCCCGACCCCTGGACATCACCTTCACAGCTCGGCTGGGCAAGGTCCGTCCCGGAGACACTTGGACGTGTGTGCAGCTACCCGACTCAGCCCGGATATTCGGTACCCGTGGTCTGGTCAAGGTTGCCGGGACCGTCGACGCGCACCCGTTCACCGGAGCGTTCATGGCCCTGGGCGACGGCACCCACAAGCTGCCGGTAGCTGCTGCCATCCGAAAGGCGATCGGCAAGAACGACGGTGACGACGTCGAAGTCCACCTCACCGAGCGTCTGAACTGAACTCATCAGAGGCACACTTCGGTCCGGGAGCAGCCGGCGCTCCGTCGACTTGCAGGCGAGGACGGCTCGAGTGCGCGTCCACTCGTGGTGGGTCCGGGCCGGGCGTTGTCCGACGCGCTAGGTGACCAGTCGTTCGAGTGGTTGGCCGGTTATCGCCGCGATCAGGTCGAAGTCTTTGTCGAGATGCAGAACCGTCGACCGGAACCCCGGGAATGCCGCCGCTGCCGTTCCGTTGCCCAGGGAGCGCATTACATAATCAGCCTCGACCTGCTTCAATGAAGAGGTGTGCAGGTGGATGGCATACTCTGGCGATCCGATCCTCGTCGAGGACCTGCTCTTCCGCCCTGTCCATTCCCTGATCGACCAGAGCCTGCACTCCCGCATGGGTGCGACCACCACGAACGGTGACGGGTTCGGCATCGGCTGGTACGGCGACGGCCCCACCCCGGCCGTGTTCAAGTGCATCGAACCCGCGTGGAACGAACGCAACCTCCAGGAGATCTCCCGGCAGATCCGAACGCCGCTGTTCTTCGCGCACGTGCGCGCATCGACGGGAACTCCCGTGCAGCGCAGCAATTGTCACCCGTTCCGGCACGGCGACTGGCTGTGGATGCACAACGGCGCGCTGCGCGGATTCTCCGAGATGAAGCGCGATCTGGCTCTCGCAGTCGAGCCAAGCCTCTACCCGCAGATCGAAGGTTCCACCGACTCCGAGACACTGTTCTTCCTCGCGCTGACGTTCGGCCTCACCGAAGACCCGTTCACCGCCGTAGCCCGCGCGGTCGGGTTGGTCGAGGACGTCGGCGCCCGGCACGGGGTCGAGAATCCGGTGCAGGCCACGATCGCCACCACCGACGGCGTCTCCGTCTGGGTGTTCCGGTACTCGACCGAACAGCAGACGCGGTCGCTGTTCTTCTCCACCGCGATGGACAAGGTGCGCGCACTCCACCCCGAGGTGGAGGTGCTGCACGCACTGGGCGACGAGACCCGGTTCGTGGTGTCCGAACCACTACGCGACCTCGAAGGCGCGTGGCAGGAGGTGCCCGAGTCCCATGCCGGCGTCATCCGCCCCGGCGAGGACGAGATCCGGCCGTTTCATCCCAGTCGAAATTCTTCCCATTGACGGAGGACCCGATGACATCGACGGCACATCCGACGCCCGCAGCGTGTCCGGCCCGCACCTCACCGCAACTGGGCGCGGCGGTTCTCCTCGTCACCGTCGGGGTGCTCGAGATCCTGCAGGGCCTCTCCGCCGTGTCCAAGGACGAGGTGCTCGTCGTCGAGGCGGATTACACCTACGAATTCGACGTCACCTCGTGGGGGTGGACCCACATCGTGATCGGGGCGCTGGTCACCTCGGCCGGTGTCGCCCTGCTCACCGGGGTGACGTGGGCACGAGGCGCGACCTTCGTGATCTGCGGGCTGTCGATCGTCGTCAACTTCCTGTGGCTGCCGTACTACCCGATGTGGGCGATCACCCTCATCGCGCTCGACGCGGTCGTGATCTTGGCGGTGGCGGCGTGGCATCCCGCTAGGGTCTGAGCTCCGCCTGCTGAGCGCGCCAGACGCTGGGGCTGACCCCGAACCGGCCGCGGAACCACCGTGAGAAGTTGCTCGGTGCCGAGAACGCCAGCATGTCCGCGATCTCGGTGAGGTTCAGCCGCGGGTTCGCGACCATCCGTTCGGCGAGTTCGGTGCGGGTGCCGTCGAGGACGGTGGAGAACGTCTCCCCGCTCTCGGCGAGACGCCGGTGCACCGTCCTGCGGTCGACCCCCAGGCTGCGGGCCACCTGCTCGACGGAGCAGCGTCCGGTGGGCAGCAGCAGTTCGATCAGTTCACGGACCCGGCTCACGATCGTCACGTCGTCCGACGGCTCCCACGACTCGAGCAGTTGCTGGGTGTACGGGCGGAGCAGCGGATCGGACATCTTGTTCGGCGCGTTCAGGTCGCCGGCCTCGAGGACGATGCCCGCGAACTCGTGGTCGAAGTTCAGCACCGGCCCGAACAGCCGCCGGTGTGTCGCGGTGTCTTCCGGCGCCGGGTGCGGGAAACAGACGGCGAGGGGTTTCCAGCCGCCGCCGAGGAAGCCGCGCAACAACCGGTGCAGCACCCCGATCGCCAGTTCCACCGATTGCCGGACCTCCGTCGCCTCCCCCACGTCCAGTTCGACCCGCAGGGTCACCAGCCCGCCGTGCTCCGACATCCGGGTCCGCAGCGCCTCGTTGTAGGTGTGCTCGTAGCGGGTGAGGACGCGCAGGGCGCTGCGGACGTCGGGTTCCTCGCGGACGACGAGGCTGAGCGGTCCGAGGTTGGAGAACTGCCTGCGCTCGGCGAGCCGGACCCCGAAGTCCCCGTATCCGGACCCGTCGGCCGACTGCTCGAGCAGCCGCGCGATTGCCGCGGCCGGGATCCAGCGGTCCTGCAGGCCCAGACCGGACGGGTCGAGGCCTGCGGCGCGCAGCATCGGTGCGGGCTCGAGTCCGAGCGACCGGCACAGTTCCACGTACCCGTTCAGTGCCGCATAGCGCGCGAGGGGTTTCATGCCACCTCCTTCGCCTGTCCCGAAATGATAGGCCGCCTGTCCCGTCAGGATAAGCATACGACCGAATGCGGCCCTACTGTTAGGTGCATCACAAGGAGAGACCGCGAGGGTGGTCATCACAATTCGAGGAGAAGTACTGTGGCACAGGCTGTTCGGTTCTACGAGCACGGCGCACCGGAGGTCATGCGGTGGGAGTCCGTCGAGGTCGGAGAACCCGGCCCGCACGGGGTCCGGATCCGCCACGAGGCGGTCGGGCTGAACTTCGCCGACACCTACTTCCGCACCGGCCTCTACCCGGCCGAGTTGCCCGCCGGCATGGGCGTCGAGGGCGCAGGCGTGGTCGAGGCGGTCGGCACCGGAGTGACGCACGTGCAGGTCGGCGACCGTGTCACGTACACCGGCAGCCCGCTCGGCGCCTACAGCACCGAACGCGTGATGCCCGCCGCCCCGCTCATTCCGTTGCCGTCCGCGATCGGCTTCGACACGGCCGCCGCGATGACAATGCGCGGGCTCACGTCGGCGTATCTGCTGCGCCGCATCGCCCCGCTGAAGGCCGGCGACACCGTGCTGCTCCACGCCGCCGCCGGTGGAGTCGGACTCATCTTCACCCAGTGGGCGAAGCTGCTGGGCGTCAACGTGATCGGGACGGTCTCCACCGACGAGAAGGCCGCGATCGCCCGCGCCCACGGCTGCGAGCACGTGATCGTCTACACCCGCGAGAACGTCGCCGACCGCGTCCGCGAGATCACCGACGGCGCAGGCGTTCCCGTCGTCTACGACAGCATCGGCCAGTCCACCTTCGACACCTCGCTCGACTGCCTCTCGCGGCGCGGACTGCTCGTGTGCTTCGGGACCGCGTCGGGACCGATCCCGCCGATCAACGCGATGCAGTTGGCCGTGAAGGGTTCGCTGTTCGTCACCCGTCCCGCCCTCGCCGACTACATCGCCGACCCTGCGGAGCGCGCCGAACTCGCCGGTGAACTCTTCGGCCACGTCGAGGCGGGCCGGATCCGCATCGAGATCAACCAGAGCTACGGACTCGAGGACGCCGTCCAGGCGCACCGCGACCTCGAAGCCGGCACCAGCATCGGCTCCTCGGTGTTCCGGCTCTGAGCCGCGCCACCCCCACCACCACGGAGACACCATCATGAACGACACCGCGCAACTGACGTATTCACCCGAGCGGAACGCGATCCTCTCCCCCTCCGGTTCGTTCCGGCTGGCGCCGATGACCTGCTCGCTGGGCGCCGAGTTGTTCGACGTGAACCTCGGTGACGTGTCCCGCGACGACGCCCTGTTCGCCGAACTCCGGGAACTGCTGCTCGAGTACAAGGTTCTGTTCTTCCGCGACCAGGACATGAGCCGCGCCGAGCACGTGGCGCTCGCCGAGCGATTCGGGCCCCTGGAGGATCATCCCGTCGCGGGCAGCGACCCCGCGCATCCCGGGCTGGTGCGGATCTACAAGGATCTCGACAGCCCGGCCGAGCACTACGAGAACGCCTTCCACTGCGACGCCACCTGGCGGGAGAACCCGCCCATGGGGTGCGTGCTCCGGGCCGTCGAGACGCCTCCGGTCGGCGGCGACACCATCTGGGTGAACATGGCCCTGGCCTACGAGAAACTCCCCGACGGGGTGAAGAAGCAGATCGAGGGACTGCGGGCGCGGCACAGCATCGAGGCGTCGTTCGGTGCCGCCCAGACGGAGGAGCAGCGCCGCGCCCTGCACCAGCGTTTCCCCGACGCCGAGCACCCCGTGGTGCGCACGCACCCGGACACCGGCGAAAAGATCCTGTTCGTCAATTCTTTCGCGACCCACTTCGTCAACTACCACACCCCGGACAACATCCGGTACGGCATCGACTACGCGCCCGGCAGCAGCAACCTGCTCAACTACCTGATCAGCCAGGCCTCGATCCCCGAATACCAGGTGCGGTGGCGCTGGACCCCGAACAGCGTGGCCATCTGGGACAACCGGTCCACCCAGCACTACGCCGTCCAGGACTACTGGCCCGCCGTCCGCAAGATGGAACGCGCCGGAATCGTCGGCGACCGACCCTTCTGAATCTTCCACTGCCCCTTTTCATCTGATCCGATTTCGAACGGAGAACACCATGCACTTCCACGACGACGCCCTCTTCCCCGAGAACCAGGAGAAGCTGGTCATCACGTGTGCCCCGTACGGTCCCGAATGGGAGCCGGACGACTTCCGCGAGGACCTGCCGCTGACGATGGACGAGCACGTCCAGAAGGCGGTCGACTGCTACGAGGCCGGCGCCACCGTGCTGCACATCCACGTCCGTGAACTCGACGGCAAGGGTTCCAAGCGGCTCTCGAAGTTCAACGAACTGCTCGCCGGACTGCGCCAGGCGGTGCCCGACATGATCCTGCAGGTCGGCGGATCGATCTCCTTCGCACCCGAAGGCGAAGGCGCGGACGCCAAGTGGCTGTCGGACGACACCCGGCACATGCTGGCCGACCTCGATCCGGCACCGGACCAGGTGACGATCGCGATCAACACCTCGCAGATGAACATCATGGAACTGATGACCGCCGACGACATCGCCGGCACCTCGATGCAGCGGCCGGAACTCGCCGAGGCGTACCGGGAGATGACGGTCCCGGCCGGCCCGGCGTGGGTCGAGGAACACCTGCGCCGCCTGCAGGCCGCCGGGATTCAGCCGCACTTCCAGCTCTCCAGCATCCCCCAGCTCGAGACGGTCGAGCGGCTCATCCGCCGCGGGATCTACACCGGTCCGCTCAACCTGACCTGGGTCGGCATCGGCGGCGGCTTCGACGGCCCGAACCCGTACAACATCATGAATTTCGTCCAGCGGGTCCCCGACGGCGCCTGCCTGACCCTCGAAACCCTGATGCGCAGTGTGCTGCCCGTCAACGCGATGGCGATCGCGATGGGCCTGCACCCCCGCTGCGGCAACGAGGACACGATCTGGGGCCGCAAGGGCGAGAAGATGACCTCGGTTGCGCAGGTCCAGCAATTGGTCCGGGTCGCCGGGGAACTCGGCCGCGAGGTGGCCACCGGCAAGGAGGCCCGCGACATCTACCGGATCGGCCAGACCTACGCCGATGCCGACGAGACGCTCGCCAAGCTCGGCTACGCACCCAACCGCCGTCCCGGCCAGGTGGGCTTCACCCACCACGCCTGAGTTCCCGCAACGGGGGGATTTCGGTTCCGACCGGGGAGGGAGCCGGACGCTCCAGGTGAGCACACCCGGCTCCCTCCCCCTCACCCTTCATCACTCCTGTCGGCCATAGGAGGCCTCATGGGATCGCCCACCACCACCCCGGACACGGTCGTCGCGACCACCGCCCCGGCTCGACGTTCCCGGGTCTATCCCTGGATCGTCTTCGCCCTCACGTTCGGATTGCTGCTGTCGGACTACATGTCCCGGCAGGTCCTCAGCGCCGTCTTCCCCCTCCTCAAAACCGAATGGGCACTGTCCGATTCACAGCTGGCCTCGCTCAGCAGCGTCGTCGCCCTGATGGTCGGCCTGCTGACGCTCCCGCTGTCGCTGTTGGCCGACCGGTGGGGCCGGGTCAAGAGCCTGGTTCTCATGGCCGTCCTGTGGAGCGCCGCCACCCTGCTCTGTGCGGTCGCCACCAACTACGAGCAGATGCTCGGCGCCCGATTCCTCGTCGGTGTCGGCGAAGCCGCGTACGGCAGTGTCGGCATCGCGGTGGTGCTCAGCGTGTTCGCCCCCCGCGTGCACTCCACGCTCAGCGGCGCCTTCATGGGCGGCGGTTCGTTCGGTTCCGTGATCGGTGTCGCCCTCGGCGGCGTCATCGCCGTCAACCTCGGCTGGCGCTGGTCGTTCGCCGCGATGGCCGTCTTCGGGCTCATCCTCGTCGCCCTGTTCCGGGCCCTGGTATCCGAGAAGAAACTGTCGGACGCCGCCGTCGTCGACGACCCCGCCGGCACACCCACCGGTTTCCGGGCACCGATCTCGAGCCTCTTCACCACGCCCGCCGTCCTGCTGGCGTACATCGGAGGTGGCCTGCAGATGTTCACCGCGGGTGTCCTGCTGGCGTGGCTGCCGAGCTTCTTCAACCGGTCGTACGGCCTCGCCCCCGACAAGGCCGGAGCGATGGCGTCGATCTTCGTCCTCGCCGTCGGCAGCGGAATGGTGGTGTGCGGCATCATCACCGACCGGATCAGCAGGCACGATCCGGCAAAGAAGTGGACCACGGCCGTGGTGTACGGCGTGCTCTCGCTCGTGTTCCTCGGCACCGGATTCCAGCTGCCCTCCGGTACCGCCCAGCTGATCCTGATCGGCATCGGCGCCTTCTTCTCGGCCGGCTCGTCCGGGCCGATCGCCGCGATGGTCGCGAATCTCACCCACTCGTCGGTGCGGGCCTCGGCGTTCGGCACCCTCACACTCGCCAACAACCTTCTCGGACTGGCGCTCGGCCCGTTCGTGGTCGGACTGCTCGCCGACCGCTTCGGCCTCGTCACCGCCCTGCAGATCGCGCCCCTGATCTACGTCGTCGCGATCGTCGCCCTGATCCTCGGCAAACGCGCCTACCCGGCCGGACGCCGCAGGCTCGCCGCCCTCACCGCCACCTCATAGGAAATCGGAGCCGACCGTGACCACCTCCACCGAACCCACCGTGGTAATTGTGCCCGGGTTACGCGATCACGTCGCCGACCACTGGCAGACGCTGCTCGCCGAGCGCCTCGACGCCGTGCGGACGGTGCCGCCGCTCGAACGGGACAAGCTCAGCCTGTCCGCGCGGATCGACGCCCTCGACACCGTTCTCACCGGCATCGACGGCCCGGTGGTGCTCGTCGCGCACAGCGCGGGCGTGGCGATCACGGTGCACTGGGCGCAGCAGGCGTCCCGCCCCGTCCAGGGCGCCCTGCTGGCCACCCCGCCGGACCTCGAGGAACCACTGCCCGCGGGCTACCCCACCCCCGCGGACCTCGAACAGGGCGGCTGGAATCCCGTCCCCCGGCGCCGGCTCCCGTTCCCCAGCATCGTGGCCGCGAGCACCGACGACCCGATGGCCCGGTTCCGCCGGGTCGCCGGGATGGCCGAGTCGTGGGGCAGCAAGCTCGTCGACCTCGGCGCGGTCGGCCACCTCAACCCGGCCGCCGGCTACGGGTACTGGCCGTACGCCGAAGAGCTTCTCCGCGAACTGATCAACTCGACCGCCGCATCGTTCGCCTAGCGCCACCCCACCCCCGACGAGAAAGTTTCCCGTGCTCAACCTTTCCGTACTCCTCGAAGACTCGGCCCGCCGATTCCCCGACCGCGACGCCCTGGTGCTCGGTGACCAGCGGATGACCTACGCCGATCTCGACGCCCAGTCGAACCGGGTCGCGAACCTGCTGGTGTCGGCAGGCATCGAACCCGGCGACAAGGTCGCGCTGTCGTGCCCCAACCTCCCGCAGTTCCCCGTCGTCTACTACGGCATCCTCAAGGCGGGGGCGGTGGTCGTACCGCTCAACGTGCTGCTCAAGGATCGTGAGATCGCCTATCACCTCGACGATTCCGATGCCAAGGCCTACTTCTGTCACGACGGCACCCCCGACCTGCCGATGGGCGAGTACGGACTGTCCGGCTTCGCGCAGAGTCCACGCTGCCACGCCCTGTTCCGCATCGCCGGCGACCCGGCCGCCCCCGCCATGATCGACGGTGTCGGGACGCTCGCCGACGCACTGGCGCGGCACGACAGCCACTTCGACGCCGTGGTCCGCGAGCCCGAGGATACCGCCGTCATCCTCTACACCAGCGGCACCACCGGGAAACCCAAGGGCGCCGAACTCACCCACGCCAACATGGTGCTGAACGCGCTGACCGCCAACCGGCTGTTCGACAGCACACCCGCCACCCACGACCGGTATCTGGTGACGCTGCCGCTGTTCCACTCCTTCGGCCAGACCGTCACCCTCAATGCCGGCATCTCGGTGGGGGCGACCCTCGTGCTGCTGCCCCGATTCGAGGCGCGGGCCGCCCTCGACCTCCTCGAGCAGGAGGACATCACCGTCTTCGCCGGGGTGCCGACCATGTACTGGGGACTGCTCGGCGCCCTCGACGAGCATCCCGTCGACATCGACCGCATCGCACGGAACATGCGCCGCGCCATCTCCGGCGGCGCCGCGCTGCCGGTGGAGATCCTCACTCGGTTCGCCGACCGGTTCGGCGTGCAGATCCTCGAGGGCTACGGCCTGTCCGAGACGTCGCCGCTCGCGACGTTCAGCGATCCCGCTCTCGAACCCCGGCCCGGATCGATCGGCGTTCCCGTCTGGGGCATCCAGGCACGTCTCGTCGACAAGGAATGGAACACCGTCACCGGTGCCGACCGGATCGGTGAGATCGCACTGCGCGGCCACAACCTCATGAAGGGGTACTACAACCGCCCCGAAGCCACGGCAGAAGTGTTGCGCGACGGCTGGTTCCGCACCGGTGACCTCGCACGCGTCGACGAAGACGGCTTCTACTACATCGTCGACCGCGCCAAGGACCTCATCGTCCGCGGCGGTTTCAACGTCTATCCCCGCGAGATCGAGGACGTCCTGATCGGGCACGACGCCGTCTCCCTCGCCGCCGTCGTCGGTGTCCCCGACGACAGCCACGGCGAGGAGGTCAAGGCGTATGTCATCCTCGAGCCGGGTGCACGGGTCACCGCGGACGAGTTGATCGCATGGTCCAGGCAGCAGATGGCGAGTTACAAATACCCCCGCACCGTCGAATTCGTCGACTCCCTGCCGATGACCGCCACTGGCAAGATCCTCAAACGCGAACTCGGCCGCGCCCCGGCCGCACTTTGATACCGAAAGCACCAGCGTGAGCATCACTTCCCTCCCGACCGTCCCCGATGAGCTGACCGCTCCCCTCGACCTCCTCCTCACCCGCGGAACCCGCGGCGTCGCCGCCCGCATGCTCCCCGACAGCTCGTGGAGCCGGTTCGGCGTCGGCCTCGCCCGCAGGCCCCGCACGGTCGCTCGCCGCGGAGGCGCGCTCGTCCGGGAACTCGGTGCCATCGTCGCCGGCACCTCCGACCGCGCTCCCGCGAAGTCCGACAAGCGTTTCGGCGACGCCGCGTGGCAGCACAATCCCGCGCTGCGGCGGGCGATGCAGGCGTATCTCGCCACCTCCCACACCGCCACCGCCCTGCTCGCGGACGCCGACCTGGACTGGCGTGATCACGAACGGATGCGGTTCGTCCTCGACAACCTCGTCGAAGGACTTTCGCCGACCAACAATCCGCTCCTCAGCCCGCTCGGCTGGAAGGCGATGGTGGACACCGGCGGTCTCAGTGCCGCACGCGGCGTCCGGGCCTTCGCCCGCGACATGCGGTCGAGTCCGCGGGTTCCCGCAATGGTCGAACCCGACGCCTTCGAGGTCGGTGAGCACGTGGCGGCGACGAAGGGCGCCGTGGTCTTCCAGACTCGCACCTTCGAACTGATCCACTATGCGCCGCAGACGGAGACGGTTCACGCCACGCCGCTGCTGATCGTGCCGCCCGTCATCAACAAGTACTACATCCTCGACATCGCGCCGGGCCGCAGCCTGATCGAGCACCTCGTGCAGCAGGGACAGCAGGTCTTCGCGATTTCGTGGCGCAACCCCCACGCCCGGCACCGGGACTGGGGTGCCGACGCGTACGGTGCCGCGATCCTGGAGGCTCTCGACGCGGTGCAGTGCATCGCCGGAACCACGAGCGCCCACCTCCTCGGCACCTGTTCGGGCGGCATTCTCGCGTCCATGGTCGCCGCCCACCTCACCGGGATCGGTGAGGGCGACCGCATCGCCGGACTCACCCTGGCCGTGACCGTTCTCGATCAGACCCGCGCCGGCACGGCGGCGGCGATGATGAGCGAGCGGGCCGCTGCCGCGGCGATCCGCGACTCCGCCGCCAGGGGATTCCTCGACGGCCGCACGCTCGCGGAGATGTTCGCGTGGTTGCGCCCCACCGATCTGGTGTGGCGGTACTGGGTGAACAATTACGTGCAGGGCCGGTCGCCCGCCGCGTTCGACGTGCTGTTCTGGAACTCGGACACCACCCGCATGGCGGCGGCACTGCACCGCGACCTCGTCCTGCTCGGCCTGCGGAACGCGCTGACGACGCCCGGTGCCGCGACCATGCTCGGCACACCCGTCGACCTCGGCGCGGTGACCGCGGACGCGTACGTCGTCGGCGGGTCCGCCGACCACCTCTGCCCGTGGCAGTCGACGTACCGCAGCGCTCGCCTCCTCGGCAGCAAGGACGCCCGGTTCGTGCTGTCGTCGAACGGGCACATCGCCTCGCTCGTGAACCCGCCGGGCAACCCGCGGGCGTCGTACCGGTTCGGCGCACCCGTCTCCGAGACCCCGGATGCGTGGCTGGCCGCCGCGGAGACGGCGACGGACTCGTGGTGGACCGATTACGCGCAGTGGCTCGCCGAGCGCAGCGGGCCGGACGTCGACGCACCGCACGCCCTCGGTGCCCGGCAGTACCCGCCGCTCGCCCCCGCCCCCGGCACCTATGTCCACCACACCTGACCCGTTCGTCACCCACAGAGGACCACCATGACCCTGCATCTCACCCATCCCGCCGAACTCCTGCAGTTGGCCGGCCGGACCCTCGGAACCACCGGCGCCTACAAGGTCCTGCAAGACCAGGTGAACTTGTTCGCGGAGGCGACCGGCGATTACCAGTGGATTCACACCGATCCCGAGCGCGCCGCCGACGGGCCCTTCGGAGGCACCGTCGCGCACGGCTACCTCACGCTGTCGCTGGCGCCCAGCATCCTCGCGGAGACACTCACCGTCGACGGCGTCGATGCCGCCCTCAACTACGGCCTGAACAAGGTCCGGTTCCCGGCCCCGCTTCCCGTCGGCTCCGTCCTGCGAGCCACCGTGTCCCTCACCGCAGCCGAACAGAAGCCCGCCGGTGTCGAAGCGGTGTTCCGGCTGACCTACGAGATCGACGGCGGCACCCGCCCGGTGTGCGTCGCCGACGTCGTGGTGCTCTACACGTGACGGTGACCGATCTGTTCGGCAGCCGCGACCGGTTCGAGGACAGGGTCGTTCCGGTGTGCGGGCTACGGATCCGGGTGCGAATCCGCACCGGGACCGGGGTGCCCCTGGTGCTGTGCAACGGCATCGGGGCCGGCCTGGAGGTGCTCGAACCGCTGGTCGCCGCACTGGACCCGGCCGCGACGATCGTCAGCTTCGACGTCCCGGGCACGGGGGGGTCGGCTGTCTCCCCGGTTCCGTACGCAATCCCGGCCCTCGCCTGTGGTCTGAACCGGTTACTCGACGAGATCGGGTTCGGCACCGTCGACGTGCTCGGGTTGTCGTGGGGTGGTGCGCTGGCCCAGCAGTTCGCCCTGCAGCACCCGCGGCGGTGCCGGCGTCTCGTCCTCGTCGCCACCGGCACCGGGGCGCTCATGATTCCGGGTCATCCGCGGGTGCTCTCGAAGATGCTGACCCCGAAGCGGTTCACCGACCCCGACTACGCGTCGGCGGTCGCCGGCGAACTGTACGGCGGCGCCGCCCGCCGCGCCGGCGGTGACGTGGCGCGGATCTTCGGGAAGCAGCGGCAGGCCGGTTCCCGGGTCGGCTATCTCCACCAACTCCTCGCGGGCGCCCTGTGGACGAGCCTTCCCGTCCTGCCGCTCATCCGGCAGCCCACGCTCCTCCTGGCGGGCACCGACGACCCGATCATTCCCGTTCTCAACGCGCACATCATGAACGCGCTTCTGCCGCACGCGACGTTGCACCTCCACCCCGGCGGGCACATCGACATCGTCACCGACGCATCCGGACTCGCGCCGGTGGTCGCCGGGTTCCTCGCCGACCCCGACCCCGGCACCGGACCCCGAGCCGGGTAAGGGTCAGCCGTCCGCACCCATCTCGGCGAGCACCGCGCGCAATCGCTCGTTGTCCGCCGGGGTCCAGCCGTCCGGCGGCAGGATCGCGCTCCACGCGTCGGCGATGTCGACGACGTAGGAATGCCCGTGCCCGTCGGGGACCCCCGTCGATACCGCCATGTCTGCCGCAACCTGCAGGAACGTCACGAACGGGAACCACTGTGTGCTGTCGAGGACGTCGTATCCACGCTCCTCCTTCAGCCAGTCCGGCTCGCTCAGCAGCAGCTCCGGCGACCACCAGACGATCGGGTCCGACGGGTGCTGCAGATAAACCATGCGTGGCAGGCCCCACGGGGCGTCGGGACGCGGCAGATCCTCCGGCGCCCGCGCACCGAAACGCACGGTCTCACCCTCTTCGTAGATCGGAAGCCATTCGGGCGAACCGGGATCGCGGTTCGTGGTGACGTCGGTCCAGATCTCGTTGGCGTTGGGCGGTCCCGTGAACAGCACGCCGTTCGTGCGGGCCTCGACATCGTCGACGTTGCCGAATGCGCTTTCACCCCCGAAGGAGCCGAGGCTCTCGCCCATCACAACCAGCTTGGGACGGGTCTCCGGCGGCAACACCTTCCACTTGTCGTAGACGGCGTCGAACAACGCCTCCCCGGCCTGGTGGGCCCGCTCCTTGTCCACGAGGAAGGACAGCCAGCTCGGCAGGTAGGAATACTGCAAGCCGACCATCCCGGTGTCGCCGTTGTACATGTATTCCAGCGAGGAGACGAGAGCCTCGTTGATCCACCCGGTGCCGGTGGTGGTCGCCACGCCCACCACCGCACGATCGAAGCCGCCGGCGCGTTCGAGTTCGTCTGCCGCCACCTGGGCGTTCTCGCGGATCGAATCGCCGCCGCTGGCGAGCCCGGCGTACGTCCGGATCGGCTCCAGCGCCGGCCGTCCGTCGTTGAATGCGGACAACTCGTCGACGGTCGGGGCGCGGGAGATGAAGGAGCGGCCCTGCCGTCCCAGCGAATCCCACGTGACCAGCGATTCCGGTCCGCCCGACCGTAACGGCGACGTCGGCGGCTCGTCCCCGGCCTTGGTCTCCTGATTGACGGCGGCAAACGAATTGTTCAGTCCCGTCATGATCACGCGCACCACCGCGCCGTTGACGAGAGCGACCAGCAGTGCCACCACCACGACCCCGATCACCGTCGCCGAGATCCGCCGCGGCACCACCCGGCTGATCTTGCGTTCGACCCACCGCACCGCCCGCAGCAGCACCCGCGCGACCGCGACGAACAGGACGAAGATCAGCACCGCCACGATCACCATGACCAGGTATCCCGTCCACGGAAACGCGGCGGCGCTCATGATCTCCCGCAGCTGAGACTGCCAGTTCCCGAACCACACCAGCATCACGACGGTTCCGAGAATTCCGATCGCCAGCGCCACCCGGCGAACCACGACCTTCGCGCGGGGCGGTGCTTCCCGCTGCACCAGGTAGCGAACAAACTTCGATCCCAGAAACCCGAGTCCGTAGCCGACGGCCGCCGATACACCCGTGACGAGGCCCTGGAAGAACGGACCGCGGGGCAGAAGCGTCGGTGTCAGCGACAGCCACACGAACAGTAGGGCGACGACCAAGCCTCCGAACGCATATCGGTGCGGTAGCCAGCGGCGGTGACGCTCGGGCGGCCGAGCGGGACCCGTTTCGTGCGGGGGCGCGCCGTCGATCACATCGGTCGTCATGGTCTACAGGTTCTCTTCGTAGCCCGGTCGCCACGTCGTGACAGCCCAGATCACGAATATGTCGAGCACGATCATCACGACCGACCACCACGGGTAGTGGGGCAGCCAGAGGAAATTAGCGAGGATCGAGACGGCGCAGATCGCTGCGGCACCGACCCGGGCCCACGTCGCCCCGGTGAACAACATGACACCGACAGCCGCGACGATCACACCGAGTACCAGGTGAATCCATCCCCACGCGGTCGTGTCGAACTGGTAGATGTACTCGGGGCCCGCCACGACGAGATCGTCCTTCCCGAGCGCAGAGATGCCCGAGAGCGCATGGAGGATTCCGATAGTGAGCAAAACTATCGCTGCCACCATCGATGTGGCGGCCGCGACCCCTTGTTTGACCAACGACTCATCGGACATGGCATTCCCTTCCCGGACATACATTGGCCTGCAGATAGTTTCCGCTGCCTCGTAGATCGAGGTCAATATGTGAACGTCGTGTGTACGTCCGGGCATCTTCCTGACAACAGGTGATCGGCGGGAGGATACTTACTCATGCCAGTTCATTTCGTATGTTGACGAAAGAGGAACGGTCATGTCCGATGAATCGCTGGTCAAACAAGGTGTGGCAAAGGGAACCTCGATGGGCGGGGCGGTTCTCCTCGTCACCGTCGGCTTACTCGAGTTCTTCCAGGGAATTTCCGCGATCGCCAAGGACGACGTCATCGTCGTCGGCATCGAGTACACCTACCAATTCGACGTCACCGCGTGGGGATGGTTCCATCTCGTCTTCGGAGTGGTCATCGCCGCTGTCGGCGCCGCGCTGTTCACCGGCGCGACATGGGCCCGGGTCGGCGCGATGGTGCTCTGCGCCGTCTCGATCTTCGTCAATTTCCTGTGGCTGCCGTACTACCCCCTGTGGGCGATCACGATCATTGCGCTGAACGCGGTAGTGATCTGGGCGGTTGCCACCTGGAATCCCGAAACGGTCTGAGCGACGATGACCGACGGCGCGAACACCGATGGGCTCGACAAGGACGAACGCGCAGAACTCCTCCGGTTGCGCGAAGAAGTTGCGACGCTGCGCACGCAAGCCGCGGGCGCCGCGGCCGGTGTTCCTGCCGAACCCGTCTCCCACCCACCGCGGAACGGGCTGCGCTGGACCGCGGTGACGATTCTGCTGGTTCTCGTGGCAGTTCTCTCGATCGCGTCGGTCACCGCCCGTTTCACCCGCAGTCAGATCCTCGACACCGACCGCTACGTGAGCACAGTGGCACCCCTGGGCGACAATCCGGCGATCCAGGCGGAAATCACGAATCAGATCACCAACGAGATCTTCACCCGAGTCGATGTCGAGGGGCTCACGAAAGATGCCCTGACCGCGCTCACCGATGTGTCGAACCTGTCCACGAACGCTCCTCGCCTGGACCAGGCCGTGATCGGACTCGCACCGGTCCTCACCAGTCAGGCAAGGAACTTCGTGCACGACACCGTCGGCTCACTCGTGCAGTCCCAGCAGTTCGAGGACTTGTGGATCCAGGCGAACCGGTCTGCCCACAACGCGCTCGTCGCGGTGATGACGGGCAATTACGGGCTCAGCTCCGTCGAAGTCGATCAGAGCGGCACCGTCAGCATCTCCCTGGGCACCATCATCGACAAGGTGAAGGCCGCACTCAATGAGCGTGGTTTCGCGTTCGCGGACAAGATCCCTTCGGTGGACAAGCAATTCGTGCTGTTCCAGTCACCCGAACTGGTGAAGGCGCAGCGGGCGGTCGCCGCGCTCGACAAGGCATCGGCGATCCTGCCCTGGCTGGGAATCGCGTGTGCCGCCGCCGCTGTCGCCGTCGCGCCCTCAGGCCGAAGGCTCCGCGCGCTGGCCCTCGCCGGGTTGGCGATCGCGCTGGGGATGCTGGTCCTCGCAATCGGAATTCTCGTTGGGCGGGCGATCTACCTCGACAGCGTCCCGTCCGACGTCCTGTCTCCCGACGCGGCGACCGCGGTCATCGATACCGTCCTCGTGCCGCTGCGAACGAGTCTGCGCGCGGTGGCCGTCCTCGGTCTGGTGATCGCCCTCGGTGCCTACCTCACCGGCGGCTCGTCGTCCGCGAAGGCCGTGCGTCGCAGCTACGGGCAGGCACTCGACTTCGTTCGGCGGTCCGGAAGCGGCCGGCCGCCGAACGAGGTGGAGCGGTGGGCCTACCAGCTCCGCATTCCGTTGCGCTGCGCGGTCATCGGTATCGCTGCGGTGCTACTGATGTTCTGGCGCTATCCCACCGGACTGGTCGTGTTGTGGATCGTGTTCATCGCGGTGGTGGCGCTCGCAGCACTCGAACTGCTCGTCCGTCCGGCCCGCACGGCCGCCGCGCGGACGGACGTCATGCCAGCGTCTTCGCCTTGATCGACTGGAACTCGGCCTCGGTGATCGCCCCGGAATCGAGGAGCGCCTTGGCATCCGAGATCTGCTGCGCCGGCGACTGCCCGGCGACATCCCGAATGTAGGTGTCCTGCGCCTGCTTCACCTGCTGGGCGGCGGCCAGAGACCGCTTCGCCATGCCGTCGCTGTTGACGATCAGGTAGATCAGCGCCGACAGGAACGGAATGAAGAACAGGAAGAAGATCCAGATCGCTTTCACCCACCCCGACGTGTCTCGGTCGCGGAACAGGTCGGTGATGATCGAGAACAGCACCGTCAGGTACGCCACGAAGGCGAAACAGACGAAGATGAACCAGAAGAACTCCCAGAAGCCTTCCATTTTCGCGCTCCGTCCACTCGGTGTTGCGGTCAGGAGGCCAGGATTCTGGCCTTCTCGTTGGCGAACTCTTCCTCGGTGAGAACCCCCTGATCGCGGAGTTCACCGAGTTGTTTCAGGGCGGCAATGCGATCCGTGCCGCCGGACGCCGGTGCGGGCTGCGCCGGTGGTGGTGGTGGTGGCGCCGCTTGTTGTTGCGGGGCAGGTTGGTTCGCCGCCCACCGCTGCCCCTGTCTGCGCGACACCCGGTTGGAGACGGCGGTCGCGGTGCCCGCCACGACGGCGGTCCGGGCGATGCCGCGTAGGAGTCCTGGCATGATGTGCTCCTCAGCTCTCGATTCGGCGGCCTGTCAGCTGGCGGAGTCGAGCGCGTCGAGCGCCGCCAGAATGCCCTGGACCGGAATGCGCCCGGATGCCACCAGCTGGGCCCCCTCACGCCGCAGAGCGGAGGCGAACGGTGCGGCCCAGCAATTCTCGTACACGAGAATCGCCCCCGAACACCCCGGCTCGAGCACGGACGCGGCCTCCTCGAGGTCGGTGCGGTCGATCAGGCCCGTCGCCGCCTCGGCGAACAGCGTCACGTCCACACCACCTTCGAACCCGAGGTCCTCCACGGCGATGCCGGCCAGCGATCCGTCGGCTTCCTTACGGACGAAGACCAGATCGAGTACCCGGATGATGCCTCGTTCGACCAGGTCGACGAGGTGCGGCAACGCCGATCCGTCGGGTTTCCGGTCGGCCGGGAACTCCACGACGAGATAGTCGATGGGCCCGAGTTCGTCGAATTCGGTGTCGTTCACTGCAAGACCTCTCTTCTGAAGACAGCAGCGGCGGCCGCACGGGCCTTCGGTCAGTATCCGTCATCGAGTGCGGCAACGCCAGAGCAGAAAGTCACCCGACCGATTCCGCCGCCTCGCGGGCCGCGAGATCGCGTCTGGCCGCCCTCTCGACGAGAAGGGGGATGAAGTCACGAACCCTGCTTTCCGCCAGCCGCTTGTGAACAGTGCGCACGATGTGCTCGATGTCTACTGGTGAGAGCGAAGGGTACCGAGTGATCATGCGTTCGATGACCTTCTCGACTTGAAGCTGTTCGTCGTCGCCGGTCATCGATCAATCGTCATCCCGATGACGGCCACCGTCAAGACACGAAACAGGCTCGTGAGCAACACAGTTCGGTGCCGTAATACTGCACTCCAGCAGCCTGGAATGAATCCAGAATTGGATGTCGGCGCAAAATACTGGTTCACCACTGAACGGGAGGCCGGACGGCGGACAATGGGGAGCACCGGGCCGTCGGCTCGCGGACAGAAAGGGACCGTCATGTCCGAGACAACATCGGTCAAGCAAGGCGTCGCGGCAGGCACCTCGATCGGGGCGGCCATCATCCTCGTCACCGTCGGCATCATCCAGTTCTTCCAAGGGGTCGCCGCCGTCGCCGAGAACGAAGTCTTCGTCGCCGGTATCGAATACGTCTACAAGCTCGACCTGACGACGTGGGGCTGGATCCACATCGTGCTGGGCATCGTGATCCTGGGGGTCGGCCTCGCGCTGTTCACCGGGGCGGGATGGGCGCGGGTGTCCGCGATCGTGATCGCGGCGATCTCGATTCTCGCCAACTTCCTGTGGCTGCCTTACTACCCGTGGTGGTCGCTGCTCATCATCGCCCTCGACGTCGTCGTCATCTGGGCCGTGTCGACGTGGAATCCGGATCGGGTCTGAACCCCGGAAGACCGGGAGAGACCGTGGGAAAGAAGAGCAAGCACCGGGCCGGGACCGACCTGCCCCGGCCGGGGACTGCCGAGCTGGCCGCGCCGATTGAGAACGCCTCGGCGGTGCCGATGAAGAACAAGGAGTACCGACGCCTGCTCCGGCCGCTGCACGGCGAACTCGTCGCACTGCAGGAGTGGGTAAAGGCCTCGGGCGCAAGGGTCTGCATCGTGTTCGAAGGTCGCGACACCGCCGGGAAGGGCGGCGTCATCAAGGCGATCACCGAGCGGGTGAGTCCGCGCGTGTTCCGTGTCGTCGCGCTGCCCGCCCCGACCGAACGCGAGAAGTCGCAGATGTACGTGCAGCGGTACCTACCCCACCTCCCGGCGGCCGGCGAGGTCGTCGTCTTCGACCGCAGTTGGTACAACCGCGCCGGGGTCGAACGGGTGATGGGCTTCTGCACCGAGGAGGAGGCGCAGCATTTCCTCCAACTGATCCCGACGGTCGAGCGTGCGATCGTCGACTCGGGCGTCGTCCTGCTCAAGTACTGGCTGGAAGTGAGCGAGGAGCAGCAGACGTTGCGACTGCAGAGCCGCATCGACGACCCCCGGAAGATCTGGAAACTGTCCGACCTCGATCTGAAGTCGTACAGCCGCTGGTACGACTACTCGCGGGCGCGCGACGAGATGTTCCACCTCACCGACACCGGCTGGGCGCCGTGGTACGTCGCGATCAACGACGACAAGAAGCGCGGCCGGCTCAACGTCATCAGCCACCTGCTGAGTCAGATCCCCTACGAGCCGCTGGACCGCCCGGACATCACGTTGCCCGACCGGCAGCGCCCGCACGGCTATGCGGCGCCGAGGCAGCCACTGCACTGGATCCCCACCCCGTACTGAGGGTCCGAGCCGAAAGGACGAGCGGTCATGGTCTCGACGGAATCCGCGCAGACGCACACGGCCTGGTACGCCCAGGACGCCGATGCCGTCGTGGCCGCGACTTCCTCCGATCGGCAGTCGGGTCTGACGGCCGGTGAGGCGGACGAGCGGCGCCGTCGGCACGGTCCCAACGAGATCGTCTCCGAGCCTGGCCCGTCCACGTGGGCGATCGCGCTGGCGCAGCTGAAGGATCTGATGAACCTCATGCTGGTCGCGGTGGCGGTCGTCAGCGTCGTCATCGGCGAGGTATCGACCGCGATCGTGGTCGCGGCACTCGTCGTGCTCAACGTCGTGCTGGGCACGCGGCAGGAACTGAAGGCACGCGCCAGTGTCGACGCGCTCGCGAGGATGCAGACACCGCAGGTGCGGGTGACCCGGGACGGAACGCTCCAGCAACTCGCCGCCACCGTCCTGGTACCGGGCGACATCGTGCAACTGGAGGCCGGCGACGTCGTCCCCGCCGACGGGCGTTTGCTCACGTCGGCGACCCTCGAGACGCAGGAGGCGGCACTGACCGGTGAGAGCGCCCCCGTGCCGAAGGACACCCGGACCCTCGGCGCCGCGGACGTCCCGCTGGGCGACCGCAGCAACATGGTCTTCCAGAACACCTCGGTCACCCGGGGCACCGCCACGATGGTGGTCACCGAAACCGCCATGAACACCCAGATGGGCCAGATCGCGTCGATGCTCTCGGCCGTCGCCCCGAGCAAGTCTCCGCTTCAGCGCGAACTGAATTCGCTCACCAAGGTGCTCGGAATCATCGCGTGGACCGCGGTCGCGCTCATCGTGATCCTCGGGGTGATCCGCGGGCAGAGCCTGACGACGGTTCTGCTGCTGGGCATCTCGATGGGAGTGTCCGCGATCCCGACCGGGCTGCCGACGTTCGTCCAGGCGATGCTGGCGTTCGGGGCCCGTCAGCTGGCCGAGGCGAAAGCCGTCGTCAAGAACCTCACCGACGTCGAGACGCTCGGCGCGACCAGCGCGATCAACTCGGACAAGACCGGCACGCTGACGATGAACCAGATGACCGTCCGGACGCTGTACTTCCACGGCCGGTGGTACACCGTCGACGGCGAGGGATACAGCAAGTCGGGGCGGATCACCCAGACCGCGGGCGAGGCCGCCCCCGACTTCACCCTGCTCGCCTACGGGCTGTGCCTCGACAGCGACGCCACCGTCTCCGACACCGGCGACATCGTCGGCGATCCCACCGAGGCCGCGCTGGTCGTGCTCGCCGCCAAGATCGGCGTCGACGCCCCGCTCACGCGGCGCACGTATCCCCGCATCGCGGAGGTGCCGTTCGACTCCGCGTACAAGTTCATGGCGACGTTCCACCACCTCCAGGTCGACGGCAGGACCCAGTTCGTCGAACTCGTCAAGGGCGGACCCGACGTGGTCCTCGCCCGATGCGGAAGCGCCTACCTGCCGGGCAGGCACGCGGTGCCGCTCGACGAGGTCCGGGACGAACTGACCGCGGCGAACCGGGAGTTGTCCGAAAAGGGGCTGCGGGTGCTGGCGTTCGCCGCCCGCCGACTCGACGGGCAGGAGAACGCCGCGGCGGCCGACCCCATGTCGTTGGTCGAGGATCTCACGTTCGTCGGGATGGTCGGCATCATCGACCCGCTGCGGCCGGAGGCGATCGACGCCGTGCGCACCGCCCACGCCGCAGGCATCGAGGTCCGAATGATCACCGGCGACCACGCGATCACGGCGTCCGCGATCGGTGCCGAACTCGGTCTCGGACCCGGCGCGATCGGCGGTCCCGAACTCCAGGCCATGAGCGACGAGGACCTCGCCGCGGCCCTCCCGCGCCTGCACGTGTTCGGCCGCGTCACCCCGCAGGACAAGCTCCGTCTCGCCGACATCATGCAGCGGGGCGGCGCGGTCGTGGCGATGACCGGGGACGCCGTCAACGACGCCGCCGCACTGAAGAAGGCCGACATCGGCGTCGCCATGGGATCGGGCAGCGAGGTGACGAAACAGGCGGGCAAGATGGTGCTCACCGACGACAACTTCGGAACCCTCATCACCGCGATCCGGCTGGGCCGCAACATCTACGAAAAGATCGTCTCCTACATCCGGTACCAGATGTCGAAACTGTTCTCGCTGGTGCTGCTGTTCCTCGTGGCGAGCATCTTCGACATCAACGACGGCGTCGCACTGACCCCGCTGATGGTGTTGTTCCAGCACTTCTTCATCACGCTGTTCCCCGTCGCGGTCATCATGCTCGATCCGTCGCCGCCCGACCTCATGAACAAACCTCCGCGCGACCCCGGCGTGCCGATCGCCAACCGGAAGGCGTTCACGCAGTGGCTGGCGTACGGCGTCCTGCAGTTCGCCGTCACCCTCGCCGCGATGCTCCTCGCACCGGGAGACATGAGCACCACCGAGGCGAGCGTCCCCATGACAACCGCATTCGTGGTGCTGTCGCTCGGGTCGATTCTCGCCGGACTCGTCATGCGCCGCGACCCGGAATCCGGTCTCACCCCACCGATCCTCGGCGCACTGAAGATCCTGTCGATCCCGGTCGTCGTCACCGTCTTCGCGGTCGAGATCGGCTTCCTCCAGGACCTCCTCATGACCACGTCGCTGACCGGCGGGCAGTGGCTCGCCTGCCTCGGCTGGTCGCTGATCATCCCGGCGGTCGTGGAGGCGGAGAAGGCCCTGCGCCGCAGGCAGCACGCGCGGCCGACCACCCCGATTTCCACCGCTGCCGCGGTCGACCCGCAACGTGCGCGCTGAGGCCGGCATCATGTCCTGGACAGGAAGCCTCGCGCAGTTGCCCGGAATCGCGACGGCACGGCAGTACCGCCGCGAGTGGCTGCGCCCCGACATCACCGCCGGACTCGTCCTCACCGCACTGCTCATCCCCGCCGGGATGGGATACGCGGAGGCCGCGGGGCTGCCGGCGTACGCCGGGCTGTACGCGACCATCGTCCCGCTCCTCGCGTATGCGGTGGTGGGGCCGTCGAAAATCCTCGTCCTCGGACCGGATTCGTCGCTGGCCCCGCTGATCGCCGCGGCGGTCCTGCCGCTGGCCGTCGTCGACGATCCGGAGAGCGCCCTGGCGCTCGCCGGCATCCTCGGCGTCCTGATGGGCCTCATCCTCCTCGTCGGCGGGTTCCTGCATCTCGGCTTCGTGACCGAACTGCTGTCGAAACCCATCCGGCTCGGGTACCTGAACGCGATCGCGCTCATCGTGGTCGTCGGCCAGCTACCCAAACTGCTCGGGTTCTCCGTCGACGCGTCCGGACTTCTCGGGGAGATCGGCGGGATCGGGCAGGCGGTGTTCGGGGGCGACATCGACCCCGTCGCCGCCGCGGTGGGCCTCGGGTCCCTCGCCGTCATCGTGGTGTTCCGCATCTGGATTCCCCGCGTCCCCGGCGTTCTGGTGGCGGTGGTCGGGGCGATCGTCCTTTCGGCGGCGCTCGGTCTCGACGACGACATCGGCATGGTCGGCGCGCTACCGAAGGGTCTGCCGCTGCCGTCGTTCGGCGGCGTCGACTGGGGCGACGTGGGGCAACTCGTCGGACCGGCCGCCGGAATCGCGTTGATCGCGTTCGCCGACACGGGCGTGCTCTCGCGCACGTTCGCCGCCCGGCGCGGTGAGGACGTCAACGGTAGTACCGAGATGAAGGCGGTCGGCGTCGCCAACATCGCGGGCGGGCTGTTCGGCGGCTTCCCGATCTCGGCCAGCGGATCCCGCACCCCGGTTGCCGAACAGAGCGGCGCCCGAACGCAATTGGCCTGTGTCGTCGGCGCCGTCGCGGTGCTGGTCTTCGTCCTCGTCGCCCCCGGCGTCACCGCCTACCTCCCCGACGCCACGCTCGGCGCCGTGGTGATCGTCGCGGCAACGGCGCTGGTCGACGTGGACGGCATGGTCCGCATGTGGCGGATGAGCAGCGTCGAATTCGGACTCGCCATCGCCGCGTTCCTCGGGGTCGCCCTGGTGGGTGTGCTGCAGGGCATCCTCGTCGCGATCGGCCTGTCCTTCGTCGCCGTGGTCGCGCAGGCCTGGCAGCCGTACCGCACCGAACTCGTCCGGACCGCGGACCGGCCGGGCTTCCACGACGTCGAACGCCACCCCGGCGGGCTCCGCATCCCCGGACTGGTGCTGGTGCGGTTCGACGCCCCACTGTTCTTCGCGAACGGTGAGATCTTCGACGAGTACGTGCGTTCGGTGGTGGCGGAGGCGCCCACCCCGGTCGAGTGGGTCGTGGTCGCCGCCGAGCCGATCACCGGACTCGACACCACCGCCGTCGACGAACTCGTCGACCTCGACACCTACCTCGAAGGCAAGGGAATCCAGCTGGCGTTCGCGGAGATGAAGGGCCCGATCAAGGATCGGCTCATCCGGTTCGGGGTGGGCGACAGATTCGACTCCACGCACTTCTACCCGACCGTCGAGTCCGCGGTGGAGGCATTCCACGCGCGGGGCTGATTCCGCTCAGACCGCCTGGCCCCGAAAGGTCCTGCGATACGCCGACGGCGGCACCCCCAGCACCGCGCCCATGTGCTGCCGCAGGGAGGTGCCGGTTCCGAACCCGACCTCACGGGCGATGACGTCGACGGACAGGTCGGTGGTCTCGAGGAGTTGCCGCGCACGGTCGACCCGGCGAGTGATCAGCCAGCGGTTCGGGGTGGTCCCGACCTCTTCTCCGAAGCGGCGGGTGAACGTGCGGACGCTCATGTTCGCGTGCGCCGCCAACCGGGTCAGCGACAGCGGTTCGCCGAGGCGCTGCAACGCCCACTCGCGGGTCGCCGCGGTCGACTCCGACGTGACCTCCGGGATCGGTCGTTCGATGTACTGGGCCTGCCCGCCGTCGCGCCACGGTGGGACGACGCATCGGCGGGCCACCCGGTTGGCGACGTCCGACCCGTGGTCGCGGCGCACGATGTGCAGGCAGAGGTCGAGACCGGCGGCGACACCCGCCGAGGTGAGGATGTTGCCCTCGTCGACGAACAGCACGTCGGGGTCGACGCGGACCTGCGGATAGGTGCGCTGGAAGTGCTCGGTGTTGCGCCAGTGGGTGGTGGCGCGCAGACCGTCGAGCAGCCCCGCCGCGGCGAGGACGTACGAGCCGGTGCAGATCGAGACGTACCGGATGCCGGGCCGGACGAACGCGAGCGCCGCCTCGAGATTCGGGGGCAGGCGGCCCTCGTCGTACGCCGGGCCGAGTTCGTACGACGCGGGGATCACCACCGTGCCGGCGGTGGCGAGGAGTTCGGGCCCGTGGTCCACCGCCACCGAGAAGTCGGCCTCCGAACGCACCGGCCGACCGTCGGCCGTGCACGTCAGTACCTCGTAGAGCGGCTGCCCGTCGGCGTCGTGGGCGCGGCCGAACACCCGCGACGGAATGCCGAGTTCGAACGGGATCACCCCGTCCAGCGCGAGAACGACCACCCGATGCGGTTCCGTCATGGCCAGATTCTTTCACATGCTGCCATTCCGGCACGAGCTGACGGCTACCGATACTAGAAATACTGTGAGACAGAGAAATACAGAGTTTGAAAACGGAATGGATGCCGATAGGGTCGCCGTCCGATTCCAGGACCGACCGCGATCGATCTCGCTCCTCAAAGTGCGCGATGTCTCGGCAATTTCGCCGTACTATAGTACGGGTAGGCGTACAATAGTACGCGAAAATGGCCCCCAGGGAACGAAACCATGGATCTGATCCGGCCGCTGCAGACTGTGACGCCCACGCTCGACGGTGAGGTGCTCGCTGCGCTTGCGGCCGCATCCGAGGCGACATTCACGACTGGCCAGTTGCACCGGGTGTTGCACCGCCATTCGGAGGAGGGGATCCGGAAGGTGTTGCAACGATTGAGCAAGCAGGGCACGGTGCTCTCTTCGAGAGTGGGGAACGCGTTCGTGTACCAGCTCAATCGTGAGCACCTGGCCTTCCCTCATGTGATGGGCCTCGCCGGTTTGTCCGGGGAGTTCCTGCGCAGGCTGGAGGCGCGGTTGGCCGGTTGGGAGATTCCCCCGGTGTATGCCGCCGTGTTCGGGTCGGCTGCACGCGGAACGATGACGATCGACAGTGACATCGACATCTTTCTGGTCCGGCCGGACGACGCCGCAGGCGAGGAGTGGGATGAGCAGGTGGCGGAGCTGATGACCGAGGTGACCAGATGGACCGGCAACGATGCGCGGGATCTGCAGTTCACGGAGAGTGAGATCGCCGGCCACGGTGCGGACGAGCCGGTCTTGTCGGATGTGGCGAAGGAGGGGCTGACGGTGGCCGGTTCACGGGCCGGTTTCACCCGGTTGCTGCGTCGGGGAAATCGGTAGTGGGGCGGACGCGGCCGTGTGACCAGGCGGTCCGCCGGGGGCGGCTGAGAAAAGCCGAACAGTTCTTTCACCTGGCCGAGATCGGTCGCGACTTCGCCGACGAGCCGGACGTTGTCGATGATGCGGTCGTGACGTTGTGGGTGCACGCGGGCATCGCGGCCTCGGATGTAATCTGTTGCGCGCGACTGGGTAAGCATGCGCAGGGCGAGGACCACAAGGACGCCGTCACGCTGCTCGGGTCCGTCGACCCGGCTATCGCGAAACACCTCAGCGTGCTGCTCGGCGTCAAGACGAGGTCCGGTTACACCGATACGCCGACGAGCCGTACCGAATCGAATCGAAGCGCGCCGAACGTGCCGCCGAAGCGCTGATCGAGGCGGCCCGCCGCGCGCACGCTCAGGCCGGAAACTGAACGTAGGACTCGACACCGGCGGACCTCGGAAACCAAGGGCTGATCCAGTGAATGGAGCTTCGACCGATACCCACCGTTGCGCCGGAGTACGTGGATGAGGGCGGTGGGATGTGGGCGACCCACCGCGCCACATCTATCCATGCGGCTGCAATCGCGACATCAGTAACTCGGTGAATGATGCCGCTGCCCAAGGTATTCGAAGACCCGACATCGGTTCGATCTGCGCTTCACTCTGAAGGAAGTCCGCGAGTCGCTGATCAGCGCGGTGCGCGCAGCTTGGGGTCAGATCGGCTCCTCGTCGAAGAACGGCCGGACTCCCCGCGCGGCCATGATGTGGTCGTTGCTCGCGCCCGCGGCGATCATCGGCCACACGAGAGCGTCGTCGCTGACGACGAAGTCGATCACCACCGGCCGGTCGGTGATGGCACGCGCCTGCGCGATGACGGCGTCGACGTCTTCTTCCCGTTCGCAGCGCAGGGCGACGCACCCGAGGGCGTCGGCGAGTTTGACGAAGTCGGGGATGCGGCGTGAGTGGGTGGCGAGGTCGATCTGCGAGAAGCGCCCGTCGTAATGGATGGCCTGGAGTTGCTTGACCATGCCGAGGTTGCCGTTGTTGATCAGGGCCACCTTGATCGGCACCCCCTCGATCGCGGCGGTCGCGAGTTCCTGGTTGGTCATCTGGAAACAGCCGTCGCCGTCGATGGCCCACACTTCTTTCTGGGGCGCACCGATTTTCGCGCCCAGCGCGGCGGGGACCGCGTATCCCATGGTGCCGAGTCCCCCGGAGTTCAGCCAGGTGCGGGGCTTCTCGAAGCCGATGAAGTGGGCGGCCCACATCTGGTGCTGGCCGACGCCGGAGACGTAGATCGCGTCGGGTCCGGCCGCCCTGCCGACCGCCTCGATGACCAGTTGCGGCGACAGCGTGCCGTCGGCGGGCCGGTCGTACGCCAGCGGATAGTCCGCGCGAATCTCGTCCAAAGATGCTCGCCACGAGCTGATGTCGGGACTGGGGGTGTGGGTTCGCTCGTCCGCGATCGCGGCGACGAGCGCTCTGATCGTGCTCTTGCAGTCGCCGACGATCGGAACGTCGACGTGTCGGTTCTTACCGATCTCGGCGGGGTCGATGTCGGCATGGATGACGCGCGCGTTCGGCGCGAAGGATGCCGCGTGCCCGGTGACGCGATCGTCGAATCGTGCACCGAGAGTGATCAGCAGGTCACTGCGTTGCAGGGCCGCCACGGCGGCCACGGCGCCGTGCATGCCCGGCATTCCGTAGTGCTGCGGATGACCGTCGGGGAACGCGCCGAGAGCCATCAGCGTGGTGACCACCGGAAATCCCGTCAGTTCCGCGAGTTCCCGCAACTCCTGTGCGGCATCGGCTTTGATCACACCGCCGCCGACGTAGAGCACCGGCGCGGTCGCGGAGTTGATCATCTCGGCAGCCGCGCGGATCTGCTTGGCGTGTGGTTTGGTGACGGGACGGAACCCGGGTAGGTACGTCGCCGGTGGCCAGGAGAAGGTGGCCGTGGCCTGCAGGACGTCCTTGGGGATGTCGACGAGCACCGCACCCGGGCGTCCACTCGACGCGATGTGGAACGCCTCGGCGATCGTCTGGGCGATGTCCTCGGGGTCGGTGACCAGGAAGTTGTGTTTGGTGATCGGCATCGTGATGCCGCAGATGTCGGCCTCCTGGAACGCGTCGGTGCCGATGAGACCCCGGCCGACCTGGCCGGTGATCGCGACGATGGGAACGGAATCCATCTGGGCGTCCGCGATCGGAGTGACGAGGTTGGTCGCACCGGGTCCGGAGGTCGCCATGCAGACGCCGACCTTGCCGGTTGCCTGCGCGTACCCGGCCGCGGCGTGACCGGCACCCTGTTCGTGTCGGACCAGCACGTGCCGGACGCGTGACGACTCGAGCAGCGGGTCGTACACCGGAAGGATCGCGCCGCCGGGAATCCCGAACACACAGTCGACACCGAGTTCTTCCAATGCGCGGACGACGATCTGGGCGCCGGTGAGTCGCTGCGGGAGGTGGCGTATGTCGGCGCAGATGCTGCGGGCAGGACGGTCGAGTCGGGTCGGTGCACTCACGGGAATCCTCGGATCGAAACGGGTTGTCTGATCGACACGGACGACGACGACTCGGATGCGACGCCTTCGTGACCTGTCGGACATCCTCGGGATCGGAGGATGGTGCGCGTGATACGAACAATTGCTCGGGGGTGGGCGAGCTCGGGTTGTCAGTCAAGCATTACTGCCGACATCCCACAATCGCCGGCAGTGCTGCTACGCAGACTGCGCACGAGGTGGCGACCGAACGAGTCGGCCGTGGGCAAAATGCCCACCATCGCCGCGGTCAGTCCTCATCGGTGAGCTGTTCGAGCAACGGGGTGAGGCGGTAATCGACCAGCTGACGCATGACCAAACCGGTGGTGGTCTTTTCGACGCCGTCGATGTCGAGAATGCGGCCGGCGATGCGGTAGAGATCGTCGGCGTCGCGGGCGACAACGTGGATGAGAAGGTCTGTGGCGCCGCTGAGTCCGTGCACTTCCACCACCTCCGGAACACCGTCGAGGGCCGCGGCGATCTGCGACAGTTTCTGCTGGGTGACGTTGGTGAGGATGAACGCGGTCAGCGGGTAGCCGAGCGCCGCCGGGTCGATGCGGCGTTCGAAGGACTGCAGCACGCCCTGCTTCTCGAGTTTGCCGAGACGGGCCTGCACCGTGTTACGGGACAGTCCGGTCTTGTCGGCCAGCGCGATCACGGTGGCTCGCGGGTCAGCGCTCAGTGCCTCGAGGATTCTGGCGTCGAGGGAGTCGACGGTGGTCATGGTGAGCATTCTGCCAATCCCGAGCAGCGGCGCACACACGATGGTTCGCAGAATGCTGAAAATTCGCGGTCGGTCTTGCTCGGACTGCATTGCGATGCTCAACTAATGGCAAGTTCTGCACACGGGACTTCTTTGACAGGCGGCTTCACCGCCACCGGCGCAGTCGGGCTCTTACCGGGGCCCCAGCCGAGAACACCGATCACTCGCTCACAACCTGAGGCATGGCAGCAGTCGATCGGTGCCAGGAACTCGAGGCAAGGACGCAATTCATGCACGGCACGCCCACAGTCGACACCAGCATTTACACCGCTCCCACTCCGACTCCCGAGGCGCTCCTCGAGATCGAGAAGCGTGTGTTGTGGCTGTCGACGTCGATGATCCACCACGCCAACCGGGTTCGGCCCAACCCCACCGGGCTCAAGGTCGGTGGCCATCAGGCGTCGTGCGCGTCGATCGCGACCATCATGACCTCGCTGTGGTTCGAGCAGCTCCGCCCCGGCGACCGGGTGTCGGTGAAACCGCACGCCTCCCCGATCCTGCACGGCATCAACTACCTGCTCGGGGAGCTGGACGAGAAGTACCTGACCACGCTGCGCGAGTTCGGCGGCCTGCAGTCCTACCCGTCCCGGATCAAGGACCCGGACCCGGTGGACTACTCGACCGGCTCCGTCGGGATCGGGGCGACGGCCCCGATCTGGGGTGCCATCGCCCGCCGCTACGTGAACACCCAGATCGGTTCGGCGGGCACGGGACGGCAGTACTCCCTCGTCGGCGACGCCGAGCTGGACGAGGGCGCGGTGTGGGAGGCGATCCTCGACCACTCGGTGTCCGAACTCGGGGAGATCGTGTGGATCGTCGACCTGAACCGGCAGTCCCTGGACCGGGTGGTGCCGAACATCGCCGCCGGCCGCCTCGAATCGATGTTCTCGGCCGCCGGGTGGCAGGTCCTCACCGTCAAGTTCGGGACGCTGCTCGAGTCGCTGTTCACCCGTTCGGGCGGTCCGGCGCTGCGGACCCGGATTCTGGACATGCCCAACCCCGAATACCAGCGGCTGCTGCGCTGCGACGCCGCGCAGGTCCGGGACCGGTTGCCCGGGGACGGCCCCGACGCGGCCGCGATCGCGTCGTTGATCGCCGAGTTGGACGACGAGACCCTGCTTCGGGCGATCCGCAACCTCGGTGGCCACGACCTCGACGCCCTCCGGGCGGCGTACGGGCAGATCGACGACACCCGGCCGACGGTGATCATCGCGTACACCATCAAGGGCCGCGGCCTGCCCACCCAGGGGCACCCGCAGAACCACTCCTCGCTGCTGACCGTCGAGCAGTACCAGCAGCTCGCCGGGGAGCTGGGCATGGACCCGGCGCACCCGTGGGCCCGGTTCGCCCCGGACAGTACCGAGGGCCGGGTCTGCGCCGCCTCCGCCGACTGGCTCCGCCGGGACCCGGTCGAGCTCGCCACCCCGCCCGCCGTCCCCACCGACATCGGCCGCACCCCCTCCGGTACGTCCACTACCCAGGCCGCCCTGGGGCGGGCGTTGCTGGACCTGTCCCGCCAGGCCCCCGACGCCGCCAAACGGGTGGTCACCGTCTCCCCGGATGTGTCCTCGACGACGAACCTGGCCGGGTGGCTGAACAAGGTCGGGGTGTGGTCACCGAACGAGCGCCGCAACTGGTTCGACGACGACGCCGAAACGATCATGCACTGGCGGGAAAAGCCCACCGGGCAGCACATGGAACTGGGCATCGCCGAAACCAACCTGGTCGGGTTGATGGGGGAGCTCGGGGCCACGTGGAGTCGGTGGGGACAACCGCTGTTCCCGATCGGGGTGATGTACGACCCGTTCGTCGAACGCGCCCTGGAACCGTGGTCGTACGGCATCTATGCCGGCGGGCAGTCGATCCTGGTGGGCACCCCCTCCGGGGTGACGCTGGCCGCGGAGGGTGGGGCGCATCAGTCGATCAAGACCCCGTCGATCGGCCTCGAACAACCCGGGTGTGTGAGCTTCGAGCCGGCGTTCGCGATCGACACCGAGTGGACGCTGCTCGACAGCATCTCCCGGTTGGGTCGGCCGGACGGGTCGTCGTCGTATCTGCGGCTCTCGACCCGCCCGGTCGACCAAACTTTGGCCGCGGTGCCGTCGGATCCGGCGGCGCGGGAGCGTCGCCGCCGGCAGGTGGTCGCCGGCGGGTACATCCTGAGGCACACGGAGCAGCCCGCGGTCACGTTGGTGGGGATGGGCGCGATGATCCCGGAAACCCTCACCGCCGCCGAGCGGTTGGCCGAGCAGGGCATCACCGCGGACGTCGTGTGCGTGACCAGCCCCGGACTCTTGTTCGAGGCGGCCCAGGCCCGCCGCGGCCTGACCGACGGCCCGTCCTGGATTCTCGATCAGGTGTTCCCCGCCGACCGGGCGGCGCCGATGGTCACCGTCCTCGACGGGCACCCACACACCCTGGCGTTCCTCACCGGCATCAACCACGTCCCCGGCGCCGCGCTCGGCGTCAGCAAGTTCGGGCAGGTCGGGTCCCTCGACGACGTCTACCGCTACCACGGCATCGACACCGACAGCATCGTCCGCGCCGCACTCGACCTCACCGCAATCCAGGGAAAGACACAACGATGACCACGACCCAGAGTGGCACCACGGTGGCGCTGCCGTCGCTCGGTGAAAACGTCACCGAGGCCACGATCACCCGCTGGCTCAAGGCACCCGGCGAGTACGTCGAATTCGACGAACCCCTCCTCGAGGTCGCCACCGACAAGGTCGACACCGAGGTCCCTTCCCCGACCGCCGGCATCCTCCTCGAGGTGCTCGCCGCCGAGGACGCGGTCGTCGAGATCGGCGCGGCACTGGCGGTGCTCGGTACCGACGAAAGCGCCGCCGCGGCCACGCCGACCCCTGCACCGGACCCCATCCCGCAACCCGCCCCGACGCCATCGCCGGCACCGGCCCCGACGCCATCGCCGGCACCGGCACCGGCACCGGCGGTTGTGCCGGCAGCCGGTGGCAAGCGGGTGGAGAAGCTGCCACGGATCCGCCGGACCATCGCCCGGAGGATGGTCGAATCTCTGCAGACCTCAGCACAATTGACCTCCGTCGTCGAGGTGGATATCACCGCGATCGCCCGCCTGCGTGGCCGCGAGAAGGAGGCGTTCCACACGCGGACAGGGATGAAGCTGTCGTTCCTGCCGTTCTTCGTTGCCGCCGCCGTCGAAGCCCTCGCCGAGCACCCGGTGATCAACTCCTCGCTCGACGCCGACTGCACCGAGGTCACCTACCACGGGTCGGTGCACCTCGGGATGGCCGTCGACAGCGACAAAGGTCTGATGGTGCCGGTGATCCGCGACGCCGAGGGGATGAGCATTCCCGCCCTCACCCGGGCGATCGCGGACTCCGCCGACCGGGTGCGGACGGGGACGATCCGCCCGGACGATTTGTCCGGGGGCACGTTCACCATCACCAACACCGGCAGTCGCGGGGCGCTGTTCGACACCCCGATCATCAACCAGCCGCAATCGGCGATCCTCGGGATCGGGGCCGTCGTCGAACGTCTCGTTCCCACCCGCGGCGAGAGTGGCGAACTCCGGATCGAAGTGAAGTCGATGGCGTACCTGTCGTTGTCGTACGACCACCGCATCGTGGACGGCGCCGACGCCGCCCGCTACCTCACGTCGGTGCGGCAGCGACTAGAAGCCGGTTTCGCGCCTTCGGAGTTGCAGTGACCGCGGCGGGTTACCGGACCGACTCGAAGCTCGACGGGCGCCCGGTCTGGTCCGATGCGGTCCGGATGGTGGATTTCGCCGCGCAGTGGGTCGCGTTCGACGGCGGTGACGAGTACATCCTCCCCGAGTTCGGAGTTGACCCGACGACCTACTACCGGCGGGTCCTGACCATCTTGCAGACTCCGCCCAGCCCGCCCCTGGATCCGGAGGACCGGCAACGCATCGTCGAGCTCTGCCAGCGGAAGCTCACACCCGCCAAGGCGCACCGCACGGTGTGAATAACAGCTCCGCCGACCCGCCTCCGGTCGAGTGGCACCGCAACCGCATACAACATCCTGGTAGCCGTGTTCGGTGGCAGCGCTCGCCTCATCTCCACCTGGTTGATCAACCGGACCGACAACCCCGCCTCACCGTGGTCCTTCTACGTCGCAACCTGCATGTTGTCGCTGGTCGCCCTGATGTTGTAGTGGTCGACGCGTGATTGGTGGTCGCCGTGGATTACTTCTGGATCCCGTACTACGGCCAGCAGTCCCCAAACTTCCTAGCGTGATGGAACTTCCTACCCTTCTACTAACCGGAGGTGATGACGGTGGCTTTGATCCCGCCGTACGGATTGGGAACCAGCTGGATGGTGTGGACCCCCTGGCTGGTGCCCCTGGTCCTCTGGTGGAATTCCTGGCATTGATCCGGCGTGTCGCTCCATCAGATCCAAGCGCAACCTTGCGGTCGGATTCGACGAACCCTGCGCCACAGACCGATCCGCGTACGGAACGAAGGCGGACTGCCGCTGGCATCCGCTGGGACGTCCCGGCGCGGGTTCGTCCTGCGGATCTCAGAACGATGACAGATCGCCAAGACCTGGCTCCCCTCCACTTACCTTGAGCGGACTGACCGATACGCGGTGGGCCTCAACTTCCCGGTACACGATCGTCAAGCAGGACAACGGGCAGGCTTCATCGCAAGATCGCTCGAGTGCCCGATCCGTAGAGCTCGACAGCGCATGTCGCGGACGCGCTGAAGTTCCAGAATGACGAGTGTGGGCGTCGTGACCGTCTGGCACGGTGCAGAAGGTTGGGGCGTCATCGAATCGTCGGACACTCCCACCGGATGCTGGGTGCATTTCAGCAATATCTGGACACTGAACCATCCGCCTCTCGCCCGCGGGGAATAGATCCAAGTCCGTGGACGAGGCGTGAACCTCCAGATCGGTGAAACCGTCGACTTCGACTGGGAGGCGGTGCAACAGGACGGTTACTCATTCCGGGCCGTCGATGTCCGCCCGCGTAGGGAACCGCCGCGTCGAACTATTGAGTTCCGGATTCACGGCGAACGTGTTCCCTGGCCAACCAGTCGTTTCGGGGAGCTGCCCCACCCGGGTCTCTGGACTGAATGACATCAGTGATCGCGATGTTTACGGGGGACCGAAAGCCGGACCGCTCCCACTGTCGGTGGCCGTTAGACGATCGGTGACCGGTCAGCGATCGCTGACCGGTCGCGATAGTTACCCGATCGAGGACAGTCCGGTTATCCGTCTCGGTCGTACGGCTGGCCATTGACACGCTTGCGGGGAAGCCAAGTCGCCAAGGTGCGACCAAGAGTGTTGACGAGTCGTTCACCAAACACGCACAGCGTGGGCTCCCAGGGATGGCCGAAGGTGCCGGCCGAGAAGTCTTCTCGCAGGAAAATGTAGTAGTCGCCGTTCGGATAGACGGGCACACGCCACTCTGAGTCCTCAGCAGCGCAGTGCTCCGCGGCGTCGAACCAGTACCCGGGATGTTGCCAGTCGAGAACGACAAACCTCGGATCGTCGACGAACTCGGCAACGAAGCACCGCAGCGCCTCTGCGTTGACCGCATCGAACCGCGCCCGCCAGGAAGCCTCGGTGCCGGCGGTGTTGGTGAGATCGAAGGTCACTGATGGCGTCGGCTCGGCGATCGCCGGCCATGATTCGGGTTTCATGCCCGGTCGAAACCTGAACCTTTCCTCGAATTCAGTCCAATAACGATCACGGTTGGGAAGGTCGGTCCACGCCGGAGGCAAGGGAGAGCCGAAGTCTCGGGTGTATCGCATCTGAGCAGGACCTCCATTCGCTCCTGGAGCTGACGATGCCACACCGTTCCATGCACGACGAACGACTTTTCGGAATCCCAAATGGCGACCGCCAGCGAGACGAGATCGGCGCCGAGCACATGTCCGTCCGCCGTCGATGCTCGTCCCGGAACGGGATCGGTGACCGGTCAGCGATCCCCTTTCAGTCAGCATCTGTGTCCGATCAATGGCAGTACAGCGCCCTGACGCCTGTGATGCCATGGACCCATGGCACGAGATCACGAACCGACTGACGATCAGGACTGGCAAGAGCGCGGCCTACGGATGGCAGCCGATGTCGAGCCCGGGATGTGGATCGTCAAGCACGTGCACCGGTTCAACGAACACGCCATTGCGTCCCTGGTGCCTCCTGTGTTCGCCTCGTACGCCCGAATCTTCCATCCTGCAACGACCATTGACGGCGATCCAATCCGCTGGGCCGACGTGGCAGCCGCCAATGGCACCACCGCGCATCCCGTCATGGAGTGGGGATCCATTGTAGGAAGCTGGCGCACCCCCGAACAACCGGGCGTATGGCAGGAGGCACCTGAGCAAGGATCACTGCCGCCTCGGACCGCACGCGCCTTGGTCGGCGTCCTCCGACGCTTCACCCAGACACCCGGTACCTGCTGGTTTGCCCACTGGGAAGGATCCGGCCGCATCACCACTCCCGAACACTATCCGCGCCTGCCGATGCCCAGCCGGGAGCACATGGTCCTGTTTTCTGGCGATATCGATCTCGCCGACACTCAATTCGGCGGCGGCATGCTGGGGATGAGCGCGCACCTATGGTGGCCCGACGATCACGCATGGTGCGTGGCAACCGACATCGACCTCATGACGACCTACCTCGGTGCGTCAGCAGAATGCGTCGAGGCCGTACTCGCCGCCCCTGATCTTGAAGCACTCCCCGCGACCCCCGATCAGAAGATCACGTGGGACAGCGACACAGTCAACCCGTTGCCTGGAAGCCCATCATCGGGATCCTGACCTATGCCGTGGTGCGCACCAGTCCACCGCATGGGGGCCGCCGACCGGTCTACGATCGCTGATCGGCGCCGAGCCCTCGTCCGGGAGTCGATCAGGTTCAAGGTCTCATACCTGCTAGGTTTCGCCGGTGAGCACTAGCTGGCCGGTAAAACGGTCTTTGTACTGGTACAGGATCGAGTCGGCTGAAACGCTCGGCCAGAGCTGCACGAGCAACTGTGCTGCTGGCTGCTTCTCCGGAGGCGCGACCGAGTCCCAGTACTCGGTGCGCCCGGTCGCGGCGACCCGGACCCGGTATGAACCGGGGCCGTGTGGGGTAAGGCTGTCGAGCCCGCCTCTTGGCGTCCGTCGAACAGCGATGTCAGCACCAGGTCGTCGGCACTCGTGGTGAAGGACATCTCAGCGATGTCCTCCCAGTGCGCACGGAATTGGTCATCGACCGGGGGCGGAGCCGTCTCCCAGGCTTGCGTCGTCACCAATATCGGCCCCTTTTGACCGGCGTGAATCGCGACGCGATCAGGTTCGGTCGCGAGCAACCATGGTTCGGAAATCGGTGCGCCAAGCGGTCGGACGTCGTCAGCGTCCTGGATGAAAAGCAAGTTGTAGTCGGCACGAACCGTGACCGTGGCTTCCTGCGTGCCGCGTGGCGCCGAGGCTGTGGACATGGATAGATCATCCACGAAGTACATGCCCGATACACGATCGCTGATCGGCAATGCCGTACTGCGTGTTCGTTCCGAACTGCCGGCTCAAGTTCTCCAAGGCATTCGAGGCTTGGGCACGGAGTGAAACCACTACCGTTATGTCGTGGCGTGGTTGCTATTTCTTGCCCTCGGAGTCGTGGCATTGGTCGCGCGTGTGGTCTTGCCGAGGCGCGCACGACTCGAGCGGGCCCCTGGGTTTCCTTGGTTCTGGGTGGCCTTTCCCGTTACGTGCCTCGCGGTCGCCGCCGCGGTGGGAGCTTTCACTGCCTGGCCCCATGCAGTGAGCGGAATGAGGAGTTTCTGGTGGGATCTGACCACCCCGGACAACGCACACGGAATGCAATTCCTGTCGAGTGAGCAGTACCACCGGTTTGTCACGATGGGGAGGGCGAGGCAGGTGCTCCCCGTAGTAGCCGTAGCGGGGATCGTCTGGTGCGTCTGGACGTGGCGTCGAGGACGCGTGTGAGTCAGACCCGTCTCTGGCATGGGGCGTTGCGATCCATTCCGTGCCGCAGTCCCGACAATCCCGGCCTCCGATAGAGGAACCATCACCGGGACGAAGCGGTGCCCAGCTCATGCCGGCGGGAGTCGGATGTCGTTCGTATGTGGATCCCTAGCCGGGGTCACCAGCAACGTTCTCGCTTGAGTTGAGACTGCTGTGTCCGGCCGTCGAGACAGGATCACGGGCATGGATGAGCGCACCCTGCCGGTCAGCGAAACACAGGTGACCGTGGCGATGGACTACGGCCAGTTCTGTCTCGACGGCGGGCTTGGAGATCCGGACGTCGAGCTCGCTCTCCTCGAACGAGCCCAATCCGATCAACCCAGCGCCGGCAATGGAGCCATGCTGCTGGTGCTGTGCCCACACCAGAACAACTTTCAGATGTCGGTGACCGTGCAGATGTGGCCGTCACGACCACCCGCGGACCGGGATCAGTGGCAACAGGTCAGCGAAGGGCGCCTGGAAATTGACCCCCGCGAGGTACTGACCTTGTCATCACCGACTACCGAACCGGTGGACGTCACCGTTCCCGCCGGCCGGTACACAGTGGAGGTCGCCGGCCGAGGATTCGTCAACTACGGGTGGCCGGGATCGACGACACCCGGTGACGTGTGGCGGATCCGGATGTGGCCGTACGACGGGCTCACCAAGACCCCGGCCCAGATGTGGGACATGCCCGGCTTCGGCGTACCCGAGAACACTCCGCCCCCGGTACCCGCAGGCGAGGGGCAGCCGACTCACGGCAGCTCGTCGACCGCTGGCACGACAACCACGACCGCGACAACCCGGACCACGGCGATCGACTTCGAGGCACATCCCGAACTGCGAAACGTGCTGGCGTTACGCGATTTCGACGACTGTGCACCGGATATCGCAGCCGCGATTGTGGCGATGGACCCGCAGACCCAACGGCGACTGGCGCGGTGGGCCGCGATCCGCGCATTCGAGTTCGCCGGACTCGCCGACTGCGCCTGGGTCACACCGGCACTGGAGGCCTTGCGTAACGGTGACCCACTCCCGGCACCGTTCGACGATCCTCAGTCCGCGTCCAGCCGTCTCGCGGCGGAAAACCTTCCGCCCCAAGGCAAGGGTGGACCCTACCGCTCGAGTGCGGCGCCAGGTGGGGAGAAGCCACCGACCGGGAAGATGTTCGACCACGGGCCGATGCACCGCCCGTACTACGCGATGCCGGCGCTGTTCAGCGCGGCAGACCCACGGCCGATCGTCGCAGCCTTTCAGGCGTTGTCGCACGCCTGCGCCACCTACGCTGAGCATGTGGACACACTGCTCGACGCGACCCGCACCGAGTTCGGCATCCCCGGATAGACACCGAGCGCCGGAAAATCCAGGTCATCGCCCGAAACTTATCGCCCTCCGTGCCGGACGAGTACGCGGACGCGGCCGGGATCCGAGCGCCGGGCAAGGGCGAGCGTGGCGAGGACGGCGGTGACGGTCGCGACGACGATACCGAGGGGCAGCGGCGAGACGACGGTGACCACCGGTCCCGACTCGGAGGTCGGGTAGCCGTTCGACCACCCGTAGTCGGCGACGGCCAGTGGCGCCGAGACGGCGAAGAACGTCATGGTCAACGGCACCATCGCGGTGCTGACCACCACCGGTGCGTCCGCAGGGGTGGGCGAGAGGACGGACGCGACGGACAATCCCAGCGCACCGGGCAACACCAGCGTGTACGCCGTGATCGTCACGGCGTCGAAGATGCCACCGTCCGGAAGCAGCCCGGTGGCCACGACCAGGACGAGAAGAACCATCCCCACCGCCGCCATTGGGTACCGCCACCCGACCATCACCCCGGCGACCAACGCGATGAGACCGCCCAGGACCCACCACCAAGCGCCCGGCAAGTAGTGCACGTGACCGACCGTTGCAGCGGCCACGGCCAAACCCACCAGCAGCACGCGCCACTCAGAGGCGGGCAGCAGCCATGCGCCGCCGAGAGTCGCTGCGGCGGCGAGCCCAACCGCGACAGTCCACGACACCGGGCCGGACTCGGTCGTTCCCAGCACGGTGTAGAGCAGCAGGAATACCACCGGCAGCCCGACACCGACGATCGCCGGCCGAACCCCGGCGCCACGCTCGTCGGGGCGGGTGACGAGCGCAACTCCGCCGAGAACGATCACGGCGCCGGCCAGGAGGGGCAGCGGCACGGTCGCGGGAACGTAGAACGGATCGCCGGGCAGGGTGACCGACCATCGTTGCGCCGGAACCCGCCACAAGCGGGCCACACCGAAGAACACGGTCGCCGCCAGCACCCCGAGAGCCAGCGCAATCAGTGGAACCCGCCGCCCCGCAGCCGGGTACGCCGCCACACCGAGCATCAGGCCGGCACCCACCGCGTTCAGGGTCAGGGCCGGTTCGGTCGCCACCGCCACAACAGCCGGCAGGCCGATCGCTGCTGCGCCCACGAGCGCGGTTGCGGCTGCGCCGATCCCGGAACGCAATCGCAGCAGCACTGTCAGCACGACGACGGCAACGACTGCTGCGATGGTTCCGGCCCACTGAGGAGTGACCAGCACCCCGCTCAGGCCGTCCTTCGCAGCGATGGTGTGGTCGAGTACCTCCGATTCGCGGAGAGCGAAGGCAGCGAGCACACCACCGACAAGGGCGGCAACGATCGGGCCACACCGGTCAACGAGCTTCACCGGCCGACCGTAACCCGCGACATCGGCAGAACCCGGCAAGTCGCAGTCGTGCCGTTCCGGACAGCGATCCCGTTCCGGGACGAGCGTCGACGGCGGCCGGACATGTGCTCGGCGCCGAACTCGTCCCGCTGGTGGTTCTTCAATCGAACTCCCGGAACTCGCGAGGCGTGGCCCTCCCCGTGCGCCCATTCGTTGGTACAGAGCTTTGCCGGTGACCTTCCGTCAGGCTGCACCGGCCGCTGCTGATCGAGGCGCAGTCGGAGCCGTAATCTTTTGGTTGACCAGCATGTTGAGCGAGACACCCTGCTCTTCAGCTTCGATCGCCAGGGTCCGGTGCACCTGCGGGGAAGTGCGCACCATGAACTTGCCACTGTAGGGCCGATCCGCGATCGGGACTGGCGGTTGCTCGCCGGTCAACGCCATGTCCTCGAGCACTTCACGGACGACACCGATGACACCGTCGAGTGCTTCGGCCTGCGTTTCCGCCAACCAGGACAACGACGGGAATTCGGCGACGGCCCCGACGAACTCTCCGTCGTCCTCCGACCAGGTCACCCGATAGGTGTAGTGCGATGCGTCAGCCATTGTCAGCCTCCTTCGTGAGCTTGTCGTAGGCGATGACGACCTGGCCGACCTGATAAGGCTTAGCCTTGCCGCCGCTGCCTTTCTGGATGTTCACTCGCGGGTCGCCCGCCCACGGCATCTTGAACACCGCGTGCGAGGTGCCGCGCTGCCGCGGTTCCCCGAAGATTTCGCAGCAGAAGTTGAACAGCTCGGTGTAGGTCACGCTCTGTGGCTCGCCCTCATCTTCGCGATCAGCTTCGACTGCTTCGACACACCGGTATAGTATCACCGGCGATACCACGTACGGTACGTGTTGGCGAGCGCGAAGCGGGGAGTCGGAGGCATCAATGCCGAAGGTTCGCATCGAAACACTGCTGGTCAGGTGCTTCGACTGCGGTATCGCTGCTATTACACGCGCCGGAAGACGATCCCCAACCGGCCAGCGATTCTCCGACATACCCGTCGGTGATCGCACTTCTCGCCGAAGGCGGAGGCGCGGATCAGATCGGCACTATCGCTTCGTCGAGAGCACGAGCTGGGGGGATTTCCAAGACGACGCGCGTGCGGTCGAGCCCGATGGCGGGCCACCGGTACTCGATTTCGAGGGAGGTGCCCGTCGGGCGTCCATTGATGACATAGGAGAACTCGCGGACGTAGTGCCCTTCCTCGGTGTGTGGATTCTGGCTCGACCGCTCTGTGTAGATGTTCAGATCAGGCGATACCACCCATGCACTGAACTCGGCCTCGGGCTCTGCAATCGAAGCCAGACCTAGCCGTTCGAGTCGGAGAGCAGGAGCGGCCCGTGCGCGATTGCACCCAGTTCCGGGGAGACGGGATAGTCGATCCAGCTGAACTGCGACATCGTTCGAGTATGAACGGGCAAGACTTTGCTACGGGCAACTGTGCGCGCGTCCCGTACATCGATCGACTATCGGTCACCTTCTGCGTGGGTTGCCGCGCCGTAAGGTTGGGAGTCCGGAACACATTCTCGGACGGAGTGACGCGATGACGGTGGGGATGGCGGTCATACTCACGATTCCGATCGCACTCATACTGCTTGTGGCTGTGTTCACCGGCATAGGTGAGCATCGCCGAACCAACAACCTGGGTCTGTCGTTGTTGGCGGTGCCGTGTTTCCCAGTTTTCTGGATTGCCTGGTACGTCCGCGACGACTTCGGCCGCGCGACGCGGACACACCATGCCCAATTTGCTCAAGACCGGTAGCCGGTCATCAATCCGTCACCGCCCTGCGCCGCCGAGAATCATCCCCGAAAAGGGGGTGACATTTTCGCTGTTCAGCGGGGTGCAGAATCGTTATCGGGTGTGCACGGTGCCGACGAGCCCGTAGTGAAGGGGCGGGCACAGCGCGATTGAGGGCAGGGACGTGGGCACCTCGGGCCCCCACACGATAGCGGTCTGGTAGGGGAATCCGAAGAGCAGCTGGCACCCCATCGATACTTGGTGTGTGTTCACCGTCCCCGGGTCGCATGTCGACATGGCGCCGATGAGGAAAGTCTGCAGTGCACATCCACCCGGGACGGGCGGTGGTGCGGCGTGTGCGGGCGCCGCGGTCAGAGACAGGACGGCGACCGCCATGGCGGCGACCAGGGCGAGACGCGGAAACCGAGACATGGGATTCTCCGGTGGTGCGGTCCCGACCCACGCTCCATTCTCGCAGGTCACGCAGGATCGTCTCGTCCCTTTCAAGTTTCGCGGCGGCCGGGTCCGCTGCGCATGGGTTCGTGCGACAGTCCCAGCGAACGCTGAGCGGAGCATTTTCTCCGATCCGCGACGCTCCAGCCCGATCCCCGTAGTGGATCCTTCTCCGTCGACTCCCTGTGGAGTGGAGAGTTGATTGCGCGAGTGCGGGACCAACGGCACTGTGGGGTGCATGCCTGCCGTCGTCCACTTCGCGGGGATTGCGTTCCTCGCGGCTGTGGGCACGATGCTGATGCTGGTGGGGGCGATCGGCTCGGGCGGGGCATGTGTCGCTGCGTCGGTGGTGTGGTTTTGGCGTCTCTACCGTGCCGACGGACGGTGATCCGGGCCGATCGGGTCGAGTACTTGGTCACCCGGTCGAGGGGGTCGACGAATCTACGGCGAACCACGCTGTGCCCGACTTCGGCCTCCAGCTCGCTGCTGGCTGCCGGCTAGAACATTCGCGAGCCGACCATCGGACTGCCCGCCGATCGGACGCGGGGCGGAGAACATCAGTGGCCGCTATCGAGTCAGCACCGACACCATCGCCACCGGTGTCACCGGTTGTGGTGGGATGGCGGGGTGAATGTCGATTCAATGATGGCGGCGGCCACCACCGGCGCAGGAACCGCCTTGGGGTGGTGGACGTTGGCCGCGACGATCGTGACGGCCGTGCCGCGGCGGTGCTGGTGACGACCAACCGCTCGGCGACCCGGCAACGTGCGCTTCAAGCCGAGTTCGAGCACACCCGCGCTCAGCGTGAGCAGTGGTGGGCTCGGTTTACCTGGGCGACGGAGATGGCCTTCCGCGACGACGAAACAGCTGCCTACCTGGGGTTCGCCTGCTCGGGCGACTGGTTGACAGTCCGTTGGCGGGCCCCGAAGAAGCCGAGCTCGCGTACGTCGTATTTGCCGACATCGCGCGGCTCCCCGACAATGAGAACAACGAGGAAGGGTGATCATGGCGCAACCAACCGATGCTCAGATCGCAGCCGCCCGAGGCATGGTGAAGATCGACCGCAAGCTCGGCCGCTCCTCCAAGCCGGAGGTCGTGGAACTTGCTCGCCGACGCACCAGCCGCGAAACCGATCCTCGCCAGCCAAACCATCCGGCTCGCGCCTCCTGATCTCAGCAGCTCCCGCGACGACACCACAGACGATCGTCGGCGTTCTCGACGGCATCAGGTGTCCGGTGCGCGATCGACCAACGGTCACGCGTGCTGAGCTGCCCGAGAGCGATGCTGCTCAGGTTCGAACGGTGCGTCGCGCTGTTAGCTCGGCCCGACGGTTGCTCGTCGACTGATGAGCAATTGCCAATAGAATGGCCAGCAACGCGATCGGGAGGTAGAACCCGTATACGGCCAGTGGTGACGGTGACGAAGACGCAGCCAGTGGAGGGGAGAAACCTGACACTGAGGCCAGAAGCATCGAACCTGCCACCGCCCACGCGACCGTGGGACGCGGCACGGCAGCCGGGATCAAGCACACCACTGCCGGCACTGCCAACACAAGAACGAGGACGCCTCCGAAATGATCCCAGATGGATGCGTTGCACTCAGATGTGCTGATCCCTTGTGATGAGAGCCCGAGTTCACACTCGGTGATCTGGAGCATTGGATTCGACGCCGCGAAAACACCGAGGGCGGCCGTCACGACAGCCAGCAGGACCCACGCGAAACGCATCACAGTCATCAGTCGATCTTGGCAGCACCGGGGCCAATGCAGATTGGCCCATCAGCAGACCGCCCATCGGAACCGGATGACGATCCGCTTACGGGAAGAGCGCCGGCTGCTGTCAGCATTCGCTGGGCGCAGAGCTCGTCCCAGTGGCGGTTCCGCTATTGAAGCGCGGCGATCGCTTCAACTTCGAAAGGTTGGTCCGAGTAGCTGAGTACAGAACGACGCGTAGGGGCACGTTGGCGGACAACGTAGACGATCGAATCAGCGACGTGCATGTCCTCGGTCACGGTGTCGCTGAGCGCCACCGGCCTCACTTTCCCACCGTGTCGGACTGGAAACTGGTCGCGGCGTCGGCTAGTGGCAACGGTCGGGTCCGGGCGGCGTCTCGGTCGCGGCGGTTCCGAGGTTGTCGGAGCGTCCAGCCTCGAGTCGCGACCACTGGGCGATGGGACGTCCGTTGGTCCGGTACTGATCGTCGTTGACGCCCCACCCGATCGGCCAGCCCTCGGGCGAGTCCTCCCAGGCCTCCTGACGCCCATAGACGGTCAGGTCCAACAGCGCCCAGCTGTAGTCCATCGCCTCGGCGCCGCGGCGGCTGGTCCAGTAGGTTTCGAAGACGCGGTCGCCCTCGCGGAGGTAGCACACCAGGTGGAACAGCCCGATCTCGCGACCGATGAGGAGCGCGTCGAGGGAGGGCTGCGCTGACTACCAGGGGATGTCCCAGCCCATGAAGTCGCGGTAACGGACGCTCTCGTCGTACGACACCTGCGGGTCGGCCCCGACGACGGTGACGTTGCGCCCCTGACAGAAGACTGCGTAGGTGGCGTCGCGGGAGTGCAGATAGGACAGCTCGCCGACCTGGCTCGTATACACCGTGCAGCCTTCGCACTGCTCGGCCGCGGGACGGCCGGGGTTCCACATGAAGTAGTAGGCGATGAGCTGTCGGCGCCCTTCGAAGGCGTCGAGCAGGGTCAGCGGACCGTGAGGCCCGATCAGCTCCAGGGTGGCGTCTACCTCGACCATGGGCAGCCGCCGGCGGGCCGCGGCGATCGCGTCGCCTTCCCGGGTGTGTGCCTTCTCCCTCACCCGCAACGCATCGATTTCGGCTTGGAAGGTGGCCCGGTCGACGACCGCGGGCAGGTGTGTCGGCTCTTCCTTCATGACTGTCTCCTCTTGTTGCTTCCGGGTCGTGGTCGGGCCTCGATGTGCAAACCGATCCGTCCCGTAATCGTTCCTCCATCTGTCTAGCTCCGACAGCAGCCGCAACGTCCTTGGAATGGTCCGTCGCGCTTCGCTGGGTCTATGCGGGAGAGGGCCGGCCCGAGCTGGACGTCAGAACACGATCGAGCGCCGCTCGGCCCGCGGGTCCCCATGTCGGCTTACCGCCATAAAGGCCCCGTTCCCCGTTCTGACCCATGAGGATGAGGAAAAGGCTTTTCAGGGCAGCCAACCCTCGGGCGCGTCGGATCATCGCCTCGTCTGCATGCGCGTACTCCTCGAAGAACCGTGAGGCCGTGCCCGCAGGCAGGAGCAGCCACGCGGCCGCGAGGTCCCACGCCGGGTCGCCGGCGAACATGTCTCCGAAATCGATCACGCCTGAGAGTGTGCCGTCCGAGACGACGACATTTGCGGGATGGAGGTCGCCGTGCAGCCATACCGGCGGGCCCTCCCACTCAGGGGCAGTAACAGCCTTGTCCCAGACGGACCAGACGTCGGCGGACATGACGCTGGGGGCAACGGCGTGCACGAGCTTCTCGAAGCCGTCCGTGCAGTTCTTGGGGTGGGCGCCGCGGTCCGAACTGGTCGGCGCCTCAGCGGGTGCCTCCACATGGAGCGTGGTGAGGAAGCCTGCCAGAGTGTCGGCCGCGTCGTCGCCGCGACTGATCGAGGTGTGGTCGAGTGGCTCGCCGGGAACCCACGTCATGATGTTCCAGGGCCTCGGGAAGCGCGCGGACGGCTCGCCGATCCGCACAAGGGTCGGAACCGGGAGCGGAAGGCGCGGAGCAAGGACGGGCAGCCACCGGCGCTCCTTGTACAGCAGATCCGGGGCACGTTCCGTGCGTGGCATGCGCACGACCAACTCGTCTCCCAGGCGCCACATTTGGTTGTCCCAGCCACCCGCTACCTCACCGATGGCCAGCCCTGCAAGGTCCGGGTGTTGGTCCGCGAGAAGATCGTGCACCAGCTCCGCCGTGATCTCGATCTCGGAGTCGGTCATCCGACCCCTGCGCTCGTCGGCTCAACCACGACTGTCCTCATGCAGGGGACGCTAACACCGCCACCGTCTCGCTCGTCGATCGTCATCCGGCACTGCGATAGGCAGGAGTGGCCGGGTTAGAGGAAGGAATCGCGCCAAGGACGGTGACGGGTCAACCGTTCCATCGCACTGGTCCGCGTAGCCTCACGGTGGCGTCCTCTGAGATGTCGATCTCTGACTCCGGCTCTTCCTGTCGCGAGTCCGGAGTCCACAGTCCATCCGAGGTTTTGTGTTGGAAGAGCGGCTTCACCTCAGCCTCGTCGGCGGGCCATACAACGATCCAGAACTTCTCCGTCGGTTCGTCCACTACTTGGTCCCACGCGGTTGCGCGACCGACGACATGTCCTCGTATGCCGAGCTTCCCGGACGAGGGCGCATCGATTTAACCGAAGGCTTCCTGCACAACCCCGCTGTTGGTGATACCTCGCAGGGCTGTCGACGCAGGTAGGAGCGCCTCGTCAACGTTGTCCCACTCCGCCGAGTTGCTCCATTGAGGCGGCGACTGCAACACGTCGATCCCGACTGTTACCGGTCCGCATGCGATCCCCGTATGGAAGGTGGCGAAGGCGGGCCCAGTATCGAATACGCTGCCGAGTTCTTGGAATGCTGTGGTGTCGGCTTCCGGAGCAGCCAGATTGAACTGGTGATAGTCAGCTTCGACGTTGAACCACTGTGTCATGGACCCAGTCAAACACTCGCACCATGGCTCCTGAGGCGATCGGCAGCTCACTTGCGCTCAACGGAGACTTGACGAGCCAGTCGAAAGATCGATGACCGGTAGCCGATCGGTGACCGGTCAACGATCTGTGAGTGCGCGCTGAGCGCCGATTTCGTCCCGGTGCAGGTTCAGTCTTCGGGACGAACGCTGTGGCACGGGCTTGTCACGCTGCGTCGACTTGGGGCGATACCAAGATCATGAGGGTGAGGAAAGCCGCGATAGGTGCCAGCGCTCTCGTCGCGATCGCAACTGCCGGCGCCTGCTCGTCCGTCGATGACATCGAATCGCGTGATCCGACCGTCTTCGTCCAATCCACACAGTTCGCACCGCCGCCGGCGCCGATCACCGATCTCGTGCCTACCGCCGAGCAACTGACCGCCCTGTACAACGCCACAACCAACTACTCCATACGCGAGGAGGACCCCGCGCGTCTCTTGGATGGTCCCAGCGACCAGACCCTGCCGATCGCACGGGCCTGGGGTGCGCAACCCTCACCCCAATACATCCAGTTCACCACCGTGGAACCCGTCGGCCCAGACATGATCAACGCGGCTGGGCAGGGCCACCTCCAACGCATGGCCCCTTACCCGGTCGGCCCAGTCCCCTTCGTGCGTTCCGGCAATGAGTGGAAGCTATCCCGCGCCTTCGTCTGTAGCGGATTGTTTCTCGTCGCACCGCAGGTATGCGACTAAGGCTCACCGGCACGCGCGACCGATTTTTTTCCGATCGGTAACTGGTTGCCGATGCGCCAGCGGCATGCACCACAGCAGTATCCATCGGGAGCGGTTCTAGTCGCACTCGTCGACGATGTTTGACCGTTGATTCCCAAGCACCACGCGCCAGCGTTGTGCGTCCGAGAGATGGGATTTCAGCGATGTACATCGGATATGCACGTGTATCCACCGATCAGCAAGACCTAACCGCGCAGCAGCACGCTCTGCTTGCGCTCGGGGTGTCACCGGACCGGATCTACGTCGATCACGGCTTGACCGGAACCAATCGCCTGCGGCCCGGACTGCAGAACGCGCTTGCAGCCTGCCGAAACACGGACACCCTCGTAGTGACCAAGTTGGACCGGCTGGCCCGTTCGCTACCGGATGCCCGAGACATCGTCGACGAGCTGACAGCTCGGCACGCGTGCCTGCAGATCGGGGCCTCGTTGCACGATCCCACCGACCCGGTCGGGCGCCTGCTATTCAACGTTCTGGCAATGGTCGCCGAGTTCGAGGGCGACCTGATTCGGGCACGAACGAGGGAGGGGATGCGGATCGCGAAGGCGAAAGGACACCTCAAGGGCAACCGAAGCTCAATCCGCGTCAGGAAGGGCACCTCGTCGAGCTGCACGGGACAGGCGAATACTCGACCGCGGAACTGGCCGATCTGTTCTCGGTGGGCCGGTCGACGGTGTACCGGGCGATCAAACGCGCCCGCCGAGCTCATCGCGACGGCTACTCGGAAGCCAGTGCCTAGCGATTCCCGCACATTGGGAACGTCCGCCGGCCCGGCCACTCTGGCGGGCGTTCCGCATACGGAGATGCGAACCCGAAAATCGGCTCCATGAGAAGTCTGCGTGCGACAGGATTCTGTGATGAGTGCGGATTCCGGCTCCGGTCCTGACCTCGATCTGGTCCAAGTCGGGCCGATTGAAGTAGACCCGGCTGTCTTGGGGGGTTCGGGGTCGTCACTGTGGGATCTCATCGGTGACCGTCGCGTCGAGATGCGCTCTCCGGACGAGGTACTCGATCTTCCACGCCACGGGTGGCGTCGGCTCGTCCCAAGCCGGGACGATGGCGCAGGATCGAGGGAGGTCTTCGCCGCACCGCACGGGTAGGTCTCGGAAGCGTGGACACTGGTGTTCCTCAGCGATTCAGCTGGTGCCTGGAGGGTTAGCACGCACCCGGGTCCGATCCGAGTGCATCGTTGCCGGGCGGCCCGCCGCGTTGGTCTGGAGTTGCGCTGGCCCGGCGAGTTCACCTGCAAGGCGGGTGCGCTCCCTGGAGTGTCGATCGACCTGGTGAATGCCGGAGACAGGATGTGGGTGAACTATGCAGGGGACCACATGACCGTCCACGGTTGGGTGCTCGATGAAGAGGGCGAGCCGATGAAGCCGGGGCTGTCGTTGTTCTCACAGGCACCGACGCTGCCCGACATTGAACCCGGCGATCGAATATCTCTGCGGGTCGATATCGCTACGCGCGATATCGAGGACTTTCCTCCCGGCCGCTACGCGGTCATCGCCGAACTCCATGACTTAGGCCTGACGTCGAGTCCGGGAACGTTAATCCTGGTTGACCCAACCCCTGGCACCTAGTCGACGATCGCTCATCGATCCGCTACCGACACGGTGGGATGGATCGGCGTCGTTTCAGTGTCGCTGGTAGATCTCACGGCGATGCCCAACGGTCAAGACAAGCACCAAGAGCCGCTCGTCCACGATCTCGTAGACGATTCGGTAGTCACCGGTTCGCACGCGCCACTCCCCATTGCCACCGACCAGGCGCGTCGCTGCCGGCGGCCGCGGCTCGGTGGCAAGTAATTCGATGGCCGCTTGCACTCGTCGGCGCACCTGCGGATCGAACTTGCGCAACTGCCGTGCTGCGGCAGGGGTCAATGAGACCTCGTAGATCATGCGAGGCCGAGATCGGCCTTGACCTCATCCCACGGTATCGGCGTCTCCCCAGTCGACTGCATCTCGGCGCGCGCCTGCTCAGCGGCGCGAATGTCGGCCATGTCCTCTGCCAGCTCGAGGAGACGATCGAGGTCGTCGGCATCGATGACAGCCGCTACCCGACGTCCGCGGCGAGCGACGTAGACGGGCTGGTGGTCGGACCGAGCGCGATCGATGATCGCTGCCAGGTGGGTGCGTGCATCGGAGATGCTGAGAGCAACGGCATCAGACATGTACTAATTGTACATCTAGGTAGGAATAAGTTCGAAAGATTCGCATTTTGTACAGACGGGGCTGGTAAGAAGCCGACACCGCGGTCCGGCGGCATCGCCATAATGCCTCGCAAAGCTGTTGCCGAACCTGGGCCGAGATCGGCGCTGCCGTGTCGGCTCACAACCGACCGCTGCAGTGAGCCTGTCACCGGTAGACGATCGCTGACCGGTCACCGATCGCACGTGATCGAGACGTAATGACGTCTCTCACGTGGGTGCGAGCGGCGAGATGCGGTGGGCTACTGCGGTGGTGGTGAACCACCGCTCAACCCGATCCTGAGGAAGCGGACGTAGTTACGCCTTCCCCTTGGCTGTTTGCCTCAACGCCGCACCGGGCGGGACTGAGCCTGTCAGGAACGTGCACATCAGTAACGGTGTCGACGAATTCCTCCGGGTCTGCTGTAGGAACGTAAGCCCGCCGGGCAAGGGCCCTCGCCGATTTTCACAGTGGGCCGGCCACCGACGACAGCGACGTCGATTGATGTGGCCGGGAAGGTGGATCAGCAGCCCGCTGGTACTCCCGCGGGATCAACTTCTGGTCCTGTTGCCTGCATCACAGATCGCGCAAAATTACGGTCTAACCATTTCAACATCATAACGAGAGTAGGCACCTGTGGTGGATTACCCGCGTAGCGCGGCCGGGGCGCGAGCTGCTGACTTCGTTGTCCTGAACGGAACCGTCCTTACCCTGGACGGACTGGGACGTAGGGTGGGCGGACTCGCTGCGCAGAATGGCCGCATCGTTGCGGTGGATTCCGATCGCGCGGTGGCAGAGTGGATCGGACCCGGCACTCAGGTCCTTGACCTCGATGGCCGCACCGCCATCCCGGGATTCGTCGAGTCGCACAATCACCCGGAGTTTTTCGGAATGACCCTGGCGGCGCAGGTGGACGCGGGCTCGCCGTCGAACGACTGCATCGCCGACATCGTGCATCGGGTGGAGCAGGCGGTCGCGGACGAGGAACCCGGCGCGTGGATCCGCGGCTATCGCTACGACGACTCGCTCCTCGCCGACGACCGGCATCCGACCCTCACCGACCTCGACCCGGTGTCGCCAGACAATCCGGTTCTGCTGACGCACGTGTCAGGGCATTTCTGTGTGGCGAACTCGGCGGCGTTGCGGTTCGCGGGCATCGATGCCACGACACCCGATCCGCCCGGGGGCCGGATCGCACGGGATTCGTCGGGGCAGCCGTCCGGGCTGCTGATCGAAGGCGCGGCGTTCATGGTGAATTCGCTCGTGCCGAGCCGGGGCGGTGACGAAGCGGTGGAGGCGCTGCGGCTGGCGGGCGCCGAGTACGCGCGGCACGGGGTCACGACGGTGCACGACACGGGGGTCGGGCTGATCGGGGGCACCGCGGGCCTCGACGCGTACCGTGCGCTCGTACGTGCTGGCGGACTCCTGACCAGGGTGCGTGGTTATCTCTTCCACGACCTTGTGCCGGGTCTCGACGAGGGCACCCCGGAAGCGCCGGACCCGACCGCCGACGACGACTGCTTCAGCCTCACGGGTGTGAAGATCGTCGCCGACGGATCCATCCAGGGACTCACTGGCTGCCTGGCCGAGGGATACACCTGCGCACCCGACGAGCACGGCATGATGCTGCTCGACCCCGACGACCTCGGCCGAAAGATCGCGGCACTGGACGCCGCCGGCTGGCAGGTCGCGGTACACGGCAACGGCGACGCCGCGATCGATGCAATCATCAACGGGTACGAGCAGCTCGGTGTCGAACCCGGACGCCGGCGGCGCCATCGAATCGAGCACTGTCAGACCGTGCGCGAGGACCAACTCGACCGCATGGCAGCGAACGACGTGCTGGCCTCGTTCTTCGTCAAACACGTCTACTACTGGGGCGACCGTCACCGGGACCGCTTCCTCGGACCGGAGCGGGCACGCCGCATCAGCCCGCTGGCCTCGGCTCGTTCCCGTGGCCTGACGTTCGGCCTCCACTCCGACACCCCGGTCACTCCGGTGCCCCCGCTCGAGGGGATTTGGTGCGCCGTCAACCGGATCACCCGCAACGGCGACGTGCTCGGCCCCGAACAAGCCATCGACATCGACGCCGCGCTGCGCGCCTACACCATCGACGCCGCGTACCTCGGCGGCGAGGAGTCGTCGCGGGGCAGCCTCGAGGTAGGCAAACTCGCCGACCTCGCGGTGCTGTCGGCGGACATCACCACGGTGGCACCCGAGACGATCCGTTCCCTCGCCGTGGACGCGACCGTCGTCGGCGGGAAGGTCGTCCACACGAGCCCGAAACTTGATAGTGCCCCGTGGAGTGGTGGACTTCGGATCGGCTCGCGGCATGCGCGGTGATCAACGAGTCGCGGTGAATACTAGGCTGTTCCACTCGAGCCGGTCAACGACAACGCCGGCTCGGTAGCGTGTCCCTTCGCGGCGATCACCGCACGGAGCTCGTCCATGCTCACGTCGGAGACGTAGCGGCGGGTCACTTGCCACTCGTCGTGCTGCTCGATCACCACCGCGGTTGCCAACCGCAAGAACGCGGCCGGATTCGGGAAGATCTCCACGACATCGGCTCGACGCTTGATTTCCTTGTTCAACCGCTCAATTGGATTGTTGGACCAGATTTTTTGCCAATGCGCCTTCGGAAACGCGGTGAAGGCCAGCACATCGTGTTTGGCTGCTTCCATCAACGCCGCAACCTTCGGGAACGACCCGGCGAAGGTATCGGTGACTTGGTCCCACTGCGCGGCGACCTCCACCGGATCGGTGTGCGCGAAGATCGTCTTGACCGCCGCCATCACCGGCGGCACATGCTTGGCCGCCACTGCCGATCGGATGTTGCGCATGAAATGAACCCGACACCTCTGCCACGATGATCCCGCGAACTGCTGCATCACAGCAGCTTTGAGACCGCTGTGCGCATCAGAGATCACCAGATGCACCCCCGACAGACCACGGTCTTTGAGGCTGGTGAGGAACTCGCGCCAGAACTCGTAGGATTCACTGTCGCCGACCGCGGTGCCCAGGACCTCGCGGGTGCCGTCGATGGACACCCCGGTCGCGACCACCAGCGCCTGGGACACCACGTGCGCACCGACCCGGACCTTGCAGAAGGTGGCGTCGAGGAACACGTACGGAAAACTCGTGTGCGTCAGCGTGCGCTCTCGGAACCGGGCTATCTCGCCGTCCAGACCGGCACAGATCCGCGACACCTCCGATTTCGAGATCCCTGACCCGACTCCCAACGCGCCGACCAGGTCATCGACGCTGCGAGTCGATACGCCGTGCACATACGCCTCCATCACCACCGCATACAGGGCTTTGTCGATCCGCCGACGCCGTTCCAGCAAGGACGGAAAGAACGACCCGGACCGTAGCTTGGGGATCTTGACCTCGACATCGCCGCTGGTCGTGGAGACGGTCTTGGTGCGGTGGCCGTTGCGATGGGTGGTGCGGGTAGCGGTGCGTTCGTAGCGGCCGGCGCCGAGCTTCTCGGTGGCTTCGGCTTCGATCAAGGCCTGCAGGCCGGTGCGGATCAGTTCGGCGAACACGCTGGCGCTGTCGGCGCCGGTGAGTGCGTCGAGTTGGGCGAGCAGTGCAGAATGGTCGTGGGTCATCGCGTGGATACTTTCTGTGAGTCACTTTGGTCGGTAACTCGTTGATCACTACGCGATGGCCCACCTTCGGCGAGGGAGCGACACGCCGCGGACCTGGCCGGACGCCCTCAGCCGATTCCCACCACTCCCTGGGACTTACCCCGAAACTTACGGCACCGGCGGCAGCGCGATGATCCGCAGCTGGCCGAGCGTGATCATCGGATTCGTCATCCCGACCGTCGCGATCCTCGGCGGCGTCCTCACACTCGGACGAATTCACGCCGTACTCTTCGGCTTTCCCGTCGTCTTCCTCTGGACCTTCCTCTGCTTCCCCCTCACCACACTCTGCCTGTGGGTCAGTTGGCGCTTCTTCGACCGCAGCCGCTACCCGGACGAGGAGAAAACCGCATGATCATCGCCATCCTTTGTCTCGTCCTCGCCATCTCGGTGGGAGTCGCCGTCTACGCCGGGTACGGCCGCCGCAACGGAGGCATCTCGGAATTCCTCGTCGGCGGCCGCTCGTTCCCCGCCTGGCTGGTCTACTTCCTCGCCGTCGGTGAGGTGTACAGCATCGGCACGCTGCTCGGATTCCCGTCAGGCATCTACGCCCACGGAGCGAGCTACGGCGTGTGGTTCATCGGATACATCCTCCTCGCCTATGTGTTCGGCTACTTCCTCGCACCGCTGGTGTGGCGGGCCGCGAAACGGTACGACGCAATGACCGTCCCCGACATCATCGGCCGGCACTTCTCCAGCCGCACAGTCGAACTGGTGACATGCCTGACACTGCTCGTCGGGCTCGTGCCATGGGGTCAGTACCAATTCATCGGCCTGCAAGTGGTGCTGTCGTCGCTGGGCGTCAGCCTCACCCCAGTCCAGGCGGTGGTGATCGCCGGCGTCCTCGCGTTCCTGTACGTCGCGGTGTCGGGCATCCGCTCTCCCGCATACGTGTCGGTCATCAAGGACACGCTGATGGTCATCACCGTCGCGGCCGTCGGGATCGCGGTGCTGTTCGCCACCCACGGGTCCGGGGCCACGACCACGCCCCTCCACATCACCCCTGCCATGAGCACGATCTCGGGATCCGCGATGACGTTCACAATGACGACCATCATCTTCCAGGCATTCGTGTTCTACCTGGGGCTCGGCGCCATGTACATCCTGCCCGCGAAGTCGGAGCGCGCCGTGAAGAGCTCGACCGTATGGATGCCGCTGTACATGCTCATCTACCCGATGCTGGTTCTCGCCTCGCTCTACGCACTGCAGAAGTACCCGGGCGTCTCCAACCCCAACACGATCTTCATGGTCACCGCACGCGGCCTGCTGCCAGACTGGCTCGTCGGAATCGTGGCGTCGGGCGCGGCGCTGTCCGGTCTGCTCGTGCTCGCCGCGACCGCACTGGCCATCGGAGGACTGGTCTCGCGCAACCTGTTCTCAGGGCTCCAACCGCACGCGCAGCGGCGATGGAGCACGGTGTTCGTCGCCGCCTTCCTCGTCCTCGGCGCGGTGCTCACGCTCTACGCCTCGACTCTCATGCTCACCGTCCTCAACCTCTTCTACGGCCTCGTGGCCCAGATCGTTCCGGCATTCGTCACGGTCCTCTTCCTCCGAAGGGTGCCAGCGGCGGCAATCTCCACCGGGATGATCGTGGGTGTGGTGCTGTCGGTGGCGCTGTACTTGCATGGCCCGTCCGTTCTCGGCGGCATCAACAGCGGCGTGATCTCGACCGGTGTGAACGCGCTCGTAATTGTTGTGTGGCGCCTCCTGGCACCCGGCCCGGAACGGGAACCGGTCGCCCACCGTACCGAGATTCCCGTCTCGGTGACCGCGGATCCTCCAGCGGTCCCCGCCGAAGCCCTCCCTGCAGGCGACCCTCATCGTGTGCGTCAGTAGCCGAACGACGACCGGGACGGACTGTCCGAACGTCGAGTCCCCGACCCGTCCCGTAAGCGGATCCCCAACCGGCCAGCGATTCTCCGACATACCCGTCGGTGATCGCACTTCTCGCCGAAGGCGGAGGCGCGGATCAGATCGGCACTATCGCTTCGTCGAGAGCACGAGCTGGGGGGATTTCCAAGACGACGCGCGTGCGGTCGAGCCCGATGGCGGGCCACCGGTACTCGATTTCGAGGGAGGTGCCCGTCGGGCGTCCATTGATGACATAGGAGAACTCGCGGACGTAGTGCCCTTCCTCGGTGTGTGGATTCTGGCTCGACCGCTCTCTGTAGATGTTCAGATCAGGCGATACCACCCATGCACTGAACTCGGCCTCGGGCTCTGCAATCGAAGCCAGACCGCCAGGCCCCTGGATGGCGCGGAACTGGGAGGCAAGCTCCGCCGACTTCAATCCCGAAGCGGAGACGGTCAACGCCATATCCATGACCTTTCGGTACGCGATGAGGTATCGAAGTCCGACGCGGTAGCCGTTCGAGTCGGAGAGCAGGAGCGGCCCGTGCGCGATTGCACCCAGTTCCGGGGAGACGGGATAGTCGATCCAGCTGAACTGCGACATCGTTCGAGTATGAACGGGCAAGACTTTGCTACGGGCAACTGTGCGCGCGTCCCGTACATCGATCCTCAATCAGTTCCCAATTCATCCCAGCTCTATCTGTCGCCAGACTCGTCCGACCGGAACAGGTCTATCCCACGCCTGAACCACGAAATCGGGTTTCACTCACGAGTAGTACGGGGGTTCGATGTCGGGATCGTCGACGACGACGTCGACACGCGACTCGGCCACAAGCCGATCGATCGCGTCCGGGCTTGCGCCGATCGACGCGAAATGAGGATCAACGTCGCAGGTCACGCACCATGCGTGATCGGCCGGCCACACGAACGCGGGAGGAGGTGCGTCACCAAGGTCCCCTAGGTCATCCAGCAGTGTCTTGACTTGGGCGTTCCAGTTGGCGACGTCCCCAAGGGTGCCATGGAACAGGAAGTAGTCGCGGTTCGGGATCGAGATCTTCGGCGTCGGATCATCGGCGGTGAAGCTCGGCCACCCGTCCCAGATGCAGAAGTAGCAGTCATCAGGCGTGCCGGTGTGACGGGCGAGCTCGGCCAGGACGACCCCGAGTTGTTCGTTGTCGGACAGCCCCTCCGGGTCGCGTTGGGCGTCGCCTTCCGGTTGTCCCGTATAGGCCGGGTCGGGGATGAAGCGTAGGCGTGCGTACGTGTCGAAGGCGATCGGCCCCCGAGCCGCCAGCCGTCGACATACGGCAAGGGCTGATCGAGACTGGCATGCTGCGGAATACGTCTCCCTCGACGCCGAATTCGGGTTCATCGACGACCACCGCGACGTCCTAGCCCTGCTGCGCGACACCCTCGCCGCCATGATCGAGCAGATCCGTAACACCGCCAGCCGCGCCGTAGACACCGTGGGCGCCGAGCTGCCGATCGTGCCCGAACAAATCCCGGTCCTGCACTTCGCCGAAGCCCTCGACCTCGTCGGCGCCCCGCCCGACGAGCCCGACCTGACGCCCGAGCACGAGCGTCTGCTCGGCAAGTGGGCAAAGTCGCAGTTCGATTCGGACTTCCTTGCCGTCGAGGAGTATCCGGCCGTCAAACGGCCGTTCTACACCCACCCACAGCCCAGCGACCAGCGGTGGACGAACTCATTCGACCTGCTCTTTCGTGGTCTCGAACTCGTCACCGGTGGGCAACGCCTGCACAACCATGCCGACTACACCGCGGCACTGGCCGCCCGCGGTGAGGACCCGGCCGCGTACTCCCCATATCTCGAGGCGATGGGACATGGCATGCCCCCACATGGCGGCTTCGCCATCGGCCTCGAACGCTGGGTGTCGCGCCTACTCCAAGCCGACAACATCCGGTACGCCACCCTCTTCCCCCGGGATATCCACCGGCTCCGTCCCTGAGAAACCGGCGGCCTGCGGGGTCGAAAAACGACTCGCACGCCGCCGGCAACAAGGATGAACTCATCGACCAGTCCAAATGTGTCAATTACCGAACCTGCACCGGGACGAAGTGGCGTCCCAGCACACCTCGGCGGCAGTCCGCCCTCGTTCCGTAAGCGGATCGGCAAGCGGGAAATTCTCGTCTCGGTGGAATCCGACTGACGACCCCATCCTCCGCGCGGTGCGTGTGCGTTTGTCGATCGGCCACAGGAACAGCCATCAGAAGAAAACGCGTCATCGAATCAGATCCGCATCAGCCAAAGATCGGGCCGAAGATCGTGACCAAGGGGTACACCGTGTACCAGAAATGGTCACCGAGCCAGTACCACATCGGGGAAGGTGACATCCGGGGATCCTCTCGTCGATCGCACGGTGAGTGCTTGCGGTCACCCCGACCCACGTCAACGTTCGCCCCGCTAGCTGGCGCTGTCAACCGAAGCAGGCCGTCGCGCAGCTTTGCGAGCGCGCCTGCGGAACCTCAAATCAAGGACGCCAGGCACTATGAAGGATCGGCGACCGGTCAGCGATCCGCCCCCGGCGTTCTGAGACTGAGATCAACCCACTTCCGTGTAGGCAAGATGTTCCTACGCCGACGCATGCCTATCGGATCCGGTGAGCAGGAAGTCGGCGCAGCGTTCACCGATCATGATCGTCGGCGCGTTTGTGTTGGCGCGGGGAATGCGCGGTAACGCCGAGGCGTCGGCCACACGGAGGTTGTCGACACCTCGGACGCGGAGCTTCTCGTCTAGGGGGCTGTCGGCTTCGCTGCCCATCGCAACGCTGCACGCTGGATGGCTCATCGTGGTCGTGTTGTCTCGGATGAACGCCTCGATGTCGGAACCAGGTCCTGGGAGAAGTTCGCGTTCGACGGTGGAGGCGACGGGTTCGGTCGCAATGATCTCGCGCGTCCGCTCCAGTGCCCTCGCAAGTGCATCGATGTCGTCGCGTTCACCCAGCAAGTTCGTCCGGATGGCCGGTGGAGTCGCGAGATTCGATGAGCGGATCAGAACAGTGCCTCGACTCTCGGGTGTCCAGTACGAGTGCAACACCGACAGTGCAGACCGAAACTTCCTGTCTCTGGGATCGGCCAGGGCATCGCCTGGGGTGAAGACCAACTGAAAGTCGCAGGCCGACAGTCCCGGTATCGACCGGATATGCGCAACCGCTTCACCGCCATTGCTGGTGAGCTTGCCACGTCGACGAAACAGCCACTGCAGCAGCCATTTCGGATTCCCAACGTCAGCAAAGCCGACATGCCCGGGCGCGAGAGCCCAGACGGTCGGCGTGAGCGGATGGTCGGTGAGGCCTTGGCCGACGCGGGGGCTATCGACCAGTGGGGCAACCCCGACGCGGCGGAGGTGATCGGCCGGCCCAATGCCGGACAACTGCAGCAACTGTGGCGTGCCGAAGACGCCGGCGCTCGAGACGATCTCGCGGTCGGCGAAAACCTGGTACACACGTCCACGCCGGAGGTATTCGACCCCGACCGCACGACCACTACGGATGATCAGCCGGCTGACCGTGGCCTTGGTGACGACGGAAAGATTGGCGCGGTGTCGCAGGTAACCGCGCGCCGTGCTCCACCGTCGACCCTTGTGGATGTTGACGGGTGTAATCGCTGCACCGTCGAGTTCGGGTCCGCTGACCTCGTCGCTGGCGGCCACACCTGCCGCACGCGCTGCTGCGACGAAGCGAAGTGACAACTCGTCGGGATAGGGCACGCGGGTGACGTGCATCGGACCGTTCTCGATCCGCGCGAACACCGGGGCAACATCGTTCCAGTCCCAGCCTGGTAGCTGCCATGCGTCGTAGTCGAGGTTGCTGCCCTTTACCCAGATCATGCCGTTCATTGAGCTGGTGCCGCCGAGCACACGACCGCGGGGTTGAGGAATCCGCCGGTTGGCGCAGCCTGGTTCGGGATCGGTTTCGTAGGCCCAGTCCAGGGAGGTCCGGTACTGCAGTGCGGAGGCAAGCGGCACTTGAATCGTGAATCGTCGGTCCGAGCCACCGGCTTCGATCAATAGCACGGTGGCGGCGGATTCCGCGGCCAACCGGCCGGCTACCGCACATCCGGCAGAGCCGGCGCCGACGACGATGAAGTCATATGTCGTCACCCTCAAGGCCTCCTGTGACGAAATCTTAGAATAAGCCCGATATTCTGCGATCCCACCGCGACCGCTGGCCCGACTCGGGCTGCTTGGAATCGCCCCCTCGACAGTCGTGACAGAACCCGGTCGCGCCGCGTCGTTCCGCTCGACGGGTCTGGCCTCTGAACTAATGCCAGAGTATTCCCACGAGCCCGGCGAACACCTCAGCCTCCGCGCGCAAGCTCGGGACACGCGAATCGGCCGGAAAAGCCAAACCACGCGGATCGTAAGCGAACAAGTCGAGTCGCTACCTACCCAGACCTGCGCCGAGTGCTGCGACCCCCCGGCCGCCCGATGATGATCGGATCTGTCCCTGGCGCAACGACCCAGGAGCACGTCCGGTAACCGGAACCGTGACTGGGACGAGTTGGCGTCCCAGCGCAGGACCGGCAGCGGTCCGCCCGCGTCCCGGAAGCGGATCGCTGATCGGCCCACGATCCAGTAGCGGACTCGACAGGTCGTACCTGGTGGCAAGTACGGCAGTACCGTCTTCGAGATGAGTAGGAACCATAGCTTCGAGGTCCACACCCTTGAACTCGGGCCGTATGACACCTTGACTGATCTCCACCGTGAGCTCTCAAACCACACGTCGACGTTCGCCAACATCGTGTTCGAGCGGGAGAACGAAGTGGTCGTTTCGATCTCTCATTCCATTGTGGTGATCAACGGGAAGCTCTTTGTCTCGGCTGTGACCACGACGGACGTGAGCACCGACTCCTAGCCGTTTGAGGAACCTGCACCGGGACGAGAGCGACGCCAGCGCCTACCCGGCAGCAGCCGGACACTCGTTCCGGAAGCGGATCCACCAGCGGGACGGGCGGACGCCGACCGTCAATCGAGTGCCAATGAGCAGGCGTTGAGAGACCACAAACGCCGCCATGCTCGTGGCCGAGCTGCAAGCGCATCAGCAACAAGAAGTGCTTCACTGGCACGGTGACCATCGGAAACTCCCCTGTGGATACCGGGGCGCGCCAGTACCTCCGGCGCTTCTCGCGATACGTCGTGGCTTGTGCCTGCGGACTTCTTATTGCAGGGTCGGTGGCGGTGGCTTCACCGGGGACCGCGTGTGCCTGCTCATGCGTGAGCAGCGAAACGCCGGAAGAAGCCGTTTCGTATGCGTCCGGAGTCTTTGTCGCCCGCGCCACCGACAAGGTCTCGGATGGGTTCACCGACACGTACGAGTTCGAGGTGTCGCAAGTGTTCAAGGGCGATGTGGGCTCCACAACGACGGTGGGCACCCTTGCGAATGGCAACGGGTGTGGGACCAGCTATCAGGTCGGGGACGAGTATCTGCTATTTGTCTCCAGGCCGTACAGGTTGATGCCGCCTGGAAAGGCTACGCGTGCGGCCCGTACACCGGCGTCCCGTTCGACATTCGATCCGTCACCGAGAAGGTATATGGACCGCCCCATCCTCCGCGAGAAGCCGCACCCACGGCGGAGATCGGCTGGCAGACCCGGATGACCGCCGGAATACCAACGCCGGTACTGGCGGTGGCTGGAGTCGTCCTGGTCGGATTGATCGGGTGGAGCATCCTGGTGTTCCGCCGACGGTGGTCCAGAGGAACGCACCAGCGCTAGAGGTGTTCCTCGGGCGTTGCAATTGAGGCGGGACCGGAAGTCAATCGCTACCCGGACGCCGACCTGGAGACACCAGGCGGTGCCTCTTCGCGCTTCGCCATCGGTCTGGTTGTATCGATGAGCATGAGGAGCTGGGCCGGGCGGGAGTTAGGTATCTCTGCCGCTCTCGGATCTTTTCTGGGTATTGTCGTCGCCTTGCTGTTCGGTGGTGACGTCGCAGGGCTTGCCCTCGCTGCTCTGGCAGGGCTCGTGCTCGGAGCGTGTGTCGGGGGCGTGGCGGTTGTCGGGGGCAAGTTCGCGCTCGGGACTGTCCCTGTATGGCGGCCGGCAAGTAACCGCTGGTGGCGACAGCGATTTGCGATCTGTACCTCGGCGGCGGTCGGAATTTGTGTCGGCGTCATCGCCGCGTGGTTGACAGCTTCCTCATCTACAGCCGAGTCGTGGGCGCCGCTAGGGTCATGTTTCATTGCAATGGTTGCGGCCTACTTGCTGGCGTTGCTTCTCTGCCCACCGAATCCGAGTAGGGCTGGCTGATGGCCAACCCATTCCCCTGATTTTGAGCACAGCTCTTGCCGAATGAGGATCGCTCACCGGTCAGCGATCGCTTGCCCTCCTGCAAGGGCAGTTGGCTCGACCCTCATATGGGCTGACGGACGAAGCCAGGCTGTGCTCGGAACGGCCCATTCGGCGACGCCGACGTAGGGGCCGGACTGGCAGTGGGTATAGCCGCTGGGATCTTCTCCGGTGTAGGGCACTTGCGATATCAGCGGCTCGGCGCAGAGCAGTCCACTGAGCGATACGTGGACCGCGTCCCACTCCTGGGCGATCGACGGCCAATCGGGAAACACCGTCCCCTCACGCTCGAGGGGATGCGCCTTCAGCAGCGCCTCCCACGCGCGCGCCGAATCGACCCGCGCGATCCGCGCCTTCGCAGGATCGAAATGAACGTCGTAGCGCAGGGGACTGCGCTCCGCATCGTGTTCGCCGTGGAGCAGCCAGGCATCGTTTCCGCAAGCAAACTTCGTCGCCGTCCAAAAGGCGCCGTCCGGTAAAGCGCTGGGTCGGTGGCGGTTAGCGACGCTTAGTGAGGTTGCCGTGATGACTTTGTGGGGAGAGCAGCGTTTCCCTGCTCGGTGAGGAGAGTGCGGCTGCGACGGCCTCGCTCATCTCCACGATGTCGGGGTCGGAGGTGTCGAGGTCGATGACATCTTGGAAGTCGCCGCCGTACAGATACATGTGAAGCACCATCGCTACGCGACCCGAGTAATCCTCGGTGTCGATCGAGTCGGCGTACTGCCCAGCGGAGGAGAACTCCGGGTGCAGTGCGCGCCACTCTCCCCACCAATCGATCAACATGCGGCCGGGGAACGTGTCCAGGAGGTTGACCGCAAGATCAGACGTCATAGCCATAGTGTCGCAGCGCTCGCTGTCAGCAAACCGCCCATCGGAGCCGGATGACGATCGATGAGTGGGAATCGATGCGTTCGACAGTTCACCTAGCGAAGCTGACATAGTGGGTCAGTACCACCGACCACCAGTCCCTCGCGTGCAAAGGATTCCGATGACGTCTCGGCTCGTCCCGGTGCTACTCGCGGGAGCGGCGGTCACCGCCGGTCTGCTATCCGGATGCGGCTCGGACAACGATGGCCGCGATTCGTCCGCATCAACAGCGGGCGTGCAGGCAACATCGTTCGCAGCAGCTGCCCCCGAGGTTCCGGCTACCGCGGACCCGACACCGGCCGAGTTGACTGCCCTCGTCGAGACCGCCCTCGATTACGACGTTCGGTTGGCCGATCGTGTGAAGCTATTCCAGGGAGAGAGCGAGAACGATCCGGCTCTCGCCCAACGCTTCGTCCAGGAAAAACTGACTGTCGAATTCACCTCGGTTACCAGCACCGGTGAGGGTGAAGTATCCGCCCGCGGGCAGGTAACCGTCGACGGAAATCCTCCTAATGACACGGGCCCGGTGACGTTCGTCGCCGAGGACGGTACGTGGAAGATCGCCCGTAGTTGGGCCTGCCCAATTACCGGAGCCTGTTAGCGAACTCCGGGCTGTCCGGTGACCGGTCAGCGATCCACGAATGGGACGCCGGGGGGAAGCGGCACGCGACCTCAGTCCGGGCGGCAATCCAATCGGTGTGGTCAGCGCGTATGGCGGCGGAACCAGCCCACTAGCCGACACGGCGACCTGTATCGATCGACCGTCAGACAAACCCTGGCCGGGTGATCCAATGAACCCCGTTCACTGGATCACCCGGTAGAGAAGCGGGCAAAAGAAACAGATCGTCCACATACATTCCCGCGGCGGATACGGCATCATCGTCCCGAGCAATTGATCGCAACGCCGAGATGACGAAGCGGTATCCCACCCTCGCCCGGAGTTCCCGACTGTTCATGTAGTAGTCGATTATCACTTCGATCGTGTCATCGTCTGGGAGAACCGAAAATGACGACACGGCGATTCCACCGCGTCGCTGACCTGAGATCAGACCTCTCAGCAACGAATTTGCGCAGCGAAGCCCCCACGTATCGAAGGACACCTCGTACTCAAGGGGAACGTCGGGAAGGTCGGGCCCGTCCGTTCCGTCGTCGCGTCTGCTCATCACGCAATCGTAGATTCGCGAATGCCGCACCTTGATCGACATACGTGCGGCGGATCGCAGGAAGATGGGACCGACTCTCTTGGATTCCGGTAGCGGATCCGCTTGCGGAAGCGTCGTCGGCTGGCGCACTGTCGCGGCGGAGCTCCGTCCCCGCTGGTTCCGCGTACTGGCCGGAATTTGGCGTCAAACCTGACGGTGACGTCCGAGTCGCCATCCGAACGCGGCACCGGCAGCGCCCACGAGTCCGCCGAGCACGGCACCACCGACCACCATGCCGATGAGGAACGGGGCTGTTTCGGAGGTCTCCATGGTGCCGACAGTGCCCTCGCCTAGAGGGGTATAGCCAGCGGTGTACAACGTCACGGGAAGCGAGAGCCACCACAGGAACAATCCAGCGGCCAATAGCCCGCAGAGGAGGCCGATACCCGCACTGACCGTGATTATTCGGCGCATGTCTGGATTCTCTCACTGGGGAGTGCCCCCAGTTCCTCGGTTGTCGGCGATCGCTGACCGCAAGGAGCGCAGATGACCGGTCACCGATCCCCTGTCGGAACGCGAGCTGGGCATCGGGGTAGACAATGGTCAGGTGGGCATTGAACTGTGCAGAGAGTCCTCTGCCGCGGATTGGCTCAAGAAGCAGGGTCTTTCGTGGTGGCGACTAGCGGTGCGCGGTCCGGTCGGATATCCGAAGTATGCGCGGGTGAGATTCATACCCGATCCGGACTTCCCCGGACAGAAGGCGAACGACGTCGAGTTCGACCAAAAGGAACTGTCCGAAAAAGAGCAAGTCGGCGTCGCATTGGACGTCCTGTCGCGATACACGACTACACCGAATGAGTGCTACTTCTGCATGTGGACCGGATGGGATACTGCCATCCCTGTCGCGCCGAACTTCGTGTTTTCCAACCGTGACTATTGGCTGTTCCGAGGCACGCTCACGGACTATGCAGACTGGAACGACAGTGACCCTGTGCGGTGGCCGTACGGCTACTCACCTGACCCCGCATTCATTTGGCCCGCAGATCGCGCCTGGTGCGTGACCAACGATGTCGATCCGCACTTCGCAACCATCGGCGCCGATATAGAAGCAATAGATCAGATCGTGGCCGACCCACGAATCGACGCAGTGCTCGACGACCCGGAACAGGAGCCACCGTACTGGGGCTAGTCGCGCGTCGGCGCAGCGCCGAGCTTCGGCTGCGCGATGTCGCAAGCGGATCGACGACCGGTTGTCCGCTCCGCGGCGGGTAGGCGTCATGAGGAAGTAGTCAGACATTGGCCGGCTTCTTCGACGGCGTTGGCGTCTTCGGGGAAGAACATCGCCGTGTCCGGCCAGACAGTGCTCTGCTGGGCTGATTGATCCACACTGACGAGCGGTGCCCCGAGGACACTGTCTGCATTCGCCGTCAGCGCTTGGCCCTCCGCTGGCGCCGGGCCTGCGCCTAATCCCCACACTCCGTGGGAGATCGAGCCGTCGCTTCGCCTGAACTCCATGGCGACCGCGTAGTAGTTATCGAACGGCACGGATCCGGTACTGCGAGTCCAGGGGTCGTGGACAGCAACCGCGTCAATCGGCTCGATCGGATCAGTAGCCGGCCTACTTGCGATCAGGTCCATCACGGTGGGGTCGACGGCGAGGCAATCCGCGTCAGGGGCTCGGCGAACGTCGGCGATAACGACGGCCGCCAGCCACGTAACCGCAGCAGTTGCGATCACCGCAACCATCACCGCGCGCCATGACCAACGCACCTGTCTGGCCATCCGTCCGCCTCCCCGGGCTCACGCTGTGTTCTGACTGAGCGTAATCGCGCTCACCTTCTTGGCCGCTTGTTCCGACACCTCACGGACTCTCTGTGGTTGTCCGCTGGCGGATCCTTCTCGGGGGCTCAGACTCGTACCCAGCGGTCGTCGCATCGTCGCCACAAGGCTGGCTCATCGTCGACGTGAGCGATGTCGTTGTTCAGCCACCACGTCGCGTCCGGGTTCCAACCGGCCAGAACAGTTGAACCCTTGTTGTTTGCCAATGGGATTGCGAGACCGGGTGTGGTCAGGTAGCCGTGCAAAGTGAGGTGCACGGCGTCGTAGTCGTCGGCCACCGCAACCCAGTCAGGAATGAACCAGTCGTGATACTCCCCGGTGGTGTCGAACCAGTCGGAGCGCTTGGACTCGCGCACGAACAAGGGATACGCGTCGACCAACCGCGCCCAGTCCGTCGGATTCGTGATCTCGTATACCCGGGGTGTGCGGCGGATCGAGACCGGCCAGACCCGCGCTTCGTCCCCGCCGAACGAGTCCTCCTCCAGCAGCAATTCCAATGCGCCCACGTCCTCCCGCGCCCGGCTGGTTACCAGGGCGGCACTGGGTAACGGTGTCGACCACCATTCCCCACCGATGGTGTTGTCCGGACGTTCCTCGCGCCAAGTACGAAACTGCGCTTCCATCGCGAGGACGTGGTCCCGCCATTGATCGAGGCCGACAGCAGTACTGCGGTACGGCAGCGTCGATTCCGGCCACTCCTCGTTCGAAGGCAGATGGCCAACCACCCGCTGGTTGTCGAGGTCGATCGGCTCCGCCCACCACCGGGTATGCGGGGATTCCAGAACGGCGGCAGCTACCGGATGTAAGGCCGCCACGGTGTCCGGTCTGGCGAACATAACGTCCTGCTCGTCCGGCGGTTGCCAATAGCGAGCCCAGTCGGTCGCGAACGCGAGAGCGTCGAGTAGGTCCAGTTCGGACAGCCGCGAGATGACTTGAACATCGACTGCCTCGATCCTCTCGAGCACGTCCGCAGGCGATCGGGGATGGGCGGCTCGCTCGTCCGTACTGCACATGTACGCGACGTTCGCGCAGAAGAATCGCCCGCGTGGTGACGCGAGAACGAGAGTGACCAGGTCCATCAGTGAACGCTACCGAACCCGCGCTGTCCGTCGCACGCAGTTACCTTCGCAGTGTAGTTCTGCCCGATTCCCTGTTGGTAACTCCCGAAATACTGAACTTAGCTTCAAACGGGACAGCCGCTACTGGCCTGGGCAACTCACATCGGTGGCGGCGCGGATGAACTCGTTTTCGGCGCCCTGCAGTCTCTGAAACTTGTCGCGGACGTACTCCTGCGCGGCGACTGGACCATCGGAAGCCGTTAATCGACAGACCTCGGCGGCCGCATCTTTGAGATCGACTTCGGAGACCAACTCCCATCGGGGGTCCTGCAGCTGTTCTCTAATTCGATCAGGAATCGCGGATGCAAGGTAGTCGCGAACCGCTTTTTCGTCTGGCGCGGATGCAGTGATCGGCGTCGACTCAACGACGACCTCCTCCTGGGAGTCCTCAGATCCACATCCACCGTTCATCATCGCGATGCTCGCCAATCCCGCGCACGCCGCAATTCGCGCGGCGCGCCTCACTAAATGTCCTCTGCCACCCATTGGCCTAGTGTGTCAGGCCTGTACCAGCACACCATCCGCTTGCGGGAACCAAGCAGCTGGCCTGGCCATTGCAGTGGTCTCAAGTCCCGTATTCAAACTCGTACCACCCACCACCGATATCGGTCAGGGCGATGAAGACTCGACCGTTGTCGTCGGGTTTCCTCTCGGGCGAATAGATCCACCCGGTCTTCGAAGCGACCGAGTTGTCGGCGTCGACGAAGTACACGCCGCCGTCGCTGCGGCGGCCGACCGACGCGATGTCGATACCGTCGATGTCGAGGTTGGAGCGAGTGCTGCCAGGACGGTCGATGATGTCTTGTGCTATCTGTTCGAACTGCGGGCGCGCGTCATCGAAGGACGGCCGGGGAAACACGAATCCGATCAGCGCGGCAGCGATCACGACGCCAGGAGCGGCTGCGAGCCACCAGGACCATCGGCGTACACGCTTGACGTAGAGGAAGGTGCAGAAGATCCACTCCAGTGCTGCTCCCGCGAGAACCAAGAGCGCTGGGGCGGCGATGAGGAGTTTGTGAAGGTATTCCATGTTGCCGCTGAGCGGCCACCAGTCGTAGTACACGCACAACAACACGACTACTGGAACTAACGTCATAGTTAGGACTAATAGGCCAGGCGGCTTCGTTGACGGTGGGCGGTAGACGTCGGATGTCATGTGGTCCACCGACTCACCATAGAACTACCGCCCACGGCTCGTCCTCGGCCAGCGTCTTTCAAGGGCCCTCACCGGTCCGCAAGCCACCACCCCTACGGATGGCCGCCCTCCGGGTTGTAGTCTCGTCTGCACGGTGACCCGATGCCCGCAGGCTTCGTTCTGCGGATTCCCCTAGTGCATCGGGATCGACATGACGGTAGACGACTTCGAAGCCAACCAGATCGACAAGCTGCTCCGCTCCATCACCTTCGCCGAAGCCGACGCCCTCCGGCGTCCGTGCCCGACAGCACGCAACTTCCTCGACTCGATGCTCCACGATCTCTGCATGCAGCCGCTCGGCGAAGCAACCGAACGACGAGCGCTCCTCGCGTTCCGGCGATTCGCCGAACTCTTCGACCACGATCCCGACGGCTTCCGCGAACACATTCCTGCCGCTATCAGACCTGTGCTCGAGGCCGCGGTCTCCGGGTGGACGGACGACAACGCCGGCGACCGGATCCGTGGCATCCTCACCGCCCTCGGCGGTCCCTCGTCCACCGAGCGTGAACACGCGCTGACCCTGTACACCCGGGTCATCGCGGCCCGAGTCCGGGACGGCTATGTTCACCCCTACCTCGCCGCCACCCACCTGGCGTGGCCGGACATTCACGACTGGGACAACCTCGCCAAACCCGAGATCGCCGCAATGCGCGTCGCTGCCCGAGTTCAGTACCAGTGGCCGCAGTTCCGCCCAAACCGCGGTGCGGTCGAACGGGATCTTCTCTCCGCCCTTAAGGGCATCACGTGGCCCGCACCCCGCGCCGCGCCGCAGCCTGCCCAGCCGATCGAGTGGGCCGACGACGAGTACACGTTTGCACTGGGCCGCGCCGTATACGCGGTCGCCGCGTTGGAGTCATACATTCTGTTCGAGTTGCTCCACCTACCCGGCACATCAATCGACGTCGCCGACCTCGGTGGCCGGCCCACCGCGGAAATCGGCGAGGCCCTTGCCCGGCCGGAGTTCCTCGACACCGTTGCCGATGTGCGGGCTCGTGACTGGCTCAGTGCCGCCGGCGCGGCGTTACGGCAAACAGCGAAGGCGAGGGAAGAACTCCTGCGCTCGCGGCCGGCTGTCGAGAGAGGCGTGCGCATGCTGCATGGCTACGCCTTCAGCCCCACGGGAAAGGCGTACCTGCATCCCCTTCCTCAGGATCGGGTAGAGCGGTTGGTCACCACCGCAGTAGCCCATCGCGCGCATCTCGCCGCACTTCGCACCCACGTCGCAGACGTCAGTACGTCCTGATCACGTGCGATCGGTGACCGGCAACGATCCGCTTGCGGAAGCGTCGTCGGCTGGCGCACTGTCGCGGCGGAGCTCCGTCCCCGCTGGTTCCGCGTACTGGCCGGAATTTGGCGTCAAACCTGACGGTGACGTCCGAGTCGCCATCCGAACGCGGCACCGGCAGCGCCCACGAGTCCGCCGAGCACGGCACCACCGACCACCATGCCGATGAGGAACGGGGCTGTTTCAGAGGCCTCCATGGTGCCGACAGTGCCCTCGCCTAGAGGGGTATAGCCAGCGGTGTACAACGTCACGGGAAGCGAGAGCCACCACAGGAACAATCCAGCGGCCAATAGCCCGCAGAGGAGGCCGATACCCGCACTGACCGTGATTATTCGGCGTATGTCTGGATTCTCTCACTGGGGAGGGCCCCCAGTTCCTCGGTTGTCGGCGATCGCTGACCGCAAGGAGCGCAGAGGACCGGTCACCGATCGATGACCGGTCGCGACAGTTACCCGATCGAGGACAGTCCGGTTATCCGTCTAAGTCGTACGGCTGGCCATTGACACGCTTGCGGGGAAGCCAAGTCGCCAAGGTGCGACCAAGAGTGTTGACGAGTCGTTCACCAAACACGCACAGCGTGGGCTCCCAGGGATGGCCGAAGGTGCCGCCCGAGAAGTCTTCTCGCAGGAAAATGTAGTAGTCGCCGTTTGGATAGACGGGCACACGCCACTCTGAGTCCTCAGCAGCGCAGTGCTCCGCGGCGTCGAACCAGTACCCGGGATGTTGCCAGTCGAGAACGACAAACCTCGGATCGTCGGCGAACTCGGCAACGAAGCACCGCAGCGCCTCTGCGTTGACCGCATCGAACCGCGCCCGCCAGGAAGCCTCGGTGCCGGCGGTGTTGGTGAGATCGAAGGTCACTGATGGCGTCGGCTCGGCGATCGCCGGCCATGATTCGGGTTTCATGCCCGGTCGAAACCCGAACCTTTCCTCGAATTCAGTCCAATAACGATCACGGTTGGGAAGGTCGGTCCACGCCGGAGGCAAGGGAGAGCCGAAGTCTCGGGTGTATCGCATCTGAGCAGGACCTCCATTCGCTCCTGGAGCTGACGATGCCACACCGTTCCATGCACGACGAACGACTTTTCGGAATCCCAAATGGCGACCACCAGCGAGACGAGATCGGCGCCGAGCACATGTCCGTCCGCCGTCGATGCTCGTCCCGGAACGGGATCAGGTGCCGGTCATCGAAGATCCCGGGGCAGGCGCCGACGTGAAGGCGGTGCTATTGACCGGTCAAGACCCGGTTGAGAAGGTGAAGGATGGCTTCCAAGGAATCGCGACGACCGCCCCTGCATCCATTGGAGACACCGTCATGGAACTTGAAACTCTGGGGCGTCGAAAGCGACGGTATTGGAGCACCTTCTCACTTCGTGGAGGCATGTCACGCCGTGGGCCGTGATACTCGCTGCTACGACGAACTGAGGCGGCTCGGTGAGATGAGCTGGCTCGTAGTCGACGAGACCGACGTCTACGGAGGCTGGACAATCGAGCTCAGGACCGAACACGGAGGAAGTCACGGTTTCGGAACGCCGGCGGACGTGGGTCTCGTCACCCTCACGGCAAGGATTGCTGAAGCGGCTCAAGACTGGCTCACGGGGTATGAGCACACATTTTGGCCTCTCGTGAGTAGCAGCCCTCTCCGCTTGCTGAAACCAGAAGTTCGGGACGGACGCGCGGTCTGGGTCAATCACGGCGATGGGACGGTCATGTGCACCATTGGAGACCTTTGCAACTAACTCTGGGCCCGAATCCCACGCGTTGCTGGGCGGTCCCGGAGGGGGAACGCTTACCGGCACCGTTCCGGAAACGGGGCGCTGACCGAGACTCCCTGAGCTGGAGGGTTCCCGATAGACCCGTCCGGTGATGATTCTGCTTTCGGGGCGCCAATCGGGACACCCGAACGACCTGGATCACGCCGAGCATCGGTCATCAGCCATCCGTTGACCCGAATGAAACCGGGCGTGAGATTCCGCCACGGTTCTGGGGACCCGGCAGTTGTTGCGGTCATCCGACTTCGTCGCAGACGACGAGAACGCGGCAGCGGACGCCGACTCACCGCACCCCCGGTGCAGAGGTACTCACCCGCCGCCTCGGCGGGGAACCGCCCCTGTCGCCGACCTTGGCCAGATTCTTTCGCATGTTGTCATTCCGGCAACTGTTCTGGCGGGGTGCGGTCCCGCAGACTTACCGTCGTGACGTCCGACATCGCGCCCCCGGCGCCTGCTGCCCAAGCGGCCCCACCCCGCCTGCACTACGCCTGGCTGGTGGCGGCCGTCGCGTTCCTCGCCCTCGTGGGCGCCGCCAGTTTCCGGGCGGCGCCCTCGATCCTGATCGACCCCCTGCACGAGGACTTCGGCTGGTCACGGGCGAGCATTTCGTCGGCCGTGTCCATCAACCTGGTGCTGTACGGATTGACGTCGCCGTTCGCGGCGGCGCTGATGGAACGCTTCGGGATGCGGCGGGTGGTGACCGCGGCGCTGGTGCTGGTGTCCGCCGGCAGCGGACTCACCGTCTTCATGACGGCCACCTGGCAACTGGTGCTGCTGTGGGGCGTTCTCGTCGGGCTGGGCACCGGGTCCATGGCGCTCGCGTTCGTGGCGACGGTCGTCGACCGCTGGTTCGTCGCACGCCGCGGCCTCGTCACCGGAATCCTCACCGCGGGCAGCGCCGCCGGACAGCTGGTGTTCCTGCCGATCCTCGCCATGGTTGCCGAGCACTACGACTGGCAGACCGTGGCACTGACCGTGTCGTTCGCCGCCCTCGCCGTCGTGCCGCTGGTCCTCGTGTTCCTGCGCAACCGCCCGTCGGACGTCGGGACGGTCCCGTACGGCGCCGGACCCGACTACGTCGCGGCACCACCCGCGCCGACCGGGCGTGGCGGCGCCGCGGGCCGGGCCGTCGCGGTGCTGCTGTCGGCGGCGCGGACCCGGGTGTTCTGGCTGCTGGCCGGCACGTTCGCCATCTGCGGGGCGAGTACCAACGGACTCGTCGGGACCCACTTCGTGCCGGCCGCACACGACCACGGCATGCCCGTGACGGCGGCGGCGACCCTGCTGGCGGTGATCGGGATCTTCGACGTGATCGGCACCATCGCGTCCGGATGGTTCACCGACCGGTTCGATTCCCGCAAGCTCCTCGGCATCTACTACGTGCTGCGCGGGATCTCGCTGATGCTGCTGCCGATCCTGTTCGCGAACACCGTGCACCCGCCGATGATCGCGTTCGTCATCTTCTACGGCCTCGACTGGGTGGCGACCGTCCCTCCGACCGTCGCGCCGTGCCGCCAACACTTCGGCGGCGACGCCCCCATCGTGTTCGGCTGGGTGCTGGCGTCCCACCAGATCGGCGCCGGGCTCGTGGCGTTCCTCGCGGGACTGGTACGCGACCAGTTCGGCGGCTACGACGCCGCCTTCTACGTCGCGGGCGGGCTGTGCGCGATCGCGGCCGTGATGTCTCTGGCCATCGTCGCGAAACCCCGCACGGTGGCGTCCGGGATCGGTTGACCTGCGCCGAAACCACTCCCCGGAGCGGCCCCGGTTCCTAAGATCGGTACATGGCAGCTCAGCGCGCATCGGACGAAGTCATTGACCGCTCCAAGATCGAGAATCGGGCTCCGTCGGTAGCCGCACTGTTCGTGGATCGGGTGGCGCACTCACCCGGGCGCGAAGCGTTCCGGTTCGTCGACCCCCAGAACCCGAAGCAGTGGTCGAGCGTCACGTGGTCCGAGGCGGGCGACCGGGTGCGTAACCTTGCGGCCGGCCTCATCGTCCTCGGCGTGCAGGCCGAGCAACGGGTGGCGCTGGCCTCCGCAACCCGCTACGAATGGGTGCTCGCCGACCTCGCCGTGATGTGCGCCGGCGCGGCCACCACCACCGTGTATCCCACCAGCACGGCCTCCGACGTCGCCTACATCGTCGCGAACTCCGGCAGCCGCGTCGTCTTCGCCGAGGACGACGCGCAACTCGCCAAGCTGCGCGAGAACCGCGGCGAACTCGGCGACGTCGAGAAGGTCGTCCTCATCGACGGCGCCGCCGGCGACGACGACTGGGTCATCACGTTCCAGCAGCTCCACGACCTCGGCGAGGAACTGCTGGCCGAGTCACCCGACGCGGTGCACGACCGCATCGAGGCGATCGCCCCCGACGACCTCGCCACCCTGATCTACACGTCGGGCACCACCGGCAGGCCGAAAGGTGTGCGACTGTCGCACTCGGCGTGGACGTACGAGGCCGCCGCGATCGACGCCACCGGCATCCTCGACGCCGACGACCTGCAATACCTGTGGCTCCCGCTGTCGCACGTGTTCGGGAAGGTCCTGCTCACCCTGCCGCTGCAGATCGGTTTCGCGACGGCGGTCGACGGTCGCGTCGACAAGATCGTCGAGAACCTCGCGGTGGTCAAACCCACGTTCATGGGCGCGGCCCCCCGCATCTTCGAGAAGGCGTACGCGCGGATCGTCTCCACCGTGCGGGAAGAGGGCGGCCCGAAGGAGAAGATCTTCGACTGGGCCGTCGGCGTCGGGCTGCGGGTATCGAAGGCCAAGCAGGCGGGCAAGGGCCCGTCGCTGCTCGACTCGGTGCAGCACGCCGTCGCGGATCGGCTCGTGTACAGCACGATTCGCGAACGCTTCGGCGGTCGGCTCAAGTTCTTCATCTCCGGCTCCGCGGCGCTCAATCGTGATGTCGCGCAATGGTTCGACGCCGTCGGCATCGTCGTCCTCGAAGGGTACGGGCTGTCCGAGACCAGCGCCGCCTCGTTCGTCAACCGCCCGTCGGCGTACCAGTTCGGCACCGTCGGCTGGCCCATCCCGGGCACCGAGACCCGGATCGCCGACGACGGCGAAATCCTCATCAAGGGCCCGGGCGTCATGAGCGGATACCACGAGAACCCCGAAGCCACAGCCGAAGCGTTCACCGACGATGGCTGGTTCCACACCGGCGACGTCGGCGAACTCGACGACAAGGGCTACCTGCGGATCACCGACCGCAAGAAGGACATGTTCAAGACGTCCAACGGCAAATACGTCGCACCGTCCGCGCTGGCGGCCACGTTCAAGGGCATCTGCCCGTACGTCGGTGAACTCATCGTCGACGGCGAAGGGAAGTCGTACTGCGTCGCCCTGATCTCCCTCGACGCCGAATCGATCGGAGAATGGGCGAAGAATCACGACCTGGGCGGCAAGTCTCTCGCCGAGATAGCCAACGCCCAGGAGACCCGCAACCTGATCGGCGGCTACGTCGAGGAACTCAACGCCGGACTGAACCGGTGGGAACAGATCAAGAAGTTCCGCATCCTCGAACGGGAACTCACCGTCGAGAACGGCGAGATCACCCCGAGCATGAAACTCAAGCGCAAGGTCGTGATGACCAATTTCTCCGGCGAACTCGAAAACCTCTACACCTGAGTTGACCCTCACGCGACGTCAGGCTGCACGGTAGAGAGGTGAGCGAGAAACACACGGTCGGCGTCGTCGCCAGACTGGTCGGAGTCAGTGTGCGCACCCTGCACCACTACGACGAGATCGGTCTGGTGACACCGTCCGACCGCACCCCCGGTGGGTACCGCAGCTACTCCGGCGCCGACGTCGAACGTCTGCACCGCGTACTGACGTACCGCGAACTGGGTTTCCCCCTCGAGGAGATCGCAGCCCTCCTCGACGACCCGGACGTCGATGCCCTTGCGCATCTACGGCGACAGCACGCGTTGCTGAGCGAACGGATCGATCGCTTACACGAGATGGCTGCAGCCGTGGAGAAGATGATGGAGGCGAAAAGCATGGGCATTCAACTCACCCCCGAAGAGCAGAACGAAATCTTCGGCGACAACTGGCCGGGCGAGGAGTATGCGGCCGAGGCCGAGGAGCGCTGGGGCGACACCGACGCGTGGAAGCAGTCCCAGCAGCGGTCCGCGAAGATGAGCAAGGAGGACTGGAAGCGGATCAAGGCCGAGGGCGACGCGTTCGAGGCGTCGCTCGCACAGGCGATGGCCGATGGTGTCGAACCCGGATCCGATCGGGCCAACGCACTGGCCGAGGAACACCGCGCCGGCATCGAACGGTTCTACGACTGCGATCACGCGATGCAGGTGAACCTCGCCGAGATGTACCTCGCCGACGACCGCTTCCGCCGGCACTACGACGACGTCGCCCCCGGTCTGGCGCAATACGTCCGGGACGTCATCGTCGCGAATGCGGAGCGGCAGTAGCGGGACCGGGGTGCACGGTCGCGGCTGTTCGTCGGCACTATCCTGAACCCCATGTCCGATTCGCAGCGTCCCAGCCCCAGTCAGTATGTCGGGTATCTGTTCGGTCGGACGCTGCCGGATTCGATGCAGGACTGGGTTCGCAACGACCTCGTCGGGCCGGGCGCCTCGGTGCGGTACGTCCTCCGTTTCATGCTGCCCGTCGCCGCGGTGCTGGCGTTGTTCCTCCTCATCCCCGGTCCGATCTGGATTCCGTTGGCGATGATGGCCCTGCTGCTGCTCCCGCTGCTCTACTTTGCGGTCGCGCTGATGAACATCTACCGTCGGCATCGCCTGCTCAGCCACGGCCTCGATCCGGACCTCGTGGGCGAGAAAGCGCAGCGCCGCGCAGACCGCACTCGCGAGGACTACGAGCGCCGCCACGGCCGCACCGAAGAGCAGTAGTCCCAGCGTGACGCATCACACGATGGGCCAATAGTGACGCAGCGCACGTGAACGATCGATAAGTAATGCGTTAAAGTGGCGGCGTCCGGTGGGTAATCCCACGAACCGCGTACCCCACAGGGTGCAGCACTGGTTCCGACAGCCTCGACGGGAAGAGCAGTCATAGATGACAGTCACAGATTCGGCGGTCACGCCCGATATTCACACGACGGCGGGAAAGCTCGCCGACCTGCGTAATCGTCAGGCCGAGGCGCAGCACCCGAGCGGTGAGGCCGCGGTGGAGAAGGTCCACGCCAAGGGCAAGCTCACCGCCCGCGAACGCATCACCGCATTGTTGGACGAGGGCTCGTTCGTCGAACTCGACGCCCTCGCCCGCCACCGCAGCGTGAACTTCGGCCTCGCCGACAACCGCCCCGTCGGCGACGGCGTCGTCACCGGCTACGGCACCGTCGACGGCCGCGACGTGTGCGTGTTCTCCCAGGACGCCACCGTCTTCGGCGGCTCCCTCGGTGAAATCTACGGCGAAAAAATCGTCAAGGTCATGGACCTGGCCATCAAGACCGGCCGCCCGCTGATCGGCATCAACGAAGGCGCCGGCGCCCGCATCCAGGAAGGCGTCGTCTCCCTCGGCTTGTACGGCGAAATCTTCCACCGCAACGTCCAGGCCTCCGGGGTCATCCCGCAGATCTCCCTGATCATGGGCCCCGCCGCCGGCGGCCACGTCTACTCCCCCGCCCTGACCGACTTCGTCGTCATGGTCGACCAGACCTCCCAGATGTTCGTCACCGGCCCCGACGTGATCAAGACCGTCACCGGCGAAGACGTCACCATGGAAGACCTCGGCGGCGCCCACACCCACATGGTCAAGTCCGGCGTCGCCCACTACGTCGCCTCCGGCGAACAAGACGCCCTCGACTACGTCAAGGACCTGCTGTCCTACCTCCCGTCGAACAACCAGGCCGCCGCCCCCCGGATGCTGCCCACCGACCCGATCACCGGGTCCATCGAAGACTCCCTCACCGCCGAGGACCTCGAACTCGACACCCTCATCCCGGACTCGGCGAACCAGCCCTACGACATGCACGAGGTCATCCGCCGCATCCTCGACGACGACGAATTCCTCGAGGTCCAGGCCGAACGCGCCGGCAACATCGTCGTCGGCTTCGGCCGCGTCGACGGCCGCTCCGTGGGCATCGTCGCCAACCAGCCCACCGTGTTCGCCGGCTGCCTCGACATCGACGCCTCCGAAAAGGCCGCCCGCTTCGTGCGCACCTGCGACGCGTTCAACGTCCCCATCATCACCCTGGTCGACGTCCCCGGGTTCCTGCCCGGCACCGACCAGGAATACAACGGCATCATCCGCCGCGGCGCGAAACTGCTCTACGCCTACGGCGAGGCCACGGTCGGGAAGATCACCGTCATCACCCGCAAGGCCTACGGCGGCGCCTACGACGTGATGGGCTCCAAGCACATGGGCGCCGACGTCAACCTGGCCTGGCCCACCGCGCAGATCGCCGTCATGGGCGCCTCCGGAGCCGTCGGGTTCGTCTACCGCAAACGCCTGCTCGAGGCCGCCCGCAACGGCGACGACGTCGACGCGCTGCGCCTGCAACTGCAACAGGAATACGAGGACACCCTCGTCAACCCGTACGTCGCCGCCGAACGCGGCTACGTCGACGCCGTCATCCCCCCGTCCCACACCCGCGGACAGATCGTGGCCGCCCTGCGCCTGCTCGAACGCAAAATGGTCACCCTCCCGCCCAAGAAGCATGGGAACATTCCGCTGTGACCGCGGAGTTGGTCGTCGACGAGGTGCTCGACGAGATCGCGCTGGGCTCCGGCATCGCCGAAGAGCCGCCGGCGGCGCCGGCCGTGACGTTCTCGGGCAACCCGAGCGACACGGACATCGCCGCGGTGCTCGCAGTGTTCGCTGCGATCGCCTCGTCCGGTTCCGCGGCGGAAACGCCCGCGTCCGATGACGATTCGTGGGGCACCCCCGCCCTCATTCTGCGTCGGCAAGTGGCCGCCGCTGCCGTCCTGGTCAACGCAGGCTACTGAAACTGTAGAAAAGGGAAGACATTTCGATGAGTAGTGCACGTATTTCCAAGGTGCTCGTCGCGAACCGCGGTGAGATCGCAGTGCGGGTGATCCGGGCCGCCGCCGACGCCGGCCTGGCCAGCGTCGCCGTCTACGCCGAACCCGACGCCGACGCCCCGTTCGTGCGCCTGGCCGACGAAGCCTTCGCCCTCGGCGGACAGACCTCCGCCGAGTCCTACCTCGTCTTCGACAAAATCCTGGACGCCGCCACCAAATCCGGCGCCGACGCCATCCACCCCGGCTACGGCTTCCTCTCCGAAAACGCCGACTTCGCCCAGGCCGTCCTCGACGCCGGCCTGATCTGGATCGGCCCCTCCCCCCAATCGATCCGCGACCTCGGCGACAAGGTCACCGCCCGCCACATCGCCGAAAAGGCCAAGGCCCCGATGGCCGCCGGCACCAAGGACCCCGTCAAGAACGCCGACGAGGTCGTCGCCTTCGCGAAGGAATACGGTGTCCCCGTCGCCATCAAGGCCGCGTTCGGCGGCGGCGGGCGCGGCATGAAGGTCGCCCACACCATCGAGGAAATCCCCGAACTGTTCGACTCCGCCACCCGCGAGGCCGTCGCCGCGTTCGGCCGCGGCGAATGCTTCGTCGAACAGTATCTGGACAAGGCCCGGCACGTCGAAGCGCAGGTCATCGCCGACCAGCACGGCAACGTCATCGTCGCCGGCACCCGCGACTGCTCCCTGCAACGCCGCTTCCAGAAACTCGTCGAAGAGGCCCCCGCCCCGTTCCTCACCGACGACCAACGCGCCCGCATCCACTCCTCCGCCAAGGCCATCTGCAAAGAGGCCGGCTACTACGGCGCCGGCACCGTCGAATACCTCGTCCAGGGCGACACCGTCTCCTTCCTCGAGGTCAACACCCGCCTGCAGGTCGAACACCCCGTCACCGAGGAAACCGCCGGCATCGACCTGGTGCTGCAACAGTTCAAAATCGCCAACGGCGAAAAACTGGACATCACCGAGGACCCCACCCCCCGCGGACACGCCTTCGAATTCCGCATCAACGGCGAGGACGCCGGCCGCGGGTTCCTGCCCGCCCCCGGCCCGGTCACCAAATTCGTCCCGCCCACCGGCCCCGGCGTCCGGATGGACTCCGGCGTCGAAACCGGGTCGGTGATCGGCGGCCAGTTCGACTCCATGCTCGCCAAACTCATCGTCACCGGCGCCACCCGCGACGAAGCCCTCGCCCGCGCCCGCCGCGCCCTCGCCGAATTCCAGGTCGAGGGCCTGGCGACGGTCATCCCGTTCCACCGGGCCATCGTCGCCGACCCCGCCTACATCGGCGACGGCACCTCATTCGACGTCTACACCAAGTGGATCGAAACCGAATGGGACAACCAGGTCGAACCCTTCACCGGCGGCCAACCCCTCGACGACGAGGAGAACCTGCCCCGGCAGAACGTCGTCGTCGAGGTCGGCGGCCGCCGCGTCGAGGTGTCGCTGCCCGGCCAGTTCACCCTCGGCACCGGCAGCGGTACCGCGGCCGGGGCGGTCCGGAAGAAGCCCAAGGCCCGCACCCGCGGCGGCGCCCACGGCGGCGCCGCCTCCGGTGACGCCGTCACCGCCCCCATGCAGGGCACCGTCGTCAAGGTCGCCGTCGAAGAAGGCCAACAGGTCGCCGAGGGCGACCTCATCGCCGTCCTCGAGGCCATGAAAATGGAAAACCCCGTCAACGCCCACAAGGCCGGCACCGTCACCGGCCTCGCCGTCGAACCCGGCGCCGCCATCACCCAGGGCACCGTCCTCGCAGAGCTCAAATAGCGCTTGTGAGTACTTGTCAACCGCCCACGGTTGACAAGTACTCACGGGTGGCGGCCGTGCATGGCGGCCGTCACCCGGGCCGCGGCGTCGCGGACCAATTCACCGATTTCCGCCGTGCGCACCCCCGACATCGGCCGGGACGCATCGGCGACGCACAGCACGACTGCCGGTTCCCCGTCGCGGTCGAAGGCCGCCGCGTTGATCGACAGCGGCTGGTAGCTGCCCTCCGGGTCGATGTCACCGACCACCGCATCCGCCGACAACAGTTTGCGCGCCTCTCGCAGCGCGACGGTCGAGCGGTGCCCTCCCACGCCGCGACCGCGAAGTTCCGACACGGCGCCGGCCAGCGAATGCTCCTGCTGCTGCATCGATTCCACCGCATATCCGCGTTCCCGGACGAGCGCGAGAGCCGGCTCGTACGCCGCCCGCAGATCGTCCACCCCCACACCCAGATCCTCCGCGCCGCGGGCATACCACTCCTCGCGCTGCTCCCGTGGATACCAGGCCGCGATCCCCGAGCCGATCGGCGGCGCCAGCAGCACCTTGTCGCCGAGGCGCAACCCGAGGGTTCCCCGGCGCCCGCCGACCGGCTGCACCACCTCCGCCACCACCACGTCGTCTCCCGATTGCACGAACGCGATGGAGGCCAGGTCGGACGCGTCGGCCAGTTCGTGCATCACCGACCGCGCGAGGTCGACGACGTCCGTGGCCGTCTCGGCGGCACGCCCCACCGGGATCAGCGCGGGACCGAGGCGGTATGTCTTGCGGGTGGGGTGCCGGATGAGCCAGCCTGCCTCGGTCAGCGCGACGACCATCGGATAGCAGGTGGCCTTCGCGACGCCGAGGTGCCGGGCGATGTCCGCGAGGCTCCGAGGCGTCTCCGGCTCGTCTGCGAGGAGTTCCGTCAGCATCACGATGCGTTCGGTCTGCGGGGAATTTCGTGCCATGTGTTTGCATAATGCCACTCTGGCGTCGCATTGTGACAGGGGATACAGTCGAGCCATCTGAACGATCGCTAAATTGCCTGGCCATCTGTCACAGCCGCTGCAGGAAGTGAACCTCATGAAACGCTTCGACCTCCGTCGCCGGACCGACCGCCTCGACCCCGAGACGCAGTACGAAGAGATCGCCCGGATCCTCGCAACGCAGGAGTTTCCGTGGGACATCAACCAGGCCCTCAGCTTCGCGCTGTTCCGGACGTACGCCGTGCCCAGCATCGGCAGGCTGCTGTTCGAGACGGGGGAATTCACCGAACGGGTGCAGAAACGCTACGACGACACCGGCCTGATTCTCGACGCGGTCCTCGAAAACGGTCTCACCAGCGACCCCGGCCGCGCCGGCATCCGCCGGATGAACCAGATGCACGGTTCCTACGACATCTCCAACGACGACATGCGGTACGTGCTGTCGACGTTCGTGGTGATCCCGGCGCGCTGGATCGAAGACTTCGGCTGGCGGAAGCTCACCCGCAACGAGATCGTCGGTACCACCAACTACTACCGTGCGCTCGGCAAGTACATGGGCATCAAGGAGATTCCCTCGACCTTCGAGGCGTTCGAAACGTTCCTCGACGACTACGAGCGGGACAACTTCCTCTTCGACCCGGGCGGGCGCGCAGTCGCCGACTCCACGCTCGAACTCCTGTGCACGTTCCCACCGAACAATCTCGCTCCCGCCGCCCTGATCAAGCGGTTCTCCTGGGCGCTCATGGACGATCCGCTTCTCACCGCGTTCGCCTACCGGCGGCCGTCCCGCCTCGCGCGGACTCTGTCGCGGGGCGCATTGAAGGCCCGCGCCCGGCTCGTCCGGTTCTATCCCGTGCGCACCGTGCCCAAGTTCGCCCGCGACCTGCCCAACATTCGCAGCTACCCGAACGGGTACGAAGTGGAGAAACTGGGCACCTTCCCCCGAACCTGCCCCGTGCAGCACACCAACGGTACGGTCGCGCCGGAAAACACCTCATCCCGAACCGCTTTGGACGCCTGATCGACGTAAAGCCGTGTGTTCGAACTATTCTCGGACACACGGCGAATGAGGGCGGGTATCACAGGGTTCTGCCGTAACGTGGCTGCGCGTAGCGACCGTCGACAGGAAGGGATTGCGTGAACTTCTCGCGAGGGACCCTGACCATTGCCGCACTGGCAGGAGCAGCCACACTTGCTCTGGCGCCCACGGCAACCGCGGCAACCACCTATCAGATCACCGTCATTCCGCCGATCGGCACCGTGCGCGCCAACAATCTGGTGACGCTCGGGACGCTGGTCACCCCCACCCCGACCGGCACGGACGGGTCCACCCCCGTCGAGCTGGAACTCACCGACCCCTCCGGCGACGTGACCGCGCGGACGATCCCCCTCACGTTGGGGGCCGGGACGGCCGCGATCCGGACCCACGAGGCCGGCCGCTACACCGCCGTGTTCACGTTCGCCCCGCCGAACGGCGAGCCCACCGAGACGACGACGGAATTCGACGTCGTCGGATCCGGGCTGGGACTGGGGAGCTGACGCCCCGGGGCGCATCGCCGGTCAGACGTCGGCGGTGCGCCTCTTCTTCGGCTTGACGGGAAGCTCGGTGGAGCCGACCGTCTTCATGGCGATCTCGACGTACTTGCGGGCCACGGCATCCGGGGTCAGCTTGCCTTCGGCGTGATACCAGCGCGGAATCGACTGGCACATACCGAGAAGCGCCCGCGTGGTCTCGGCGGCATCCGCCACGTCGAACAGTTCCCGCTTCTTGCCTTCCCGGACGATCTCGAGGACCAGTTCCTCCACGCCCTTGCGGACGGTGCGGTAACGCTGCCGGTTCTCCGGGCTCAGGTAGCGGACCTCGCTCTCGAGCGCCGCCAGGCGGGACCGCATGGTCATCCGCAGCACGATCGCCTCGATCACGTTGGCGAGTCGCTGCACCGGATCGTCGCCGCCGTCGGCGCTGGCGGCGTGGGCCCGCTCGAGGACGTCGCTGGTGGAGAGTTCGAGAAGCGCGAGGAGAACGGCCTCCTTGTTCTCGTGGTGGTAGTAGAGAGCGGGTACCGTGACACCGACTCGGCGGGCGATGTCGCGCACCGAGGTGCCGTGGAAGCCGTGTTCGTAGAACGCGTCGAGGGAGGCGCTGAGGATCGGCGTCAACTTCGTGGGTTCGAGGCGGCGCCAGTCTGCGGCATTGCCGACCTCGATGGGCGGCGTCGCACCCTTGGATGAGCTGACCATCAAAGACCTATCTACCGCTCGCTATTCCAGGACGGGTCAAGTGTAGCTGTAAAGGTACTCGGCGAAGGTCCGCGGCGGGCGCCCGGTGAGCGCCTCGACGTCGCCCGTCACCACCGCCAACTCGCCGGCCGCGATCGCTGCGTACGAGGTCACCCACCCTGCGACCTCGAATTCCGGCGCCCCGTAGTGAGCCCGGGAGGCGTACGCCTCGTCCAGGGTCTCGTTCTCGAAACGCACCGAACGTCCGGTCACCCTCGTGATCGTGTCCGCCGCCTCGGTGAGAGTGAACGCCTCCGGGCCGGTCAGCCGGTAGGTGACGCCGTCGTGGTCGCCGTTACCCGTGGTCAGGACCGCCGTCACGCCATCGGCGACGTCGTCGGGCGCCACCGCGCTCACCCGGCCGTCGCCGGCCGGTCCGCGGATGACGCCCTGCTCGTCGGCCATCAGCGGAATCATCGACTGATACCAGCTGTCCTGCAGAAACGTGTACTTCAGCCCGCTCTCCCGGATGTGCTGCTCCGTGAAGTAGTGGTCGCGTCCGAACGTGAACGTGCACTCCGGCGCCGCGCCGAGAAACGACAGGTAGACGATCCGCTCCACTCCGGCGGCACGCGCGGCGTCCACCACCGTTCGGTGCTCGTCGCGTCGGGTCGCGCTCTCGTGACCGGAGACGAGGAACAGCAACCGGACGCCGTCCAGCGCGGCGGTCATCGCCGGACCGTCGGCGTACGTGGCCACGGCGAACCCGGAGTCGAAGTGCTCGGCCAGCGGCTCGAGCCGCTGCGCGTTGCGCCCGATCAGCCGCACCCCGGCGCCGCCGCCGAGCCGCTCGAGCACCTTCCCGCCGATCGACCCCGTCGCTCCGGTCACTGCAATGGTCATGGGTCGCATTCTCCCAGCGCCCGCCCTCTATCCTGGCGCGTATGACTGAACCCGTGGCAACCGCCGACCTGGCAGACGAGATCGGACCCGAGATCCGGAGCTGCGACACGCAGTTCACCCAGTTCGGCGGCCGTAAAGTGTTCTCCGGCCCCATCACCACGATCAAGTGCTTCCAGGACAACCTGCTGGTCAAGCAGACCCTCGGTGAGCCCGGCAACGGCGGCGTCCTGGTGGTCGACGGTGACGCCAGCATCCACACCGCCCTGGTCGGCGACATCATCGCCGGTCGCGGCGTCGACAACGGCTGGGCCGGCGTCATCGTCAACGGCGCGGTCCGCGACTCGGCGATCCTCGCGACGCTCGACATCGGCGTCAAGGCACTCGGAACCAACCCCCGCAAGAGCACGCAGACCGGCTCCGGTGAGAAGAACGTCCCGATCACGATCGGCGGCGTCACGTTCAACCCCGGCGAGACCGTCTACAGCGATCAGGACGGCGTCGTCGTCCGCTGATCCTCGCAAAGTGACGACTCGGACCGAGCGGCGGTTCGGTATCTATCGGTGCCGAACCGCCGCGCGGCCCGGAATGCTACCGCAATAATCCGGAGGAAGCCAGCGGTCGTTCGCGACCCGCTCCTACGGAGGGTGGACTCGATGAGTGTTGACGCCGCCGGAGAGATCAACCGGGAAGACGCGCCCCGTTCGGTGAGAGCCGCGCCCCGGCAGCAGTACATCACGTGGATCGCGCTGGCGATGATGACCACCAGTTCGGTGGCCAGCCTGCGGTCGGCGCCCTCGATGGCCGTGTACGGGCTGGCCTGCGTCTTCCTGTACGTAGTGCCTGCGATCGTGTTCCTGCTCCCGACATCCCTGGTGTCCGCGGAACTCGCCTCCGGATGGTCCGGCGGCGTGTACCGCTGGGTGGGCGAAGGCATCTCGGCGAAGATGGGCTTTCTGGCCGTCTGGTGCCAGTTCGCGATGACGATCTTCTACTACCCGACACTCCTCGCCTATGTCGCGAGCACCTTTGCGTACGTGATCAATCCGGCCCTCGCCGCCAACGGCCTGTACACGGCGATCATCATCGTCACCCTGTTCTGGACCGGTGTCCTCGTGTCCTCACGGGGAATGAAGGCCGTCGCCGGACTGTCGAGTGCCGGGCTGGTGCTGGGCACCCTGATTCCCGGCGTGCTGCTCATCGTCATGGGCATCGTGTTCCTCGGCCAGGGCAACGCCTCGGCCGCGCCGATGGAGTTCAGCGCCCTGCTGCCCGCGTGGACCGGCATCGCCAGTCTCGTACTGATCGTCAACAACTTCCTGTCCTACTCGGGCATGGAGATGAACGCCGTCCACGTGTCGAGCCTGCGACGGCTGGCGAGCGAATTCCCCCGCGCGATGTTCGTGGCCATGGGACTGGTCCTCGGCATCTTCATCCTTCCGGCCATCGCCATCAGCTGGGTGGTGCCCGCCGAGAAGTTGTCGCTCACCGCCGGGGTGATGCAGGCGTTCGACACGTTCTTCGCCTACTTCGGGTTCGGCTGGGCCACTCCCGTTCTGGCGCTCATGCTCATCGCCGCCTCCCTCGGCGGCATGCTCACCTGGCTGGCCGGCCCGTCCAAGGGACTGCTCATGATCGGGCGGCAGGACGGATTCCTGCCGCCGATCCTGCAGCGACTCAACAAACACGGGATCCAGCAGAACATCCTGGTCGCGCAGGGCGCGGTCACCACCCTGATCGCCCTGCTCTACGCGTTCATCCCCGAGGTGTCCAGCGCCTACTGGATCCTCTCCGTCATCACCACGCAGGTGTATCTCGTCGTGTACGTGCTGATGTTCGTCGCCGCGATGAGACTGCGCAGGCAACAGCCCGACCATCCGCGCGGCTACCGGGCACCCGCACTGTTCGTGCTGTGCTGGGTGGGCATCGTCGCCAGCCTTGCCGCCTTCTGCATCGGCTTCGTGCCGCCCTCCCAATTCGGCGGCGGCAGCGTCTTCGTCTACGTCCTCATCGTCGGCGGCGGCTTCGGGATCGTCGGACTCGGCGTCCCGTTGCTGATCCTCGCGCTCCGCAAACCGTCCTGGAAACAGGACCTGTCGGCCGACCCGCTGTCCGAGGAGGCCTGATGAACACGACCGGTCGCATGGGCCCCGACAATCATTCCGTCAACACCGCCGCCGTCGACGACCTGCACAAGAGGCCCGAAAACACCCACTGGATCCTGTATTCCGTGCTCGCCGTCGCGTTCGTCGGGCTCCTCGTCTGGGGTCTCGTGGCATTCAACCAGCACGAGCAGACCGCGGAAGCGGTGAGCAAGGCCACCGAACTGTCGGAGAAATTCGAGCAGGCCGGTCTCGGACCGGTCGACATCGACGCGATCGCCCGCGTGCTCGGGACCGACGGCGCGGCCGCGTGCTCCGACCCGGGCAGCGCATTGAAGACCGGGGTGCTGGACCAGCAACTGGTGAGCGGGGCCGCAGGCCCCGGGCAGCGTCCGATCCTCGCCACCCGCAACCTGATCGAGGGTGAGCGACTCGCGATCTCCGTGTACTGCCCGGAGAAGTCTGCGGAATTCGAATCCGCCGTCGCCGATCTGAAACTCGTGGAAGACAATTAGGGGAACCCCGAGGAGGCGCCCATGTCCGACGACATCCGTTCCAAGGTAGCCGCGCTGATGCCCACGGCGCGTGACGAACTCGCCGAACTGGTCGCCATGCGGTCGGTGGCCGATCCGCGGCAGTTCCCACCGGAGGAGTGCCTTCGCGCCGCCGAGTGGGTCGAGGACGCGTTCGTCGGGGCCGGGATCGGACACGTCGAACTGATCGAGACGTCCGACGGTTCACACGCCGTCGTCGGGCATCAGCCCGGGCCGGACGGCGCGCCGACCGTGCTGCTGTACTGCCATTACGACGTTCAGCCGCCCGGCGACGAGAAGCTCTGGCACACCGACCCCTTCACGCTCACCGAGCGGGACGGGCGCTGGTACGGGCGCGGCGCGGCCGACTGCAAGGGCAACATCGTGATGCACCTGCTGGCGTTGCGGGCCCTCGGCGCCCCGTTCCCGGTCGGCATCCGAATCGTCGCCGAAGGATCCGAGGAGATGGGCACCGGCGGGCTCGAGAATCTCGTCGAGGCCAGGCCCGAACTGTTCGACGCCGACATGATCCTCGTCGTCGACACCGGAAACGCCGCCGTCGGGAGCCCCACCGTCACCACCACGCTGCGCGGCATCGCGAACGTCGTGGTCCACGTCGAGACCCTGGCCGGGGAAGTGCATTCGGGCATGTTCGGCGGGCCGGCCCCCGACGCGCTCGCCGCGCTCGTCCAGATGCTTGCCACCCTGCGTGACCGGGACGGCAACACCGTCGTCGACGGCCTCGAATCGGACCAGACGTGGACGGGTGTCGACTACCCCGAGGCCCAGTTCCGCACCGACGCCGGGGTGCTCGACGGGGTGCGTCTCGCCGGGTCGAGTTCGGTGGCCGACGCCGTGTGGGCGCGTCCGGCGCTGACGATCCTCGGCATCGACTGCCCGCCCGTCGTCGGGTCGGCCGCCGCCATCCAGCCCCGCGCATCGGCCCGCCTCAACCTGCGGGTACCACCCGGCATGGACCCCCAGAAGGCGCAGGACGCGCTCGCCGCGCACCTCGAGAACGCCGCACCGTGGAATGCGCGGGTGACGGTCGAACGCGAAGCGGTGGGCTCCCCGTTCCGCGCGACCACGGACGGTCCCGGGTACGCCGCCCTCGCCGCGGCAATGGAGGAAGCGTTCGGGAAGCAACTCGGAACCGCCGGGCAGGGCGGCTCCATCCCCCTGTGCAACGTCTTCTCCGCCGTGATCCCGACAGCGGAGATCGCCCTGATCGGAGTGGAGGAACCGCGCTGCCTCATCCATGCCCCCAACGAGAGTGTGGATCCCGGCGAAATCGAGAACCTCGCCGTCGCCGAGGCACTCTTCCTGCGGCGGTTCGCCGGTCAGGACTGAGAACTCACCCGCGCCGTCATCCCACCGATCTCCACGACATCCCCGTCCCGCAACTGCCGGCCCCGCCGCACCTCGACCTCACCGTTCACCGACACGAGCCCGTCGGCGATCACTTCCTTCGCCTCGGCCCCCGACTCGATGAGGTTGGCGAGCTTCAGGAATTGGCCGAGACGGATGGATTCGTCGCGGATCGGCACGGCGTCGTGAATGTCGGACATGCCTCTATCTTCCCTCTTCACCCAAATCGCGGCCCGACGGCTCACACTGAACACTGGAACATCTGTCTCCCGTGATCGGTACGTACCTCTTGCCGGGAAGGAAACGCTCGATGTCAGCTAGCACCGAGACACACCACGCGTCCGAGGCGGCCGTCCCCACCGCACCACGGCCCCGACCCGCCCTCGGCTCGAAGAGCGGGCGCCTGCACCAGGTTCCCCACATCGCGGGACTGATCCTGGGCGTCTTCTCGGTGCTCGTATTCCTGTGGAGCATCTCCCCGGTGCTGCGCTACTACGTGCACGTGCCGCGGGAGTACATCGACACGTACTACTTCGACGCCCCCGACACCAGCCTGTCGTGGGCGCTGGTAGTCGCGCTGCTCGCGGCGGCGCTGGCCAGCCGCAAACGCATCGCCTGGTGGCTGCTGACGATCTATCTGGTGCTGATCCTGATCACCAACGTGATCGTGAGCATCACCGACCGGAACGTGAACGCGATGGTCGCCGCCGTGGTCCAGGTGGTGCTGATCGGCATCCTCGTCGCGGCCCGGCCCGAGTTCTACACCCGGGTCCGGCGCGGCGCCGGCTGGAAGGCGCTGGGCGTGCTCATCGTCGGGCTCGCGATCGGCACTCTCGTCGGGTGGGGACTCGTCGAATTGTTCCCCGGCACCCTGCCGCAGGGCGAGCGATTCCTGTGGGCTCTCAACCGCGTGACCGCGCTGGCCGCCGCCGACAACGAACAGTTCAGCGGACGACCGCACGGATTCGTCAACACCCTCCTCGGCCTGTTCGGCGCCATGGCCCTGCTCGCCGCCGTCATCACCCTGTTCCGCGCCCAGCGCTCCCACAACGCGCTCACCGGCAACGACGAATCGGCGCTGCGCGGACTGCTGCTGCAGTACGGCGCGGACGACTCCCTCGGCTACTTCGCCACCCGCCGCGACAAGGCCGTCGTGTTCGCGCCGAGCGGGAAGGCGGCCATCACCTACCGCGTCGAACTCGGCGTCTGCCTCGCCAGCGGTGATCCGATCGGCGACCCCGAGGCCTGGCCACACGCGATCGAGGCGTGGCAGACGCTCGCGTCCCAATACGGTTGGGCCACCGCCGTGATGGGCGCCAGCGAAACCGGGGCCACCGCCTACAACAAGGCCGGTCTCACCGTGCTCCAGCTCGGCGACGAGGCGATCCTCCGCACCCGCGAGTTCAACCTCAGCGGTCGCGACATGCGGCAGGTCCGCCAGGCCGTCACCCGCGTCCGCCGCCAGGGCGTCACCGTCCGGATCCGCAGGCACCGCGACGTCCCCCCCGAGGAAATGGCCGAGGCCATCCGGCTCGCGGACGCCTGGCGCGACACCGAGACCGAGCGCGGATTCTCGATGGCGCTCGGCCGGCTCGGCGACCGCCTCGACGGCGACTGCCTGCTGGTGGAGGCCATCGCCGAGGACGGTGAGATCGACGGCATCCTGTCGCTGGTTCCGTGGGGACCGACCGGTGTCTCGCTCGACCTGATGCGCCGCAAGCCGACCTCCCCCAACGGGGTCGTCGAACTGATGGTGTCCGAACTGGCCACCACCTCCGACCAATTCGGCATCACCAAGGTGTCGCTGAACTTCGCGGTGTTCCGCTCGGTCTTCGAGGAGGGCTCCCGCATCGGGGCCGGACCCATTCTGCGAATCTGGCGCTCGATCCTCGTCTTCTTCTCCCGATGGTGGCAGCTCGAGGCGCTCTACCGATCCAACGTGAAGTACCAGCCGGAGTGGGTGCCGCGGTTCCTCTGCTTCGACGACAACAGGGAACTGCTGCGCGTCGGATTCGCCTCGGCCGTCGCGGAAGGATTCGTGACGCTGCCGCGGTTCGGCCGTTCCGGGACCCACGACGCCATCGAGCACACCGGCCACCACGCCGCGGTTCCCGCCGCACTCGTCGCCGCCGAGGGATTGCACTCCGACGGCAGCGCCCCCGGTGAGGGCCTCGCACCGACGGCGACCGGACCCAAACGTCCCGAGCAGGTCCGCGTCCGGCTCGACAAGTTGACCGGCCTGGCGGAACAGGGCATCGACCCCTATCCGGTCGCGTACCCGCCCAGCCACACCGTGACCGAGGCAGTGGAATCCCCCGAGGGGACGACGGTCCGCATCGCGGGACGCCTGCTCCGGATCCGCGACTACGGCGGCGTCGTGTTCGCGGTGGTCCGGGACTGGTCCGGAGACATCCAGGTCCTCGTCGACGAAGCCCGGGTGGGAACCGATCGGATCCGGGCGTTCGCCGCCGAATTCGACCTCGGCGACCTCGTCGAGGTCGCGGGTGTCATCGGCTACAGCCGCCGGGGAGCGCTGTCGCTGCTGGCGAACGAGTGGCGCATGACCGGCAAGTGCCTGCACCCCCTGCCCGACAAGTGGAAGGGACTGTCCGACCCGGAGACCCGGGTGCGGCAGCGGTACGTCGACCTCGCGATCAACACCGATGCCCGGCGCCTGCTCGAGGCCCGCAGCGCCGTCGTGAAGTCGTTGCGGGATTCGCTCGGCGGCCGCGGCTTCCTCGAGGTGGAGACCCCGATCCTGCAGCAGGTCCACGGCGGCGCGAACGCGGCCCCGTTCCTCACCCACATCAACGCCTACAACCTGGACCTCTACCTGCGGATCGCGCCGGAGCTGTACCTCAAGCGGCTCTGCGTCGCCGGCATGGAGAAGGTGTTCGAGATCGGCCGCGTCTTCCGGAACGAGGGCGTCGATTTCAAGCACAACCCGGAGTTCACCATCCTCGAGGCGTACGAGGCGCACAGCGACTACGAGAAGATGATGGTGCTGTGCCGGGAACTCATCCAGACCGCGGCGGTCGCCGCGTACGGACGCGAGATCATCATGCGCCCCGGACCCGACGGCACGCTGGTGGAGGTCGACATCTCCGGCGAATGGCCCGTCAAGACGATGCATCAGGCGGTCGCGGAAAAACTCGGCGTCGACGTCTCCCCCGAAACACCGCTCGCGGAACTGCAACGGCTGTGCGACGAACACGAGATCCCGTACCAGTCGACCTGGGACGCGGGCGCCGTCGCGCAGGAAATGTACGAGCACCTCGTCGAGGACTACACCGAATTCCCCACGTTCTACACCAACTTCCCGACCTCGATGTCACCGCTGACGCGTCCGCACCCCACCATTCCGGGGGTCGCGGCGAAGTGGGACCTCGTCGCGTGGGGCGTCGAACTCGGCACCGCGTACAGCGAACTCACCGACCCCGTCGATCAGCGGAACCGGCTCACCGAGCAGTCGATGCTCGCCGCCGGCGGCGACGAGGAGGCGATGGAACTCGACGAGGACTTCCTGCAGGCCCTCGAGCACGCCATGCCCCCGACCGGTGGGCTCGGCATGGGCGTCGACCGTGTCGTCATGCTCATCACCGGCGGCAGCATCCGCGAAACCCTCGCCTTCCCCCTGGCCAAGCCGAGGCAATGATCACCCGTGGCCGGGTGGCCGTCGCGGCGCTGCTGATCCTCGGTGCCGTCGGCTACGCGTCGTGGCTGCTCGAATTCGTCCTCGACACCAACATCGATCCGCTGCGGGGATTCGCGAGCGAACTCGCCGCCGCGGACCAGCCGTACGGATTCTGGTTCCGCACCGGCGACCTGGTGACCGGATGCATCGTTGCCGTGGCCGGGGTGCTCGGACTGTCGCGGTACTCGCAGGGCTGGGTGACGGCGGTCGGGTGGGTGGCGCTGATCGTATTCGCGATCGCGACCATCGCCGATTCGCGCCTGCCGATGAGTTGCGCGGCCACCACCGACGCCGTGTGCGCGGCGCGTGAGTCCGCCGGACACCTGCCGCTCACCCACGAACTGCATGCCGTGACCAGCGCGTCCGCGTCGACGGGCGGGGTGGTCTCCACCCTCGCGTTCCTGCTGGCCGCGTTCCGGTACGGCTGGCCGACCTGGCTGAAACTGACCGGGGTGGGCGTCGCGGTCGTGTTCATCGGGGGCACGGTGTGGACGCTGACGGCCGCCGGACTGCGCGGCGAACAGGATGCCTGGCTCGGACTCGGCCAGCGCGTCCAACTGCTCGCGTTCTGCGGGTGGCTGATCTTCGTGGCACTCAGCGTGATTCACGTCACCCCGGAAAGGGATGGTTCCACGTGAAACGTCCTGGGGAAATGGTCGCGGGAGTGCACGTGGTCGTCGACGGCGACGGCCCACCCGTCGTCCTCTACGGCGGCCTCGGCGGGAACTGGTTCGACTGGGACGACGTGGTGGAACTGCTGTCCGGGACCTGCCTCGTCGTGCGGATCGATCGTCCCGGATACGGACTCAGTCCCCCGTCCACACATCGGCCGTCCGCTCGCGGCGAGGCCGACAGAATCGCCGGCGTCCTCGACGCGCTTCGGGTGACCACCCCGGCCGTGCTCGTCGGCCACTCGCTCGGCGGCATCTACGTCGAGGCCTTCGCCCGCCTGTACCCCGAGCGCACCGCCGGCGTGATCCTCCTCGACGCCACCGTCACCGCCCATCCGCACCGCGTGGTCCCCACCCGGTGGCGCGTCACCATGGGTCGCCGGGTGGCCCGGACAGCGAGCAGGACGGGGCTGCAACGGCGCCTAGGCCCCACGGTCCGCCGGATCCTGAACCATTCGACACCCCCGGACGGGATCGCCCCCGACACTCGCCGCTGGGTCGAACGGATCTACCGCGAGCCCGCGTACCTCGAATCCTCGATCGTCGAGAACGCGTCGTACCCGGCGCTGGCCCAGGAACTGGCCGCGCTGCGCGAGACCACGACGATGACGGCGCCCGTCGTCGTGGCCGCCGCCCACACCGGCCGACCGACGCCGTGGGGGTCGGCGTGGATCCGCACGCAGAAGCAGTTCGCGCAGTTCCTGGGCGCCGCGTTCCGCGTCGTGCGCCCGGCGCACCACCACGCGATGATCGATCAACCCGGCCAGATCGCGGCGATGGTGCGGGAACTGGCAAGCTGAGCGGCGTGCAACTGCTATTGATCCGCCACGCGCTGCCCGAACTCGTCACCGCGTCGGACGGGCGCGCAGACCCGGCGCTGACCGAAGAGGGTCACGCCCAGGCCAAGCGGCTGCCCGCGGCGCTGGCCCCGTACCGCATCGCCCGGATCGTGAGCAGCCCGCAACGGCGTGCGCTCGAGACGGCGGCGCCGGTCGCGGAGGCCCTCAACCTTCCCGTCACCGAGTACGTCGGCCTCGCGGAATACGACTACGACCTCGACCACTACATCCCGTTCCACGAGGCGGCGGCACGGGCGCCGGAGGCCTACGCCCGCATCCGGGCAGGCGAGTTGCCGAAGTCCGTGGACGCCGGCGCGTTCCGCACCAGGGTGTTCGAATCCCTCGGCCGGATCGTCGACGAGTCCGGCCACGAGGACACCGTCGCCGTGTTCGCGCACGGCGGCGTCATCAACGTGTTCCTGCAGGACCTGCTCGGCCTCGACCGGCCCCTCGTGTTCCCGATCGAGTACGTGTCCGTGACGCGGGTCCTCGTCTCCCGCAGCGGTGAGCGGCGCGTGGCCTCGGTCAACGAGACCGGCCACGTCCGGGACATGCTGCGTCGGTAGAGCCGACCGCTAGAGCCCCGGGATCCGGGGCAGCGGAGGAAGCGGCGGGGGCGGCGGCAGGGTCGGCAGCTGAATCTGCGGCAGACCGGGAATGAGGGGCCGCGGGGCGGGGGCAGGCGCGGGCGCGGGTTCCGGCACGCTCGCCTCCTCCTGGGCCGGCTCCGGAATCGACACCGCGGCCGGCGGGGGCGCCGCGGGCGACGGCGCGGGTGACGGAGACGCCTTCTCGGCGCTCGGCTGCGTGGCGGCCGGTTGCGCCTCGCCTTCCGCGCCCTGCACGGGGTTGCCGAAACCGAGACCGAGGCCGATCACCGCGACGACCGCCAGCGCACCACCGGCCAGCGCACCGGCCCGGATCACCGGCTTCGCGAACTTCTCGGCGGACAGCGGAGCTCCGGCCCGGCCCGAGTGCTCCTGCGCCACAACCGCGGCACCCTCCGCGGCCACCAGTTCAGGTTGTGCGGGCACGATCACCGGCAGCGCGAGCCACGACTCCATCAGGGACGCCACCAGCGGGATGTGCGCGCCGCCCCCGATCAGAACCACCGCGTCCGGTCTGCGCCCGGACGAATCGATCACCTCACGAGCCAGGCGCGCCGAGGCCTCCACCGGGCGGACGATGAGCGAATCGAGATTGTCCTGCGACAGCAACAGCAGACCGCCGTCGCCGGGCACGCAGACCGCGGTGTTGGTGGACAGCTCCTCCTTGGCGCGCCGGCAGCGCTCGGTGAGCGCCGACTCCGCGGCTTCGTCGGCCGGGCGGGCAATGCGCTCCTGCGCGAGCTGGTGGTCGAGGATCAAACGGTCGATACCGTCGCCACTGATCTCGTCTGTCCGTGCCGCCCCGAGCGCCTCCCCGGTGAGCCGGTCGACCACCGTGACCGTGAGGCCGGAACTGCCGAGGTCGTAGAACACGAGCGTCGAATGGTCGCCCAGCTGTCCCGACGCCTCCAGCTGCCGGAGCACCGCCGTCACCTCCGGGACCAGCCGGCAGTCGCCCATCGCGGCCTGCACGGCAGCGGCCTGCGCTGGATCGCGGTACGCGACGCCGATCGCCTGAACCTCGTCGGCGGCGGGGCACTCGGCCATGACCGTTCCGATGGAATCGGCAACCAGCTGTTCCGGGTGGGTATGGACCGAATCCACTGGAAATGACCGGAACACGGCCCCCTCGTCGTCCGGGCACGCCACGCGCACCGCGCTGGCACCGACGGATACACCGAGCACTGAAACCATGGAAATACTATAACGGTTTGGTCACGGCAGGCGTGTCGGGGCCTCGCGGCGACCGCCGTCGTTGTATTGACTCAGAGCCCGGGGATCCGCGGCAACTCCGGCATCGGAAGCGGCGCGGCCGGCGGAATCGTCGGCATCTGGAACTGCGGCAGACCCGGGATCAGCGGAGCGGGTTCCGACGTGGTCGGCGCGGCCGACGTGTCGGACGGCACGACGCTCTCCGATTCGGGGGCGACCGGCGCCTGCGTCGGACTCTGTGCCCGTGTCTGCGACTGCGTCTGATACGTACTGCGCACCTCGGTCTGCGGCGGGATCACCGGCTGCTCGTCGACGACCGACGGGGCCGCCTCCACCGGCAGCGGCACGTCCGCAGTCGTCGTGGGCTGCGGCGGTGCCGCCTGTTGCGCGGTGGGTGCCTCCGTGTTCGCCTGCGTGGCGGCCGGCTGCGCGTCCTCCTCCGAACCCTGCAGAAGGTCGGCGCCGAAGCCGAGTCCGAGACCGACCGCGGCGACCACGGCCACGACGCCACCGGCGAGAACGAGGCCACGACGCTTCCGGGCCGGTGCGAGAACCTCGTCCGATGGCGACGCCGAGTGCCACAGGACCTGCGTCTCGGGTTCCCATTCCGGTTCGGGTTCCAGCTCGGGCTCGGGCTCCGACTGGGACAGGGGCTGGGGCAGGGGCGCCAAGAAATCGTCGAACGTCGGGAGCGCCAGCAGAGCCGCGCCCTCGGCCGCCACCAGTTCGGGCTGCGCAGGGACGATCACGGGAAGGTCGAGCCACGACTCCATCACCGACGCGACCAACGGAATGTGCGCGCCGCCGCCGATCAGCACCGCGGCGTCCGGGACGCGTCCCGAGCGGCGGATAACCTCGCGGGTGAGGCGGGCCGACGTCTCGACGGGACCCGAGATGAGCGAATCGAAGCTGTCCTGTGAGAGCAGCAGCATTCCGCCCTCGCCCGGCATGCACACGGCGCCGTTGGTCGACAGCTGCTCCTTCGCATCGCGGCACCGCGCGGCGAGAGCGAGCTGCGCCGCCGCGTCGGCCGGTTGTGTGAAACGGTGGAGTTCGAGTTGGTTGTCGCAGATCAGCCGGTCGACGAGATCGCCGCTGATCTGATCCGACCGCGAACTGCTCAGCACCATGCCCGTGTCGCGGTCGACGACGGTGACGGTGAGACCCGAACTGCCGAGGTCGTAGAACACGAGCGTCGCGTGATCGCCGAGTTCCCCGGACATCTCCAGCATCTGCAGCGCGGCGGTGACTTCGGGGACCAACTGGAAGTTGCCGATCTGCAGCCGCGCCATCGCCGCCTGCATGGCTCCGGCCTGCGCGTCGTCCTGATACGCGACGCCGATGGCCTCCACCTCGTCGGCGGCGTCGCGTTCGGCGAGCACCGTTCCGATGGATTCGGCGGCGATTTCCGCCGGCCGTTCGAGTGTTGCGGCCACCGACCGCGATTGGAAGATCGGCGTTTCGAGAGTCACGGCGTCGTGGCGCGCGAAGCGCACCGCGCTGGCGCCGACGGATACACCGAGAACTGAAGTCATGCCGCCGACTATAACGGTTCGATTACGGGTCTCGCGCATGAAGGAGACCGGACGCCACGTCAGACGCGTTTTCGACGTACTCCTGTGACGCGCATCGTATTCCCGGCGGCTCGTCGGCGTCGAAACCTGCGGAAATGCGGCGCCCGAAACGCGGCGAACGCAACACGCCGTGACGTGTCTCGCTCGTGGACGAATACCGCGTCGCCGTACACCCGGGGGGGTTCGGTCGCGGTCAGTCGGCTCCGGCGCCGACGTGCGTGCCGAACCACTGCAGCGTTCGCGCCCACCCGTCCCGGGCGGCCGCCTCGTCGTACACGGCGGGCCGGTCGTCGCAGTGGAAGCCGTGTTCGGCGTCGGGGTAGCGGATGATCTCGGCGTCGACCGGAGCGTGGGCGACGGCGGTACGCAACTCCTCGACCTCCTCGGCCGGGATCCCCTTGTCACGGTCACCGAACAGGCCCAGCCACGGCGTGCGGAGCCGGCCGGCGGCGTCGAGTTGCGACGGATACCCGAACCGCCCCTTCGCGATGCCACCGCCGTAGAAGCTCACCGCCGCGCCCAGGTCGAGGCGGGTCGCCGTGTGGAACGCGACCGTCCCGCCCATGCAGAATCCGACGATCGCGATGTTCCGCGGTTCGATCGAGACCGCCGACAGAGCCGCGACGGCCCCGTCGACGTCCTCGTCGATGTGTTCCGCGGTGAGCCCACCGATCAGCGACATCGCCGATGTCAGATCGTCGTAGGCCAGCACCGGATCCCCACTCCGGTGGAACAGGTGCGGGGCGACGGCCTGATACCCGGCCGAGGCGAAACGACGGCAGACGTCGACGATGTGATCGGTGACGCCGAACGCCTCCTGGACAACGACGACGCCGCCGCGGGCCTGACCTTCGGGGGCGATGACGGTGAGCGGTGCGGTCACGAAATACGACTCTAGGAAACCGGCTTCAGCGGATGGATTCCCGGCGCCCCGGCGAGGTGCTCACCGAACTTCCCGAGCGCGGCCTGGAAGTGCGGCGACTGCATGTGCGCGTCGAGCGCATCCTGGCCGGTCCACACCTCCACGGTGACGAAGGTTCCCGCGACCGCGGCTGATTCGAACACCTCGTACGAGATGCAGCCCTCTTCCTTGCGGCTCTCCACGGCCAGCGCGGACAGGCCGCCACCGACAATGTCCTCGGAGCCGGGCTTGGCAGGAATGGTCGCTACGACATGCAGATCGGACATCGACTCCCTTTCGTGAACGCCACCTCGTGTGGCCCGTCTCACGTAAGCACAGTTGAACCGGCTAGGAAACCCGAAGGCGCGTCAAATAATCGGCGACCTTCGGTTCGTCCCAGCCGTGCGCCTCGCGGAGACCGTCCGCGATGGTCGCCAGATAGGCGGGCGCCGGCGCGTTCCTGGCGACGACGTCGCCGCGCGCGCGGGTGGTGAACGTGCACATGGGGACGCCGTTGCGGGATCCGAGTGTGACCAGGCGGTCGTAGCAGGCGGGTTCCTGCGCGTGAATGTCCTCGAACTGTTCCCGGGTCAGCAGGAACGCGCGGGCCGCGACGGTACCGGGAGCGTCGGGGTCGTAGAACGCGCGGCCGCCGCCCCAGATCCGCGACTCTCCCGCGAAGAACACCGTGCCGGGAATCACCACCGGCATCGACGCCCGTGGGGCCCGTGCGTCGCGGGCGCCCGCGTGCACGAGGTTTCCCCCGGCCGGGCGACCACCACGCAGGTAGCAGGTCAGACGCGTCGCAGCCATGTTCGATCCATAGCTGACGTACCAGATCAGCACACAAACGACCGTACTCGGACAAGATGGTCACATGAGTCTTCTCGGCGAAGTCAGGAGATGGCGCAGCGGTGCACGGAAGCATCACCGGCTGCGGGATCTCGACGGCACTCTCGTCGTCGTCACCGGCGGCGGCAGCGGGATCGGGCGCGAGACCGCGCTGGCGTTCGCGTCCGAAGGTGCCGTCGTGGTGGTCGCCGATCGCGATCTCGAATCCGCGCAGCAGACCTCCGATCTCATCAACTCCGCTCAGATGAAGGGCGGCGGCGCCGTCGCCATCTTCGGCGGCGGCTCCCACGCGTATCAGGTGGACGTCGCGGTGGAAGACGAGGTGCAGCGTTTCGCGGAGAAGGTGCAGGCCGAGCACGGCACCCCCGACGTCGTGATCAACAACGCCGGAATCGGATATTCGGGGACGTTCACGAAGACTCCGCAGAAGGACTTCGAGCGGGTGATGGACGTGAACTTCTGGGGAGTCGTCTACGGTTCCCGCGCGTTCGCGGGGCAGATGATCGAACGCGGAACCGGTGGACACATCGTGAACCTGTCGTCCGCCGCGGCGTTCACACCGCAGAAGCGGCTCACCGCGTATGCGACGAGCAAGGCCGCGGTGTTCATGCTGTCGGACTGTCTCCGAGCAGAATTGGTGAATCACGGCATCGGCGTCAGCGCCATCTGCCCGGGACTCGTCCACACCAACATCATCCAGGCCACCGACTTCGCCGGCGCCACCCCGGAGGAGCAGGCACAGATGCGGGACCGGACCGACAAGCTCTACCGCAAACGGGGTTTCACCCCGGACCGGGTGGCGACCCAGATCGTGAAGGCCGTCAAGTCCAACAAGGCCGTCGTCCCCGTCACGCCCGAAGCCAGGTTCGGTCGCGCGCTGGGCCGCCTCAGCCCGGGCAGCATGCGGCTCGGCGCCCGCCTCGACCTCGGCTGATCCGCCTCAGGGCGTGGGCGCCTGCACCCGGCCGGTGTAGGCGTCCATGCTGTGGTAGACACCGAGACGGTCGGCCAGACGGTCCCAGGCACGCACCGGCAACACGGCTTTCGCGACCCTCGACAGGTACAGCGACCGCGGCAGCATCAGCAGCGGCCTGCCCTGCTGCATCGCCCGCCACGACCGGGCCGTGACCACTTCCGGGCTCAGGATCGGGGCGAACAGCGGGTTCTTCACGCCGTCGAACATGCCGGTGGAGATGTAGCTCGGGCACACCGTGGTGACCGTGACGTGCCCGTGACCAGCCTGGACCAGTTCGAGTCGCAGCGAGTCACTCCACCCCAGGACAGCCCACTTCGACGCCGCGTACACGGCCATTCTCGGCGTCGCCACGGTTCCGGCGGCCGAGGCGATGTTCACAATGCGGCACTGCCGGTGTCGGTCCTCGATCATGGCGGGCAGGAACTCGCCCGTGACGTACATCGGCGCGAGCGTGTTGACGTCCATCACGAATTTCGTGTCCGCCTCCTGGTCGTGATCCCAGAAGTACTTGCCGCGCACCACACCCGCGTTGTTGACGAGCACGTCGGGACGGCCGAACGCACCCCGGACCTCCGCGGCCGCTGTGCGGACGGAGTCGAGGTCGGCGACGTCGACGACCTGCGCGCGGACAGTGCATCCCGATTCGCGGAGTTCCTGCGCCGTGCGCGCGAGCGCGTCGGCGTCGATGTCCCACAACACCACCGCGGCGGCGTGGTCGGCGGCGGCGAGCAGGGCGAAGAGTCGTCCCATCCCCATGGCCGCCCCGGTGATCAGGACCGTCTTGCCGGCTGCCGAGAATCCCACGTCATGCTCTCCTTCGGTCGGCAGAAGCCGGCTCGTAGTACAGGGTTTCGATCTGGTTTTTCAACGCGACCTGCGCGCGGCGCAGCGCCTGCCACACCACCGGTGCGGCCACCCCGCCGAGGAGTTGTCCGGCCGGTCTGCCAGGAGAGTGGTAGCGGAAGTCGACGGTGAGTTCCGTTTCGTCGGGGCCCAGCGCCTCGAACGTCCAGACCGATGCGTGCACGCCGTGATCCAGTTCGAGGACCAGCCGGCGACCCGGATCCGACGCGGTGATCCGGGCGCGGGACGGCAGCGGCACCGGAACCACGGCCGTCTCCGGGTCGCTGAGGTACTCGAGGGCCATCGGGGGTGGGACGACGATCACCGTGGTGCTGCGCAACCCGATCATCGAACGCCCGGGACGGCGGGGGCCGGACAGGCAGAGCTGAATGGACAAGGCGGTTTTCCCAACGTGTCGGCGTCCGAGCTGCAGAGTGTGTGGTACATCGATGTACCGCATACTGGTGACGCTATACGGAATCACCGCAACACGGAAGACTACGATCCGATTCGATGACGAAACCCCAGCAAGACACCGGTGACGGGCGCGCTGCCCGATGGCGCGGTCAACGCGAGAAGCGGCGCTCGGAGTTCGTCGAACGGGCCCTCCTCGCCATCGCGGAGGAAGGTCCCGACGTGTCGGTCGCCACGATGGCCGTCTACGCCGAGGTCGCGCGCACCCGCATCTACCGGCACTTCGACGACAGCACCGACCTCAGGAACGCCGTCGCCCGCCGGGTCGCCGCGATGATGCTCCTCGAGTACGCGCCCGTGATCACCACCGACGGCGCGCCGCACGCCATCCTCACTCGGGCCGCGCGCACCCACCTCGACTGGGTCACCGAACACGCCAACCTGTACCGCTACCTGATGTCGTTCTCTCCCGCGGCCGAAGAGGTGCGGCGGGCCATCAGCACCGCCGTCGCCGACATGCTCCGCCCCTATCTCGATGCGCTCGGCACCCCGGCCACCGCGACACCGCTGGCCAACGCCCTGATCGGGATGGTCGAGTCGGTGGCGGTGGAGTGGATCGAGCGACCGGGCGGCACCGACGTCGGTGCGCTGACCGAGCAACTGGCCGCGTGGGCGTGGGCGCTGGTCGACACCACCATGCGCAGCCGCGGTGTCGTCCTCGACCCGGACCTTCCCCTACCGGCCCCCGACGCCCTCCGCACGTGAGCGGCAAAGCGTGCCGGAACACACTTTCCCACTCACCTGCGTAGGTGAGTGGCGAAGAGTGCCGGAACACACTTTCCCACTCACGTGCGGGACCAGCGGGCCAGGTATTCGCGCTCGGTGGCGGTGATGCGGCGTAGCCGCTGGGCGTCGACGTCCGCGACGGCCATCTGCGTGGTGGCGGTGACGGCGGGCGGGTCGGTGATCGGGGTACGCGCGCCGCGGACCTCGTAGCCGATGGTGAAGTCGACGGCCCGGTGCTTCGCGATCCACATCGTGATCCGGAGCGGGCTGTCGGAATGCCGCAACTGCGCCCGGTACTTCACGTGGATGTCGGCGATGAACGCACTCGTGATGAGCGAAGAATTCTCGCTGCCCTCGCTGAGCAGCCAGTCGATCCGGGCCTCCTCGAGCAACGTCACCATCCGCGCATGGTTGATGTGCTGGAAGGCGTCCATGTCGGACCACCGGACGGTCACGAAGGCGTCGTAGCCGACGACGGCGGCAGGGGAATCGGTCACGTTGGACATCATCCCCTGCCGCCGTCGGCGGAACTCACGCGATGTCGCGCAACCAGTTCCTCAGCCAGGTGGTGGCGGGCGTGCCCGAACCGTCGACCGCGTAGCTGGTGTAATCCTGGTGGGCCTGCGACTTGTAGAACTGCTCGAGTTCGTCGATGCGCTTCTCGTTGGACTGCTCGTCCAGCTGAGCCATCAGTGTGGGCACACCGCCGACCGCGAGGAGATCGTTCCAGATCGCGAGGGCTTCTTCCTGATACCGGCCGAACAGCGACGGCGTCGGATCCGAAGTCTGCGCGAGGAAACCGGCGAACCGCGTCACGAAGTCGTCCTTCGGCGTGGAGCAGTACAGGTCGCCGTACGCGCAGAAGGTGCGCGTGTTCTGGCTGACCCAGCCGAAGCCGCCGATGCGGGGACCACCGGCGCCGCTGCCGGCGACGGGCGGTCCGACGAGGGCGTCGGTCGGCGACCGCCGCGGATCGGAGACGAGTCCGACGGCCGCGATCTTGTCGGCGGGGACGACACCGAGGCCGGTGCCGATCTCCGCGGCGAGATCACCCGCGGCGTCGGCGCCCTGGCTGTAGCCGATGATCGACAGCTTCGTGTCGGGGCACTGCTGCGCCATCGACGACAGCATGCCCTTGGCGTTGGAGACCGCCTGCGCCTTCGAGCGCCCGTACACGTCGGACTCCCACGGGAAGGCGGTGGCCGCGTACGTGACGTAGTCGGTGCGGATCGACGACGGCAGACCGTTCGTCACCGCGGACAGCAGACCCGGGGTGGGCCGCACGTTTTCCTTGGTGGACGTCTCCCACGTCCCCGGAATGGCGACCACGTACAGGCTCGGGCAGGGGGCCGCGTTCGCGACTGCGCTCGTACCCACCACCCCCGACGCCACCGGGATGGCCGCGGCAGCGGCCACTGCGGTCAAGAATGCGATAACCCGTCTCATTGCCATGGCATCAACCTGTTCTCCCCTTCGCCGTCCAGCAGACGGGATGCTGCCAGGACGACGTGACCTAAAGATGCACGATCGGTAAATGAACGTTACCGATCGAACGTGACCCCCGCACGATAAACCGACACCCCGGTAGGAAAACCTACCGGGGTGCGGGTTGAACTGGCGGTTACAGCTACCGCTGCGGGGCGGTGGTGGTCTCGATCGGAGACGGCAGCGCCGTCTTGCCCTCGAGGTACGCATCGACCGCTGCGGCCGCCGAGCGACCCTCGGCGATGGCCCACACGATGAGCGACTGTCCGCGTCCCATGTCGCCTGCGACGAAGACGCCGTCGACGTTGGTGGCCCACTTCGCGGAGCGGGCGACGTTGCCGCGCTCGTTGAGGTCGACGCCGAGATCGGTGAGCAGGCCCGGCTTCTCGGGTCCGACGAAGCCCATCGCCAGCAGGACGAGGTCGGCCTCGAGCTCGAAGTCCGAGCCCTCGACCTTCTCGAAGCGACCCGACTTCATCTCGACCTCGTGGGCCTTCAGCGCGGTCACCTTGCCGTCGGCGCCGACGAACCGTTCCGTGTTCACGGAGAAGAGGCGTTCGCCGCCTTCCTCGTGAGCGGACGCGACGCGGTACATCAACGGGTACGTCGGCCACGGGGTGTGCTCGGCGCGGGTCTCGGGCGGTCTCGGCATGATCTCGAACTGGTGAACGCTCTCGGCACCCTGACGGTGCGAGGTGCCCAGGCAGTCCGCGCCGGTGTCGCCGCCACCGATGATGACGACCTTCTTGCCCTCCGCGGTGATGGTCGGCTGCTCGAGGTCGCCGAGTTGCACGCGGTTGGCGATCGGCAGGAATTCCATCGCCTGGTGGATGCCGTCCAGCTCGCGGCCGGGGATCGGCAGGTCGCGGGCCTCGGTGGCACCGCCGGCCAGGACCACGGCGTCGAACTGCGCGCGCAGTGCGTCCGCGGTGATGTCGACACCCACGTTGACACCCGTCTTGAAGACGGTGCCCTCGGAGTTCATCTGGTCGAGACGGCGGTCGATGTGCCGCTTCTCCATCTTGAACTCGGGGATGCCGTACCGGAGGAGCCCGCCGATGCGGTCGGCCCGCTCGAACACGGTGACCATGTGCCCGGCGCGCGTCAGCTGCTGCGCTGCAGCGAGACCCGCGGGACCGGAACCGACGACGGCGACCTTCTTGCCCGTCGAACGCGTCGGGTGCACCGGCTTGACCCAGCCCTCGTCGAAGGCGCGGTCGATGAGCTCGACCTCGACCTGCTTGATGGTGACCGGGTCCTGGTTGATGCCCAGGACGCAGGACGCCTCACAGGGTGCGGGGCACAGCCGCCCGGTGAACTCCGGGAAGTTGTTGGTCGCGTGCAGACGCTCGATGCCGTCCTGCCACCGGTCCTTGTACACCAGGTCGTTCCACTCGGGAATCAGGTTCCCCAGCGGACAGCCGTTGTGGCAGAACGGGATACCGCAGTCCATGCACCGGCTGGCCTGAGTCTTCAGGGTGTCCGACGAGAACTCCTCGTAGACCTCGTTCCAGTCGAGCAGACGCAACGGCACCGGCCTGCGAACCGGAAGTTCGCGTGACGTGTGCTTCAGGAAGCCGCTTGGATCACCCACGAGCTGCCTCCATCACTGCCTCGTCCACGTTCTTTCCATCCTTCTTCGCGGCCTCGATGGCCAAGAGCACCTTCTTGTAATCGCGGGGCATGACCTTCGCGAAATGATTGACCTGCTGCGACCAGTCGGAGAGGATGCGCGCGGCAACCTCGGAGCCCGTCTCGTCGCGATGACGCTCGATCGCGGACTTCAGCCAGGTGAAGTCGTCACCCGTCAGGTCCTCGAGATCCACCAGTTCCGTGTTCAGGTTGTCCTCGAACGCCTTGTCCGGGTTGTAGACGTACGCCACGCCACCGGACATGCCGGCACCGAAGTTACGTCCCGTCGCACCGAGGATGACGACCTTTCCGCCGGTCATGTACTCGCAACCGTGGTCGCCGACACCTTCGACGACGGCGGTGGCGCCGGAGTTGCGGACCGCGAATCGCTCGCCCACGACACCGCGGAGCAGAGCCTCACCGCTCGTGGCACCGAACAGGATCACGTTGCCGCCGATGATGTTGTCCTCGGCGACGAACCCGGGCGCGGTCTCCAGCGGCGGGCGCACCACGAGGCGTCCACCGGACAGGCCCTTGCCGACGAAGTCGTTGGCATCGCCGTGCAGGCGCAGGGTCATGCCCTTGGGGACGAACGCACCGAAGCTGTTACCGGCCGAACCGGTGAACGTGATGTCGATCGTGTTGTCCGGCAGTCCGTCGCCGCCGTACACCTTCGTCACCTCGTGGCCGAGCATGGTGCCGACCGTGCGGTTGACGTTGGTGATCGGCGACTCGAACGTGACCTTCTCGCCCTTGTCGAGAGCGTTGCGGCTCGCGACGATCAGCTGCTGGTCGAGCGCCTTGTCGAGGCCGTGGTCCTGGGTGCCCGTGCAGTACAGGTCCTGGTCCATGAACGCCGACTCGGTCTCGTGCAGGATCGGCGACAGGTCGAGGTTGCCGGCCTTGCTGCCCTTCCAGTGCTCGAGCGCCTTCGTGGTGTCGAGGACGTCCACCTGCCCGACGGCCTCGTCGAGGGTGCGGAAGCCGAGCTCCGCGAGAAGCTCGCGCACCTCTTCGGCGATGAAGAGGAAGAAGTTCTCCACGAACTCCGGCTTGCCGTTGAATCGCTTGCGCAGCACCGGGTTCTGCGTCGCGACACCCACGGGGCAGGTGTCGAGGTGGCAGACCCGCATCATGATGCAACCCGACACCACCAGCGGAGCCGTCGCGAAACCGAACTCCTCGCCACCGAGCAGCGCGGCGACCATGACGTCGCGGCCGGTCTTCAGCTGGCCGTCGACCTGCACGACGATGCGGTCGCGCAGACCGTTGAGCAGCAGCGTCTGCTGGGTCTCGGCGAGGCCGAGCTCCCACGGGGCGCCCGCGTGCTTCATCGACGTCAGCGGGGTGGCGCCGGTGCCACCGTCGTGACCGGAGATCAGCACGACGTCCGCGTGTGCCTTGGACACACCCGCGGCGACGGTGCCGACGCCGACCTCGGACACCAGCTTCACGTGGATCCGGGCCTGCGGGTTGGCGTTCTTCAGGTCGTGGATCAGCTGCGCGAGATCCTCGATCGAGTAGATGTCGTGGTGCGGCGGCGGCGAGATCAGCCCGACGCCGGGCGTGGAGTGCCGGACTTCGGCCACCCACGGGTACACCTTGTGCGCCGGCAGCTGGCCACCCTCACCGGGCTTCGCTCCCTGCGCCATCTTGATCTGGATGTCGGTGCAGTTCGTCAGGTAGTGCGACGTGACACCGAAGCGTCCCGACGCGACCTGCTTGATCGCGGACCGGCGCCAGTCACCGTTCTCGTCCGGCGTGAACCGGGCCGGGCTCTCGCCGCCCTCACCGGAGTTGGAGCGACCGCCGAGGCGGTTCATGGCGATGGCGAGCGTCTCGTGCGCCTCGGCGGAGATGGAGCCGTAGCTCATCGCACCGGTCGAGAAGCGCTTGACGATCTCGGTGGCGGGCTCGACCTCGTCCAGCGGGACGGGCTCGCGCACGCCCTTCTTGAACTCGAAGAGTCCACGCAACGCTGCGAGACGCTCCGACTGGTCGTCGACCAGCTTCGTGTACTCCTTGAACACCTCGTACTGCCCGGTGCGCGTGGAGTGCTGCAGCTTGAACACCGTGTCCGGGTTGAACAGGTGGTACTCGCCCTCACGGCGCCACTGGTACTCGCCGCCCACCTCGAGCTCGCGGTGCGCGCGCTCCTCGGGGCGGTCCAGGTACGCGTTGGCGTGCCGGACCGCGACGTCGGCCGCGATCTCGTCCAGACCGATGCCGCCGAGGCTGGACTGGAGTCCGGTGAAGTACTCGTCCACCAGGTCCTGCGACAGGCCGATGACCTGGAACAGCTGGGCACCGGTGTAGGACGCCAGGGTGGAGATGCCCATCTTGGACATCACCTTGAGCACACCCTTGCCTGCGGCCTTGATGTAGTTCTGGATGGCCTTGTCGAGCGTGACACCCTGCAACTCGTTGTTGCGGACTGCCTCGTCGACGGTCTCGAATGCCATGTACGGGTTGACCGCCGCCGCACCGAAACCGATGAGGAGCGCCATGTGGTGCACCTCGCGGGCGTCGCCGGCCTCGACGATGAGGCCGACCTTGGTGCGGGTCTTCTCGCGCACCAGGTGGTGGTGCACGGCCGACGTCAGCAGCAGCGACGGGATGGGCGCGTACGTCTCGTTCGACTCACGGTCGGACAGGACGACGAGCCGCGCACCACCGGCGATGGCCTCCGACACCTGGTAGCGGACGTCGTCGAGGGCCTTGCGCAGACCCGCTCCGCCCTCGGCCACCGGGTACAGACCGCGGACGATGACGCTGCGGAAGTTCGGGAATTCGCCGTCGTCGTTGACGTGAATGAGCTTCGACAGGTCGTCGTTGTGCAGGATCGGCTGCGGCAGGAAGATCTGCCGGCAGGACTCCGCGGTGGGGTGCAGCAGGTCGTGCTCGGGGCCGATGGTGCCGCCGAGGCTGGTGACGACCTCCTCGCGGATGGCGTCGAGCGGCGGGTTCGTGACCTGCGCGAACAGCTGCGAGAAGTAGTCGAACAGCATCCGCGACCGCGACGACAGCACGGCGATCGGAGTGTCGGTACCCATGGAGCCGAGAGCCTCGGCACCGGAGATCGCCATCGGCTTGACGAGGAGGTTGACCTCTTCGTTGGTGTATCCGAACATCTGCTGACGCAGAACGACACGCTCGTGCGACATGTAGGTGTACGGGCGGTCCGGCAGGTCGTTCATGTGGGTCAGACCCTGGTCGAGCCACTCCTGGTAGGGGTGCTCGGCGGCCAGTTCCGACTTGATCTCGTCGTCGCTGATGATGCGACCCTCGGCGGTGTCGACGAGGAACATGCGGCCGGGCTGCAGCCGGATCTTCTTCACGACGGTCGCCGGGTCGATCGGCAGGACGCCGACCTCGGAGGCCATGACGACGAGGCCGTCGTCGGTGACCCAGAGACGGGAGGGGCGCAGGCCGTTGCGGTCGAGGACGGCGCCGATGACGGTGCCGTCGGTGAAGCACACCGACGCCGGTCCGTCCCACGGCTCCATCAGCGACGAGTGGTACTGGTAGAACGCCCGGCGGGCGGGGTCCATGCTCTCGTGGCGCTCCCAGGCTTCCGGGATCATCATCAGCACGGCGTGCGGCAGGCTGCGGCCACCGAGGTGCAGCATCTCCAGCACCTCGTCGAACCGCGCGGTGTCGCTGGCGCCCTTCGTGCAGACCGGGAAGATCTTCTCGAGCTGGCTGCGCCGATCCTTGCCGGGCCCAACCTCTCCGGACACACCGAAGATGTCGCTGTCGATGAGGGCCTCGCGGGCACGCATCCAGTTCTCGTTGCCGGTGACGGTGTTGATCTCACCGTTGTGGGCCACGCGCCGGAACGGGTGGGCCAGCGGCCACGACGGGAACGTGTTGGTGGAGAAGCGCGAGTGCACGAGGCCGAGGGCCGACTCGACGCGGTCGTCCTGCAGGTCCAGGTAGAAACCCTTGAGCTGCGGGGTGGTGAGCATGCCCTTGTAGACGAACGTCTGGCTCGACAGGCTCGGGAAGTACACGGTCTCGCGACCGGGGCCGTCCTTGCCTGCGCCTTCGCTGCCCAGCTCGTGCTCGGTGCGCTTCCGGATGACGTAGGCGCGGCGCTCGAGGTCGAGTCCGGTGAGGGCGTCGTTCTCGCTGCCGATGAAGATCTGGCGGAACGTCGGCATCGCGTCGCGGGCCAGGGCGCCGAGCGACGAGTCGTCGGTCGCGACCTCGCGCCAGCCGAGGACCTTCAGGCCCTCGCTCTCGACGATCTTCTCGACGGCGTCGGCTGCGCGCTGCGCGTCGGCCTTGCTCTGCGGCAGGAACGCGATGCCGGTGGCGTAGGTGCCTGCTGCCGGCAGCGGGAAGTCGACCACGGCGCGGAAGAACTTGTCCGGGACCTGCAGGAGGATGCCGGCGCCGTCACCCGTGTTGGGTTCGGAGCCCGCGGCACCACGGTGCTCGAGGTTCACCAGAGCGGTGATCGCCTTCTCGACGATGTCCCTGCTGCGGCGGCCCTTCATGTCCACGACGAACGCGACACCACAGGAGTCGTGCTCGTTCGACGGGTGATACAGCCCCTGGGGGCCTGGAAGTTGCTTCATACCTAGCCTTCGTATGCCAAAAGATGCACCGACGACCAGCAGCGCTGATGGCCATCAACTTGCAATGCAGGTGCCGTCACGACGTGCTCGGCACCACCGATCGGCTATCGCCCTTTTGCAGCACGCTGGGTGTGGTCCTCGCACCAGGCGACGTGGCTTTTCGGTCGGGTCGGACTTTCGTGGGTCCAACGTGTAACGAAAACGATAATTCAGAACCCCTGACGAAACACAACTTAGGTTGGCCTATTTACCCTCTGAACTGGGCATTGTCGAGGGCGGGCCTCGTCCGACTGCACTGAGTACATGTTAAGTGAGCGCACCGAGGAGCGCTGTAATTCCCGCAGTCGGATCGAAATCGAGATCCGGGACGGTGAGCTGATGGAGAATTACACCGTCCAGGTAGTCGGTGACGACGACGGCGTCGGCTGCGGGGTTTCTCGATCCCACGACTGCCAGCATGTCCGCGCCCCATTCCACCAGCGCGCGCCGGGCCGATCCGATCTTCGCGTCCAGCCCCGGCGTGACGGAGGCCTCGACGAAGAGTGCGAACCGCGCGCTCGTCCGCACCCGGTCGGGACCAGTGGAGAATCTCACGAAGGCGGCCAGCGCCTCGACCAGCGCATCCTTGCTGTCGGGGCGGAGGTGCGCGAACTTCTCCCAGTCCTCCCGGTCACGTTCGACGAGCCGTGTGACCATCCCCTCGAGCAGCGCGCCCCGGCTGCGGAAGTAGTTGGACGTGGATCCCTGGGGTATCCCGGCCAGTTCGTCGACACCGCGGTGCGTGAGTGCCCGGACCCCCTTGGTGCCGAGAAGCGCGATGGCGGCGTCGAGTACCCGCTCCCGTTTGTCAGCCATACCGTGACACTACATCGGTAGTAAATTCACTACACCCGTAGTAGCGTGGTGGTCATGACGCACTCCGCAGCAGTCCTCGGCGGCGGCATCGGCGGACTCGCAGTCGCCCGCTACCTGTCCCGCGCCGGCTGGCACGTCGACGTGTTCGAGCGGGCCGACGCCCTGCCCACGTCGGGCACAGCACTCGGTATGTGGCCGCAGGCCCTCGACGCGCTGGACGCGATCGGCGCGGGCGACCGGGTCCGCACGCTCGGATCACCCCAGCACCGCGGCTCACTCCTGCGTCCCGACGGATCCGTGATCGGCACCATCGACAACCGCGACCGCACCGCCTACCTGCTGTCGCGGCCCGCCCTGCTGACCACGCTCGCCGAGGCACTGCCCGACGGCATGATCTCGTTCGGCACCCCCGCTCCCGCCCTCGACGCGCTGACAGACCACGACGTCGTGATCGGTGCCGACGGTCTGCGCAGCCCCACCCGCACACAGCTGTTCGGCGACAAGTTCGAACCACGATATGTAGGAGCCACCGCCTGGCGCGGCTGGGTGCCCGGACATCGCGACACCGTCAGCGAAACCTGGGACGCAGACGCACTTTTCGGGATCACCCCGCGCGACGGCGACCTCGTCAACTGGTTCGCGTGCATCCGCACCGGCGCCGGGCATCCCGGCGGCCTCGACTTCCTCCGCTCGCGGTTCGGGAAGTGGCATGCCGACGTCCGGGCCGTGCTCGACGCCGCCACCCCCGACGCGATGCTCCACCACGACCTGTACGAGTCCCCCGCCCTCCCGTCGTACGTGTCGGGCAGCACGGCGCTGCTCGGCGACGCCGCCCACGCGATGGCGCCGAACCTCGGCCGCGGCGCGTGCGAGGCCCTCGTCGACGCCGTCACGCTCGGCCGATTCCTCACCGCCGACACCGACATTCACACAGCGCTCCGCCGCTACGACCGCACACGGCGGCCCGCGACGCGGCGGCTGGTCCGCGGATCGCGCGCCATGTCCTCCGTCGCGATGACCGGCCGTCTCCGTCCGCTGCGCGACCTGACGGTGAAGCTGGCCGCAGGCCTGGCCTGACCGGACTCTGGTGGCGCGGGAACGGTTGCCCGTCTGGTACTTTGCCGCGGTAGGGGGAAGAGAAAGAACCGGGGGCGGTCATGGGGGCGGTGAACGACGGCTGCGGCAGTGCGCCGGCAGCACGGACGGATCTCATCAGGGAAACAACACATCCACCGTGTCGGTGGACGCATTCTGCTGTGCTCGCTTCCCTCTTTCGGTGCCTCTGATCTGCATCTCTTCTGCGTTTGCTTCGTCAGCACCAGTCCGTTCGATCAACCACGTCCGTTCGACTTCAGGAGTTCAGACTTGAGAATCCGCATGCACGCTCTGGCCGCCGCGATTTCGGTGTCCGCCGCCGCACTGCTCGGAGCCGCCACCGCACACGCCGCTCCCACCACGCCGCCGTCGACGTCGCAGCCGGGTGTCACCGACCCGTCGGCCGCGCCCACCACGTCGCAGCCCGGCGTGACGGTCCCGACCACGCCGCCCAGCACGTCCCAGCCGGGGGTCACCGACCCGGCGGCTCCGGCTGAGACGACGCCCGCTGAGACGACGCCCGCTCCCCCGCAGGCTCCGCTGGCGGTCCCCCGCGGCGAGACCGCTGTCCCCGCTGCTCCTCTCGCGCCCGACCTGGCGCTGGACGCCCCGGCACCGGCGGCCGAGGAAGTCGTCGCCGAGGCACAGGCCGCCCAGCCTGCGACCGTGTGGATCGACCCCGAAGACATGCCGAAGTCGCACCAGGCACCCGTCGCCCCCGCCCTGCCCGTGCCGAAGCCGGTGGTCGAGGTGAACGCGGCCGCCGACACGCTGGTCGGCGCGGTGCCGGTGGCCGTCAACGGCCGCCAGTACGGCAACCCCGAGGGGTACGTCGGGACCATCGGCTGGCGGGTCGGCGACGCCACCGGAACCGCGGGCATCGCCGTCGACCCGTCCTCGCCGACCGCCGCCACCGTCTCCGCGTTCTCGGCCGACTCCAACGCCGAGCACCCGACGAACTGGTCGGCACCCGTCGACGTCACACCCGTCGCCGCCGCGATCGCGGACGCCGCCTACCGGTCCCCGGCGTTCGCGCAGCTGGTGCAGACGATCGCGTCCCTGCCCGCACCGCAGCTGCCGCAGCTGCAATCGACCGACAGCGGTGCGGCGACCACCACGATCGCCGGCGTGAACGTGCGCAGCCAGGCGACGCTGCACGTGTGATCCGATTGCCCCGCGCGGAGCCCGTCAGGGGTGGGCTCCGCGTGGGGGAATGAGGTGTGGAGGATTCAACTGTGACAGAACCGCCGAACAGGGCACCCCTCGACCGCTTCTCGCACTGGTACCCGCCCTTCGCGCCGGCCGAGGCCCCGCGGTCGGCGGTTCCCGCCGCGGAGCCCGAGCAGCCCGCCGCACCGACCTGGCTGAGCCCGGGCCACGAGAGCGCCTCGCCCGTTCGGGACGGTCGCGGCAAGCGGAAGTTCGCGGTCGCCGGAGCTGCCGCGGCGGTGGTCGCCGTCGTCGTCGGTGTAGTCGCCGTGTTCACCTCGAATTCCGAGGGAACTCCTGTCGCCGCCGCCGATTCGGGCTGGTGCGTCGCATCCCGCGACGGCTCGACCGTCGTCGGCAACGGTCCGGGCGGGACGTCCGACGGAGTCGCCGCGATCCTGGCCTTCGATCACGCCTACTACGTCGCCCGCAATGGCGCGAAGGCCCGCGAAGTCGCCACCCCCGACGCACCGCTGGGCTCCGCCGAGATGATCCAGCGCGGCATCGACTCGGTGCCGGAGGGCACCGAGCACTGCCTCGCCATCACCGAGACCGAACCCGGCCGCTACGCGGTGACGCTGTCGGAACTCCGGCCGGACGGGTCCACGAAACGGTACGAACAGGTCGTGACCACCGCGGACCGCGACGGTCGCACGTACATCACATCCATTGGAGACGCGAAGTGACCGACCAACTGCAGCAAGCACTTCCGGTGTCGACTCTCGTTCTCGGGGCGTGCGGTGGAGCCGGCGCCACGACGACGGCCCTCGGGCTCGCCAACACCGAGGCGGCACGCGGCGGAGCGGTCGTCGCCGTCGACGCCACCCCTGCGGGCGGTGATATCGCCGAACGCGGCGCCGATGCCCTGCTCTCCGTGAGCGGCCTGGAGCAACTGGTGGCCTCAGGTCCCGTCGCGGACGACGTGTTCGACGGCTACTGCTCGCGCACGACCGCCGGAACCCGCATCCTGAACCGCATCGGGAACCAGACCGCGGTGGAATCCGAATTCCACACTCTCACAAGCGCACTGAGCACTCGACGGGTGAGTGGGGTCCACGATCTCGGGCACCGGTTGCGCGCCGGATACCTCGCGCCGCTCCTGACCTCCCCGTCACCGATCGTTTTGGTCGTGCCGTGCCGGGCCGACGCGTTCAATCGTCTGCGTGCGGCCCTGCAGTCGATCGGTGACACACTCGGCGAACCCGGACTGGCACGTACCGTCGTCACCGTGTCGAACCAGGACGCCACCGGCTGGCAGGTGGACGTCGACCTTCTCCGCGAGTACCTCGGCGGACAGGTATGGGGCATCGAAACCATCCCCTACGACGAACATCTGGGCATGGGCATCGTCGTCGATCACGCGCGGCTGGCCCCGGAGACCCGGGCCGCATACGAGCGGGTGTCCGCCGCGGCCTCGGCCGTGGCCGAGGGTCGTCCGGAACTGGTCTGAGCGGACGCGTCCAGTACCCTTCCGGGCCGGGAGGACATTCGACATCGGGGGGATTGTCGTGGGGGAATTCGCCGGCGATCGCAGCGCGCTGCTCGCTGAAATGGACGCGTTCCGTCAGGGTTTCGGCCAGCCGGCGCAGCTGACCGACGCCCTCCGTTCGGCACTGCTCCTCATCCCACTGACCGACGACGACCGGCTGCTGACCAGCACGTTCGGCGAACTGACTTGTGTGTGCGCGTTCACCAGCGAGCAGGAGTACGCCCGATATCTGCTCGCCCGCGACGAGCAGGGCGGGGCACGACGCTTCCACACCGTGTTCGGGTGGCGGCTGCTCGACGTCCTCGTGCCGACAGTTTCCGGGCCGACCGGGGTCGTCATCGATGTCGCCGGAGCCACGCCGATGGCGTTTCCGCCGGTGGTCGAGGAGGTGCCCTGATGGGTGACCACCTCGAGGTCGACCCCGCCGTACTGATCCAGGCCGCGCAGGGAATCACGGCCATCACCGAATCCCTGTCCGGACTCGGGACCGGCGAAACGGCGTCCGCCGGGCGCGGGTTCTCCCTCCTCACACTCTCGCCGATGGAGGCCGGACAGCACGAGGTCCAGACGAGTCTCGAGGACTTCGCGGAACGGTGGTCGTGGGGCGTCCGCTATCTGGTCCAGTCGGCCAACGAGATTGCGCGCGTCCTCGACCTGGCCGCGGGCAGCTACTACACCACCGAACAGGTCTACTCCGATGCGCTGAAAACCGTGTGGACCAACACCGTCGGAAACCCCCACCTCAGCGGCGACGAGATCAGCGACCGCACGTGGGGTGAGACCCTCGCCGACAACCCGATCAACCAGACGCTCAACGCCGACTACAGCCTCGAATCCTTCGCGGCGGCGGACCAGACCGTCGCCGCCAACAACCAGGTCATCGCGGCAGTCGGTCCGCAGGCCCTGGCCAATGTCTCGCCGCTGGCGGACATGCTCGATTCGGGGACGACCCGAGCGTGGGACACCGATGCGTCGGAGCGGGCCGCAGGCATCATGTCGGCCGGCGGTGCGTCGTGAGCTGGCTCAGCGATACCTGGGACGACGCGAAGGGCGCGATCGACGAGTTCGGTGACGCCGCCGAGGACGCAATCGAGAGCACCGTGGAGAACGTCGGGCAAGCCGTCGACTCGGGTCTCGACTCCGCGGCAGGGCTTGCACATCGGATCGGCGCGGACGGCGTCGCGGACACCCTGACCGACCTCGGTGACGAGATCGCCGGCGTCACCGGCGGCCCCGTCGACGAACTGGATCTGGGGCAGACCGAGGACCCGAAGGAACTGATCCGCGGCGAACCGTCCGCCATCTCCGAGGCGACCACCACGCTGACCGACCTGGCCACCAGCATCGGCTCCACCGGCGACGCGCTCCTCACCGTCGACGCGGCCGGGTGGACGGGCAGTGCGGCCGACGGATTCAACGAGGTCTTCGACAAGCAACCCGGGCTGTGGCACGACGCCGCCGACGCGATGAACTCCGCGGCCCAGACCCTCGTCTCCTGGGGGCACACCGTCGAAGCCGCTCAGGCCAGGGCCGCCGACGCGGTGGCGAGATGGAAGCAGGCCGACGACGAGGAGCGGGCGAAGAAGTCCGCGTACAACGCACTGACCGGTGAACAACAGGCAGATAACCCACTCGTCGACACGTGGACCGCGATGCGCGAGGAGGCCCGCGACATCCTGCGCGGTGCCCGCGCCGAACGCGACGGCGTCGCAGGCCAGGTGTCGGGTGCGCTGAACGGCGCCGCCGCGACCGCCCCCACCGAGCCACCCTTCACCGAACGGTGGATGAACAACCTCACCGACGCCACCGACGGCGTCCACCTGGGCGTCGCCAACTTCTACTCCGGCCTGCTGACCGGACTCAGCGGAATCGTCCAATTCGTCCGGCAGGTCAACCCCACCGCCACCTACAACATGACCCATCCGGCCGACTACCAGGCCGGCCTGTCCAACCTCGCGACCGGGATCGTGATCGCCGCCGCCGACCCCGGAACCGTCGTCTCGACGATAGTCGGCGACATCCGGAAGAACCCGCTCGAGTTCGCCGGAGGCCTCACCGGCGACGCAGTGCTCACCGCCGCCACCGGCGGCGCGGGCGCCGGAGTCGCGGGCGCTCGCACCGCAGTTCACGTCCTCGACACCGCCGGCGACCTCGGCAACGGAGCCCGACTCCTCGACGACGTCGCCGACGTCAGCCACCTCCCGAAACCCGACACCCCGCACCCGGATACGCATCCCGCGGGCGCCGACCCGGTACCGTCTCCCGAACCGGCGCAGCCCGGTCCGGCCGAGCGCGCCGACGCCGATTCGGGCGTGAACGACGCCGCTCACGATGCCGGACCCGAAACCGATCGCACCAGTGACCAGAACTGCGAAGGCCGCGACCCCGTCGACGTCGCGACCGGTGAATTCCTGCTCCCCGAAACGGATCTGACACTTCCCGGTGTGCTGCCGCTGGTCTTCGGCCGACGGCATCGGTCCGGCTACCGATTCGGCCGGTGGTTCGGCCCGTCGTGGTCGTCCACCGTGGACATGCGCGTGGTGGTCGAAGAGCCGGGCGTGACGCTGCTCGCCGAGGACGGCGTCATGCTCACGTATCCGCATCCGGAGGTCGGGGCGCCGGTGATGCCGGATTCCGGGCAGCGCTGGCCGCTGTCGCGCACCGACACCGGCGGCTACCAGGTGTCCGACCCCGACCGCGGACTCACCTGGCATTTCGCACCCAAGCCGGAACTGGGCGGCCTCGATTCCGCACTCGGCAACCTCGCAATCAGTGCCATCACCGACCGCCACCGCAATCGCATCCTCTTCCGCTACGACGCCTCCGGCGCTCCCGTCGAGATGTCGCACTCCGGTGGCTACCGGGTTCTCGTCGACACTCGCGCGGGCCGGATCGTCGGGTTGTCCGTCGTCGACGGAGATGGTGCGACGCCGATTCGCCGATTCGCCGCTTCGACTACACCGACGGACAACTCACCGCCGTCGTCAAGGGCGGTGGCGGATCGACGCGGTACACGTACGACGCCGACGGCCGCATGCTGTCGTGGACCGACGGCAACGGCAACCGCATGGTCAACACGTACGACACGGAGGGGAGGGTGGTCCGGCAGAACGGCACCGGCGGCATCCTCGACTCGACGTTCGACTACCGCAGCAACGCGGACTGTCCGGGCATCGTCACCGTGGTCACCGACTCGACCGGCGCGGCGACGATCCACGGCTTCGACTCCGACCTGCGACTGCGGGACGTGGTCGACGCCACGGGGTCACGCACCCACACCGACTACAACGCCCGCCGTGAACCGCTCCGGATCGTCGGACCCGACGGCGCGACGACGAGCTACCTCTACACCGCAGACGGAGACGTCGCCCGGATCACCCGCCCGGACGGGCACGTCGTCGCCGTCGACTACGCCGGCCCCGCCAACCTGCGGCGATCCACCACCCCGACGGCACCGTGTCGCGGCAGGAATGGGACGAGCGGGGAAACCTGGTTGCCGTCGTCGATGCATCAGGTGGCCGCACCCGGTACGGCTACGACCCGTCCGGAAGCCTGACCTCGATCATCGACCCGGCCGGGGGCGCGCACGTCCGTCGAATGCGACCGGGCCGGACTGCCGGCCGCCGTCACGGACGCGAACGGCGCCGTCACCCGCATCACCCGGGACGGATTCGGCCGGCCCACCGCCGTCACCGACCCCGCCGGTCAGTCCACGGCCTACCGATGGTCGGCGGACGGTCAGCTCGTCGCGCGCATCCACCCGGACGGCGTCACCGAAACCTGGGCGTACGACGGCGAGGGCAACCTCCTGGTCCACACGGACGCAGTCGGGGCCACCACCACCTACGAGTACGGCGCGTTCGACCTGCTCGCCGCCCGCACCGATCCCGACGGCAGCACCACCACGTACGGCTGGGACACCGAGCGCAGACTTGTTTCCGTCACGAACCCGCTGGGTGCCACGTGGTCGTACCGGTACGACGCGGTCGGCCGGCTCGCCGAGGAAACCGATTTAACCGGCGCCACAACTGTTTACACGTACGACGGTGCGGGCCGCGTCGCGTCGGTCACCCCCGCCACCGGCATCACACGACGGCACACCTACGACGTCCTCGGCAGGGTCACCGATATCCGCGCCGACACCGGCGAGCACCTCCACTACGAGCACGATCTCGCGGGACGCGTCACCACAGCCGTCACCCGCACGGGCCACTCGCTACAACTCGCGTACTCGCCGACCGGGCAATTGGTCAGCGAGACCGTCGACGACAATCCGGCGCTGCAGTTCGAGTACGACGCGGTCGGTCGACGCACCATCAGGTCCAGCCCGACCGGAAGCGTGACGAGTTGGCAGTGGGATCCCGCGGGACGCCCACTGGGACTCACCACCGATGGTCACCATCTGACGTTCGGTCACGACGCCGTCGGCCGAGTGACCGACTGGCGCGTCGGCGAACTCGCAGTCCACCGCGGCCACACCTCACGTGGCCAACTCGCCACCCAGGACGTGATCGCGCACCCGGCCTCCACCCTGAACCTCGGTGTGGAGGCGAGCGCCCCGCCTCGGGCTATGAGGCAGGACTGCTACGCATACCGCCCCGACGGATACCTCGTCGACCACAACATCCGTCGCGACGCTATCGATGCCGTCCACCGCAGTTTCGACCTCGACCCGGCCGGCCGGATCACCGCGGTCGTGCAGGACGGCCACCCCACCGAGCAGTACAGCTACGACCCGCTCGGCAACATCACCGATTCCGGGTCGGATCGTCGCGAGTACCTCGGCAATCTGCTCGTCCGTGACGGGCGCACCAGATTCCACTACGACGCCGTCGGACGCCTGATCCGGAAGACCACCACCCGGCCCTCACATGCACCCGACGTGTGGCACTACCGCTACAACGCGTTCGATCAGCTCACCGACGTCACCACCCCCGACGGCCCGCACTGGCACTACACCTACGACGCCCTCGGCCGACGCACCACCAAACACCGACTCGACCACGACGGCGCCGTCGCCGTCGCCGAACTCATCCGATACACCTGGGACGGCACGCACCTCCTCGAGCAGACCGCAGGCGACACGACCACCCGCTGGACCTACCAGCACGGCAGCTACACACCACTCACCCAAGCCGTCGATCAAGGCTCCGTCGACGCCGAGTTCTACGCCATCGTCACCGACCTCGTCGGAACCCCCGTAGAACTCGTCGACCCCCGAACCGCCGACAGCGTCGCCGACGCCACCACCGACCTGTGGGGACACACCACCTGGCGCGGCGCCACCGACACACACCTCCGCTTCCCCGGCCAATACCACGACCCCGAAACCGGCCTCCACTACAACCTGCACCGGTACTACAACCCCCACACCGCCCGATACCTCACCCAAGACCCACTCGGCCTCGCCCCCTCACCCAACCCGAACACCTACCCCCACAACCCCACCGGATGGACCGATCCCCTCGGCTTGGTGCCATGTCCACCCACGACCATCGAAGGGCCGAACGGGGAATCGTTGCCTGCTGTACAGCCCGGAGCCGTGGGCACACCGGTGGATTCCGGGAAGGGATTGCAGTATCCAATTTCACCAAACACACCTGGCCTGGATCCACGCGTCACGTCCGTACGGATCATGGACCCTGTCACTACTCCTCGCTGGAGTTACCCGCATGGTTATGCCGTGTACCAAAACTCTGCTGGACAAACGGTCAATCCGATAACAGGCCGGACTACGGTAGGCAAGGCTGATCCGTTTGCACACATTCCATTGCCCGACCCGAATCCATGAATTCGCAGGCAGTTTCACTACATTGAAGAGAAGGTCCAATGGCAACCGTCGAATCCATCGTCCGTTCTGACCTCCACCAGAGTCCGATCGGCAAGACCGACTGGGATCCGCTACTGATCGACGACTTGCTGCAGGAATGTGCGCTCCTGGATGTGCGACACTTTGCGTCAAGTTCTGTCGTAGGCTTGTTGCTCGATCTGAGGACGGCACTGCAGCTCGATGTCGGAAATACTGCACTTCTCGTCATCGGAGGAGTTTCAGGCTATTCGTGGGTATCGGATGCTCTCGAAGCTGACACCATGATGAGGACTGTCGTCGGATCGAAACCCACCCCGTCTGCCACGGACTACAAAATCGAACTAGCGTGCTCTCCGCAATCCACATTCGAGGCAAAGGGAAAATGGGCTTCCTTCTTTGAAGGAAACGTGAGGAGCATTGGAGAATCTCAGCCTGATCTGACATCCGACGATCCGGCGACCCTGGTATCGGGATTCCCCAACTGGCAGTCCGAACTGGAAGTTGTGTACTCGACAATCGCCCGTGGCTAGCTGGCCCGCATAACCGTTCTTCCCAGTGAGCATTCGCATGGTGGACTCCCATTGAAGCCCGGATGGAACCGGGGAATCTCGAATTGAGGACGAACATGGCTGTCTCGAGACCAAGCGGGGTCCAGACTCGCGAAGAATTCATCGAGTTCATCCGCAATCTCGCAGCTGAGGTGGCCAGTCGCGGGGAAGAATTCGAGAATCTCACAACACATGACTACCTCTCAGCAGCTGCGGCCTGGACCGAGGACATGGATGGTTACTTCGGCAACTTAGGTCTATCAATGCCGAGGAACGAGAACTGGAGCTTCATCGCGACGATTCTCACTGCCGCACTTCGATATGAATAGCTCGTTCCAAGCTAATCCGACACCTAGATTACCTTGCATCCGCGCGCATTTTAGCTGTTTGCATCCGCAATTGCGTACGCGGATGACCAATCGGTGCGCGGCTATGCAAGACTCAACCGCGTGTACCACCAGTTCGCATTTCCCACTTCGGATGAATTGGCGGAGTTCCATCAAATAGCGTCTCAACCGCTTCCTGATACGCCGGGTGGCTATATCCTCCGCGCATCACGTGATGGCGATGAAGGTGTCGAACTGTCGTCGACCCTTTGGGCCGTTCAATCAGGCTCCGATTTTCGATCCTCTCACGACTCGTCCTGGATATGTTTCGCGACGGAGCAACAAGGCTCCGGCTGTCTGAATCCAAGGGGGAGCTCGTCATTGCAATCGAATTCGAATCAGCTGAAATCGGCGGCGCCTTGACTATCACCGTCGGCGAAAAAATTAGCGTAAAGGATTCACTCGTGCTTCGCTGAAGACACCGCATGCCGTTCGAGACGTTTGCTCATGGATTAGCTATTTGCACAGGAAATTGCGTGGGCGTTTAGCAAATCAGTGTGCAAACTCGACCGACCGCGCCGCAAACGCGACGGCCGGCACCGAATCCTCACCCCTCCAGCAACGCCTTCAGCTTCTGCAGGTCGGCGGTGACGGCTGCGGCGTCGTCGGCGAACTCTTCGGCGGTGACGCCGTCGCGGCGGCGGATGGTGAAGACGACTTCGCTGTGGTCACCGTCGGGGATGATGCGGACGGGGTTGTAGACGGTGTCGCCGGACGGGAGGGTGACGTCGTGGTCGAGGATGCCGTAATCGTTGGCGGGTGCGAAGGTCACGGCCACCTGACCCATCGGGGAGTCGGCGAGCCAGCGGTCGCCGTCGCGGGTGATGGTGCTGCTGAGGCCGGCGGCCCAGGCGGGGAGGTTGGCGGGATCGCTCGCGTAGGCGTACACATCGGCGGCGGTCCGAGCGATGAACACACTGACATGGGTTGATTCGGTGGTCATGACTCCCAGCATCCCCGCTGCACGGCCCGGGGAATTGAAGAAATCGGACCCGCGATGTCCGAAACCTTCAATTCGGGTCGGCCCGAGGTCGTTAGCGTTCTGGACATGACCGCAACATTCAGTGCCATCGAACTGGTCGTCCGCGACCTGCCCGCGTCGCTCGCGTTCTACCGGCGACTCGGACTCGACATTCCCGCCGACGCCGATCAGGCGCCGCACGTCGAGTTCGAATTTCCCGGCGGAATGCGCGTGCTGTGGGACACGATCGAGACGATCCGCTCGTTCACACCCGACTGGACCGAACCCACCGGAGGGCATCGCATCGCGCTCGCCTTCGACTGCGGGACCGCCGCAGGCGTCGACAGCCTCTTCGACGAGATCACGGGCGACGGCTACACCGGCAAGAAGAGGCCGTGGGACGCACCGTGGGGGCAGCGTTACGCCACCGTCGACGATCCCGACGGCAACTCCGTGGACCTGTTCGCAGCGCTCACGCCGTGACCAACTGGCCGAAGGTGCGGCCGGTCAACTCCTGAGCCTCCCGGATGAGGTGGGCCTGGTCGGCGAACCCGGCCATGCCGGCCGCCTGCGCAGCGGGGACGGACGACCCGGCCAACCCCAGCGCCGACTGCAACCGCAGGATCCGGGCCAGCATCTTCGGCCCGTAACCGAACTGCCGGCGGCACAGGCGGTGCAGCTGGCGCTCGCCGACCCCGATCCGGTCCGCGACCTCGCGAACGGACGCCTGCTGCTCGAGCAGACCGACGATCACGGGGATCCGGCCGTCCGGCGGCGGCCCGACAAGCCGACGGGACCGTGCAAACTCCTCGAGCGTCCGCCCGGGGTCGGCGTCGTCGCCGATCCGGCCGAGGAATTCCGCGGTGCCGCGGTCGCTCAGCACGTCGGCGAGCGGGACCCGCAGATTGGTCAGTTCCTCGGCCGGTACACCGAGGAGATCGGGGAGAATTCCTGGGGAACAACGCAATCCGACGTAACGATCGCCCTCGCGGCTGCGGGTGGGATACGGCCGGGAGTCGGGGCCCGCCACGACGACGTCGCCGTTCATCCAGATGAGGTCCATGCAGCCGTCGGGCAGGATGGCAGCCGCACCCCCGGCTGCGGTCTTCTGCCACACCACAGCGCCGGGGAGCACCGACCGCCGTTCCGCGTACATGACCCCATGCTAGGCAGCCACCACGACATTCCGCTTCGGCGTCAGGTCTCCGGCTCGCTCGCGTGCAGGTCCGGCTCCCAGTCGTAGACGACGGCGGTTCGCAGCAGGATGTCCTGCAGCGACCGGCGGCGACGGTCGACGGCCGCCCATAGCAATCCGAAACCGAACATCACGCACAACACCGCCCGGACGAGGGAGCGCAGCCAGCCGATCAGTTCGCCGTTGCGACTGACCACCCGCAGCCCCATCGTCACGGCACCGACGGTGCGGCCGCTGACCGCCCAGCACGCCGTCAGATACACCACCGACACGACGATGAACAACGTGACGGAGAGCAAGGCGCTGGCGTCGGGGAACGAGAACTCCTGTGGTGAGAACAGCAGGCGCAGGAACAGCGCGCCCACGTAGATGCCGCCCATCACGGCCAGGACGACCGCGAGGTCGATGCCGGTGGCCAGACCCCGGGTGACGATCCCGGCCGCACGATGCGCCGGCGCGCTCATGCATCGTCCGGTTCGTGCCCGCGCCCGAACAACTTGCCCACGAATCCGGCGACGGCGTCGTCGGCCTGCATGCCCTGGGTGCGCACGCCCCGGACCGCCTCGTTGGACATCGAGTCGGTCGATTCACGGATGATGCGCGGGAGGTCGACGCCCTCGATCACGGTGTCGGCGAGAACGACCAGGTCGACGCGTCCGATGACGGAATCCACGTCGACGCGGTCGACGATCGCATCCACGTCGATCCGGGCAGCGACGGCGTCGATGTCGACGCGATCGAGGATGATGGGGATGTCGACGCGGGCGGCGATGGCGTCCACATCCACCCGGTCGATGATGCGCTGGATGTCGATGCCCTCGGCGACGACGTCGAGGTCGACGTGATCACGGACGATCGTGGTGAGATCCACCTCCTGAAGGGCGGCCTGCACGACCCTCCGCAGCACCGTGTGCAGTACCCGATCGGCTAGTTCGTCGGCGCCGCGCAGTGTCTCGGCGCCGCGTTCCTCCAGCGTGACCAGTACGGGCTCGACTCCCGGCAGGCGGCGCGCCGTGTCGATGCCGAAGCCGATCACACGCTGCAAGGCCCCGGCGGCGGTCGCGGCGGCGCCGACCGCGAGGCGCAGCGGATCGGGGGCTCTCCTGCCGTCCATATCCGCTATCCAAGCCGGTCGACGCCGCGGCCGCACGGGTTCCCGCGATCTGGGTCACCCGCGAGGAGCGCCGGGGCCGTGCACGATTCGTGGGGCAGGCTTTCCGGATGCCCGCTGAGGAGCCCAACCGGCGAGTTCGGTGAGCATTTCGGCGACCCGATCCGAGCACTGCGCGGGATCCGGTGCCGGCCCCAGCCCGAGCGCCTCGACCACCAGAACGTTCCCCTGCGAGAGGCCGTGGACTCCGAGCGACCACCCGAAGTGGCGGTTCCAGGCCAGGACGGCCTTCCGTCCGCGGTAGTAGGGGATCTCGCTGGAAAGGGTCACGACCACGTCGAACGCCGGGGTGAACCACCAGTCGACCGACAGGGCGTCCACCGTCGCCGCGACGGACCCGACGTACTCACCGACATTCGCCGAGCTGGTGGCCCGGACCTGGCTGATGCTCATCTACAACCCACTCTCGACGTTCGCAGAAACCGAGCGGAAGAAGCCGGACGGCAGGTTCACACTCGAGTCATTCGTCACGAACCACCGAGGGGACGGGTTCCGGTCGGAAAGGGCCGGAGGTTCGCGACGTGGCTTCCACTCCATCGTCGGGCTGTGCCGGCCGCCCGGGTAGGCACCCTGGGGTGGGGATGACACCACCCCGGCGGGTCTGTCGGCTAACGGAATCCGGTGCCGCACCGACACAGACAACATCCGGACCCGAAGGAGTATTCGATGACCCACAGGTTCCTCAGGATTCTCGCCGGAGCGGCCGCGTCGTCCGCCGCCCTGGTTGCTCTGGGCTCCGCACCCGCGCAGGCCGAGCCCACGGCCGACTGTCACACCGCGACCACACCCACGTCCGGGACGTCGCACTGCACGGCGCAGGACGTGCCCGCAGGCAGGACCGCCGTACACATCGGGACGGTCGAATGCTTCGGCCTGACGCCGCGGGCGATTCCGGGACCGGGCGGTGTGTCGCACATTCCGTGGATCCAGGGCTATCGCCGCGACGGCGTGTGGGTGCCGGCCGGGACACCGTCCACCGGATCGTGCGTCGCCGGGAACGGCGCGCCGTGGTGGGAGGTCGGCGTCTCCACGGGCGCGTACACGACCTGCGGACTGCAGGAGGGGATCGTCACGTACGTCAGCGTCGGGTGCAATCCGATCCGCCCCCAGTAGACCCCGGTACCGCCAACGAAACGAGGCCACGAACTCCGGAGAGTTCGTGGCCTCGTTGTCGCGATTCCGAAGAATCGCTGGTGGTGGGCGAAGGGGGACTTGAACCCCCACGTCCCGAAGGACACTGGCACCTGAAGCCAGCGCGTCTGCCATTCCGCCACTCGCCCGAGCGACCCGGAAACATTAACACGAGGACGCCAGAAATCACGATTCGTACAGGTCAGACCCCGAAACGGCGACAGAAACACCCGTCCAGGCAAAGACCGATATCATGCAAGGGCGTGGACCCGTGTCATGGCCCGAGGCAATGACAGTACCGTGGGATACACGCACGGCAGCGGCGCGACACGAACGTGTCTCGTCACAGCCACTGCGCACCGAGGACAGAAGGCCCGACCGACAGACACCGTGAGGAGGTTCCGATGGGGATAGTTCAACGTTTCGAGCGGAAGCTCCAGGGAGCCGTGGGTGACGCGTTCGCCCGGGTCTTCGGCGGTGGTGTGGTGCCGCAGGAGGTGGAGGCCGCGCTGCAGCAGGAAGCCTCCGACCGGATCCGGCAACTGGACGGCGGGCACCTGCTCGCGCCGAACAGCTATGTCATCGCCATCAACAACTCGGATCACGAAGAACTCGCCGCCGACCGTGAGTTGACGGTCAAGGCCTTCGCCCGACACCTCGAAGACTTCATTCGCGACCAGGGCTGGCAGACGTATGGTCCCATTCATGTCGCGTTCGAACCCTCGCCGTCACTGCACACCGGGCAGTTCCGCACCCGGGGTTCGGTGGATCCGGACGCCGGCCGCCAGGGTGCGGCCACGCCGGGGCGACCCGAACCGCCACGCGGTCCCGCACCGCGACCACAGGCACCGTTTGTACCCGTCACGTCGAATCCAGGAGCTGGCCCCATGACGCAGAACTCAGGCTACGACCCCAGCCGCGAACCAGCGGGCAACCGCAATCCCGACCCGCAGTACGCGCGCAACGGTCATGCCCATGCAGGTCAGGACCAGCGATACCCGCAGGGCTACCAGAACGGTTACGACCGCGGCGGCTATCAGCAGGGCGGCTACGACCAGCAGCAGTACCCCGACGACCAGCGCGGTGGGTACCCCCAGGACCAGGCCTACGGTCAGGCGTACGACCAGGGCGCGCAGGCTCCCGGCTACGAGCAGCCCGCGGACGCCGGTTACGACTACCAGCAGGGCGGCTACCAGCAGGACTACCAGGGCGGCTACGACCAGCAGGCGCCCGCGCGCTACCCGGACGGTTCCTACGCCGACGCCGGCTACCAGCAGCCGCAGGGCTACGACCAGGGTTACGACCGCGGCGGGTACGGCCAGGGCGGCTACGACCAGCAGCAGTACGACCAGCAGGGCTACGCCGACTACGACCAGGGCGGCTACGGCCAGCAGGCGTACGCACCCGACGGCCACACGTTCACGGCGACTCTGCAGCTCGAGGACGGCAGCGGACGCCACTTCCAGCTGCGTGAGGGCAACAACATCATCGGCCGCGGCCAGGAGGCGCAGTTCCGCCTCCCCGACACCGGTGTGTCGCGCCGCCACATCGACATTCGCTGGGACGGTCAGGTCGCGATGCTGTCCGACCTGGGTTCCACCAACGGCACCACCGTCAACGGTGCCCCGGTGCAGGACTGGCAGCTGGCCGACGGAGACATCATCCGGGCCGGTCATTCGGAGATCCTGGTCCGAATCCTCTGAGACTCCACCGAGTTGGGACCCCGAAGAGACATCGCCGAGACCCGAACCCGAAACCCCTCGCCGAGACACAACCGAGACGGCTTCGATACTGGACCGACATCGCGTCGGAGCCCGTGTCGGACGTAACACGGTGGGGACTCCGTATCGTTGTGGGCTGTCCGTATCCTGATCGCAGGGTGCGGGTTGCCCCTATGATGCTGCGAGAAAAAGACGCCGGAGTCTCGACCGTTCCGGCCACAGAAGGAGGTGGACTGCCGTGCAAGGTTTGATTCTGCAACTCACACGAGCAGGGTTCCTGCTTCTGCTGTGGCTGTTCGTCTGGACCGTTCTGCGGGCGTTGCGCGGCGACATCTACGCCGGCTCCGGCGTCCGTGTGCCGCCCCGATATTCGCGCAGCGGCAATGTTCTGCCGTCGCTGGGGAAGACGAAGACGGCCAAGTATCTGGTGGTGACGCAGGGCGGCCTCGCCGGCACGCGCATCACTCTCGGCACTCAGCCCGTCCTCATCGGCCGGGCCGACGACTCCACGCTCGTCCTCACCGACGACTACGCCTCCACCCGCCACGCTCGGCTCTCCCCGCGAGGCGCCGACTGGTACGTCGAAGACCTCGGCTCGACCAACGGCACGTATCTGGACCGCGCCAAGGTCACCACATCTGTCCGCGTGCCGCTCGGTACCCCCGTACGGGTCGGCAAAACGGTAATCGAGTTGCGCCCGTGACCCTCGTACTCCGCTATGCCGCCCGCAGCGATCGTGGCCTCGTCCGTTCCAACAACGAAGATTCGGTGTACGCCGGGGCCCGCCTGCTGGCGCTCGCGGACGGCATGGGCGGTCACGCGGCCGGTGAGGTCGCGTCGCAGTTGATGATCGCGGCCCTCGCGCACCTCGACGACGACGAGCCCGGCGAAGACCTGCTCGGCAAGCTGGAGGCCGCCACCCGCGAGGGCAACGACACCATCGCCGATCACGTCGAGGAAGACCCGGAACTCGACGGCATGGGCACCACGCTCACCGCAATCCTGTTCTCCGGCAACAAGCTCGGGCTGGTCCACATCGGCGACTCGCGCGCCTACCTGCTCCGCGACGACTCGCTGGCGCAGATCACCCGGGACGACACGTTCGTGCAGTCGCTGGTCGACGAGGGCCGGATCACCGCCGAGCAGGCGCACACCCACCCGCAGCGCTCGCTCATCATGCGCGCCCTCACCGGCAACGAGATCGAACCGACGCTGACGGTCCGCGAGGCCCGCGCCGGCGACCGTTATCTGCTGTGCTCCGACGGACTGTCGGACGTGGTCAGCGACGAGACCATCGAGAACACGATGCGGGAGGGCTCGCAGGACGAGTGCGCCGACCGGCTCATCGAACTCGCACTGCGCAGCGGCGGCCCGGACAACGTGACGGTCGTCGTCGCCGACGTCATCGACCTCGATTACGGGCAGAGTCATCCCATCGTGGCCGGTGCCGCCTCCGCCGACGACGAAGAGGACGCGCCCCCGCCGAACACGGCCGCGGGACGCGCCGCGGCGATGCGTCCGCCGCGTGCCACGCCGAAGCGGGTGGTCCCGCAGGTCGAGGAACCGCCGACGAAGAAGAAGCGGCACCGCATGTGGTGGGCCGCACTCGCGCTCGGTCTGATCGTCGTGGTCGCCGTCGCTGCCTTCGTGGGGCGGGCTCTGGTCCGCAACAACTACTACGTCGGCGCCGACGGCGAACGCGTCACCGTGCTGCGCGGCGTTCCCGGTTCGGTGCTCGGTTACTCGCTGCAGGAGGCGAATCTCGTCGGCTGTGTCAGCGATTCCGGCGACCTGACGTTGATGTCGCCGACCGAATCGCCGAACGGGTGCACCATCCTCGAGGTCGACGACCTCCAGCCGTCCGCCCGTGAGCAGGTGCGGGCCGGGCTGCCGTCGGGCAAGCTCGACGACGTCCGCAACCAGATGACGCGGCTCGCCCAGAACGATCTGCTTCCGGTCTGTGAGTCGGAGTCGGCCACCACCACGACGACCACCCCGGCGCCGAGTCCTGCTCCGACCCCGGCCCCCGCGCCGGTCCCGGAGACCACGCCGCCGCCCGCGCCCGCTCCCGCACCCGCTCCCCCGGCAGCGTTGCCGGGACCGGAGACGCCTGCACCCCAGACCCCGACCGCCACCCCGGCGCCGACCGTGACCCAGGTTCCCGGTCAGAACTGCAGGACGGCTAGCTGATGTCGGTCGCAAGTGCATCACCGGGGGCGCAGTTTCCCAGTCCACCCGGCGGGTTCGCGCCAGCCCCCGTCCAGTCGACGCGCCGGGGTACCGAACTGATCCTGATCGGTTTCGCGATCCTGATCACGACGATCTCGCTGGTGCTCGTCGAGGCCAGCCAGGAGCAGAGCATCACCTGGGACCTCGCCAAGTACGCCGCCGCCTACTCGGCGCTGTTCCTGATCGCGCATCTCGCGGTGCGCCGGTTCGCGCCGTATGCCGACCCCCTGATCCTGCCGATCGTGGCGCTGCTCAACGGACTCGGCCTGGTGCTGATCCACCGGCTCGACCTCGCCGACGCGCAGTCCGCCGCCTACTTCGGGCTGCCCGTCCCGTCGCCGGACGCCAACCAGCAGGTGCTGTGGACGACGCTGGCCATCGCCGGTTTCGTGGCCGTGCTGGTGCTGCTCAAGGACTACCGCCTGCTCGCCCGCTACAGCTACACCCTCGGCCTCGCCGGGCTGGTGTTCCTCGCCATCCCGGCGATCCTGCCGTCGAGCTTCTCCGAGGTGAACGGCGCGAAGATCTGGATCCGTCTCCCCGGCTTCAGCATTCAGCCCGGCGAGTTCGCGAAGATCCTCCTGATCATCTTCTTCGCCTCCGTCCTCGTCGCGAAGCGCGACCTGTTCACCACCGCGGGCAAGCACGTGTTCGGCATCGACCTCCCGCGCGCCCGCGACCTCGGGCCCATCCTCGTCGCGTGGATGGTGTCGGTGGGGGTGCTGGTGCTGGAGAAGGACCTCGGCACGTCGCTGCTGCTGTTCAGCACCGTGCTCGTGATGCTCTACATCGCCACCGAACGCGTCGGATGGCTGCTGATCGGCGTCGGACTGCTCGGCATCGGTTTCTTCTTCGCGTACCAGCTGTTCGGCCACGTCCGGGTCCGGGTCAGCACCTGGCTCGACCCGCTGGCCGACTACAACAACACCGGCTACCAGATCTCCCAGTCGCTGTTCGGGCTCGCGACCGGTGGCGTCGCGGGGACGGGCCTCGGCAGCGGCCGGCCCGCCCAGGTGCCGTTCGCGAAGACCGACTTCATCGTCGCGACGATCGGTGAGGAACTCGGACTGATCGGCCTCGCCGCCGTCCTGATGCTGTTCCTGATTCTCGTCATCCGCGGGCTGCGCACCGCGCTCGCCGTCCGCGACAGTTTCGGCAAGCTCCTCGCCGCCGGTCTGTCGTTCACGATCGCGGTGCAGGTGTTCGTGGTGGTCGGCGGCGTCACCAAGCTGATCCCCCTCACCGGTCTGACCACGCCGTTCATGTCGTACGGCGGGTCGTCCCTGCTCGCCAACTACCTCCTCCTCGCGATCCTGATCAAAATCTCCGACGCCGCCCGTGAGCCGGCCGTGCCGAAGAAGAAGGGCCCCGCACCCATCGCCGACGCCCCGACCGAGATGGTGCCGCGCTCATGAACACACCGCTGCGCCGTGTCGCGATCGCCGTCATGGTGATGGTGGTCGCCCTCCTCGCCAACGCCACCTACGTTCAGGTCATCAAGGCGGACAACCTGCGGGCCGATCCGCGGAACTCGCGCGTGCTGCTCGACGAGTACTCGCGTCAGCGCGGCCAGATCTCGGCGGCCGGGCAGGTGCTCGCGGCCTCCGTTCCGACCGACGACCGCTACAAGTACCTGCGGACCTACCCGCCGAACCCGGCGGCGCCGTCGAGCCCGCTGGCCAACGCACCGGTCACCGGTTTCTACTCGATGCAGTACGGCAGCACCGGACTCGAGCGTGCCGAGGACCCGGTCCTCAACGGTTCCGACAACCGGCTGTTCGGGCGTCGCTTCTTCGACCTCGTGTCCGGACGCGACCCGCGTGGCGGCAATGTGGTGAGCACCATCAACCCGGTGATGCAGCAGGTGGCGTACGACGAGCTGACCGCAAAGGGCTACACCGGTTCGGTCGTGGCGATCGAGCCGAGCACCGGACGCATCCTCACGATGGTGAGCACCCCGAGCTACGATCCCAACTCGCTCGCCAGCCACGACGGCACCGAGACCACCCAGGCGTGGGAGGCGCTGAACGCCGATCCGGAGAAGCCGCTGATCAACCGTGCGGTGTCGCAGACGTACCCGCCCGGTTCCACGTTCAAGGTGGTGGTCACCGCCGCGGCTCTCGCCGCCGGAACCACCCCCGACACCCAGCTGACCGCGGCCCCGCAGATCACTCTTCCCGGCACGTCGACGACGCTCGAGAACTACAACGGCTCCACCTGCGGCGGCGCACCCACCGCGTCGCTGCGGGAAGCGTTCGCGCGGTCCTGCAACACGGCATTCGTCGAACTCGGCGTGAAGACCGGCGCCGACGCCGTCGGCGACCAGTCCAGCGCACTCGGCATCGGCGGGCAGATGCCCGGCGTCCCGTTCCCCGTCGCCGACAGCACCATCGGGTCGATCCCCGACGACGCCGCACTCGGCCAGAGCAGCATCGGCCAGCGGGACGTGGCGCTCACCCCGCTGCAGAACGCGATGATCGCGGCTACTGTCGCCAACGGTGGAGTGCGGATGCAGCCACAGCTGGTGTCGGAACTGCAGGGCCCGGACCTGTCGAACCTCGCGACCACCAACCCGGTGTCCGAGGGCCAGGCGATGTCGTCGCAGGTGGCGGCTACCCTGACCGATCTGATGATCGGTTCCGAGAACAACACCAGCGGCGAGGGCAAGATCCCGGGCGTCCAGATCGCGTCCAAGACGGGCACCGCCGAACACGGAACCGACCCACGGAACACCCCGCCCCACGCCTGGTACATCGGATTCGCACCCGCCCAGAACCCGACCGTCGCCATCGCGGTCATCGTCGAGGACGGCGGAGATCGTGCACTGGCCGCAACCGGCGGCTCGGTGGCTGCACCTATCGGCCGTGCCGTCATCGCAGCCGGACTACAAGGGGGCTGATTGTGGCACTGAACAACGGCGCGCTGATCGCCAATCGATACCGCCTGATCCGGCTGATCGCGACGGGCGGAATGGGACAGGTCTGGGAAGCGACGGACAACCGGCTCAACCGTCGGGTCGCGGTGAAGGTGCTGAAGTCCGAGTTCTCGTCCGACCCGGAGTTCGTCGAACGGTTCCGCTTCGAGGCGCGCACCACCGCGCAGCTGAACCATTCCGGCATCGCCGGGATCTACGACTACGGCGAGGTCCGCGACGCCACCGGCGACTCCACCGCCTACCTGGTGATGGAACTCGTCAACGGGGAGCCGCTGAACGCCGTCCTCGCGCGAGTGGGCCGGCTCGCGGTGCCGCACGCTCTGGACATGCTCGAGCAGACCGGGCGGGCCCTGCAGGTGGCGCACGACGCCGGAGTCGTGCACCGCGACGTGAAGCCGGGCAACATCCTGATCACCCCCACCGGCCAGGTGAAGATCACCGACTTCGGCATCGCCAAAGCCGTGGAGAACTCGCCGGTCACGCGCACCGGCATGGTGATGGGCACCGCCCAGTACATCGCCCCCGAGCAGGCACTCGGCCAGGACGCGACGGCGGCCAGCGACGTGTACTCTCTCGGCATCGTCGGCTACGAAGCGCTGTCGGGACGACGCCCGTTCATCGGCGACGGGGCCATCACGGTGGCGATGAAACACGTGCAGGAGGCGCCGGCGCCGTTGCCGAACGACCTGCCGCCGAACATCCGCGAGCTCATCGACATCACGATCGCGAAGGACCCGAGCACCCGCTACGCCAGTGGCGGAGAGTTCGCCGACGCGGTCGCGGCGGTCCGGGCGGGCCGGCGGCCTCCGCCTCCCGGCAGCATGGGGACCGGAACGTCGCGGGTGCTGCCGCCGCCGATGACCGGTGCCACCCAGATGATCCCGCCGTCACAGACCGCGTATGCGGGGCCGGTCACCGGGCAGGTGCCGCCGGACGACGGGAACGGTGACGGCAAGAAGGGCGGGTTGACCAGTGGCCAGAAGGCCATCGCCTGGGGTGCGGGTGGTTTGATCCTGCTGGCGGCGATCATCGCGCTCGCGCTGGTTCTGTTCGACGGCGGTGACACGAAGGAACCGACGTCGCCGGCGATCACCTCGTCGCTGCGGACGATCACGACGACGCCGCGGCCGACGACGACCACCACGACCGAGGAATACACCACGACCACCGAGCCGCCGTACACGACGACCACCGAGCCGCCGTACACGACGACCACCACCACCCAGCCGACGACCACGACGACGACAGAGCCGACGACGACTACCACGACGACGACCACCACCACCGCACCCACGACGACGACCACGACGACCACGTCGGAGTCAGCTACTCCGACCCCACAAGGACAGCCATGACGACACCGCGCAACCTCTCCTCACGCTACGAGCTGGGTGAGATTCTCGGCTTCGGTGGCATGTCCGAGGTCCACCTCGCCCGCGACGTCCGGCTCAGCCGCGACGTCGCGATCAAGGTCCTGCGTGCCGACCTGGCCCGCGACCCCACGTTCTACCTGCGGTTCCGCCGCGAGGCGCAGAACGCGGCGGCGCTGAACCATCCGGCGATCGTGGCCGTCTACGACACCGGCGAGGCGGAAACCGACGCGGGACCGCTGCCGTACATCGTGATGGAGTACGTGGACGGCGACACGTTGCGCGACATCGTGCGCGGCGAGGGCCCGATGGCACCGCGGCGTGCGATGGAAGTCATCTCGGATGTGTGCGCGGCGCTCGACTTCAGCCACCGCAACGGCATCGTGCACCGCGACGTGAAGCCCGCCAACGTGATGATCAACCGTGCGGGTGCGGTGAAGGTGATGGACTTCGGCATCGCGCGGGCGATCTCCGACGCGTCCAGCCCCATGACGCAGACGGCCGCCGTCATCGGCACCGCCCAGTACCTGTCGCCCGAGCAAGCCCGCGGCGAGCAGGTCGACGCCCGATCCGACGTGTACTCGCTCGGCTGCGTGCTGTTCGAGATCCTCACCGGCGAACCCCCGTTCAAGGGCGACTCCCCGGTCGCGGTCGCGTACCAGCACGTGCGGGAGGACCCGCAGACGCCGTCCGTGGTCAACCCGGACATTCCGCGTGAGCTCGACTCGGTGATCCTCAAGGCGATGAGCAAGAACCCCGCCAACCGCTACCAGACCGCCGCCGACATGCGCAGCGACCTGGTCCGGGTTCTCGGCGGGCAGCGCCCCAGCGCGCCGATGGTCATGAGCGACGAGGACCGCACCACGATCCTCGGTGCCGTCGACTCCGGAGCCGGGAACTACCGGCGCCCGCCGAACACCACGCAGACGTCGGCGGCGAAGACGGACGGCGGCGAGCCCGACAAGAAGAAGAACCCGATGCGGCTGGCGCTGATGGCGCTCGGCGCCCTCATCGTCGTCGGCATCGTCGGCGCGTTCCTGTGGTCCGTGGGCCCGGGCTCGAAGGCCGACCAGGTCACCATGCCCGACGTCACGAACCAGGCCGCGGACGACGCCGAGACGACGCTGCAGAACCTCGGTTTCCGCGTCTCCCGGCAGCAGAAACCCGACGCCGTCGTGGCGACCGGCAACGTCATCACCACCCGGCCCGTCGGCGGCGTGCAGGTGGACGAGGGCAGCACGATCACCCTCGAGGTGTCGTCGGGCCCCGAACAGGTGAAGGTCCCGCGGCTCGCGGGCCTGACCCAGGACGAAGCCCAGCAGGAGCTCAACGCGGTCGGACTGCGGCTCGACACCGCCGTCGCCCGCGCACCGTCCGACGCGTCCGACGTCGACAAGGTGATCCAGCAGAACCCGTCGTCCGGGGCGAGCATCTCCCTCGACTCCGAGGTCGCCGTCACGCTGGGCACCGGACCCGAGCAGATCCGCATCCCCGACGTCACCGGCCAGAAGGTCGAGGTCGCGCAGGCGAACATCGAGGGTGCCGGCTTCAAGGTGCAGATCCAGAACATCGACTCCGGGGTGCCCAAGGGTCAGGTCGTCTCCACCGATCCCGTCGGCGGCTCCACCGCCGCCAAGGGCGACACCATCCAGATCCGGGTGTCGAACGGCAACAACATCGAGATGCCCGACCTGACGGGCAAGACCGTGTCGCAGGCGCTCGCGGAGCTGCGCAGCGCCGGCTGGAGCGGGTCGTCGGCGTCGCTGAATCAGACGCAGACATCCACGCTGGACCCGGAGATGGTCGGCAAGATCATCAGCCAGGAACAGCCGCCGGGATCGGAGATCACCAAGAACGGAGTCGTCTCGGTCGGCGTCGGCGCGCTCGGCATCCCGCGGTAGGCGGCTCCGCCGCCCGTGCGCCTTTGTGGTTGCTCCAGCTACCAGAAAGGCGCACGGGAGCTACGCGCCCAGTGCCTGCGCGACCTCGGCTTCGAGCGTGGCGACGAGGGATTCCTTCGGGGCGTCGCCGCAGACGGTGAGCCAGTTGGCGAGCATGCGGTGCCCGCCCTCGGTGAGCACGGACTCCGGATGGAACTGCACGCCGTGGATCGGCAGTTCGCGGTGCCGCATCGCCATGACGATGCCGCTGTCGGTGTGCGCGGTGACCTCGAGTTCGTCCGGGATGGTGTCTTCCAGGACGGTCAGCGAGTGGTACCGCGTGGCGGTGAACGGGTCGGGCAGACCCGCGAGGACACCCTCGCCGCGGTGGTGGACGACGCTGGTCTTGCCGTGCAGGAGTTCGGGCGCCCGGTCGACGGTCGCGCCGAACGCGGCACCGATCGCCTGGTGTCCGAGGCACACGCCGAGGAGCGGCGTGCCGGCCGCGGCACATGCCGTGACCAGGTCCATCGTCGCGCCTGCGCGCTGCGGTGTGCCGGGGCCGGGGCTCAGGAGGATGCCGTCGAAGTCGGCCGCCGCGGCCGCGATCGCGTCGGGCCCGGTGAGGTTCGGATCGTCGTTGCGCCAGACCACGGCCCGTGTTCCCAGCTGTCCGAGGTACTGGACCAGGTTGAACACGAAGCTGTCGTAGTTGTCGACGACGAGAATCCTCATGGGAGCAGGGTATTCTGCCCGCCTCGTGTCCCGCACGGCCGGGGACCGTTCGCGTCAGTGACCGGCGTAACCGGGCACGGACAATTGGCCGGACGCGGCCTCCGAATAGCCGAGGCCGAACCGCGTCGCGTACTGCTTGAACAGGCGGATTCCGGGTTCGTTGGCGAGTGCCGCCTCCAGTCGGGCGGGATCACCGATCGCCGACATCACGTACGGCGGGCTGTACGTGCGGCCGTGCAGCAGCAGGGTGTTGCCGATGCAGCGCGGCGCGGACGTGTTGACGATCCGCTGGTCCTGCATGCCGACGGCCTCGGCGCCGCCCACCCACAGCGCGTTCAGCACGCTCTGGACGTCCTGCTGGTGGACGACGAGATCGTCCGGCGACGCGTCGACGGGATACTTGCCGTCGGCGTCGCGGGGGGCGTCGGTGAGTGTGACGGTGACGCCGGGACCGGTCATCGGGGTGAGTCCGGCGTCCGTGGCGAGCGCCTTGCTGTCGGCGAGGGCCTGCGCGACCCCGCTGTCGGACGCCGCGGCGTCCTGCTGCAGCGACTCGACCTGCGCCGCCAGGTTGTCTCGGGTCTCGGCCACCTGGTCGGTCTCGGACTGCGCGTTCCGCACGAGGTCGGACAATCGGGTGGAATCGCCGGCGCGGATCTCGTTGCCGTGCGACACCTGGCGGGTGGTGGCCACCAGCAGGCCGGCCACGAGACACACCACCAGCACCGCGATCCGCCAGAAGATCGACCTGGTCACCGGTGTTTCCGTCCCCTCGTCCTCGCCGCGCGAATCGCGGCTACGTTAGCGTGTACACACGCAGGTATTTCCGAATCTACCTGCCCACATTCCCGTAGAGCCGCACGAACGAGGACGTCATGCCGAAGTCGAAGGTCCGAAAGAAGACCGATTACACGATCAACCCTGCGAGCCGCACCCCGGTGAAGGTGAAGGCGGGTCCGTCGAGCACCCTGTACGTCTCGGTGATGCTCGGGTTCATGCTGGTCGGCCTGGTGTGGCTGCTCGTCTACTACCTGGCCGCCGACCAGCTCGAGTGGATGAACAACCTCGGTGCCTACAACTTCCTCATCGGGTTCGGCTTCATGGTGGTCGGCCTGATCATGACGATGCGCTGGCGTTGACGATCACAATTACACGCATGTCATTCATCCCCAATGTGGACAACCCCTGTGGATAGCCGCAGGTCGAGTGCCGATGTCTGCTGACGAGGCACCGCTGGAGTGGTCGACGCCGCTCGGTGCGGTGATCGCTCTGGCCGCGGGCGGGCTCGCGTTGGGGGTCGCGGGACTCTCGGTGTCGACCGAGCCGGCGGGCCGCGTTCTGGTGTGCGTCGCCGCCGTCGGGCTGCTGCTGACCGCCGCGTCGGCGCTCCGGCAGCGCCCGCGCCTGGCCGTCGACAAGGAGGGCGGCGGGATCGTGGTGCGCCGGCTGACGGGCCGCCACGGGTACGCCCGGGCGCAGATCGACCGGGCGCGTCTGGTCCGGTATCCGCGGTTGGGCCGCCGCGTGCCGATGCTCGAGATCGACGTCCGCACCGAGGACGGCACCGAACGCCTCCTGATCTTCGGCCGCTGGGATCTCGGCACCAATCCGGAGGACGTGTTCGATGCCCTCGCGGTGCACCGTCTGGTGGGCCGGGGTCAGTAGCCGAAGCTCGCGCGGAGCTGCAGGGTGCGGACCGCGATGACGGCCAGCGGCACCAGCACCACGGCACCGAGGCAGACCCAGCCGACGGTGACGGCCTTCTCCCGGTTGTTCCCGGCGCCCAGCAGCTGAGGCGCGTAGAGGACGGCCGCGGTGGCCGCCGCCCCGGCGACAAGGCCGCCGAGATGCCCCCACAGTGAGATGCCGGGGATGGTGATGCTGATGATCACGTTGATGGCGATCACCGAGATCACCGGCGCCGGACTGCGTCGCAGCCTCAGGAGGATGACGGCCTGCGCGCCCATCAGTCCGAACACGGCGCCCGACGCACCCGCGGTGACGGCGTGCAGCTGGAACAGCATCACCGCGGCGGAACCGCCGAGGATCGATGCGAAGTACACGCAGGCGTAGCGGGCGCGGCCGAGGACCAGTTCGGTGTCGCGGCCGATGATCCACAGCGCGAACATGTTGACGGCCAGGTGGATGAGACCGAAGTGGAGGAATCCGCTGCCGATCACACGGACGAGCTGACCGTCCACGACAGCGGGTGGGAACAGCGCCCAATCGGCGAAGAGCGTCGATCCCGCCTGGTTCTGCATGATGCTGCGGGACTGCGCCGCGGTGATCAGGAAGATGCCGACGTTCGCGGCCATCAGGATGTACGTCACCAGCGGCATCGCACGCTGCTGCGTGGTCACGGCGCCTGCGACGTTGCGGACCTGACGGACGTCACGCTGCCCGGCGGCGACGCAGTCGACGCACTGGTAGCCGACGGCCGCTTCGCGGAGGCATTCGGGGCACGCCGGGCGACCGCACCGGTTGCACGACAGCGCGGTGGGTCGATCGGGGTGGCGGACGCACCGCGGCTGGGGCGGAGTGCCCTCGTTCGCGGCACCGCCCCAGCCGGGGTTGGTCATGTGCTGCGGTTCCCTACGCGATGGTGACGCTGTTGATCACGACCGGCTCGAGCGGACGGTCCGAGCGATCGGTGGCCGTGGTCGAGATGGCGTCGACGACCTTCTTCGACTCCTCGTCGACGACCTCACCGAAGATGGTGTGGCGACGGTTGAGGTGCGGCGTCGGGCCGGTGGTGATGAAGAACTGCGAACCGTTGGTTCCCGGGCCCGCGTTGGCCATGGCCAGGATGTAGGCGCGGTCGAACTGCAGTTCCGGGTGGAACTCGTCGCCGAACTTGTAGCCCGGGCCGCCGGCGCCGGTGCCCGTCGGGTCGCCGCCCTGGATCATGAACCCGTCGATGACGCGGTGGAAGACGGCGCCGTCGTAGAACGGTCCGGAGTTGGTGCCGCCGGCGTTGGCGGTGCTGTAGTCCTTCGAACCGTCGGCCAGGCCGACGAAGTTCTCGACGGTCTTGGGCGCGTGGTTGCCGAACAGCGCGATCTTGATGTCGCCGCGGTTGGTGTGCAGCGTTGCGGTTGCGGTCTGATGAGGTGAAGTCACACCACCATGTTGCCATTGTGCGGTTCCGTGTGGTTCCGCCGCCGTGACTCGAGTACTTCGGATCGGTTCGTGCTGCCGGTTCTTGTGACAAAGTGGGGTCATGACACGAGCGACGGAGTCCCTCACGAATCTGCTTCCGACCGAACGCGCCGAGCACCTGCAGGAGCAGGTGTCCGAACGAGTCGAGACCGCGCTGGCCCACGTCGAGGATTCGGCTTCCCGGGTCCGGGAATCCGAGGCTGTCGATCAGGCCCTGCGCTGTGCGCGTTCGGCCGCTCTCGCCACGGCTCGCGGCGCCGGTCAGCTCGGTCTGTTCCTCGGCAGGCAGGGGGCGTCGCTGGCGAAGCAGGGTTACGACCGCGCCCGGACCGTGCCGGTGAAGAAGGTCGCCCAGGACGTCGTGCGTCCGCTGACCTCGACTGTCGCGCCCGTCGAGGAGAAGAAGTCGCGGAAGGGGCGTCGCATCGCGATCGTCGTGCTGGTCGGCGCCGCTGTCGCCGGGGGCGCGGTGTTCTTCAAGAGCCGTCGCCGGGAGCAGCCACGTGTCGCGTCCGCTCCCCCGACCCTGCGCGACGCCGAGAGCCCGAACTCGCAGGAACCCACGCCGCCCACGGCGACGAAGCCTCTCGCGTCCAGCTGACTTCTCACTCCCCGGCCAGCGCGGCGCGCGCACGCTCGGTGTCGTCCGGCGTCCAGCCCGGGGGTTGCAGGATCGCCGCCCACATGTCGACGGCGTCCTCTCCGTAGTTGTGCCCGTGGCCGGGCGGCACGTCCGCCGAGAACACCATGTCCAGGGTGACCTGCCAGAACGTCACGAATGGGATCCACCGCATTCCGGGATCCACGTCCGGACCGTGCGGCTCGCGAAGCCAGTCGGGGCGGTTCAGCAACAGGTCGAACGACCACCAGGTGATGGGGTCGCCGGCGTGCTGCCAGTACACCACCCGGCGCTCGCCCCACGGACCGTCGAGTTCGAGGTCGGCGGGGTCTCCGGCGAAACGGATCCCCGCGCCGTCCTCGATCACCGGCACCCGCTCGAACGAGCCCGGATCGCGGTTCTCGGTGATCCGCGTCCACTGTTCGGTGAAGTTCGGGGTGCCCACCCACAGTGCGCCGTCGACGCGGGCCAGCATGTCCTGCCCGCCGACGAACGCGGCCTGTCCCCCGTACGAGCCGAGACTCTCCCCGAACACCACCAGCTTCGGCCGCGACTCCTGCGGCAACGCGGCCCATTCGGCGTAGACGGCCTCGAACAACGCCCGGCCCGCCACCATCGGGGTCTCCCGGTCCGCGATGAACGCGAGCGGGCTGGGGAGGAACGAATACTGCATCGACGCGATCGCGGTGTCGCCGTCGTACAGGTACTCCAGCGAGGAGGCGACGTCCTGGTTGACCCAGCCGCGACCGGTGGTCGTGGCGACGGCCAGCACGGCGCGGTCGTACGCGCCGGTGCGTTTCAGTTCGGCGACCACGTGCTCCGCGACCTCCTGGACGGTGCCTGCGGAGTCGCGACCCGCGTATGTGCGGATCGGTGTGAGAGCCGGGCGTCCGGTGAGGGCGGTGATGTCTGCGGCGGACGGACCACCGGCGACGAACGTGCGCCCCTCCTTGCCCAGTGAGTTCCAGGGTTCCGCCGAGTCCGGTGAGCCGGACCGTTCCGGGGCGGTCGGCTCGGTGACGCCTGCGGCCGTGTCGTGGTCGGCGGCGGCGAGGCTGCCGTTGGCGAGGGCGAGCAGGCCCGCGTAGAGCGCGCCGTTGACGACGAGGAACAGGACGGCGACCAGCACGACGACGCTCGCGATCTTCGCGACGGGTGCGGGCACGTACCGCAATCCGACGGCGGTCAGCCGCCGCGCGGCGCTCCGGAGGCCTCGGCCCGCGGCCAGCAGCAGTGCCGCGACGGCGAACGACATCACCAGGATCAGCAGGTAGTAGGAGCGGTTCGCGTGGTCTGCCCCGACCAGTTCGCGGACGATCTGCTGCCACCACGACCCCAGCACCAGGAAGGTGGGTACCAGGACCACGGCGGCGCCCAGCAGTGTCCACCAGCCGATCCTGCGGGTCTTCGGCGAGAAGTTCGGTTCGACCCCGCACCTGCGCACCACCCAGGCGACGAAGCATCCGATGCCGTAGCCCGTGGCCAGGCTGATGCCCGTGGCCACCGCCTGCAGGTACCACGGTCGCGGCAGCAACGACGGCGTCATCGACCACACGAAGAACAGCAACGCGAACGCGAGCCCGACGGGGTGCAGCGACCGCGCGTAGCGCACGCCACCGTCCCGCAGACGGGCGGGGACGGAACGCGCGGTGTCCGGCATCAGCGCATCCTAGTTGGACATACGACCTGCTGTCCTGTCTTCGTTTCACGGCTTGTACCAGGGGTATCCCGCAGGCAGATGCGCACCAGCGCGAGAATCCGTTCCGAGGAGCAGACATGACCGCCACACGTATCGCCCATCGCATCGCCGTTTTCGCGTTTCCGGTCGCCGCCACCGCGGCCCTGCTGACGGCCGGCCCCGCCGGCGCCGACCCACCCCACCCCTTCGGTGGACCGGCCCTCACCATCGGATGTCCGAACCAGGGCAGCTTGATGTCGTTGACGGCGCTCACCGGACAGTCCGGGCCGGAGGCGGTCCCGCCGATCGCGGACGGCGACATCCGCTTCGAGTCGCACCCCGCCGCGCCCCCGATTCCGGCAGCCGCGCAGGTCACCGTCGCCTGGGTCAACACCGACAGCGGACGCTCGGGGATCGTGAATCTCGGCGGCGTCTACCCGTTCCTGTCCGCGACGGTGAACACCGGCGTCGGGAACGTGGTGGCCACGGCCTTCGGGTCGATCAACTTCGGCAGCAGCCCGATCTGCCAGGCGAACCCGGCTATCGGCACGTTCATTGCGTGAGTTCGGCTGTGTTGCAGCCGAACCGGCGACGGTAGTCGCCGGGCGCGACACCGACCACCCGGTTGAAGTGGTGGCGTAGTAGCGCACCGGAACCGAATCCGGTGCGCCTCGAGATCGCCTCGAGTCCGAGGTCGGTGCCCTCGAGTAGCTGCCGGGCGTAGAGGACGCGCTGCGTCGTCAGCCACTTGACCGGGGTGGTGCCCGTCTCGGCCGCGAACTTGCGCGCGAACGTCCGTGACGACATGGACGAGCGGGCCGCGAGCTCGTCGACCGTGTGCGGCAACTCGAGGTTCTCGCTCATCCACGCCATCGTCTCGCTCAGACTGTCCGACGTGCACGCCACCACCGGCTGCTCGATGAACTGCCGCTGCCCGCCGTCGCGTTGCGGCGGCACGACCATCCGGCGGGCGATCGTGTTGGCCACCGTGGAACCGAGCTCCCGGCGCACCACGTGCAGGCAGGCGTCGATACCGGCCGCGGTGCCGGCGCTGGTGACGAGGTTGCCCTCGTCGACGAACAGGACGTCCGGGTCGACCACCGCCGTCGGGAACCGGGCGGCCAGTTCCTCGACGTACCCCCAGTGGGTGGTGCACTTGCGCCCGTCCAGCAGTCCCGCCTCGCCGAGCAGGAACGCACCGGAGCACAGGCTGAGGACCGTGGCACCGGCCTCCGCGGCCGCGCGTACGGCGTCGAGCGCCTCCGCGGGGAAGCCGGCCTGCGACCCCGGCGGCGGGACCACGACGAGATCCGCGTCCCGCAGCGAGTCCAGCCCGTATCCGGCCGCGAGCGTCAGACCGGGGGTGACCGACACGAGAGGTTCGCCGGGACGGATCCCGCAGATCCGGAAATCGAATGCCGGCACTCCGTATTCGGTGCGGTCGATGCCGAACACCTCGCAGACCACACCGAACTCGAACATCGACACCCGGTCGAGGAGCAGTGTCGCGACCTTGGAGATCATCCCCCGAGTCTAGTTGGCGATATCTTGGCGGACCATGGCGAAACGGCCAGTCATTCGCGGACTGCGCCGCAGATCGACACGAGTGCGCGGGCCAGCGTCGCCTGATGCAGCGCGTCGAGGCGCTGCTCGGCCGCCACCGCGACCGCGGCGTCGACGAGAGCGGGCACGCAACCCGGACCCGCGAGCACGGCCTGCTGCTCACGCAACTGCAGGAGGATGTCCGTGTTCTGGCGGTCGATGACCGGGCGGACCTGCGTCAGGTCGGGCCGGACGGTCGGCGCCGCCCCCGGCGCGACGCTCCACCAGGAGAACAGCGCGCGCTGCACCGCCTTGTTGGCCTCGATCTGGTCCCGGAAGATCTGCTGCACCCTCGGCGCGCTGAGGCCCTCGTCGACCGCCTGAGTGGCGACCGCCCCCAGCACCTGCGCCTCGCGCGCGGGATCGTCGATCGGCGACGGCGTGCCCCACTTCGCGGACGCCACCGTGTCTGCCGTGGCCAGGCGCAGCGACACCGCCTCGACCATCGGTTGCAGCGGGCGGGTCTGCGCACTCGCGGGGGCGGCACCACCCGCCGTCAGCAGTCCGAGCAGCGCCGCGGCGACGGCCGCCCTCCGGGCGAGTGCGGGCCGGGCCGTCGTCATGATGCGAGTGTAGGACCGGTCAGTCGTCCAGACCGGCGACTCCGCGTTTCCAGTAACCCGTGAACAGCGACTCCACCCGGTCCTTGCTCCACGCGCGCAACGGCTTGATATCGTTCGCCTCGCCTGCCGCGAACAGGAACGTGCGGCCGCCGGGCAGCGCGAGCGACTGCACCGTCGACGCCAGGGTGGACTCACTGCCGTCGCGAACGAGCCACGTCACGTTCACGTTGTCGCGCGCGGCCAGCGGGTAGCCGTGCTCGACGGCGTCGTCGGTCTCGATCACGACGTGCGCCGACACGTCGGCCGGGGACTCGTCGAGCCACCGCGCGACCGCGGGGATCGCCGTGGAATCGACGGCGAAGACGTAGTGGTCGAAGTTGTGGGCGAATGCCTTCGCGCCGGGCGGGCCTGCGATGGTCACGTCGTCGCCGATCTCGACCGTCATCGCCCAGGACGACGCGAGCCCACCGTCGTGCAGCACGAAGTCCAGGTCGAGTTCGAGGGTATCGGCGTCGTAGCGCCGGACGGTGTACTTACGGCTGGTCGGGAGCGGTCGCGGCCAGTCGAGCATCATCTCGTCGTTCACCACCGGGATGCGGCGGGTGCCGTCCGCATCGGGGAACACGATCTTGACGTGATCGTCGGCCTGATAGGTGTGGAACCCGTCGAGTCCGGGACCCCCGATCGTCAGGCGCACCATGCGGGGCGTGACGTACTCGCGCGCACGGACCGTGACCGTGCGGACTCCGATCGGGTAACCGATTCGCGCGGTTCCCTCCCCCGTCCGGTGGTGAGATGCGACGCGGCTGCGCGGGTCGAGACGGTCACGGGCTCCGGGATCGAGTGCGGTCATGAAGTAAGGGTAACCTCACCCGATAAGGGACCGCACAGCAGTGTGCCCCGGACTCTTCCGAATCCGGGGCACACTGTCAGATCTTTGAAATTGTGGAGCCTAGGAGATTCGAACTCCTGACATCTGCCTTGCAAAGGCAGCGCTCTACCAACTGAGCTAAGGCCCCGTTACCTCGTGCCACACCTCGTTGCCGCGGAGCAACTTGGACAGTCCGATTGCCACCAGCACTCCGGCTCCCACGAACAGGAGGACCTTCATGCGACTGACCTTTCACCGGCACCAGGAGTGGGCCTAGGAGGACTTGAACCTCCGACCTCTTCGTTATCAGCGAAGCGCTCTAACCGCCTGAGCTATAGGCCCCTGAAGTCTGGAAACTCATCTCGCACAGTTCCCTGAACCGAGTCGGAAGATTACCCCACCGGACCGGCAACTACCAAAACCGGTCCGGCGGGACGCTCTTTTCCCAGCTCAGTCCCTCTCGGTTTCCGCGCTCAGTCCCGGTCCGCGAGCGTCACTTCGACGCCCCCGACGAGGTCTGAACACAGGTTGTAGATGAACGCTCCGATCGTCGCCAGCGCGGTGAAGAGCACCATGTTGGCGAGGCCGATGACGGCGGCGTATCCGAAGACCTGCCCGGCCGTCACGAGCCCGTCGGAACTCGACTCCGCGACGATGTCGGTGAACGCGTTGTTCAGCCGGTCCCACACGCCCATCCCGTCCAGGACGACGTACAGCAGACCGACGGCCACCATCCACACGAAGAACAGCGACACCGAGATGACGGACGAGATCTTCAGCGTCGACCACGGGTCGATCTTGCGGACCTGCACCGTCGCGCGGAGCGCCTCGCCCTCCTCGACCCGCTGCGGGGCCACGGCGATCTTCGGCTGCTGACCCGTCGGCGCCGCCCCCGGCAGGGGGTGCTTGGCCTCGGACAGGTCCGGCATGTCCTTGGGGAGTACGTCCCGGTTGATGTGCCGGGTCGGTCCGTCGATCGCGGACGCCTTCGCCTTGGCCGACTCCCGCTGCGTCACGGCCCCCGCCGCGGCCGCACCGGACACCGCACCGACCGCCGCGGTGGAGGCCGCACCGGACGCTGCGCGATTGGATTCCTGCTTCTGCGTGGGCTGACCCTTCGCCGGAGCGGACGAGTTCGCTGCCGGCGACTTCTGCGTGGGGACGGCCTGGGTGGGAGCACCCGGGTTCTGTCCGCCCTGCGGCCGCTGCCCCTGGGGTGCGCCCTCGGGCTGCGACTTCTGCGGCGAGGTGGTCTGCGAACCGCCGGCAGCCTTCGCTGCCGCGGCACCCGCGGCCGCTGTTCCCGCACCGGCGGCCGGGTTCTGCCCCTCCGGGCGCGAGGCCTGCTTGGCTCCCGCCCCGCCCTGCAGGGGCCGCTTCAGGTTGGTCTGCGGCTCACGCTGCATTCCGCGCTGCCACGGCGGCGCCTGATTTCCGCGGATGGATTCGGTGGGCGCACCGCCCGCGGGCGCCCGGTTACCGGGAGCCTGCTGGGGCGGGGCCTGATGCCCGGGGGCCTGCTGGTTCGGAGCCTGACCCTGCTGCGGCGGCACGGGCCGGCCCTGCGGGGTCTGCGTCCGCGGACCCTGATGCTGGGGAGTCGACGGAGACCGGGCCGGATCGGCCGGAGCCTGCCGATCCGGTCTCGCGTCGGGAGCACCGCCCGGCCGGGCAGCCGGCCCCGCCTGAGCGGGGCCACGACCGGCTGACGCCTGCGGCCCCTGCGGCGCGGAACCCTGCTGCGGGTTCGGTCGCGCCGACCCGTTCTCGGGAGTGCGGGAGGCCTGCTGCTCGGGTCGCGCCTGATTGGCGGAACCCGGGCTCTGCCGGTCACTGCCTGGCTGGTTGGGAGTGCTCACTAGGACTCCTTAGCTCCTTTGCCGCTGCTCTCGGCGTTGTCGTCGGTCTCGTCGGGTTCGTCGGCATTGCGCGCGATCGCGAGCAGGTTGTCGCCTTCCCCGAGGTTCATCAAACGAACACCCTTGGTCTGCCGACCCGCCTTGCGGACCTGCTTGGCGGCGGTGCGGATGACGCCACCGCCCGACGTGATCGCGTAGAGCTCGTCGTCGTCGTTCACGATGAGCGCTCCGACCAGGGTGCCACGTTTCTTGTCGTATTGAATCGTGAGTACACCCTTTCCGCCGCGTCCCTGGACCGGGTAGTCCTCCATGCCGGTGCGCTTCGAGTAGCCGCCCGACGTCGCCACCAGCAGGTAGGTCCCCTCGCGCACCACGTTGAGCGACAGCAGTTCGTCGTCGCCGTTGAATCGCATGCCCTGGACACCGGAGGTGGCGCGTCCCATCGGGCGCAGCGCCTCGTCGGTGGCGGAGAACCGGATCGACTGCCCCTGTGCGGAGACGAGCAGCAGGTCGTCGTCGGAGGAGCAGAGCACCGCGCCGACCAGTTCGTCCTCGCCACGCAGGTTGATCGCGACGATGCCGCCGCTGCGGTTCGAGTCGAAATCGGTGAGCTTGGACTTCTTCACCAGACCGTTGCGCGTGGCGAGAACCAGGTAGGGCGCGTCCTCGTACGTCTTGATCTGGATGACACTCTGGATGCGCTCGTCGGGCTGGAACGCGAGCAGGTTGGCGACGTGCTGTCCGCGGGCCGTGCGGCTCGCCTCCGGCAGCTCGTACGCCTTCGCCCGGTACACGCGACCCTTCGTGGTGAAGAACAGCAGCCAGTCGTGGGTGGAGCTGACGAAGAAGTGCGAGACGATGTCGTCCTGCTTCAGCCCGGCACCCTGCACGCCCTTGCCGCCGCGCTTCTGCGAGCGGTACAGGTCGGTCTTGGTGCGCTTGGCGTAGCCGGTCTCGGTGATCGTGACGACGACGTCCTCGCGGGCGATCAGATCCTCGTCGGCCACGTCACCGTCGGCCGCGATGATCCGGGTCCGGCGGTCGTCGCCGTGCTTGTCGACGATCTCCTTCAGCTCGTCCCGGACGATCCGGCGCTGACGCTCGGGCTTCTCGAGGATGTCCTTGAGGTCGGCGATCTCCCGCTCGATCTCGGCGAGTTCGTCGATGATCTTCTGGCGCTCGAGGGCGGCGAGGCGGCGCAGCTGCATCGCGAGGATCGCGTCGGCCTGGATCTCGTCGACCGTGAGCAGCTCGATCAGGCCGGCGCGGGCGATGTCGACGGTCTGCGACGCCCGGATCAGGGCGATGACCTCGTCGAGGGCGTCGAGCGCCTTGACCAGACCGCGCAGGATGTGAGCGCGTTCCTCGGCCTTGCGGAGCAGGTACTCGGTGCGCCTGCGGATGACCTCGACCTGGTGGGCGACGTACAGCCGGATCATCTGGTCGAGGCGCAGGGTGCGCGGCACGCCGTCGACGATGGACAGCATGTTGCAGCCGAAGCTGGTCTGCAGCTGGGTGTGCTTGTACAGGTTGTTGAGCACGACCTTCGCGACCGCGTCACGCTTGACGGTGACGACGATGCGCATGCCCGCGCGGTCCGAGGACTCGTCGTGGATGTCGGAGATGCCTGCGATCTTCGCGTCGCGCACCTGCTCGGCGATCGACGTGATCAGGTTGTCCGGGTTGACCTGGTACGGCAGTTCCGTGATGACGATCGTGGTGCGCCCCTTGGCGTCCTCCTCGATCTCCACCACACCGCGCATGCGGACCGAACCGCGACCGGTGGTGTAGGCGTCGTGGATGCCCTGGCCGCCGACGATCAGGCCGTGCGTCGGGAAGTCGGGTCCCTTGACCCGTTCCATGACCGCGGTGAGGGTGGACTCCTCGTCGGCCTCCCAGTTCTCCAGCGCCCAGTAGATGGCCTCGGCGACCTCGCGCAGGTTGTGCGGCGGAATGTTGGTGGCCATACCGACGGCGATACCGCCGGAACCATTGATCAACAGGTTGGGGATACGGCTGGGGAGAACTGACGGTTCCTGTGTACGACCGTCGTAGTTCGGGGTGAAATCGACCGTCTCGTGGTCGATCTCCCGGAGCATTTCCATGGCCAGCGGAGTCAGCCGGCACTCGGTGTACCGCATCGCGGCGGCGCCGTCGTTCCCGCGGGAACCGAAGTTGCCCTGGCCGTCGACGAGCGGGTACCGCAGCGACCACGGCTGGGCCATGCGGACGAGCGTGTCGTAGATCGAGGCGTCGCCGTGCGGGTGATAGTTACCCATCGTCTCGGCGACCGGTCGCGCAGACTTCACATAACCGCGATCGGGCCGGTAACCGTTGTCGTACATCGCGTACAGAACGCGGCGGTGCACCGGCTTGAGACCGTCCCGCACGTCGGGCAGCGCGCGGCCCACGATCACGCTCATCGCGTAATCGATGTAGCTGCTCTGCATCTCCTGCTGAATGTCGACGGGCTCGATGCGGTCGTGCCCCGGTCCCTCCGGCGGCAACGTTGTGTCGGTCATGAGCTCCTTCTTCTACTCGGCTTGACGTCTCCTCGTGGACTCGCGGTCCAGCACGACGTCGCGCAACCACCCGAGTCTATAGGTGCAGGTCAGCTATGAGGGTGAAGGACTCGGATGCACTCGGGAATCGGTGCCGCGGGAGTCGCCCGATTACTGGAGTTCGAGCTCCCTGCCCTGGTTTTCGGCGGCGAGGGATTCGGCGGCGAGCATGTCGGCCTCGAGCTCCAGCTCGGCGGCGACCCGGTCGGGCGCCATCAGCAGCGCGGTGATCGGGATGGTGACCACGAGCATGCCCAGCACGAACACGGGGAACAGGATCGAGAACACCTCGAGCCCGTCCGGGCGCGCGACGGCCTGGTCGACGGCGGCGCTCAGCCCGAACACCCCGGTGTAATGCATGGCCACCAGCCCGGCCGCCACGACCACCGACGCCACCAGCCGCAGCGTGCGCGACTCGAGGGCCGAGATCGACCACATGATTCCGGCGCCGACGACGAGACCGATCGCGGCCGACGCCGAGGTCAGCAGGATGTCGGATTTCACCGAACCCTGGATCTCGAGGGACGCGACGATCGCGAGGTCCATACCGGTGAATCCGAGGCCGAGGAGCACCGCACCGCCTGCGAGACGGCCGATCTCCACGGTTGCGCTCGGCAGCCGGTGTTTCGTCGGCGGCGGGCTGACGATCAGCAGCGCCACCGCGGCGGCCGCGACGGGCACCACGAACGAGATCACGATCCACAGGACGTCGTAGCGCACCACGCTGCCGTAGACCTCGAAGCCGACCATCGCGATGTAGTGCGGCAGCCAGGCGCCGATACCGCCGATGGACAGCGCGCCCCACGCCAGCCACAGGTACCGCTGCCTCGGGTTAGGCGCGGTCACGGCCTTGCGGGCGCTGGCGATACCGACGAAGACGCCGATGAACGACGTGACCGCGGCGAGGCCGACGATCCACGTGCCCATGGAGAAGTGCTGCAACTCGTCCGACATGTTTCGAATCCTCAGTACGCGGCCGTGTGGAGCTTGGTCAGTGCGTATTCGGTGATCGCGACCAGGGCGCGTTTCGCCGATTCCCGGTCTCGCGCGTCGATCGGAATGATCGGCACGTCCTCGGAGATCGCGAGCGCCGCACGAATGTCCTCGATGGGGTACCGCGGCGCGTCGTCGAACTCGTTGATCGCGACGAGGAACGGCAGTTGCCGGGCCTCGAAGAAGTCGACCGCCGCGAAGCTCTCGTCCAGCCGGCGCGTGTCGATCAGGACGATCGCCCCGATCGCACCGCGGATCAGGTCGTCCCACATGAACCAGAACCGGTGCTGGCCGGGTGTGCCGAACAGGTACAGCACCAGGTCGTCGGCGAGGCTGATGCGACCGAAGTCCATGGCGACGGTGGTCGTGCCCTTCTGCGGGGTCGCAGCCAGGTTGTCGACGCCGTCGCTGGCGTTGGTCACGAGCGCCTCGGTGCGCAGCGGGACGATCTCGGAGACCGCCCCCACCAGCGTGGTCTTGCCGACGCCGAACCCGCCGGCGATCACGATCTTGGTCGAGGTCACCCGATTGCGGGGATCAGATTTCGCGAAGTCCACTGAGGACCCTTTCGATGAGTTCACGACGTTCGGAGTCGGTCGAGTCTTCCTTCAGGGTGGCCAGGATCTGAAGATGACCGGCCTCGACCAGGTCGGCGACCAGGACGCGTGCCACTCCGAGGGGCACACCCACGCGGGCGGCGATCTCGGCGACCGAAGGCGACTGCTGGCACAGCGCGACGATGGCCGCGTTGACGTCGTCGAGTTCCCACTGCCGGTCCACCGACTGCGGCAGCGCCTGAATCAACGCTTCGAGCGCGAGCTCGACCGCGGGCCGGGTGCGGCCCGATGTCAGCGAGTACGGGCGCACGATGTTCGGGCCCTGCCGCTCCGAGTGGTGGTCGTTCATGGGCATGGGCTGGTCAGAGACCCTGCGGGGTGCGGGCCGTGGCCTGCACCGATGCGCCGACGCGGTCGACCAGGATCGCCATCTCGTAGCCGACCTGCCCGATGTCGCACTCGGCGTCGGTGAGCGTCGCGAGGTGCGAGCCGTCGCCGACGCTCATGAGCAGCAGGTACCCGTGCTGCATCTCGACGACCGACTGCAGCACGCCGCCGCCCTCGAACAACCGGGACACACCGGCCGACAGGCTGGCGAGCCCCGACGTGACCGCGGCGAGCTGCTCGGCGCGGTCGATGGGGAGGTGGGCGCTGGCCGCCATCAGGAGACCGTCCGCGGACACCAGCACGGCGTGCGAGACACCGGGGACGTCACTGGCGAAGTTCGATACCAACCAGTCGAGAGGTCGCGTGACGTCGGATCCATGAGCGGTGTTCATCGGTCTCCTTCAATGCTGTTACGTTCCGCGAGCCTCGTGGCCCTGCCGTTTCGGACGCCCTGCTGGTGACGACTGAGATTGGCGCGAATTGTCTCAGGGTCGCGCACCCGGCGCAGGGTCCCCGTATTGTGCGCGCCCTCGACCGTGCCGGGAACCAGCCGGTCGCCGGGCCGCCGCTTCGGCAGTCCGATCTCCGGGTCGACCTCGACGGGGGTCTCGCTGATCCGTTCCGCGGCGGACCATCCGGCGTCGCCGGCGGAGTGCCAGACGCCGGGCGCACCCTCGGCGCCGGTCGGATCGGTCAGCCAGTCGGACACCATGTCGGAGAAGATCGGGGTGCCGCCGCCGGGCCGCGGGGCGGCCTCGGCCGGGGGCGGATCGATCCGCGACTGGAAGAACGACGCGGTCTTCGCCGAGTTGGTGCGGTAGCGGTGCCGGACCGGTGCCTGATCGTCGCCGTTCGACGACGGGGGCGCCGGCTGTTCCGCGGTCCGGGCCTCCGCGCGGTTCTCGCTGCGCGGTGCCTGCGGGGCGTGCTGCGGCTGCGATGGCGCCGGCACCGGCGCGGCGTCCGGGGTCGTTGCCTGCGGCCGCCGCACGGGCAGCTTCGGCATCGCTCCGGATCCGCGGACGTTGACCGTGTCCTGGGACTGCGCGGCCGGGGCAGCCGCAGATCCCGCGCCGGCCGCGATGCCGCTGGCACCGGGCTGCCGCCGGGGCAGGCTCGTGCCCGACGCCGTCGTCACCGCGGAAGCCGGGCTCGGCGCCGGCGGAGCCGTGGACGGGGTGCGGGTCGGCAGTCCGTTGCGGGTCGCCGGCAGCTGCGGCTCGTCCTTGCGCGGTGCGGGGGCCGCGGGAGCGGGGATGGCGGTCCGGACCGGCGACGCGGGAATCTTCCGCTGCGGTCCCGTGTCCTGCCGCGCGGCCTGCGACACGATCAGCGCGTTCGGGATGTGGATGCTGACGGTCACACCGGGGTTGCGGGCGGTGTCGAACGTCGACCGCAGGCGCACGGTCAGACCGTGTCGTTTCGCGAGCCGGCTGACGACGAACAGACCCATGTGACGGGCGGTCTCGGGACCGACCTCGCCACCCGACGCCAGGCGTTCGTTGACGGCGCGCATGTCGTCGGCGGGGATACCGATGCCGCGGTCCGCGATCTCGAGCAGCACTCCGCCGTCGACGGCGCGGGCGAAGCTGAACGTCACCACCGTGTCCGGCGGCGAGGCGCGCAGCGAGTTGTCGACGAGTTCGGCGAGCAGATGCACGACGTCGGTGACGACGGTGCCGCTGAGCGCGCCCTCGGGGGTCGCGCCCATCTGCACCCGCTGGTAGTCCTCGACCTCGGAGATCGCGGCGCGCAGCACGTCGCCGAGCGGGATCGGCGCCGCCTGCGACCGGCGCACGCGGGTGCCGGCCAGAATCAGCAGGTTCTCACCGTTCCGGCGCATACGCGCGGCGAGGTGGTCGAGCCGGAACAGGCTCTCGAGCCGCTTCGGATCCTTCTCCTCGAACTCGAGGTTCTCGATCAGGCCGAGCTGCTGGTCGACGAGCGACTTGCTTCGACGGGCGAGCGTTTCGAACATGTCATTGATCTGCAGGCGCAGCTGTGCCTGCTCACCGGCGAGCTTGAGCGCCTGCCCGTGGATGTCGTCCACGGCGCGGGCGAGCTGCCCGATCTCCTCGGACGAGTGCACGGCCACCGGCTCGAACGACAGCGCCCTGGGATCGTCGCTCGCCTTGATCTGCTCGATCGCGTCCGGAAGGTCGCGGCGGGCGGCCTTCAGCGCGCCGTATCGCAGGCGGCGGATCGGGCCGATCAGCGACCGCGACACCAGGAGCGCGAGGACGAGCGCGGCGAGCAGCGTTCCGAGGACGATCGCCGTGTCGCGCAGCGCGGCGGACCTGGTCTCGGCGGCGCGGATCTGCACGGTGGCCGCGATGTCCTTCGCCGCTGCGCTGGTCAGTTCCTGGTAGACGTCGCGGCTCGCGATGAGGGAGGAACGCAGCTGCAGGATGGGCAGCACCCCGCCGCGCGCCGCGTCGGCCAGACCCTGGTCGATGAGGGCGTTGCGGTCGTTGATGTTGTTCCGCAGGGCTTGGAGGCGCTCGTCGCCCTTCGGGTAGTACCGGTCGAGGACGTCGAGGAGGCTCGATTCGGCGCCGGCGGCGGCGACGACGGCCGAGGTGGGGATGTCGCCCGTGCGGGCTTTCTCCCGTCCGTCGGGACCGGCGTACGCGTCCTTGACGATCACGAGGCCCATGGCCTGTTCGAACAGGCGACGCTGCGCCTGCCAGGCGTTGGTCAGCTCGTAGCCCTTGTCGACGACCTCGCTGTCCTCGATGGGACGGACGATGTCGTCGACTTCCCGGATGAAGTCCGCGGCGAACGCACGCTGGCGTTCCGCGAGCAGATCGGTGGCGACACCGGGAGAATCCATCAGATTCAGGAGGGCGCGGCCGTCCGACACGGTCTGGTTGATGGAACTCGCGACGGCGGGATCCAGTTCGGGGTTCCGGGCCTGCTCGGACACGTCGTTCATCAGGGATTCCGCGTCCGCGCGGTCCTCCTTGGTGAGGGTGCCCGAGGCGTAACCACTGGTCACGGTGCCCATCGAGGCTTCGAGGGCCACGATGTCCGGGACGACGACGATCTGGTCGGCGGCCTCGGTGAAGTGGACGGCGTTGCTCAGCTCGCCTTGCACGCGGAGCCCGCCGAGCACCATGGCGACGGTGACGGGAACTGCGAGAACCGCAGTGACCTTCCACCGCAGGCCCCAGCCCTCGATATCCCAGAACTTTGCCCGGGGCGGCGAATCGTCGCTCATCCCACGCTTCCTTTCCAACCACTCATAGCTTGTCGCTCTGTGCTCGTGACCCCGCCCGCGAAAGGGCAGCCGTACCGGATCGGACGACACGCGTCGACAGAGGAAAGTGATCGATCAGTTGCGCTGTGCGCAGCGCTGCCCGACGCACCGATTTCCGAATGTAACGAGTTCATCACATCCCCATGGGGAACGTTCTTACCACAGAAATTCCCCGATCCTTACTTCCAAGTAACATGCGCACCACTGATCCCAGACGTCGCCGCCACGGGGTGGATCAGCCGACCAGGCTACACAGAATCGCCGTTCACAGTCGAGGACGGAATTCTGCGTCACCCGGTCCCGCAAGCGGCCGTCACGAATGCAGCCACCGGGGTCTTCCGACCACCGGTGGCTGCACGCGATCCGTATTCTGTTGTGCCGGATACCTAGACGTCGAGGAAGCGGACGTCCTTGGCGTTACGGGTGATGAAGCTTCGCCGGGCCTCGACGTCCTCGCCCATGAGGACGCTGAACAACTCGTCGGCCGCGGCCGCGTCGTCGAGCGTCACGAGACGCAGGACACGCACGGTCGGATCCATCGTGGTCTCCCACAGTTCCTTGGCGTTCATCTCACCGAGACCCTTGTAGCGCTGGATGCCGTCGTCCTTGTTGATCTTCTTGCCCGACTCGAGGCCGGCCTTGACGAGGGCGTCGCGCTCGCGGTCCGAGTACGCGAACTCGGGGTCGGCGCGCTGCCACTTCAGCTTGTACAGCGGTGGCTGCGCCAGGTACACGTGGCCGTGCTCGACGAGGGGCCGCATGAAGCGGAACAGCAGCGTGAGCAGCAGCGTTGCGATGTGCTGGCCGTCGACGTCGGCGTCGGCCATCAGCACGATCTTGTGGTACCGCAGCTTCGCGATGTCGAACTCGTCGTGGATGCCGGTGCCGAACGCGGTGATGATCGACTGGACTTCGGTGTTCTTCAGCACACGGTCGATGCGCGCCTTCTCGACGTTGATGATCTTGCCTCGCAGCGGCAGGATCGCCTGGTACATCGAGTCGCGGCCGGACTTGGCCGAACCGCCTGCGGAGTCGCCCTCCACGATGTAGATCTCGGACTTGCTCGGATCGTTGGACCGGCAGTCGGCGAGCTTGCCCGGCAGCCCGCCGAGGTCGGTGGCGCTCTTGCGGCGGACCAGTTCGCGGGCCTTGCGGGCGGCGACGCGGGCCTGCGCCGACGACACCGCCTTGTTCACGATGGTCTTCGCGTCGGCCGGGTTCGCCTCGAACCAGTGCGACAGGTGCTCGTTGCTCGCCTTCTGCACGAACGACCGGACCTCGGTGTTGCCGAGCTTCGTCTTCGTCTGACCCTCGAACTGCGGTTCACCTACCTTGACGGAGATGATCGCCGCGAGGCCCTCGCGGATGTCGTCACCGGTGAGCTTCGGGTCCTTCTCCTTGAGGAGTTTCTTGTCGAGCGCGTACTTGTTGACGGTCGCCGTCAGAGCGGACCGGAAACCCTCTTCGTGGGTGCCGCCCTCGTGGGTGTTGATGGTGTTCGCGAACGTGTGGACCGACTCCGAGTAGCCGGAGTTCCACTGCATCGCGATCTCGAGTTCGTGGCCGGTGCCCTTCGCGGTGAAACCGACGACGGAGTTGTGGATCGGCTGCTTCGTGCGGTTGATGTGCCGCACGTAGTCCTCGAGTCCGCCGGGGTAGTGGTAGACGCGGGTCTTGACCTTGTGGACGGCGGGCGCTCCGGCTTCGGCGGACTCGTCCTCGGCGGTTTTCGGGGCGTCCGCGACCTGGCTGACGACCTCTTCGGTGACCTCGGCGTCGCTGACGCGCTCGTCGGTGAGGGTGATCGTCAGGCCCTTGTTGAGGAAGGCCATCTCCTGGAGGCGGCGCGCGACCGTCTCGAAGCTGTAGACCGTGGTCTCGAAGATGTTCGGATCGGCCCAGAACCGGACGGTGGTGCCCGTCTCCTTGGTGGCCTCGCCCTTGACGAGTTCACCCGGCTTGGAGTCGGTGTACGTCTGGTTCCAGCGGAAACCGTCGCGCTTGATGTCGACGTCGAGCCGGGTGGACAACGCGTTGACGACGGAGATGCCGACACCGTGCAGACCGCCGGACACGGCGTAGGAGTCGGAGTCGAACTTGCCGCCGGCGTGCAGCTGGGTGAGGACGACCTCGACGGTGGGGACACCGGAGGCGTGCATCCCGACCGGGATGCCTCGGCCGTCGTCGACGACCTGGACACCACCGTCTTCGAGAAGGGTGATCTCGACCTTGCTGGCGTAGCCGGCCATGGCCTCGTCGACGGAGTTGTCGACGACTTCCCAGATCAGGTGATGGAGACCGCGTTCACCGGTGGAACCGATGTACATGCCCGGTCGCTTACGGACGGCTTCGAGTCCCTCGAGGACGGTGATGGAAGAAGCGCCGTAGTCCTTGCTGGAGGTGCTTTTGTCTGACTTCTGGGCAGCCACGGGTGGGTAGCTCTCCTTCTCCGTCCAATGCCCGACGCAGGCGCCCACCGCCCTGGTCGGGCACGCGGGAGACGAGAATCGGGAATCTTGCCGCTAGTTACCTCGGCCATCTTACTGGTACGTCTGGCCCAGGAGCGGGCTATGACACCCCTGAGCGCCCCGTAGACGAATTTTCAGGGCGCTCAGGGAGTGAAAACCTAGGCCGACGCGCTCTCGGACGGCCCGTCCGGGGCATGTCCCCACCGCCGGTCCTCGACGTCCAGCACGAACTCCGCGGCGAGCTGCGCGATGTCCTCGGCGTGGGAGATGGGCGACCAGTGACCGGCGTCGACCCCTCGACGGCGCAGGTCGGGCGCCCATCTCTCGGTGTCCTCGTACCCGACGGGCCGCACCGCCTTGTCGTTCTCGTTCAGGATCAGCTGGACGGGAACGTCGGTGTACCGCTCACGCGGTCGCAGCAGGCTCGTCCGGATGTTGGCCCGGTACAGCTTGAGACCGTTGACCATGTCGTCCGCCAGTGTCGGCGCCGGGCGCACCAGAGCGGGGTCGAGGCGGTCGAAGAACTTCAGGAACGCCGGCCAGTGCCGGGAGAACCACAGCCGCAGCGGCAGCGTCGCCAGGCCCGGAATCTGGAACAGGACGGTGTAGCCGGACGCGACGGCCTGCGCGAGCGGCCCGCCGAAACGTCGGTCCGCGATGCGGCGGCGCATCCATTTGCCGAGGTGATCGAGGTTCGGCCCGGAGACGGAAGTGAACGACGCGATTCGTGTGCGGGCGCCCGGTTCGCAGACCGCCTCCCACGCCTCCACCGAGCCCCAGTCGTGTGCGAGCACGTGCACCGGCTTGCCCGGGCTGACGGCGTCGATCACCGCGAACAGGTCGCCCGCCAGGGCGGGCAGCCGGTAGTCCTCGACCCGGGTGGGCACGGTGCTCTGGCCGGCGCCGCGACTGTCGTAGCTGACCACCCGGAACCGTTCCTTCAGGAACGGCACCACCCGGCTCCACAGTTCGTGGGTGTCGGGCCAGCCGTGGACGAGCACCATCGTCTCGCCGGCGGGGTTGCCCTCCTCGAATACGGCGAGGTCGACGGAACCGTTGGTGATCCGCCGGGGGGTACCGGACGTGGAGGGGGTCATGGGTGTCCTCTGGTCGTCGTTCGGGTTCGGGAAGCTGTGGATCACAGGTCGAGGACGAGGCGGCCGCTGTCGGCGCGGGACACGCAGATCAGCATCTCGTTCTCCTGCTCGTCGCGGGTCAGCCGGGTCTCGCGGTGGTCCGGCGCGCCGGACAGCACCTTGACCCTGCACGTGCCGCAGAAACCCTGCTGGCACGAATATCCCACTCCGGGCATCGTCTTCTTGATGACGGTGAGGGCGGATTCGTCGGCGGGCACGGTGAGCACTTCACCGGTGCTGACGAGCTGCACTTCGAATTCGGTTCCGTCGAGTACCGGCGGCGCCCCGAAGCGCTCGAAATGCAATGCGGTGGCCGGGCTTCCGGGGAAGGCCCGGCGCACCGATTCCAGCATCGGGGTCGGCCCGCAGCAGTACACGGCGCCGCCGGGCACGGCCCGCTCCAGCAACTCCTCGGCATCCGGCAGGCCGAATTCGTCGTCGGGTCGGATGAAAACCCGTGACCGATCGAATGTTTCGACCTCGTCGAGGAACGGCATGGACTCCCGCGACCTGCCGGAATACACGAACTGCCAGTCCATCCCGAGATCGCGCGCGGCGCGCACCATCGCCAGGATGGGGGTGATGCCGATACCGCCCGCGACGAAGAGGGCACTCCCCTCGCCCACGAACGGAAAGCCGTTGCGGGGGCCGCGAACCGTCACCGACGCCCCCGGCTGGAGGGCGTGCATCTGGAGGGATCCGCCACCGCCGTCGGGAATCCGCCGGACGGCGATGCTGTAGCCCGTGCGGTCGGACGGGTCGCCGCACAGCGAGTACTGGCGCCGCAGCCCGGACGGCAGGTGGAAGTCGAGGTGCGAACCCGGCTGCCACGCGGGAAGTTCCGCGCCGCCTTCGGCCTCGAACCGCAGCCGCACGACGTTGTCGTCGAGTGCGACGACTTCCCGTTGGGAGACAACCATGTTCATCGCCACGTCGGGGTTGTGACCGGCGACGCCGGGATCGTATTCGTATGCGGTGAGCACACGGAGATACTTTTCGGCCACCGCCTCGGTGAGTCGCATGGCGCGGTCGGGACGCGGGCGGCCCTTGATGTCCGGCGGTGCGTCGTAGCGGGGCAGCCCCTGCCCGGTGAGCACCTCCCGAACCTGGGACAGCTTCATCGCTCGGCCGCCTGAGCCGCCGGCGAGGAGGCCAGATACTTCACGGCCTGCGCCGTCGAACCCTCGTTGCCGGGGTGGTACGCACGCGTGAAATACGTGGACATCCGCTTGCCGAGTTCGCGGGCGGTGGGGAGCGTGCCACGCTTGCCCGCCGCGAAGAAATCGGTCAGGTGCGGCTTGCGGCGGTGCGCCGACCACTGGGCGAGCTCCGGGTCGTTCCGCATGAGGAATCGGGTGCCGCGCACCCACAGCCACACGATGACCGGGGTCACGATCAGCTGGGTGCGGATCCGCCGCGACTCGCGCTTGTCGAAATACCGCATGACGTCGTACGCCACCGACCGGTGCTCCACCTCCTCGGCGCCGTGCCAGCGCAGCAGGTCGAGCATCGTCGGATGCATCCCCGCCCGGTCGAGACCCTCGGCGTTGAGCACCCAGTCGCCGAGGAACGCGGTGATGTGCTCGATGGCGGCGATGACCGCCAGCCGCTCGATCAGGTAGTTCTTCTCACGCAGACCGGTCAGCGGTCGCGGTCCGAGGATCTTGGAGAAGGTCCATTCCATCTGCTCGGTGAAGGGGGTCGGATCGAGGCCCTTCTCCTTCAGGTGCGCCAGCACGCCGGTGTGCGCGTTGGCATGCATCGCTTCCTGGCCGATGAACCCGACGACGTCGTCGCGGAGCTGCTCGTCCTCGATCAGCGGCAGGGCTTCCTTGAACGTCTCGACGAACCACTCCTCGCCCGCGGGCAGGAGTAGGTGCAGGACGTTGAGGACGTGCGTGCTGAACGGGTCGCCCGGGATCCAGTGCATCGGGAGGTTCGACCAGTCGAACTCGACATTCCTGGCCTGCAACAGGATGTGGTCCGGTTCGGGGATCGCGTTCCGGGGTGCAGTCGGGGCGGACATCTCACTACTCCTTCGTGCCGGCGGCTGCGCCACGACGAAGGCTTGTGGCACAGTTCACTCGATGAATTGGAGTAACTGTAACACCGGGTAATAGACAAAACTAGGGACCGAACGCCCGCTCCGGCCTATCCGTAGGTGTCCCGGGGGCCGCGCCCCCGGATGTGCCGCTCCCCTTTTCGCCAGCTCGGAGCGGTCGGACCGGTGATCCGCAGCGACTTCACGACGCCGTCGCCGACGGCCGCGGCGATCTTCGCGAGAATCTGCGACTGCATCATCCTGAGCTGGGTCGCCCAGGCCGTCGACTCCGCGGAGACGCTCAGAATCCCGTCCCGCAACCCGGTCGGTTCGGCGTGCGCGGCGATGTCCTCACCGACCACCTGCACCCACCGGCCGAGGACGGTCCCCTCGGACACCTTGGGCGACCACCCGCGTTGCTTCGCGAGCGCGCTGGTCAGCGCACCGAACGGCTGCGGATCACGGTCGTCGGGCCCCGGACCGGACCAGCCCCGCCTGCGCCGGGCGCGCAGGGCCCGCACACCGGTTCCGGACCGGCGTCCCTGCCCGACGGATTTTCCACTCGCCTTCGCCGCGGCCCGCGCCTCCTCGAGGGCACGGCGCGCGAGATCGATTCCCTTCACCTCCGGTTCGGGGGTCGCCGCGGGCACGGTGGGTTCGGGATCATCCGTCACGGCGGTCCTCCGTCTCTTCCAGGATGTGTGAAATTCGTCCGCGGTCGGTGTCGCGGGCCTCCACGCCGAATCGGACGGCGTCGAGTTCTTCAGGTACATCTTCCGGCACGGCGGCCGTGATCAGCACCTGTTCGGCGTCCAACGCGACCTTGGCGAGCGCGCGGCGTCGTTTGCGGTCGAGTTCGGCGAACACGTCGTCGAGCATGAGCACCGGGTCGCTGCCGTCCGCGCGCAGCAGAGCGAATCCCGCGAGCCGCAGCGACAGCGCGAACGACCACGACTCGCCGTGACTCGCGAATCCCTTGGCCGGGGTGTCGCCGAGGTGCAATTCGAGATCGTCACGATGCGGTCCGACGAGGCACACACCCCGCTCGATCTCCTTCGAGCGCATCACGGACAGCTCCTGGAGGAACCGCTCCTCGAGAAACGCGATGTCGCCCGCCTCGGGCGCTCGCGCCGGCGCCGTGAACTCCGGCGGCAGCGACGACCCCAGACTGGAGCGGTAGCGGATGCTCGCGGGCCTCGACTCGGGCGCCAGCGACTGATAGGACTCGGCCAGGTGCGGCGCCAGATCGTGGACGAGATGCAGCCGCCCGGCGAGCAGCTGGGCGCCGTGCGCGGCGAGATGGCCGTCCCAGACTTCGAGTGTGGCAAGGGCACTCGCGCCGTCCTCGCTCGGCCGACCGCCGCCCCGCGAAGACCGTCGCAACGCGCCGCCCGCGGTCTTGAGCAACGCCGACCGCTGTCGCAGCACGCGTTCGTAATCAGCGCGCACCGCCGCCATCCGGGGAATCCGGGACGTGAGGAGTTCGTCGAGGTAGCGGCGTCGATCACCCGGATCACCGCGAACCAGCGACAGATCCTCCGGCGCGAACAGCACCGTCTGCAGAATCCCGAGAATCTCCCGCGGCCGCCGGGTGGGCGACTGGTTGATCCGCGCCCGGTTGGACTTGCCCTCGTTCAACTCGAGATCGACGGTCAGTTCCCGGCCGGTGTTGACGACGGTCGCCCCCGCGAACGCCTGGGCCGTGCCCGTCCTGATCAGCGGGGCGTCCGAGCTGACCCGATGCGACGAGAGGGTCGACAGGTAACCGAGCGCCTCGAGCACATTCGTCTTACCGTGCCCGTTGGGGCCGACGAAGACGGTGCAGCCCGGACGCAGATTCAGACCGAGGGCGTCCCAGGAACGGAAGTCTCTGAGTGAGAGTGCGCGAACGAACACCTACGTTCCAGAACCGGCTTCTGCCTCGCCTGCCGCCTTCTTCACGGCGTGACCACCGAACTGGTTGCGCAGCGCCGAGACGGCCTTCATCGCGGGGGAATCGTCCTGACGGGACGCGAACCGCGCGAACAGCGCGGCCGAGATCACCGGCGCGGGCACGGCGTGGTCGATCGCCTCGAGCACGGTCCAGCGACCCTCACCGGAATCTTCTGTGTACCCGGAGATCTCGGCGAAATCCGGATCCTCACCCAGGGCCTTGACGAGCAGTTCCAGAAGCCACGACCGGATGACGGTGCCGTTGGTCCACGCGCGCAGCACACCATGGACGTCGGTGACGAGGTCTTCGGCCTCGAGCAGTTCGTAGCCCTCGGCGTACGCCTGCATCAGTCCGTACTCGATGCCGTTGTGGATCATCTTCGCGTAGTGGCCCGCACCGACCGGGCCGGCGTGAACGAAGCCGTCCGCACGCTCCCCCTCGGGGCGCAGTGCGTCGAAGATCGGCAGCGCCCGCTCGACGTCCGCCGCCGACCCGCCTGCCATCAGGCCGTAGCCGTTCTCGAGTCCCCAGACCCCGCCGGACACACCGCAGTCGAGGTAGCCGATGCCGTGGGAACCGAGCAGCTCACCGTGAATCTTGTCGTCGGTGTATCTCGAGTTGCCACCGTCGATCACCAGGTCGCCGCTCTCGAGCACCGACGCCAGCCCGGTCACCGTGTCCTGGGTGATCTTTCCCGCCGGAACCATCACCCACACGACGCGCGGAGACTCGAGTCGCTGCGCGAGTTCTGCCAGCGACGCCACATCCGTGACCTCGGGGCGCGGGTCGTAGCCGACCACTTCGTGCCCGTGCGCGCGCAACCGCTCGCGCATGTTGAATCCCATTTTTCCGAGCCCGACCAACCCGATCTGCATCGTGATCTCCGTCCACTCGTGAGATTTCTTTCGGCAGTACTGGTTTCGCTTCCGCGAATCGTCAGCCCGGCAGACGCACCGGCATCAGCAGGTACGTGTACGCGCTCTCCGGCGCAGCGAAGTTTCCGGAATCGTCGGGTTCGATCTCTTCCTCGGTGGCCGGACGCAGCACCGCGGGACGGCTGGGGGTCGTGAAACCGAACAGCACCTGCTCGCTGTGCAGCGAGGACAGCCCGTCGATCAGGTAGCCGGGGTTGAAGGCGATGGTGAGCGACTCACCCTGGAACACCGCGTTCAAGCCTTCCTCGGCGCGACCGGCATCGTCACCACCGGCGGAGAGGAGCAGCCCCTCGGTGGAGAACTGCAGGCGGACCTGCGCGCCGCGCTCGGCGACGAGGGCGACACGCTTGATGGCCTCGACGAGCGGAGCGATCTCCACGGTGGCCAGCGCGGTGTGCTCGGACGGCAGCAGCTGCCGGAACTTCGGGAACTCGGCGTCCAGCAGCCGGGTGGTGGTGCGACGGCCGTCGTTGACGATGCCGAGGAGGCCGTCGTTTCCGACCGCGGAACCCGATCCGAGAGCCAGCTCGACCGGTGAAGTGGCATCGCCCGCAAGCGTTTTCGCCGACTCGGACAGGGTCTTGGCGGGGATGAGGACGGCCGCGGTGGTGTCGGGGTTCGCCGGCGACCACTCGAGTTCACGGACCGCGAGACGGAACCGGTCGGTGGCCGCGAGCACGATCGCGTTGCGCTCGATCTCGACCCGGATACCCGTCAGCATCGGCAGGGTGTCGTCCTTGCCCGCCGCGACCGCCACCTGACTGATCGCCTCGGAGAACACGTCGGCGGGGATCGATCCGGTCTGCTGCGGCAACTGCGGAAGCTGGGGATAGTCCTCGACCGGCATGGTGGGCAGGGAGAACTTGGCGCTACCGCAGGTGATCAGCACACGGGTGCCCTCGAGCGTCACGTCGACGGGCTTGTTGGGAAGCGACTTCGTGATGTCGGCGAGCAGCTTGCCCGAGACCAGGACCTGACCGGCGCTACCCACCTCGGCCGCAACCCTGACCTGCGCCGATACCTCGTAGTCGAACCCCGAAACCGTCAGCCCCTGCTCGGTCGCATCCAGGAGGACACCGCCCAGAACCGGCACCGGAGGCCGCGACGGCAGACTGCGAGCGACCCATGCCACTGAATCAGCGAATTCTTCCCGGGAGACACGAAACTTCAGGCTTCCAAGCTCCATCGCCGGGTTGTTCCTCTCGGTAGGCACGGTTGTTCGCCACGGTCGGGCCGTGACCACAGCACTGCAGTCTTTCACAGAGCGGCGATGCATAACCGTATGCCCTCGAGGACGAACTTGAAAGCCGAACGGTCCAGTCCTCGAGTCTCCGACGGAGGCCTGTGAACCGAGGCGATCCCCAACCCTGTTTTCAAAGAGTTTTCTATAAGAATTAACGAGAAGTACTATTAGGTCCTGTGGAATCTGTGGACGAACGGCTGTAGACGCTGGTCGGTCCGCCTCGAGGAATGGGGAATTCTCGAGGACAAACTCGAGGACCAAATCGCCCCCCATGTGGACTACTCGAGGTTGTTCAAAGTTCTGCACGTTCTGTCCACAGGGATTCCACCTCATCCCCACATTTATCCACAGGTGTGCATGCTTTATCCCAGGTCCCGGCGTCGGCGTGTTGCCCCGGTGTGTCGCGCCGGCCGGGGTTTGCGCCCGCCTCGAGTAGACCCTCGAGCGGTACCTCGAGGACCCGCTCGAGCCCACCCTCGAGGACCCGCTCGAGCCCACCCTCGAGGACCGGCTCGAGGAGCCCCTCGAGTTGCCCGCGGCGGGCGGAATCGGAGCTGGAACCCCACGAAACGACGTGTGCCCCCGGTAGGCGAGCTACCAGGGGCACAGGAGAAGCAGGGGCGTGCGACTACCTCTTCGATCGCTGCTTGATCCGGGCCGTGAGCTCCTGGACCTGGTCGTAAACCTTCCGCCGCTCCGTCATCTCCTTGCGAATCTTCTTGTCCGCGTACATGACGGTGGTGTGGTCGCGGCCGAACGTCTGCCCGATCTTCGGCAGGGACAGATCGGTCAGCTCCCGGCACAGGTACATGGAGATCTGGCGGGCGGACGCCAGCGGACGCGCCTTGCCGGGCCCGCAGAGGTCGTCGATCGACATGTTGAAGTACTCCGCGGTGACCGCCATGATCGTCGCCGCATTGATCTCGAGGCTGGACGAGTCGGGCATCAGGTCGCGCAGCACGACCTCGGCGAGCGTGAGGTCCAGGGGTTGCCTGTTCAGGGACGCGAACGCCGTCACGCGGATGAGGGCACCCTCGAGCTCCCGGATGTTGCGTTCGATCCGGGACGCGATCAACTCGAGGACGTCGTCGGGCACCTCGAGCCGGTCCATTCGGGCCTTCTTGCTGAGGATGGCGATGCGGGTCTCGAGTTCGGGGGGCTGAACGTCGGTGATCAGGCCCCATTCGAACCGGGTGCGCAGGCGTTCCTCGAGTGTCGCCAGTTGCTTCGGCGGCCGGTCGGAGGAGACGACGATCTGCTTGTTCGCGTTGTGCAGGGTGTTGAAGGTGTGGAAGAACTCCTCCTGGATACCTTCCTTGCCCTCGATGAACTGGATGTCGTCCACCAGCAGGACGTCGGTCTCGCGGTAGCGGCGTTTGAACGCCACCTTGCGGTCGTCGCGGAGGCTGTTGATGAAGTCGTTGGTGAATTCCTCGGTGGAGACGTACTTGACGCGCATGCCCGGGAAGAGGCGCTGGGCGTAGTGGCCCGCGGCGTGCAACAGGTGCGTCTTGCCGAGGCCGGACGCTCCCCAGATGAACAACGGGTTGTACGCGCGCGCCGGTGCCTCGGCGATGGCGACCGCGGCGGCGTGGGCGAACCGGTTGGACGAGCCGATCACGAACGTATCGAACGTGTACTTCGCGTTGAGGCTGTTTCCGCCCGTCGCCGCAGGTGCGGGGCCCGCGGGCGGCTTCGTGAAGTACGACGGCCAGGATTCGTGGACGCTGGCGAGTGCCTCGCTGTCGTCGTCGACCTCCTCGAAGTCCGTGGTGTCCGAGTAGGGCTGGTCGTCACCGGAGCCGAAGCGGCGCCTGCGGAACGTCCCGGAACTGGTGACGGAGGGCTCGAGATGGCGAGGGGTGTGCACAGGTTCCGGGTCGGGCCTGCGCTCTCGGCTCGGGGCCTCGGATTCGGGTTCGTCGTCGACCGGGGCGGCGATGCGCACACCGAGACCCTCGACCTGCTCACCGAGATGCCGGCCGAGTGCGTGGAGGATCGGCTCACGCAGATCCCGTTCGATCGCTTCCTGCGCGAAGGGCGACGGAACGGACAGGAGCGCGAAGCCCTGTGCGAGCGTCAGCGGTTTGACGAGCGCCAACCACGCCTTCTGTCCCCTCGTCAACGGCGGCAGATCGCCGCCCGGCGAATCGGATGTGAGGTCGGCGACGACGTCGATCCAGATCCGTGCGAGCGCATTCGGATCGTCGTTCACGAGGTTCCTCCCCAGTGTGTTCGCGGTCTCGGCGCCTGCGGTGCCGAGACCAGTGTCGGTGCCGTCGTCGAGGTGGAAATGGGAGCTTCCCCGACCTGAGGATGGACCCCGTACGGACCTACGAATATGCCATCTGAACTGTGTTTCCACACAATTATCCACAGATGTGGACAAACCGGAGACGCCCCCTGCGGAGACGTCGTTTGACGGCGAGGAGTCCAGATCGAGCGCGCTGACCTGCGCTTATGCATGCGAAACCTGGATGAGCGGGCCCGGGGACCCGAGAAGTGAAGGGCGTCAGGAACCCTCGTGATGATCCGAAACGGGACACCATCGGTGCCCTGTGGATGAATTGTGGTGAATGTGCAGATGAGAACGGTGAAGTCGAGAGCTGGGCACTCGATCAGGGTTCATCGGCGAGACCATGCATAGACGCTAGCAACAGTGTCGGCAACCTCACAGCGGTTTGGCACATTGGAAGTCGGGGTGCGAGCATTTGTCGATCCTCGGCGTGTCGGTCAGCCGATTCGCGGGGGAATCGCAGGTGAGCGAGTTTGACCTGACCGGGAGTGGTAAGTACTCTCGAACAGTCACCCTGTGGTGAGGTGGCGGTTTCGTGCTGGCTCGAGTCCAGTTTCGAAGTCGTTCCATCCCCACCCTGTGGATGAACACCTGAGTTTTCGCCAATGTTAGATCCATGACGCCGGGAGGCGTCGATGAACTTCGAGGAGTGTTGACCGTGGCCAAGGGCAAGCGGACGTTCCAGCCGAACAACCGACGCCGCGCGCGCGTTCACGGCTTCCGTCTTCGTATGCGGACCCGTGCGGGTCGTGCAATCGTTTCGGCGCGTCGCCGTAAGGGCCGCGAATCCCTCACCGCCTGATCCCGACACTGGGTTCGGGAGCTCGGGGTGTTGCCTGAGCCGCACCGATTGCGTCGTCATTCAGATTTTTCGTTGACTGTGCGACGTGGTCGTCGGATGGGAAGACGCGACCTGGTTGTGCACGCTTTCGACCGTGCGCAGGCAGATGAGCTGGTGAGTAGCGGCGGTCCGCGATTCGGACTGGTTGTGAGTAAGGCTGTCGGGCCGGCGGTGATTCGACATCGAGTCGCACGCCGGCTTCGTCATATCTGCATCGACCTCGTGGATTCGGTTCCACGGGGAACCGATGTGGTGATTCGCGCTCTTCCGGGAGCTGCGACTGCAAGTAGCCGGGACCTGGAGAAGCAACTCCGTGCAGGTCTCCTTCGATTGGACCTTCTTGCGCCCGTGAGTAACTCCACATGAAAAGCGCACTCCACGAGTCGCGCGCCGACACGGCCGAGGGCACCTCCTCGGCCTCTTCCGCGTGGAAGTCGGTCCGTGCGTTACCGGCGCGCACTCTCATTTTCTTCATCGAGCTCTACCGGACGTATGTGTCGCCCCTGAGGATGCCGACCTGCCGGTTCATGCCGACCTGTAGCGAGTACGCGGTGGAATCCCTGCGTACCCACGGGACGATCAAAGGCCTTCTTTTGACGGTGGTTCGGTTGGCGAAGTGTGCCCCCTGGCACCCTGGAGGGTGGGACCCGGTCCCTGCCCGTCACGACCGTCATGCGGGTAGCCGTCGTTGCTGTCCGGCGAACGTGGACGAACAGAGGAGTACATAGAGCCGTGCTCGACTTCATTTACTATCCGGTGTCCGGGATCCTGTGGGTCTGGCACAAGGTTTTCGGTGCCATTCCCTTCCTGGGTCCGGACAGCGGCATCACGTGGGCGCTCTCCGTGGTGTTCCTTGTGTTCACGCTGCGTGCCGTGCTGTACAAGCCGTTCGTCAAGCAGGTCCGCACGACGCGCCAGATGCAGGAACTTCAGCCGCAGATCAAGGCTCTGCAGAAGAAGTACTCGGGTGACCGGCAGCGTCAGGCTGTCGAGATGCAGAAGCTCCAGAAGGAGCACGGGTTCAACCCGATCATGGGCTGCCTCCCGGTTCTCGCGCAGGCGCCGGTCTTCATCGGCCTGTTTCACGTGCTTCGCTCGTTCAACCGCACCGGCACCGGTATCGGTCAGCTCGGCATGTCGGTCGAGGCCAACGCGAACACCCCGAACTACTTCTTCAGCGTCGAGGACGTGCAGTCCTTCCTGAGTGCCCGACTGTTCGGTGCCCCGATCTCGGCTTGGATCACCATGCCGAAGGCGCAGCTCGACGCGTTCGCCGCATACGGTCCCATTCCCACGGTGCTGAACATCGCCGTCGTCGCGGTGCCGCTGATGATCATCGCCAGCATCGCGACCCACTTCAACTCGCGTGCCTCCGTCGCGCGTCAGAGTCCCGAAGCCGCCGCGAACCCGCAATCGGCGATCATGAACAAGCTCGCGCTGTGGGTCTTCCCGCTCGGTGTGCTCGTCGGTGGTCCGTTCCTCCCCATCGCGATCCTCCTGTACTGGGTGAGTAACAACATCTGGACGTACGGGCAGCAGCACATCGTCTTCCGTCGTATCGACGCGGAAGAGGAGGAGAAGAAGCAGGCTGCCATCGCACGCCGGGCGGACAACGCTCCGAAGCCCGGCGCACGGCCCGATCTCACCAAGAAAAAGAAGAAGTCCGCGACCGCAACGGACGGTTCTTCCTCCGACAACGAACCGGAGATCGTGGAGGGCGTCGTCGAAGGCGACGTCTCCGATCAGCCGAGCGGTGACGGTTCGGCGTCGAAGCCGAAGCCCGGTGCCCGCCCCCAGTCCAATCGCGGAAAGTCCCCCAAGCGCAAGCGGCGCTGATTCAGAAAAGAGAACGAGCATGGCTAGTGAGCCTGACATCGCAGTGGACGGAGATGAGACAGACGTGACTGCACCGACGCAGAACCCGGACACCGAGGTGGATTCCGATTCTGACGACTACCTGATCGAGGAAGGGGAAATCGCCGGCGACTACCTGGAGCAGTTGCTCGACGTACTCGACTTCGACGGCGACATCGACCTGGACGTCGAGGGCGACCGCGCTGTTGTCAGCATCGACGGTGGGGACGATCTCACCAAGTTGGTCGGGCGCAAGGGCGAGGTGCTGGACGCACTGCAGGAACTGACTCGCCTCGCCGTGCAGCAGGCGACGGGCGAGCGCAGCCGGCTGATGCTGGACATCGCCGGATGGCGTGCCGGCCGTCGCGCCGAACTGACCGAGCTGGGTTCCTCGGCAGCACGTCGCGTGCTCGAGAGCGGCGAACGCGAGGAGCTCGCTCCGATGACGCCGTTCGAGCGCAAGATCGTTCACGACGCAGTCGCGAAGGTCGACGGTGTATCGAGCGAGAGCGAAGGCGCCGAGCCGTCGCGTCGCGTGGTCGTCATCAAGGACTGATCCCCACACGCACTCCCAGGGCGGGGCTCCCGGATTCACCTCCGGGGCCCCGCCTTTTTCAGATCTATGTCCCGGGTCGACGAAGTCACGCTCCGTCACTTTGGATGCGTTTCGTTTCACGTGAAACACGGACCCCTCCCCTCCCCCGCCGGGAGGTCGGTGCCGGCGCTCGTAGTGCCATCTCTGCCTTAGATTCCGGACAACGTGGCTGGCCCGCGATGATTACACACGCCCAAACTCCCACGACTGCTTGGTGCGCTCCTCGGTGATCGGCCAGCGGATCGACGTCACCGACGTGGCCGGGGTGGAGTCGGGTGCACTATGACGCTCGTCGCGGCGTGAGCGTGACCGGGCACGGTGGGCGTCGCAGAGTGTCGGCGGACTCGAAGTTGCTCGCTCGGGCCTCTCCGCTGTACGGCGCGGTTCATCTTCACCCGGTCGCCTCCTCGGATCGCACCCATCGGGCCGATGAATCGCGGTCCCTGAGCGAGGGCATTGCCGGACGGGCCCGGTTCGGTGCCCCGATTCCAGTCGAAGTCACCGACACCGGGGTGCCGGCACCGCCGAATCCTGACTCCAGGCGTGCGCCGCGATCGGAAGTTGCTGCGCCGCAAAGCATCAGAACGTCGTGCAAACGTCGAACGCAGGTGGGTTGTGCTCGTGAGCCCCCGCACTACCGCCGGCGCCACTGTGGCCCGATCCGGATGGACCGCTGGAGCGGCAGTCGATCGGAGGGCTCGACGAACTGGGCCCTCCGGTGCCGGGCGGTCAGTGACACCGGCAGTGCTCGAGTCCTGCTCGAGACCGGCTCGGCCATTCACTCACGTGGCACTGAGGTCGTCCGCGAGAGTGAGTCGGCGATGAATTTCGGTGCCTCGCGAGGTCCACATCATCTGAGGGACCGAACTGGTGCCGTCGACTGGATGGAGTGACCCATGAGCGAAGACGAACAACAGATCCGGAATCTGATCGATCGTTGGGCCGAGGCTGTGCACAGTGGTGACATGGCCGGGGTTCTGGCGAACCATGCCGACGACATCGTGATGTTCGATGTGCCACCACCCTACGAAGGTGTTCGCGGAATCGATGAGTATCGGGAGACCTGGCCACCATTCTTCGAATGGCAATCGAGTGGCGCCAGGTTCGAAGTCGTGTCGTTGGATGTGACCGCGGGCGAGGATGTCGCGTTCGCTCACGCGCTCCTCCGATGCGGAACGGAAGCGGAACTCGCCGACAATCCGGAGAACCGTCTTCGGCTCACCGTCGGGTTGCGGAAAGAAGATGGTCGTTGGCTCGTCGCTCACGAGCATCATTCTTTTCCGGATGTCAGTGTCTGACGGGCGGCAGATATGGGGTCGTCGGACCGTCGTTCTCAGGCGATTTTGGGCGAATTTAGGTTGTAGTTTCACCCACCCAACCACACCCGGGAGTTTCGTCACTGTGATGATTGCGAATTCGGAATCTGTCGGCGCGAAAGGGTGAGTCCGAAGAATGGGGTGGGGCGGGATGGAGTGCGGCGGCGATGAAGACTGGCATCGGCTCAGAGTCTGTTCCACGTGAAACACCACCCCGATGTTCCACGTGAAACTGATCGAGACTCGACCGGTCGGGTTGAAGTCTTCTCCTCGAAGAGGACGCTGGCCGGTAGGCGCGAGGACTGACGTGCGGGGAAGAGGGCGGCAATGCGACCGCGTAGCGACGATCTACTGGCATGCCGCCCTCCGGGGATCGTTCTCGGACGGAAGATCCGGACATCTGCGCATCCGAGGAGAGACCGGCAGGCAGGGCACCGGCTTCCCGCCCGGGCGTCTGCATCCCTGCGGTTCCACGTGAAACATCGTGGCGATGATTCCCCAAGTCAGGACAAGCATCCGGAGTGACGCAGTGACCGGGGCTGTCGGGAGACAGTCGCCGGGCCGCCGTCAGAACGCTCAACCCCTCCCCTCCCCCACCGGGAAGGGGTGCGGCTCGACACTGTCCGGCGTTGCGCATTCGAGTTGAGGGACATAGTCGCGAGCGAGGGCGGATAATGAAGAGGCTGTGTTTGTTGACTTCGCGTTATTCGCGGGAGGATGTTTCACGTGGAACCGAATGCTGGAGAGCCGGCCGAATGGGACGAACAAGCGGCGGCACGCCAGGTGTTCGGTGAACGATTCGATATCGCAGAGCGCTACTACAAATCGTTGGCGACCGACGGTGTCGAGCGGGGGTTGATCGGACCGCGGGAGGTTCCTCGGCTCTGGGAGCGTCACCTTCTCAACTGCGCCGTCGTCGGTGAACTGATCGCCGAGGGTGAGTCCGTGGTCGATGTCGGAAGCGGTGCCGGGTTGCCCGGCATCCCCCTCGCGATCGCACGACCCGATCTCCGCATCACGCTGGTCGAGCCATTGCTACGTCGGTCGGTGTATCTCGCCGAGTTCGTCGAGTCGAACGGTCTGGACGTCCTTGTCGTCCGGGGGCGTGCCGAGGAGTCCGGAGTGGTGAAGGAAGCCGGCGGGGCGGACGTCGTCACCTCTCGCGCAGTGGCCCCGTTGGAGAAGTTGGCCAAGTGGTCGCTGCCGCTGATCCACGAGCATGGGAGAATGCTCGCATTGAAAGGTTCGAGCGCCGCCGAAGAGATATCCCGTGATCGCGCTTCCCTGACTCGGTTGGGTGCTGGCAAGCTGGATATCGTGGAATGCGGAGTGGGCCTGCTTCCTGTCCCCACCGTTGTCGTTCGGGCAGAACGTTTGCCGAAACGCCGTCAACGTCGATGACGATGAGCACGGTGGACCAGGGAGTGAATATGTCGAGTAACGAGCGATTCCCAATCGAAGGAGTAGTCAATGTCGGGTGGGCCTGAATCCGCCGTTTCACGTGAAACAGTTTCACGTGAAACCGACCATCAATCCGACCAGGCGACGAGCTCCGGGAACGGGGACGACGGATTCACGGCCCCCTACAACGGAATCTCCGTCGAGGAGACTCCGATCGGTGCCGCCGCGCACCGGGCGAGTCAGGTACTGCACCCGCACTCGGTGACGCTGCCGAAGCCGCCCGAACGGCGGATCCTCACCATCGCGAACCAGAAGGGCGGCGTCGGTAAGACGACGAGCGCCGTCAACCTCGCCTCCGCTCTCGCGGTTCAGGGACTGACCGTTCTCGTGATCGACCTCGACCCGCAGGGCAACGCGAGTACCGCATTGGGGGTCGCTCACCACTCGGGTGTGCCGTCCAGCTACGAGCTTCTTCTCGGAGAGGTGACGGCCGCGGAGGCGATCCAGAAGAGCCCGCACAACGATCGGCTGTTCTGCATTCCGGCCACGATCGACCTCGCCGGTGCCGAGATCGAACTGGTCTCCATGGTCGCCCGCGAAGGACGGCTGAAGGGCGCCCTGTCCGCGAAGGCGCTCGGCGAGGTGGATGCCGACTTCATTCTGATCGACTGCCCGCCGTCGCTCGGACTGCTCACGGTGAACGCGATGGTCGCCGCCAAGGAGGTGCTGATCCCGATCCAGTGCGAGTACTACGCGCTCGAGGGTGTGGGACAGCTGCTGCGGAATATCGAACTGGTGCAGGCGCATCTCAACCCTGACCTCCACGTGTCGACGGTCCTCCTCACGATGTACGACGGGCGCACCAAGTTGGCGGACCAGGTGGCCGAGGAGGTTCGCACCCACTTCGGCGACGCCGTCCTCCGCGCGGTCATTCCGCGCAGCGTCAAGGTGTCCGAAGCGCCCGGGTACGGGATGACCGTGCTCGATTACGACCCCGGGTCACGGGGCGCCATGAGTTACCTCGACGCGGGACGTGAACTCGCCGCACGCACCGCACACATCACGAAGCAGGAGCAGCGATGAGTCAGACGCGTAAGGGTGGACTTGGCCGTGGACTGGCTGCGCTCATTCCTACCGGGCCGACGACGACCGGACCGGGGTTGGGTAACGCCGCCGCCGACGTCGTGATCGGAACCGACCGGCGCAACGTGCTGACCGAGCCCGCACCGAATTCGTCGGATTCTGCGACCGCCAAGAAGACCGCTCCCGCGTCCACGGGAAACAACGGCGAGAGCAACGGCGCGGACGGCGCATCCGGCAACGGTGCCCAACCCCTCCCCTCCCCCACCGGAGCCGTGTACCGGGAGATCGCTCCGGACCTGATCGAGCGGAACCCGAAGCAGCCGCGTCAGGTGTTCGACGACGACGCTCTCGCGGAACTCGTCCACTCGATTCGCGAGTTCGGTCTGATGCAGCCGATCGTGGTCCGCCCGCTCGAGGACGGCAAGTTCCAACTCGTCATGGGCGAGCGGCGGTGGCGTGCCAGCCAGGAAGCCGAGCTGGAGACGATCCCGGCCATCGTCCGTGAGACCGGCGACGACGCCATGCTCCGCGACGCGCTGCTGGAGAACATCCACCGCGTCCAGCTGAACCCTCTCGAAGAGGCTGCGGCGTATCAGCAGTTGCTCGAAGAGTTCGAGGTGACCCACGAGGAACTGGCGGCGAAGATCGGCCGCTCGCGTCCCGTGGTGACGAACATGATCCGACTGCTGAAGTTGCCGATTCCCGTGCAACGACGCGTCGCGGCGGGTGTGCTGTCGGCCGGTCACGCTCGCGCCCTGCTGTCGTTGGAGGCGGGTGCCGACGCGCAGGAAGTGATGGCGGCGCGCATCGTCGCGGAGGGCATGTCCGTTCGCGCGACGGAGGAGGCGGTGACGCTCGCCAACCGCAGCGACGATCAGGCGCAGCCCGTCCAGCGACGCAAGCCGATCCAGATGCCGGGCCTGCAGGATGTCGCCGAGCGGTTGTCCGATTCGTTCGACACGAGGGTCACGGTCAGCCTCGGTAAGCGCAAGGGCAAGATTGTGGTCGAGTTCGGTTCGGTGGACGATCTTCAGAGGATCGTTGGGATGATGGAGGCACAGAAAGCCGGTTCGTGAGCGCCTGAGGGAGGTAGAAGTACCCGCGGATGATCCGTCACTGTGACAGCGGCCGCCGGCGAACCGGATCCAGCAAACAATCGGGGCGAAACACATTGAATACCAGAGGATGTCGAATGATCTGCGGTAGTGACATATGGAGGCTGAGCTAGCCAGTGTCGACTCACGTCACATCGCTCACTCTCGACGGCTTGGACAAACTCTCCGCCCATGCCCGTCGCTGTGTCTTCTGGGAGATGGATCCGGCGGCGATCCACAGTTCGCGCGGATTCTGCGACCAGGAATTCGAGAAGGAAGCCTGGCTGTCGATGGTCATGCTCGAATGGGGATCGTGCGGACAGGTTGCCGTCATGGACGGAAAGCCGGTCGGCAGCGCCCTCTACGCTCCCCCACGGACGGTGCCCCGCGCGCAGCTACTCCCGACCGCCCCGGTCGGCGCCGACGCGGTCCTCCTCACGAGCCTCCGGCTGGAGCCGGCCGGCGAAGAACAGAACCTGGGAACCACATTGATCCAGGCCGTCGTGGCCGATCTGGTGCGCCGCGGTGTCCGCGCCCTCGAGGCGTTCGGGATCCGCAACACCGAGGAGACCGGACCGATCGACACCCACGGTGTGGCCTCCGCGACCGCGGCCCGTGAATGCTCCCCCGAGGAGTGCATGATTCCGGCGGACTTCCTCGAGGACAACGGTTTCGAGATCGTCGCGCCCCATCACCGGTTCCCGCGACTGCGGCTCGAACTGAACCGGGATCACGGATGGAAGGAAGACGTGGAGGCCGCGCTGGAGCGCCTCATCCACACCGCCTCGGTGAGCATGGTCGACATCGGAGAACGCACACCCGTCGGAGCGCACTGAGCGCTCGGGCGGGAGATCAGGAACGTTCGGAGGAAGACAGCTCTTCGGCGAGCAACTCCGCGAACGTGAATGTTCCGGTCGGCTGGTCGTCCTGACCGAGCAGGTACAGACGCTTCACGGAGATCAGGATCGCCTCGGCGATGGCGTCCCGCGCCCGCGGGTTGGAGAGCACCGTGGCGTCCAATTCGTTGGTGAGGTACCCGAGGTCGATCTGCACGGTCGGCATGTTCGTCAGACGCAGCAGATCCCAGGTGCGGCCGTGCGTGCGGCAGTCCTGCAACGGCGTGCGCGCCACGATCTCCCGCTGGATGAATCCGGTGAGAACCTGACCGATCATCGACGTCGACCCGTGCGAGTTGCCGAAGTGGAAGCTCGCGACACCGTTCGCGGACGGGCTGGTGTTTCCGTCGCACCGCAGCGAGATCATCAGGTCGGCATCGAAGGCGTTCGACGTGGATGCGCGTTCGATGTCCGTGGGGTTCTCGTGGTGCGGGCGGGACAGGAACGTCTCCATTCCCGTGGCGGCCATGCGGCCCTCCAGGCGGCTGGCGAGGTCCCACAGGATGTCGGACTCCGAGATCGTGCCGTATGGGGAACGGACGATGGTCCCGTAGGTGTCGCCGCCGAGACCCGGATCGATGACAATTCGCTTGCCGCTCAACTGCGGTCCGGAGCTGCGGACCATTTCCTCTTCGCTCATCGCGTGCGGTGATCCACCCGTGACGCGGGTGCCGAGCAACTCGAGCGACCGCAGAGTGGCGGGACCGCAGATGCCGTCGGCGGCGATCCCGATCTCCCGCTGGAACGAGGACAGGGAATTGTGGGTCTGCGGGCCGAAGAAGCCGTCGACGCGTCCGACGTAGAAGCCGAGGTCCTGCAGGCGGGTCTGCAAGGTGGCGACGTCGTCGCCGTAGAGCGGTGCCGACAGCTGGTAGATCAGCGTGCGCGCACCCAGGCGGTACGACGCTTCTTTCATGGACCGGTAGGTGGCCGGACCCACGATTCCGTCGACGAGGAGCCCACGCTGCTGCTGGAAGGCCCGTACGGCGCTGTCCAGGTGATGATCGAAGACGGCGTCGGGGGCGATCCAGTGCGAACCGTTGATGCTCTCGCGGCGGGTGCCGGGGACACCGTTGTGCAGGAAACCGAGACCGGCCAGAGTGCCCCGAATCTCAGCGACGGCCGGACCATGGTCGCCGTGACGGAGTCGGTGCATGTTTCAGGGCCTCTCAGTCCGAATCAACGAGAAATACGAGTCTCGGTACAAACAAAACGATCGATGTGCCCGGTCGGTCTAGCTGATGCGACTGGAGCACATCGATCGATTGTCTCAGAGATTCCCACAAAATCGGGAATCGCGCTGGGTGTTCGGGTGTCGATCAGAGAACGTCGGCGAGCTCTTTCAGCAGCGCAGCCTTGCCCTTGGTGCCGACGATCGTGTTGATCGGCTTGCCGTCCTTGAACAGGATCAGCGTGGGGATCGACATGACCTGGAAGTCGCGGGCAGCGCCCGGGTTGGCGTCGATGTCGAGCTTCGCGATGGTCAGCTTGTCGCTGTGCTCACCGGCGATCTCCTCCAGGACGGGGGCGATCATCTTGCAGGGGCCGCACCAGGTGGCCCAGAAGTCGACGAGGACGGGCTTGTCGCTGGAAATGACGTCCTGCTGGAACGAATCATCGGTGATGGTGACGGTATTCGACACGGGGATTTCCCTTACTCGAGATGGGTAGGTGGGTGTGTGGGGACTGCTCAGGCGTCGACCGGTGAGCCGGCGGCGGCCACGGTGTTGGCGGTGATGTCGCCGCGCTCGGCCAGCCAGCGCTCGGCATCCATCGCCGCGGAACATCCGGTGCCGGCCGCGGTGATCGCCTGCTGGTAGATGTGGTCGACGAGGTCGCCGGCGGCGAAGACGCCGTCCACTGAGGTGGCGGTGGTCGGGTTCTGGACGATCACATAGCCGGCCTCGTCGAGGTCGACCTGACCCTTGACCAGTTCGCTGCGCGGATCGTGGCCGATGGCGACGAACATGCCGGTGACGTCCAGCGTGGACGTCTCACCGGTGACGGTGTCGCGGACCACGAGGCCGGTGACGCTGTTCTCCCCCAGCACCTCGACGGGCGCCGCGTTGGTCACGAACCGGATCTTCGCGTTCGCCTTGGCGCGCTCGAGCATGATGCGGGACGCGCGGAACTCCTCGCGGCGGTGCACCACGGTGACGCTGCGGGCGAAGCGGGTGAGGAAGGTGGCCTCCTCCATGGCGGAGTCGCCGCCGCCGACCACGACGATGTCCTGATCCTTGAAGAAGAACCCGTCGCACGTGGCACAGGCGCTGACGCCGCGGCCGAGCAACTTCTCTTCCCCGGGAATCCCCAGGTAGCGGGCTGCGGCACCCATCGCCAGCACGACCGCGTGCGCCAGGTAGGTCTCGCCGTTCACGACGACCTTCTTGATCGGGCCGGTGAGGTCGAGTTCCTCGACGTCCTCGGTGCGGATGTCGGTGCCGAAGCGCTTGGCCTGCTCGCGCATCTGGTCCATCAGGTCGGGTCCCATGATTCCCTCGCGGAATCCGGGGAAGTTCTCGACCTCGGTGGTGGTCATGAGGGCGCCACCGAACTGGGTCCCCTCGAACTGCAGCGGCTCGAGTTCCGCGCGCGCCGCGTAGACGGCAGCGGTGTATCCGGCAGGTCCCGAACCAACGATGATGAGTTCATGAACCGTCGATGGAGTGGTCATGCGGGCCTTCCAGTAGTGAGGGGTGCTCAGTCGTATGGATCAACACAAGACTAAAGGGTGTTGTTCCCGGACTGCAGGTGATACCGGTCGCTCCCCCCGCAGGCCACGTGATCAGCGCAGAGTCTCCCGGATGACGCAGCGCGTGCCCGAGTAGATCGTGGGCATGCACTTGTTGCAGTGGATGCAGAGTCCCTCGGCGACTTGCCGGTCGCGGAACTTGTTCACGAGGTCCGGGTCGCGGAGCAGGGCGCGGGCCATCGCGACGAACTCGAATCCTTCGCCGAGAGCGTTCTCGATGGTATCGAGCCGGTTGATGCCGCCGAGGAGGATGAGCGGCATCGACAGGGCGTCGCGGAACTGCCGGGCCATCGGCAGGAAGAAGGCCTCCTCGAACGGGTAGGTCGGAAAGATGCGCGGCCCGTACACCTTCAACCCCCACCCCACCAGCTTCGGCTGAGAGGCAACGAATTCCGTCATCGGCACTTCGCCGCGAAAGAAGTACATCCCGTTGAGCAGCGAGCTGCCGCCGGTGAGCTGCATCGCGTCGAGGTACCCGTCGGCCTCGAGGAGTTGGGCGATGCGGAGACTGTCGTCGAGCCACAGCCCTTTCGGGACACCGTCCGTCATGTTGAATTTCGCGGTGACGGCCACCGAGTCGCCGACCGCGTGGCGCACCCGCTCGAGTACCCGGCGCGGGAACGCGGCCCGTCGCTCCAGGCTGCCTCCGTATTCGTCCGAACGCCGGTTGAGGTTGGGGCTCATGAACGAGCTGAGTAGATAGTTGTGGCCGAGGTGGACCTCGATCGCGTCGAATCCGGCGTCGACGGCGTTGCGTGCCGTGGTCTCGAAGTCGCGGGTGACCTCGTCGAGTTCGTCCCGGGTGGCACTTCGCACGAGGCCCATCGCCGGCGGGCTGAGGCGAGTGGACGGCGCGAGTGTCTTGGTGCGGTTGGACAGCGTGTTCGCGACCAGACCGGCATGACCGATCTGGGCCGCGGCCAATCCCCCCTCGGCGTGGACGGCGTCGGTCAGCCGGCGCAGGTCGGGGACGCGGACGCGGTCGAGCACCAGGGTGTTCGCGTGGACGCGTCCGCTTGGCGAGACGGCGCAGTACGCGACGGTCGTCAGTGCGGCGCCGCCGCGGGCGACCTCGGTGTGGAAGTCGACGAGCCGGTCGGTGACCCGGCCTCGCGGCATGACTCCCTCGAACGTGGCCGCTTTCACGATGCGGTTCCGCAGTGTCAGGGGGCCCAGGCGGGCCGGCTCCCAGATGCCGGGGATCGGTGGTGGAACGGTCATGGTGGTCTGCCTTCGGGGGGATGGGCGCTCAGGCGAATGTCGCGGCCAGCGCCGCGCGGGCCGGTCGCCAGGTGAGCCCGAGTTCGTCGCGGGTTCTGGAGTCGTCGGTCGGGGTGGCCGAGGTGAGGAGCCAGGCCGCCTCGTAACCGAGCGCGGGGCTGAGGGGTGTGAGTCTGCCGACCACGTCGGCGATCCGACCGAGCGTGCGAAACGTGCTGCCCGACAGCGGGATGCGCCGGATACGACGACCGGAGGAGTGTTCGAGGACGTCGACGAGCTGATTGAACTCGACGAGTTCGCCGCCGCAGACGTACCGGCGCGGGCCCCGGCCGGGGTGCATCGCGGCGGCATGGACGGCGGCCACGTCGCGCACGTCGATCATCTGCACGCCGCCGTCGAATCGAGGCGCGACCCCGCCGCCGACGATCGCGCCCCAGCCCTGTTCGGTGACACCCTTCGTGGTTCCGACCCCGGGGTCGACGACGCTGGCCGGGTACGTGATGACCACCGGGGCGCCCGCGTCCTGGAGTGCGCGGGCGATGCGGTCGGCAGCGGCCTTGGTGCGCCCGTAGGCGCTGCGACCGGACGCCGTCGGGCTGTCCGGTCCGATGACGGCGTCGGGCGACGGAAACAGCGCGCTGAAACTCGCGACGTGGACGATCGGATCGAGTCCGAGGTAGGCCGCGCGGGTGAGGATCGAGGCGGTGGCCTGCGTGTTGATCTCCCACATCAGTTGTTCGCGGCGGTCGTCGGTGCCCACCACCCCGGCGGCGTGGAGGAGGGCGTCGCAGCCGTCGAGGACGCGCCCCACCGTTTCGGCGTCGCGGATGTCGCCGACCACCTGCTCGATTCGCGCGGCGTCGGCCCCGGCCGCCGCGAGCAGGGCGCCGGGACATTCGGTGGGGAGGATCAGCAGTCGAACCGTGTGCCCGTCGGCGAGCAGCGCGAGCGTGGTGTGGGCGCCGACGTAGCCGGTGCCGCCGGTGACCGCGATCTTCATGTATTCCGCCTCGCTCGACTTACGGTGCCACTGGACTCGTAATTACGACGATATAGCGCGGACGGCACTTCTGTCCCACAATTCGAGTCGATGAATGCAACCGGAACCGGCCGCCCCCGCGACCCGCGGATCGACACCGACGTCCTCGCGGTCACCCGTGCGATGCTCGTGGAGACGGGGTGGGAACACCTGAGCATGCGGGCCATCGCGACGCGCTCCGGCGTGAGCAGGGCGTCGATCACTCGGCGGTGGCCGTCGAAGGCGCATCTGGTTCTCGACGCCATCCTCGGCGCGACACCCGATCTGACGCCGTTCGAGGGCACCGATCGCGAAGGCTGGATCCGCTGGGTGGTGACCGGCAGCGCCGAACTGTTCTCACGGCCGGAGGTGCGGGAGGCCACGCCGGGTCTGCTGGCCGCGATACGGGACCACGACGATCTCCGGACCGCGCTCTGGCGGGGATTCAGCGGACCGAGTACTCAACTGTTCGGGGGCGCGGAGTCGAGCACCGCGACTGCCGTGCTGGTGCTCGCGGCCGGCGCGGCTCTGTTCACGAGCCTGGTCGCCGTGGAGGACGACACTCCGGAACTGCGTGCGAAGATCCTCGAACTGCTCCTGCCGGTCGCCCAATCCGAGTCCGAAAGTCGCTGAGGATCAACCGATGTCGGTGACGGCGATCGTTGCCGGAGCGCCCGCCCCGCACTCGCGGCCCACCACGAGGGCCGTGATCTGCGGCGGACGCGGCGCGGCCACCAGGAGCAGGACCCCGGGAACCCCGTCGAGGCGGACCTCACCGGAACCGAGAAGGGCGCGGGCCGGATCGATACCGTTGGCGCGCAGGCAATCTGCCAGTCGCGCAGGATCTTCCAGCGGACCGAGCCGCCGCGAACCGATCACGGTGAGGAGACGTCCGGAATCGAGATCCGAGTCCAGGTCGAGAACCTCCGCCTCCTGCGAGGTCCCGGAACCTGGCAGCGCAACCGGCGGACTCGGTTCCTGGCGGTCCGGTACGACGACCGCGACGGCCACCACGACCGCTGCCGCCGCCGCGAACGTTCCCGCGGCCGCGGCAGCCCACTTCCGGCGCCGGGCGAGCGGAACGACGGTGGACTCGGCCGGGGTGTCCCGTTCCGCGGCGAGCGCACGGCTTATGCGGTCGGCGATTTCAGCGGGAATCGGGGTCGAGACGGAATGATCGCGGCCGAGCGCACCGAGCTGATCGGTGACTCGGTCGAGGGCATCGATGACGGCCATAGCCTGCGGGTCGCTCCGGACGAGCGGCCACAGGCGATCGCTGACCGACTCGGGCAGTACCCCGGCATGCAGATCCGCGAGTAGGTCCTCGGAATAGGGAGGCTCGGGCAGCGCGGCACCGGACGGCCCGGGTTCACGGTCGGCCATGGCACCTCCTCCCAGAGTCATCGTGGTCCGGGACATGGTCCGGGACGTCAGGACACTTCCCCGCTCCTATCAAGGTTTGACGCTGCGGAGTCATGATCGGTTCCCCTCCACCCGAAAATATTCGAGAGAGGCGGCGAGCTTCTTGCGGCCGCGGGCGCAGCGGCTCTTCACGGTGCCCTCCGGAACGCCGAGCAGCACCGCGGCCTCGCTGGTCGACCGGCCCTCGAGGTCCACGGCCACGATCGCGGTCCGCTGATCCGGCGGGAGCTGCGCCAGAGCGCGCTCGACCACCAGGCTGAGTTCCACCTCGGAGACGTAGTCGCGGGTGTCGCGCGGTTCGTCGTCCTCGTCGGCGGACAGGGACACCGCCGGACGGGCCTTGTTGCGGCGGATGCGGTCGAGGCAGGCGTTGACGACGATCGTGTGCAGCCAGCTCCGGACCGCGGCGTCCCGGCGGAACGAGCCCGCGTTGCGATGCGCCGACAGCAACGCCTCCTGCAGGGCGTCCGCAGCGTCCTCGGTGGTGTAGCTGGTGCGTTTGGCGACGTGCCACAGGTGGTCGTAGTGCCGTCCGAGCAGTGTCTCGAAGGCGTGACGATCGCCGGCCACGTGCGCAGCCAACAGGTCGACGTCCGAGGGCTCACCCTCTGAATCCCCCCGGAAGATTCGCACCGGCGGATGTTAGCTCAGTTCGCCGGTCCGCGAGCACCGGGTGCCGACTACGTGGAGGCGTTGAAACCGATGTCGGCGATGGACGATTGGTTCGTGCCGCGGGAATTGCTCAGGCCGGTGATCCACACCAGCACGTTCTTGGTGGGTCCCTCCGACTTGACCGGGATCTCGGTGACGCCGTTGCCGAGGACCTTCGAACCGAGCACCTGCGTCTGGTCGAGGGTCGGGTTCTCGGACGGGGCACTGCGGATCTCGACGTTGGTGCCCGGGGTCGGCGAGTTGATCCACACGCTCGACAGGGTCGCCGGCTCGTCCAGCGTGACCATCAGGCCCACACCGTTCTTCAGCGCGGGGAAGGGCTGGAAGTACGAGTCGGTGCTCCACACCGTGGACGTGTTGCCGTCGATGGCCAGCCGGGCGTTGGCGGCGGAGTCGGGTGTGCCCTGCGGCGAGAACACGGTCGCGCCGGAGGGGCTGATCGGTGCGACGTTCGCCGCGGGGGCGGGCGCAGCGGCCGGCGACTCCGGGTTCGGTGGGGCCTCCGCCGAGGTGGTGAGTCCGAAATCCTGTTCGGTGAGCGGCGCGTCGGAACTGCTGCCCGTGAGGAACGTGGCGAGCCAGAAGCCCAGCAGCGCCAGCACGATGATCGTGACGACCGCCAGGCCGACGAGCGCGGCGATCATCCGGTTGGACTTCTTCTTCTCCGCCTCCAGCGCTTCCGGGTCGGCGAGAGCATGACCGTTGGTGCCCGGCCCCCGCTGCCCGAGCCGCAGCGCGGGGATGAACTCGGTCTTGTCGTTGACGACGGACGCCTGATCGAGAATGTGCTGCACGGTGGCGGCCGTGCGGATTCCGCCGTTCGGCTCGAGCGAACGCAGGGCCACTGCGGAGATCTCGAACGGGACCTCCGGCCGGATCACCCGCGGCCCGATGGGCTGCCCGCTGGAGTCGCGGTCGGCCAGCCGCATGCCGCCGACGCTGCCGGGGCGAGGCGAACCCGAGGATTCACCGGCCGGGGCGGACGGGTCTGCGAGCGGCCAGCGGGCGGTGATGAGGGCGTAGAGCATGGCACCCAGGCCGCGCACGTCGGAACTCGAGTCGGAGTCGGCGAGCGTGGCCGGGAACGCCAGCACGGCATCGCCGTTGATGCTGATCCGGACGCGGTCGGGATGGTCGATGGACAGTGCCCCACCGGCCCGGTGCGCGGTCTCGGCCGCCGCGGCGAGCGCGCGGATGGCGCTGGCGGCGCCGATCGGAGACGGCTTGGTGTCGGCCATCTCCCGCAGCGAGCGGCCCGGGGTCCACTCGGCGACGACGATGCCGCCCGAGCTGCCGCGGACCACGTCGAGGACGCGGGCGAGACCGGGGGAATTGATCCGGCCCAGTCGCAGGGTGCGCGACAGAATGGCCTGCGGGCCTTCGGGACCGGCCGAGGTGGAGCGTTGTTCGGCGTCCACGAAGGTGAGGGCGACCTCGCGGTCGAGTTTGACGTCCAGTGCCTGCCAGAACTGCAGGCCCCGCGAACCGCCGTGCGGAGTCAGCAGGCGGTAGCGACCGCCGGCGACGGAGGCGCCGGGAATGAGCTTGGGACCGCGGGGAGTACGACGGGGACCCGCGCCGGGCTCACGTCCGGGCGCAGGTGTGATCGGGATCACGCCGGTGTCGTAGCTGAGATCTCGTGCGGGTGCGGAGCCCATGTGACGCGTGTCTCGACGGTCGTCGGCGGGCGACTCGCCGGAGTCTTCGGCGGGAGCCTCCTTCCCGGCGTCCGCGCCGGTCTCGTTGGTCTGCGCAGGTTTCGGGGCGTCGGCGGCCTTCTTTTGCGAAGCGCCCGCGTCGTTCTTCTGCGGTGCGTCTGCGCCGGCCTTCGTGTCGGACTTCGCGGAGTCGGTGGAGGCCGACTCGGACGAGATCCGGGTGGTCGGGGCGTCGACGCCGTTGCGTGCGGCGGCCGAATCGCGTTCGGACGCTTGCACCGTAGAACCTCCGGCTCTCTTGCTGCCGGCCACGTCGTCGTCGCTCACCCTCACTCCTTCATTCTCGAATGCCCAACTCCGACCGTTACCGGGCGGCGATCCGACCCGCTCGTGTCCAGGGTACGGGAGTCCACCGGGTCGTTCGATACCACGCGGCTGCCCACCGACGTCGGGCGGTGTGGCACGGACCACGGGAATCAGTTCTGTTTCGGCGTCGGCGAGCGGGTCGACCTCCGGTTCCGGAGCCGCGCCGCGACCGCGCAGGGCACGAACCTTGCGGGCGACGGCGACGGTGATGGACACGATTTCGGGGACCTTCGCGAACCAGAGGATCACGAACGTGACGGCGAGCATGAGGACGCCGCTGATCATGACCCGGACCATGGAGCCCGGACCGCCGAACAGACTGGTGAGCCGGTCGAGCCCGAGGAGCCGGTCGGCGCCGAGCATGACGAGCGCGCCCGCCATCGACGCGAGCACCACCACCCACACCGTCTTCCCGACGTTCGCCATCTGCAGGTTGCCGAGGCTGCGGTGCAGCAGCCAGCCTCCGACGAGCGCGCCGGTGATGTAGCCGAGACCGTTGGCCGCGCCGAGCAGGATGACCACCTGGTCGTCGCTCGAGGCGATCATCGGGGTGAGCGCCGACAGCGCGATCTTCACCGCGGTGATGCCGAGGACGATCCACGTGGGAGTCCACGCCTGTTCGCGGGCGTAGAACACGCGGAGCTGGATCAGGACGAGCGAGTACGGGATGAGCGTGAACGCGGACCAGCTGACGGCCTCGCCGAGGCGTTCGGCGTCCCCGGACCCGAAGTTGCCGTACCCGTACAGCGCCTGACCGATCTCCGGTCCGGCGAACGTGAGGAACGTGATGATCGGGATCAGGGAGATCATCGTCAGCCGGGTGGCGACGGACAGGTCGTCGACCACGGCGGGCGTGTCGTCGGCGGCGGCGTTGCGGCTGAGCCGCGGCATGATCGCCGTGAGCACCGTCACGCCGAGCACGCCGTACGGCAACTGCAGCAGCAGCCAGGCGTTGTTGTAGATCGCGGGACCCGACGCGTCCGCGTGCGACGAGATGCGGGTGGCGACGATCATGCCGGCCTGGCTGATCAGCACGTACAGGATGATGGCGACGGCCATGCCGCCGAACTGCTTGAGCCGGTCGTCGAGGCCCCACAGCGGTTTCAGCGAGATGCCCTCGCGGCGGATCGCCGGCACCAGGCTCAGCGCCTGCACCACGACACCGAGCGTGACGCCCACGCCGAGGACCAGCAGTTTCGGGTCGCTCATCCGGACCGGATCGAGGGTGATCTCCCCCGGTGTGGCGTAGTAGATCACCAGCACGGTGAGCATCACGACGTTGTTCAGCACCGGAGCCCAGGCGCCGGGTTTGAACACCTGCCGGGTGTTCAGAATGGCCGTGAGCAGCGCCGACAGCCCGTAGAACAGGATCGCGGGCAGCAGCAGATAGGACAGGGCTGTGGTGAGGGACGTGTTCACCTTGCCGTCGGCCGACAGGAACACGTGGGTGGTGAGCACGGGCGCCGCGGCGGTCGCGAGCAGCGCCGCCGTTCCGAGCAGCACACACGTGGCGGTGAACAGGCGACGCACGAACGCGGCACCCTGGTCCGGGTCCTCGCGTTCGGCGCGCACCAGGACGGGCACCACGATGGCGGTGAGCACCGCGCCCAGCACCAGTTCGGAGATCATGTTCGGGATCTGGCTGGCGACGGTGAACGAGCTGGCCACCGACCCACCCAGCAGCGTCAGGACGAGAAGTTGCTTGGCGAATCCGGTGATGCGGCTGACGAGCGTCGCCACCGCGATCGACCCGGTGGACGCCAGCAGGCGGGAGTTGCTCTGCTTCTGCGGCGCCGTCGACGGCCCGGAGTCGCGGACCGGAGGGGGCGGTGGGTCGACCCGGATGGCCGCGAACTGCACCGTCGGCGCCTCGTCCGGCCGGATCTCCCGGGCCCAGTGGTCCCGCTCCCACGGCGCGACCCGGGGATGGGAGCGATCGGGAAGCCTCTGGCCCCTGCTGGGCAAGTTCCCGGTCATGAACGTTCGTACCCTTCGTCAGCTGGATCCGGCTGGCCGCGGAATCGATGCCACAGCCGGCGGCCGGCGAGGAACAGCAGCAGAGCACCCGCGCATGCTGTCAGTATCGCCACCGCCTGCCCGTACGCGTTGGACCGTACCGTCACGCTGGTCGGCTCTCCCAGTTGCTGTCCATCGGCGGTGGTCAGAGAGAAATTGACGACGAGCTTGCGGGAGTCGTTGGCCTCGGTGGGAACGGTGAGGGTGCGGCTGCCCCGCGGCGGCAGCGTGGTGGGGCCGATGTCGGTGATGGTCATTCCGGATGGCGCGTCCACCTGCAGACGCACGGTGATCCCGACCGGCAGGTCGTTCCTGGCGACCAGCAGCAGCGGGCTCTGTTCCGACGCCAGCGTGTAGACGCCGCCGGGCGACACGACGGTGACGGCCCCGAACATGTCGTCCATGGTTTCGGCGACCTCGTCGGCGCGCGTGTCGGACGCTTCTTCCGCGGACCGGCGTTCGTCGTCGCGGCGATGCGCGAGGCTCATCGAGCGCACGAGGTCCTCGCGGAGCGGTGCGGTTAACCGCTCAGGGGTGAGTGGGGCCTGCGGGTCGCCGACCAGCGCGGCGTTCAGGGCCTCGATCCGGGGCATCTGGGTGGCGGCGGCGTCGCGGATGTGGGCGGGGACGCCGTCCTCGGCGGCCTGATCCGGGTAGTCCAGGCTCGCGACCTCGGGTGATCCGGGTTGGCGGCCCAGCATCGCGGGCAACGGCCGGGGCGTCGCGAGCCCCGACCGCATCAGGGAGGCCACCGTCGACAGCAGTGTCTTCGCGTCGTCGGCGCCCGCCGTCCACAGCTGCGGCGGCACCACCATCAGCGTTCGGGGGACGCCGGCCGCCCGTGCGGCCTCGGGTTCGAGGGCAGACCACGACACCGCACCGAGCGCGTCCTGCATCCGGGCGGTCTGGGAATCGTCCGAGAGGTCGTACCGGGCGCGCTGGGGGGTGTAGGAGGGAGTCTGCGGAGTCGTCCCCATCGCGGCGAGCGCCGTGCCGACGGACGGATCGAACAGCAGTGCGTCGACGCTGCCCGTGGCCGTCGGGGTCTCGGTGGCCGCGGGGGTGGTGGTCTCCCCGTTCGCCGGGACGGGGGTTGCGGGCGGCGGTGTCGCCTCGATGACGTGGGCGCTGTCGCGGGGAGTGGTCGTGTCGACGGAATTCGCGGCCACGAGTGCCGTGGTCGCGTCGTCTCCGCGGAGCATCTGCGCCGTCGCGTCGTCGAGCACCCCGGCGTCGCTCCAGACGAAGTTCCGCAGCGACGTGACACCGAGCACGTTGTCCACGATGTCGGCGGGGGCGTCGACAGCGGTCGCGGTGAGGTCGGCGTTTCCGATCTCGCTGATCGCGGACAGGTCGGCCTGCGCGAACGGCACCGACGTGGTGCACATCGACGCGGCCAGCGACCGGGCACGCTCGAGCCACGCCGCCGCGGCATCCTTGCCCGCACCCTCGTGCGCGGAACCGGTGGGATCGGATGGGTCGTCCACCACCAGATATCCGCGGGTCATGTTCTCAACGGTGATCAGCAGGTCCGGGTCGACCGCCAGGCACAGACTGTCCCGCAGCGTGTGGTCGCGGTCGACGCTCTCCCGGGTGGCGAACTCCGCCGCCCCCAGCAGTTCGTCGAGCCGGCCGCCGTCGTCCAGTGAGCTCGCGAGGTCGTCGTCCACGAGACGCACCGGTTCGGTGACGGACCCAGCGACACCCGCCGCCAACCGGGGGCGGTCGGCGAGGGGCCACATCATGGTGATGGCGACGGGACTGGAGATGTCCGGGGGCACCGCCGGACTGCCCGGGACCCCGAACACGGGAAGCAGGAACCGGGCGTCGTCGAGGCGCGCGGCCCCGCCGTACTCGGGGGTGCCGTTCACGTTCACCATCAGCGGGTACACGCCGGGTTCGGTGATGTCGAGAGAGAGGTCGGTGTCGGAACGCAGCGGCAGCGACAGCGTGAACTGCTTGCTCTGACCCTCGTCGAGGCGGCCCGCGACCGTGTCGAACATGCCGACCGTGTCGTAGCGGGACTGATCGAGGGTGAGGGACGTGCGGAGGCCCTCGCTGCTCGCGACGGCGGGCGCGCGTTGCAGCCGTACGCTGACGTCGCGGACCGTGCGGTCGCCGATGTTCTTCACCGACCCGGTGACGGTGACGATCGGGTCGGTGGTGGTGGTCACCGTGGACGGGGTGACGTTGTCGATGTGCAGTTCGAGGAACTCGGGGTCCTCGTCGACGAGCTGGGTCTCGGCGCTCTCCGGCGGCACAGGGTCCTGGGCCGACGCCACCACGGTGCTGGTGGGAGCCAGAACGACCGCGAGTGCGGTCAGCGTCACGGCACCGACCCGACGCAAAGCCATCCTCATCCGGCGTCTGGCCCCTTCTGGAGCTTCAGGTCGGGTGCGGGCGGAGTGGTAGTCATCTTGGAGATCAAGTCACCGGCGATTTCTGCGAGTTTCCGTTCGTCTGCGTAGGCCAGGCGTGATCCCAGCTCGGCGAGCGGCACCCACGCTACCTCGGTGACTTCCACGTCCTCGTCCGACAGTTCCCCGCCGAGGCATCGCAGCAGATAGTGATGGACGGTCTTGTGGACCCGGCGGCCCTCGGTGACGAACCAGTAGTCGATGCTGCCGAGCGACGCCAGGACGGTGCCCTGGATGCCGGTCTCCTCCTCGACCTCACGCATCGCGGTCTGTTCGGCGGTCTCGCCCTGCTCGATATGTCCCTTGGGCAGCGACCACAGGAGCCGCCCGCGACGGTCGGTGCGGCCGATCAGCGCGGCGCACAGATGCTCCCGCGGCCCGCCGAGACCGTTGACGACGAGCCCGCCCGCCGACGTTTCGCGCACCGTCCTCATGTGGGGTTTCGCGGGTTTGCCGACGGCGCCGCGCCGCCGCGAGTTGCGGCGACTCCTGTTCGCACGTTCGGCAGCAGACACCCCATCGATAGTAGTTGGCTTTGCCGGTTCCACCGGAACGCCGCACCCGAACCGAGACGCTTCGTGACACACCTGTGGCGAACCGAACTGCGAGGTGACAGCGTGTATGCGTATCCCGCTATTTGCGCACCTCGGTAAGCTTCCTGGACGTGACTGCCCCTTCTCTCGACGACGAGCGCCGTACGCGACTGCTTGCCGGCGCCGCGATGACGCTGCGCGAGCTGTCCGAAGTCCTGACGCCGCTCGGTGAGAAGTTCGCTTCCGCCGGTCACGAGTTGTACCTGGTGGGGGGCAGTGTCCGGGACGCGATCCTGGGTCGCCTCGGCACCGACCTCGACTTCACCACCGACGCCCGCCCGGAGCAGGTGCAGAAACTGCTGTCCGGCTGGGTCGACAACCAGTGGGACACGGGCATCGAGTTCGGGACGATCAGCGCCGCCAAGGCGGGTCAGCAGATCGAGATCACGACGTACCGGGCGGACGCCTACGACCGGGTGTCGCGCAATCCCGTCGTCCAGTTCGGGACGAAACTCGAGGACGACCTGGTGCGGCGCGATTTCACGGTCAATGCGATGGCCGTCCGGATCGGTGCGGACGGCTCGCAGGACTTCGTCGACCCCCTGAACGGCATGGATGCGTTGCTGGCCGGGATGCTGGACACGCCGTCGGCCCCGGAGAACTCGTTCAACGACGACCCGCTGCGCATGCTGCGGGCCGCCCGCTTCGTGTCCCAGCTGGGTTTCACGCTGCACGAGCGCGTGCACGCGGCCATCGCCGACATGGCCCCGCAGATCGAGCGGATCACGGCCGAGCGCGTGCGGGCGGAACTGGACAAGCTGATTCTCGGCGAGTTCCCCATCGACGGCATGAACGTGATGTGCGAGACCGGTCTGGCCGATTTCGTGCTGCCCGAGGTGCCGCAGATGAAGCTCGAGATCGACGAGCACCACCAGCACAAGGACGTGTACTGGCACTCGCTGACCGTGCTGAAGCAGGCCGTCGACCTCGAGGACGGCGATCCCGACCTGGTGCTGCGGTGGGCGGCGCTGCTGCACGACATCGGCAAACCGGACACCAAGCGCAACGAGCCGGGTGGCGGTGTGAGCTTCCACCACCACGAGGTGGTCGGCGCCAAGATGGTCCGCAAGCGGATGCGGGCCCTGAAGTACTCGAAGCAGATGGTCGACGACGTCTCGCAGCTCGTGTTTCTCCACCTGCGGTTCCACGGCTACGGCAAGGGGCAGTGGACCGATTCCGCGGTGCGCCGGTACGTGACGGACGCCGGTCCGCTGCTGCCGCGGCTCCACAAGCTGGTCCGCGCCGATTGCACCACCCGCAACAAGCGGCGGGCGGCCGCGCTGCAGGCGACTTATGACGACATCGAGGAGCGGATCGCCCGGATCGCCGAGCAGGAAGACCTCGCCCGGGTGCGTCCTGACCTCGACGGCAACGCGATCATGGAACTGCTCGGCATTCCCGCCGGACCGGACGTCGGGAAGGCCTGGAAGTACCTCAAGGAACTCCGGCTCGACCGCGGTCCTCTCAGCCGGGACGAGGCCGAGGCCGAACTGCTGTCGTGGTGGGCCGCGCAGCAGGCCTGACTCGCCCGCCAGTATTGTGTGACTGCGGTCACATCGATTTCTCGACTCGTCCGAACGGACTCACCACTGCGCCGCACCCCGGGTGCGAGAGACGTCATCGAACGCTCACCGGGGTTAATCCCGACGAAACACGCCGCTCGGCACCATTGATACAGGTCGTGAGCCGGGTGGACAGGCGGCGACCTCGCAGGTGAGGAGCGAGTCGATGCAGCAGCAGAAAGCCGGGACTTCCACAGTGAAGACCGCCTGCTCGTACTGCGGTGTCGGCTGCGGCATGGTGCTGGAGGTCGGGATCGATCCCGAGACGAATGCCCGCCGGGTGCTCAAGGCGTCCGGCGACAAGGACCATCCCACCAACTTCGGGCGGCTCTGCACCAAGGGTGCGACGAGCGCCGAGATGCTCGTGGCCGGTGGCCGCATGGAAACCGGGTACGTCCGGGACGAGCGTGGGGAGACGCCCACCGCGGTGGACGTCGGCGCCGCCATCAGTGAGACCGCCCGTCGGCTGAAGGAACAACTCGACGAGCACGGCCCCGACGCCCTGTCCTTCTACGTCTCCGGTCAGATGTCCATCGAGGCGCAGTACCTGATCACCAAATTGGCGAAGGGTTTCGTCGGGACCAACCAGATCGAGTCGAACTCGCGGCTGTGCATGGCCAGCGCCGGCACCGGCTACAAGCAGTCCCTGGGTGCGGACGGCCCGCCCGGCTCGTATCAGGACTTCGACAAGGCCGACGTGTTCTTCGTGATCGGCGCCAACATGGCGGACTGTCACCCCATCCTGTTCCTGCGGATGATGGACCGCGTCAAGGCCGGCGCCAAGCTGATCGTCGTCGACCCCCGCCGCAACGCGACCGCCGACAAGGCCGGCCTGTTCATGCAGATCGCCCCGGGCACCGACCTCGCACTGCTCAACGGCCTGCTGCACCTGCTCGTGAAGAACGGGCACACCGATCCCGCATTCATCGCCGAGTTCACCGAGGGCTGGGAGGTGATGCCGGAGTTCCTCGAGGAGTACACCCCCGAGAAGGTCGCGGAGATCACCGGTATCCCCGAATCCGACATCCGGCAGGCCGCCCAGTGGATCGGCGAGGCCGAGAACTGGATGAGCTGCTGGACGATGGGCCTCAACCAGAGCACCCACGGCACGTGGAACACCAACGCCATCTGCAACCTGCACCTGGCCACCGGCGCGATCTGCCGCCCGGGCAACGGCCCGTTCTCCCTCACCGGTCAGCCGAACGCCATGGGCGGCCGCGAGATGGGGTACATGGGTCCCGGCCTGCCGGGGCAGCGGTCGGTGCTCGCCGCCGACGACCGGGCGTTCATCGAGGACCTGTGGGAGCTGCCCGAGGGCAGCATCCGCACCGAGGTCGGCACCGGCACCGTCGACATGTTCGAGCGGATGGTGGCGGGCGACATCAAGGCCTGCTGGATCATCTGCACCAATCCCGTTGCCACCGTGGCCAACCGGCGGACCGTGATCGAGGGCCTCGAGGCCGCCGATCTCGTGATCACCCAGGACGTCTTCCTCGACACCGAGACCAACGGTTACGCCGACATCCTGCTGCCCGGCGCGCTGTGGGCGGAGTCGGATTCGGTGATGATCAACTCCGAGCGCAACCTCACTCTCCTGCAGCAGGCCGTCGACCCGGTCGGCCAGGCGCTGCCCGATTGGCAGATCATCGCCCGCGTCGCCTGCGAGATGGGGTATGCGGACGCGTTCACGTACGAATCCTCGGAGGACGTGTTCGAGGAGATCAAGCGCACCTGGAATCCCAAGACCGGCTACGACCTTCGCGGCGTCAGCTACGACCGCCTGCGGGAGACGCCGGTGCAGTGGCCGAGCCCGCCCGGGGACCGCACCGACCGCAATCCGATCCGCTACGTCAACGACGGCGTCAGCCAGAATCTGCTGTCCGCTCCCGACGGTTCACTCCCCCGCCTCGCGTTCGCCACCGCGAGCGGCAAGGCCGCCTTCTTCCCGCGCCCGCACATGCTGCCCGCCGAGATGCCCGACGACGACTACCCGTTCGTGCTCAACACCGGACGCCTGCAGCATCAGTGGCACACGATGACGAAGACGGGCAAGGTGGCCAAGCTCAACAAGCTGAACTCCGGCCCGTTCGTCGAGATCAATCCGGCTGATGCGCAGAAGTTCTCGATCTCCGACGGTGACAAGGTGGAGGTGGCGTCCCGCCGCGGTCGCGCGGTTCTTCCGGCCGTCGTCAGCGACCGCGTGCTGCCCGGTGGGTGTTTCGCCCCGTTCCACTGGAACGACTCGTTCGGCGAATATCTCAGCATCAATGCCGTCACCAACGACGCCGTCGACCCCACGTCCTTCCAGCCGGAGTTCAAGGTGTGTGCGGTCTCCCTGACCCGGGTGGCCCCGGTGTCCGCTCCGGAGGTCCCGGAATCGGGTGGGTCGCTCACCCTCGCGCAGGGTTCGCCCGCGTCCGAGATGAGCCGCATTCTCGGACTGGACGATTCGGCCTCACCGACCTTCGACGAACACGAACGCATGTACCTCGCGGGACTGCTGTCGGGACTGCAGTCCACCGAGATCCAGGGCGTTCCGGTGCTTCCGCGGAGCGCGCCGATCTCCGGGTCGAAAAGGGTGTGGCTGGACGGTCTGATGGCCGGCCTGTTCTCCCGTTCCGATGTCCCGGACGGCTCCGCGCTGGCGTCCGGAAGTCCGGCGAACGCTGAATCGGTCCAGCATCCGGTGGTGGTGGTGTGGGCGTCGCAGACCGGCAACGCGGAGGAGTTCGCCGCCGAATGCGCCCGCCAACTCGAGGAGGCCGGCCACGGCACGCACCTGATCAGCATGGACGACTACGACGTCGCGGGCCTCGCCGACGTCCGCGATCTCCTGATCATCACCAGCACGTTCGGGGACGGTGACGCCCCCGACAACGGCAGCAGTTTCTGGTCGGCGCTCAGCAGCGACGAGGCGCCGAAGCTGTCGCAGACCCGCTACGCCGTACTGGCTTTCGGCGACTCGAACTACGACGACTTCTGCGGGCACGGCAAGCGGATCGACGCCCGATTGGAGCAACTCGAGGCGAAGCGTCTCACCGAGCGCGTCGACTGCGAACCCGACTACGAGGACCAGGCACGTCAGTGGCTGACCCAGGTGCAGAACCTGGTCCGTGAGCGTGCGGCCGGCGGCGCGGCACCGGCCGCACCGGCACCGGCGGCGCCCGCAGCGAAGAAGGCGGCGACGTTCACCCGGAAGTCTCCCCTGGTGACCCGGTTGACGAGGAACATTCCGCTCAGCGCGGCCGGCTCGTCGAAGGACGTGCGGCAGTTCGGCTTCGAGGTGAGCGATCCGGAATTCTCCTACGAGGCGGGCGACGCGCTCGGTGTCTGGCCTACCAACAGCGACGCCGTCGTCGACGAGTGGCTGAAGGTCACCCGGTCGATCCCGGACACTCCTGTCACACTGCCGGACCTGCCGGAGATGACGCTGCGGGAGGCGCTGCGCACGAAACTCGAGATCACCAAGGTGACCCCCGAACTGCTGCGGTTCGTGCAGAGCCGCACGCAGGACACCGAGTTGGCTCGACTGCTGCGACCGCACAACAAGATCGCGCTCCAACAGTGGTTGTGGGGTCGGCAGTCGATGGACGTGCTGGCGCAGTACGAAGTCGACGCCGACGCGGAGGAGTGGCTGGGCGTCCTCAAGCGTCTCCAGCCGCGGTTGTACTCGATCTCGTCGAGTCCCAAGGTGGATCCGGGTGAGGTGCAGTTGACCGTCTCCGCAGTGCGCTACAACCACGAGGGCAAGAACCGTTCCGGGGTGTGCTCGACGTTCCTCGCCGATCACTGCGACGACGCCGACGTGCCGATCTTCGTGCAGAAGTCGGCGCACTTCCGTCCCCCGCAGGCCGCCGATGCGCCGATGATCATGGTCGGTCCCGGCACCGGGATCGCCCCGTTCCGTGGATTCCTGCACGAGCGGCGCGAATTGGGTCACACCGGCAAGAACTGGATGTTCTTCGGTGAGCAGCACGAGGCAACCGACTTCTACTACCGCGAGGAGATGGAAGCTATGCACCGCGACGGATTTCTCACCCACCTCGATGCGGCGTTCTCCCGGGACCAGCGGCAGAAGATCTACGTGCAGGACCGCATCCGCGAACACGGCGCCAAGCTGTGGGGCTGGATGCAGGAGGGTGCCTCGCTGTACGTGTGCGGGGACGCCAGCCGGATGGCGAAGGACGTCGACGAGACGGTCCGCGAAGTCGTCCGCACCCACGGGCGCCTCGACGAAGAGGACACCGAGCTGTACATGAAGCAGCTGTCCAGCGACAAGCGTTACGTGCGGGACGTGTACTGATCCGCATTTGCGGAGACTTGCACTTGATTGGTCCGTATTTGCCGACATAGTATGTCGGGCATGACGCATGCGCGGACCACCGACGGATGACGGGCATCCGGATACGCCAGGCCGCGGAATTGCTCGGTGTCAGCGACGACACCGTCCGGCGCTGGATCGACAACGGCAGCCTCGCCGCGGAGAAGGACGAGTCGGGCCGCAAGGTGATCGACGGTGTCGCGCTCGCCGAGTTCGCGCGCGCCAACGCGGCCAAATCCCCGGATCTGCTCGGGTCGGAGTCCTCGGCACGTAATCGGTTCACCGGCATCGTCACCGCGGTCGTGATGGACAAGGTGATGGCCCAGGTCGAGATGCAGTGCGGTCCTTTCCGTGTCGTTTCCCTGATGAGCAGTGAAGCCGTCCGCGATCTCGGGCTCGAGCCCGGCAAGGTCGCGGTAGCCGTCGTCAAGTCGACCACGGTGATCGTAGAAACTCCTGGAGGAATTTCATGAAGATGTCCTGGCGCAGGGGCACGACCGGGGTGGCCGCGGCCGCACTCGGTCTCGCTCTGGTCACCGGCTGCGGTTCGAACGACGACGACTCCGCGTCCGGCTCCGCGGAGTCCACGTCGGCATCCGCGGAGGGCGGCGACATCACGGTGTTCGCCGCGGCGTCGCTGAAGGGCACGTTCACGGAACTCGGCGAGATGTTCGAGACCGCGAACCCCGGATCCCACGTGGAATTCAGTTTCGCGGGGTCCTCCGACCTCGCCGCACAACTCGACCAGGGCGCGACCGCCGACGTGTTCGCGTCCGCCGACACGAACAACATGACGAAGGTCGTCGATGCCGGACTCGTCGAGGGCAGTCCCGCGAACTTCGCCACCAACACGCTGACCATCGTGACGGCGCCGGGAAATCCCAAGGGCATCACGTCTTTCGCGGATCTGAACCGGGAGGGCACGCTGGTGGTCACGTGTGCCCCGCAGGTCCCGTGCGGTTCCGCGACACAGAAGGTCGAGGCTGCTTCGGGTGTCGACCTCACCCCCGTCAGCGAGGAGTCGTCGGTCACCGACGTGCTGAACAAGGTGACGGCCGGTCAGGCGGACGCCGGACTCGTGTACGTTACCGACGCCGCCGGAGCGGGCGACAAGGTGACGGCCGTGGCCTTCCCGGAGGCCGCGCAGGCCGTGAACACGTACCCGATCGCCGCGTTGTCCGCCTCGAAGAATCCGGAGGCGGCGCAGGGCTTCATCGACCTCGTCACCGGACCCGAGGGCCAGGCGGTGCTGGCGAAGGCCGGATTCGCCCAGCCGTGATCCGAGCGGCGCGCGTCAAAGTCCCGTCCGGCCTCCCGGGCTGGATCTTCGTGCCGGCAGCGCTGGGCGGCCTGTTCGTCGTCCTGCCACTGTTCGCGATGCTGGCGAGCGTCGACTGGTCCCGCTTCGTCCAACTGATCACGTCGGAATCCTCGCTGGCGGCACTGGAACTGAGTCTGCGCACCGCCGCCGCGAGTACCGGGCTGTGCATCCTGCTGGGCGTTCCGATGGCAGCCGTGCTGTCCCGCAGCGGTTTTCGCGGGTTGCACGTGCTGCGGTCGCTGGTGCTGCTGCCGTTGGTCCTCCCGCCGGTGGTCGGGGGTATCGCCCTGCTCTACACATTCGGCCGGAAGGGCCTGATCGGGCAGCACCTCGAGGTCGCGGGTATCCACATCGCGTTCACCACCACGGCCGTAGTGCTCGCGCAGACGTTCGTCGCGTTGCCGTTCCTGGTGGTGAGCCTCGAGGGGTCGCTGCGGACCGCAGGTAGGCGGTACGAGCACGCCGCCGCGACGCTCGGCGCGAGTCCCACCACCGTCTTCCGGCGGGTGACACTGCCGCTTGTGCTGCCGGGGCTCGTGTCCGGTGCGGTGCTGGCGTTCGCGCGGGCGCTCGGCGAGTTCGGGGCGACGTTGACGTTCGCGGGCAGTCTGCAGGGCGTCACGCGGACCCTGCCGCTCGAGATCTACCTGCAACGCGAGACGGACGCGGATGCGGCCGTGGCGTTGTCGCTGGTGCTGGTCGTGGTGGCGGTGGTCATCGTGGTGGGTTCGCGGGGCTGGGCGTCGAGGGCGGCACTGTGACCGGCCTGAGTGTCGAGGCGAGGGTCGCGGCCCGCGGCGTCGAGGTGGGATTCGACCTCGCCGAGGGGGAGGTGCTGGCCGTCCTCGGACCCAACGGCGCCGGCAAGTCGACGGCGTTGTCGGTGGTCGCGGGACTGGTCCGGCCGGACGCCGGACGGGTCGAACTGAACGGCCGGGTGCTCACCGATACCGCGCGCGGTATCGCGCTGCCGCCGCACCGGCGCGGTATCGCACTGCTCGCGCAGCAGGCACTGCTGTTTCCGCATCTGACGGTGGCCGCGAATGTGGCGTTCGCGCCGCGCAGTTCGGGCCGCGGCCGCCGTGAGTCCCGGGCGATCGCCGAGAAGTGGCTGGACGCCGTCGATGCGACCCAATTCGCCGATCGCCGCCCGCACGAGTTGTCCGGGGGGCAGGCGCAGCGGGTCGCGGTGGCCCGGGCGCTCGCCGCGGAACCGCAGGCGCTGCTGCTCGACGAGCCCATGTCGGCCCTCGACGTGGCTGCGGCCCCCGCCCTGCGGGTGCTGCTCCGGCAGGTGCTGCGGGACGGAGACCGGACCGCGGTGGTGGTCACGCACGACGTCCTCGACGCGCTGGCCCTGGCCGACCGGGTGATCGTCGTCGAGGGCGGTCAGGTCGTCGAATCCGGTTCGGTGCGCGACGTGTTGACCCGTCCGCGCAGTGCGTTCGCCGCCCGGATCGCCGGACTGAACCTCGTTCCCGTGTTCGGGGCGCAGGACGGGTTCGAGACCGAGACGGGTGTCCGGATGCACGGTCTGCTCGACGCCGATTTCGTTTCGGGCGCACCGGCTGTCGCGGTGTTCGCACCGCACTCGGTGGCCGTGCACCGGAGGTCTCCGGAAGGCAGTCCGCGCAACGTCTTCCGGGTGTCCATCTCCGAGATCGAGGTGCGCGGGCCGACGGTCCGGGTGCGCGCCGCCGAGGCCGGCGGCCGGCTCGAACTGAGCGCCGACGTGACGGCGGCGTCCGTCGCGGAACTCGATCTGGTGCCGGGCCTGGACGTGTACTTCGTCGTCAAGGCCACCGAGGTAGCCCTCCACGCCGTGCGTACTTGTTAACGTCCGGCGGTTGACAAGTACTCATGGGTGCAGGGACGCGTGCATCAGGTAGACGTTGTAGCTGTCCCACTCCGAGATCGTGAAATACAGGTCCTCGTCTGTCGACCACGGGTGGATGAAGCCGCCGTACGCCTTCGGGTAGTCGGCCGTGTCGACGAGCGTCGCCCCGTCCGACCACGCACCCTGTGGGCTCGACGACTGCCGCAGGATGATCGAACCGCCGACAGGTTCGAGGTAGCTCATCTGCCACCTGTCCGCGGCCGCGTCGTAGCGGACGGACAACTCGCTGGCGACCCCACCGACGATGGGGGTCGCCAGGTGCCGGGACACGGGCGTCCACGTTCCGTCCGACCAGTACTGGTACGACGTGGTGTTGAGCACCTGGTCGACCGGAACCCGGGCCAGGCCGATGGTGCCGATCCGCCCGTTTGGGGTGCCGAACATGTACACGTAATCGCCGTGCGGCACCATTGCGGACACCTGGAACCGGGCACCGAAGATGTTGTCCCACTTCGCATGCTGATCCTTGGTCCAGGTCTGCCCGTCGTCGTCGGAGTAGGCGATGCCACCGTAGTTCGTGTACCACATGCCGGGGATCATGCTCCAGCGCTTCACCGACATGTAGCTGAGGTACTGACGGTCACCGATCGCGAACCCGGACGTGGGGATGGTGGTCGTCTCGAAGTTGTTGACGTGCCTGCTGTCGATGATCTCGGCGGCGTGGCAGCGGCTGTCCTGGACCATGCTGTCGATGGTCATGCCGTCGGACAGGTCGGTGTCGGTGCTGTGGCCGAGAACGTTGCTCCGCCAGTCCTCGCCGAACGCACCGGGCGGAGCCCAGTCCTTGCCGAACGTGTCTCCGAACGCTATCGCCACCTCGCCGGGCCTGGTCTCCCACGTGATGCCGAGGTCGGTGCCGTCCACCTGCCAGCGTTTGTCGGTTCGGTTCTCGGACCCCTGTCCCGTCAGCTGCGACACCAGTCGGACGTCGCCGACGGCCGGCGTCGCCATCGCCGCGGTGAGGGAACCGCGTTCGGCCGGGTTGATCTCGACCGGGGGCGCAGGCTGCGGTTCGGGTCCGGGACCGCCGGGAACGGGGATGGGAATGGTCTCGGGGCGCGGGTCGATCGAGATCTTCGGGACGGTCAGCGCTGCCGAGCCGGACGAACCCGAAGACCCCGCGGAACCCGTGGACCCCGGCTCGGATTCCGGTTCGTCGACGTCGTCGGTGAGGTCGGGGCACGGGTCCGCGCACGGGTCGGCGGGAAGGTCCTGGGCGACGCGGGTCTGGTCGACGCGCGGTCCGGGAACGGGGACGGGCACGAAGTCGGGGTACGGGATCGGGATGCTCACGGTCGGGGGGATCGCGGGCAGCGGCGGTCCGCCCGGGCTCGGTGGCTCCTTCGCCGGGTTGAATCCGGTCTCGCCGCAGGCGTTCACCGGTAGCCACGGCAGGGTCTCGGCTGCCGCCGGGGATGCGGTGAAGCCGATCGTCGCGGCCACGACGGCGGCAACGCACAGGTGTACTCCGGCCACAGACCACGACTTTTCGACCACGACGCCCCTCCACATCGGTGGTCGGAATGATGGTGGACCGACCCGCACGCGCGGGGTCGAAGATAACACCGGTGGGCCGCGTTCCCGGCGCACGAGCCCGGCTCGTCCGGTCGCAGTCCGGTTACAGTGCGGTCTCACCGTCACAGCGGAATCGGCTGTCATCCGGTGGAACCGGATTCGGTCGCGCTGCGTCCAACCTCCATATGGATCCTCTCGAGTATTCGTTCGGAACCGGTGTCGACGCTCCGGTGACGTGGACGTCGCCGGCCGATCTCGACCTCGGATCGTCGGGCGGCGTGGACGCAGTGCGCCTGGACTTCGACGGCGACGGACTTCTCGACGACGCGATGTGGGACTCGGACTGCGGCGGGACGTGGAATGCCGAGGCGGCGATACCCGAGGTACCGGTGATCGCGGCGGTGCGCGCGTGGCGCCCCGATCCGGTGATCGGCACGGCCGGGACCATTGACGTCGCCGCAGAAACCGGGCAAGGTGGGTTGGGAAATCAAACTTACCTGAGGGTTCGACGAGGAGAACACACGATGACCGATCTGACCCGCGAGGCGGCGAGCGCCTTCGTCGTCGCAGCCGGACTGGAGCTCGACGAGGTGTCGGGGACGAAGGTGGTCGGCCACATCGACCTGTCTGCCGACCACCACACCCCGTGGGGAGTCGTGCACGGCGGCGTCTACACGACGGCGGTCGAATCGGCGGCGAGCATCGGCGCGAGCACGGCTGTCGCCGACCGCGGTCAGTTCGCGGTGGGTGTGCACAACGGCACCGACTTCCTGCGGGCCCGCACCGAGGGACGGGTCGACGTGGTCGCGCTGCCGATCCAGCAGGGCCGCGTGCAGCAATTGTGGTCGGTGGTGATCACGGCAGCCGACACCGGCAAGGAGGTGGCCCGCGGTCAGGTCCGGCTGCAGAACGTGCCGATGCCGGGATCGGAATAGCCGGGTCCTCAGGCAGGTTCGCGCCGGGTGTTGAACAGGACGCCGACCAGTCCGAGGCCGTAGAACGCCCCGCCGGCCAGCACCAGTGCGAGTGATCGGCCGTCGGGGGCTATCACGAGCGACGCCGCGGCGATCGACCCGATGAACGCCACGTTGAACACGGTGTCCTGAAGCGCGAACACCTGTCCCCTGCGGTCGTCCTCGATCTCGATCTGCATCGCCGCGTCGCCGCTGAGTTTGACGGACTGCCCGGCGAATCCGAGCAGCAACGCGCCGCACAGCAGCGACGCCTGCGTGAGGGTCGCGACGAGCGTGCACTGCACGACGAGGGCGAGGATCAGACCGCCGACGATGGTGCGGGACCGCCCGATCCGGGGTATGAGGAACGGGGTCGAGATCGCTGCCAGCAGCATGCCGGTGGCGGTGGCGCCGACGGCGACACCGAAGCCGGCCAGGCCGCCCGGCAGGGCGCTGACGGTCGCGGTGTCGCGCAACACCAGAACCATGATCAGCGTGTTGAGGCCGAAAACGATCCGGTGCGTACCGATTCCGATCATCGCGGTGGTGACGCCCGGCGAATGCCACACGGCGAGCGCGCCGTTCCGCAGTCCGGCGGCGACGGCGCGAACCGCTCCGTATTCGGGTTTCTCGTCGGCGTGCGGGCCGAGTAGTCGATGGTGGAAGCGCGACGCCGCGAACGCGGCCACCGCGGAACCGCAGGCCGCGGCCGCCACGGCGATTCCGGAGCCGCGATCGCCGGCGCCCACGAACGAAATGATGGCGACGGACGTCGCGGCCCCGAGTGCGGCGACGACGGAGCCGGTGGTCGCGAGCACCGAATTGGTGGCCACGAGCCAGGACCTGTGCACCACCCGCGGCAGCGCTGCCGAGACTCCCGCGAGGACGAACCGGCTCACGCCGATGGCGGCGAGGGCGAGCACGAGGAGCGCCGACTCACCGGTCCCGGTCTCCAGCAGCGCAGCAGTCACCAGAATCAGCAGTCCGCGCAGCACATTCGCCCACAGCAGCACACTGCGGCGGTCCCAGCGGTCCAGGAGCGCGCCCGCGTACGGACCGATCACCGAGTACGGCAGCAGCAGCACCGCGAAGCCGGCGGCGATCGCGACGGGATCCGTCTCCCGCTCGGGGTTGAACAGAATCGCGCCGCCGAGCGCGGCCTGGAACATGCCGTCGCCGAACTGACTGGCGAATCGCACGGTGGCCAGCCGGGCCAGCCCGGGTGACCGCCGGAGGGTGTACGCCGTTCTGTGCCACGCCTCGCGCCGGTCCCCGAGCTGTTTCGCCATTCACAGGACCCTATCCGGCGGCCGCGACCGACCTGTCCTGCCACCACCGGACGGTCTCCTCCGCGGCCCGGTCGAGTGGCGTCGGGGACAGTCCGAGCCGGGCCTCGCTCTCGGACGAGTCCATCACGAACGGCTCCTCGAACTGGTACAGCATCTCCGCGAGTTCGCGGCTCCCCTGGTGGACGAAACCGGCGCCGCGGATCGCCCAGCCGGGCAGGGTGCCCACCTTCGGAACGGAAACCCCCGCGGCCTTCGCGTAGGCCTCGACCATCTGCCGCTGGGTGACGGCAGGCGCGGTCGGTGCGTGCAGCACCGAGTTCCACAGCGCCGGGTCGTGGGCGGCGGCGATCATCGCGGCCGCGAAGTCGTGGATGTAGGTGAACGAGTGGGGCAGGTCGGCGGAACCGAGGACCCGCATCGTCTTGCCCGCGAGGACGACGGGCACCATGCGCTCGCCGGCGTGCGCGTTCAGCACCTGCGGTCCGAAGAAGTCGGACGCGACGACGCTGACGGTGGGTGTCGGGGACTCTTCGCGGGCCTTCAGTAATCGGGTCCGGACGCCGCGCTTACCGGAGTCGGCCGACCGCGGCGTGTGCTCGGTCATCGGCTGCCGAGACGCGTCGTAGGAGTAGAGGCTCTCGGGGAACACGACGACCGCGCCGATGTGCCCGGCGGCCTCGAGGACGGTCTGCTCGGCGGCCGGGAGTTCACGCTCCCAGGCGTCGGCGGTGTAGGCGGCGTGGATGCAGTGGTAGACGTCGGTCGCTCCGTCGAACGCCTCACGCAGCGCGGTGGCGTCGGAGACGTCGACCTTGCGCCGCTCGATCAGCGGATGGTCCGGACCGCTGCCCGAGCGAGTGAGGACCCGCACCCGTCGGCCCTGTTCGGCGAGCTGCCGGGCGACGGTCCAGCCGACGGGTCCCGCTCCGGTGACGATCTCGAGGTTCGACATTTCTGCTCCCGCTGAGTGAGTCGATTTCGGTGATTTGAGAGCACTGCTCTCTGTGTCATGTCGAGAATGCTCTCTCCCGCCCGTCGTGTCAAGAGCAGTGCTCTCGTTTGTTGACACTGCTCTCTGAAATTGCGACGCTGGACCTCATGCCAGGAACACCACGAGAGCGCGCCCGCGAGCAGACGTTGCAGGACATCACGAGGATCGGTCGCGAACAGCTGGCCGCGGTCGGGGGTGCGGCCCTGTCGCTGAGAGCCGTCGCGCGGGACCTCGGCGTGGTGTCGTCCGCGGTCTACCGGTACGTCAACAGCCGCGACGAACTGCTGACGCTGCTCGTCGTCGACGGATACAACGAACTCGGCGACGCCGCGGAGGCCGCGGTGGCGTCGGCGGTCGAGCCGCGAGAGCAGTTCCTGGCGCTCGGACGCGCGGTGCGGGAGTGGGCGCTGCGGGAACCCGCCCGCTACGGACTGCTGTTCGGGAGTCCGGTCCCCGGCTACCAGGCGCCCGGGGAGCAGACCACGACCCCGGGAACGCGGGTGATCTACGCCCTCGTCGGGATCTTCGACAACGCGTTCCGGGCGGGCAAGCTCGAGGCCGACGCGGCGGCGCCCATCGACGACCGGCTCGCCGCCGACCTCGACCGCGTCCGTGCCGAACTGGGCCTCACCACACCCGACCACCTGCTCGCCCGCGGTGTGCTGGTGTGGTCGGCGCTGTTCGGGGCAGTGAACTTCGAGGTGTTCGGGCAGTACGGCGCCGACACGTTCACCACACCGGGCGCGCTGTTCGAGCACCACCTCGCGGTTCTCGCCGAGACGGCGGGGCTGCCCGCGGCGTAAACCGGCGAACCGGACGCAGGTCGCGTCCTCCGTCACATCGCGTTCGCCGTGGTGGGATGATGTTCAGGTGGCGCACGCAGAAGAACCCGAAGATCGAACGGCGTCGACGGAACCGGTGGTCCGGCCCGGCAGCCTGTTGGTCTCGTCCACAGATCTCGTCGAACCCGCTTTCCGTCGCACCGTGATCTATGTGATCGAGCACAACGAGGCCGGAAGCCTCGGCGTGGTCATCAACCGTCCCAGCGAAACCGCCGTGCACGACGTGCTGCCACAGTGGGCGCCGCTCACCGCGCGACCGTCCGCGCTGTACGTCGGCGGTCCCGTCAAACGTGACGCCGCACTGTGCCTGGCGACCCTGCGCACCGGCGCACAGGCCGACGGCGTCCGGGGTCTGCGCCGGGTCCACGGCCGCGTGGTGATGGTCGATCTCGACTCCGACCCCGAGGTCGTCGCCCCGCTGGTGGAGGGTGTCCGGATCTTCGCCGGCTACTCGGGCTGGACGTACGGTCAGCTCGACTCGGAACTCCAGCGCGACGACTGGATCGTGATCTCGGCGCTCGCGTCGGACGTGCTCGCCCCCGCCCGGGTCGACGTCTGGGCGCAGGTGCTGCGCCGGCAGCCGCTGCCACTCGCCCTGCTCGCCACCCACCCCATCGACGTCGAGCGCAATTAGACACACCCCGCACAGGTCCCTGGGCTGTCGGGGACGGGTGGTATCAACAGAGGTGGGGAACGAGTAGTGAGGAGGACAGCACACGTGATCGATATCTGCCACGGAACATTGATCGTGCACACGCTCTACGGAGCCGAATGCACCGACGAGTCGTGCGTCGAGTTGTCCGAGGTCCGGCACGCACTGATCATCGACTGCGACGAATTCGGTGACTGCGTGTGCTCGGCGGAGTTCGCCGAGCAGTGGCGTCACGCCTCCTGAGAATCCACCTCGAGAGACACCCCGACCTCCGACAGCCGTCGACTCAGTTTCGGGAGATGGCTGCCCGGCCAGTACAGCTGAGCGCAGTCCCGGCACCGGCTGAACTGGTGTTCGTTGCGCGCCACCCCCGGCGGCGCCTCGGCGAGTGCGTCGTCGCGGGGAATCGGCGCGAGTAGCCCGTTGCATCGCGCGCACCGCGTGAACGGCGTGATCCGCGACCGAAGATCGAAGCGGTCCAAGACTTCTCGCAGCTGCCGGCGTGGGTCCGTTTCGTGCAGGAACGCCCCGTGGGTGACCGCAGACCTCTTGAGCAGTCCCGTGTCGCGGGTCAGAAGGATGCGATGCTCCGCCAGGGAGATGTCCACCAATTCCGTGTCCGCGAAGTCGTTGCGGTAGCGGGTGTCGAAGCCGAGGAGACGGAGGTAGCGGGCGAGGCGGCCGAGGTGCACGTCGAGCACGAATGTCGGGTTCCGCAACGGCCGGGGGCGCAGTTTCGTCACCCCGGTCAGATCCAGCCGCTCGAACACGGGGTACACCGCGATGCGTTCGCCGCCGCGCAGGAGGTGTCCGAAATCGACCGACACCTCGTCGACGAGGATCAGATCCACCTCGGTGTGCGGGACGCCCAGCGCCTCGATGCGGTCCTTCACCGAGGGTGTGCCGTCGAATCGGTGCTCGAAGGTGCGCTTGCGCTGCACCGGCGGCAGAAAGTCGTTCAGCTCCTCGTAGAAGCGGAACTCGCAGTGGCGAAGTGGTTCGGGCATCGGCGTTTCACGTCCTCAGGCCACCGTACCGGCCGCCGCGGTCTTGCCCTTCGTGCGGACGCCCAGCACGGCGACAACGCCGCACAGGACGGCGCCGATGATCGCGAGTTCGAGGACGGCCACGTGCATGCCCTGGACGGTGATGGCGATGCCCGCGCAGATGGACGGCACCGCGAGTCCGACGTAGCCGACGGTGAAGAACGCGGCGAGCGTCCCGCCCTGGGCGTCGGGGGCGTGCTCCGCAGCGGCGGCGCCCACCGCGCGCATCGCACCGGCGAACGAGAGTCCGTGTCCCACACCGACGACGACGGTCACGGCGCACACAAGGGCGAGGGACGGTGCGAAGTCGACGACGAGTAGACCGACCATGCCGACGCCGACGGCGCCGATGCCCAGCGTTCGGCAGAGCACGGGTCCGAGTCGGTTGGCGACGAGTTGCGCGGACACCGAGCAGACCATGACCAGAGCGGCGGCACCGCCGGCGACCACCAGGTTGCTCACGTCGAGCAGGTCGATGATCCACGTCGGGACCACCGACTGGAACAGGCCGACGGCGCCCCACGCCAGTGCGACTCCGAGGGAGGACAGCCAGAACACCCGGCGGAGGGGTGCGGGGACGTGCGGCACCTGGAACAACTGGGTGGGGCGTGACTGTCCGCCGGTGGGTGCGGGGAGCAGCAGCACCAGGATCAGCGCGGGCAGGAGCGCCAGCGCGAACAGCACGTACGGCAGGACCAGGGCGTGCGGAAGGTACTGCGCGACGGCGCCGCCGAAGAGCGGGCCGAGCGCCGCGCCGAGTGCGGTGGTGAGGGTCGCGGCGAGACCGGCGCGGCGAAGGTTCCGGGTGGGTTCGTGCTCGATCAGGGCGGCGGAACCGGCGGCCGAGCAGGCGCCGACGGCGATGCCCTGGGAGATCCGGCCGAGGAACAGCCAGATGGTCGAATCGGCGAACGCGAGGAGCACGGCGCCCAGCACGCTGAAGAAGATCGCGGCCAGCAACACGAAGCGGCGTCCGAGCGCGTCCGACAGCGGGCCGAAGAACAGCAGCGAGGGAAGCAGTCCGGCGACGTAGACGGCGAAGATCAGCGTCTGGACCAGCGGGGTGAAGCCGAATTCGTGCCGGTAGAGCGAGTACAGCGCCGTGGGCATGTTGGAGCCGAGGAGCAGGACGACGAGGAGATAGTTCAGGCCGTGGAAGTGGCGGCCGGTGGTGCGGGCGGCGGCGGTCGGGAGGGTGTCGGCGTGAGCGGTTGACGTGGACGTGTGGGGTCGCCTCCTCGGGCTGTCCGAATACGTGGCTTCGAAATACATGGGACGTCCTATGTAGTTTAGGCGGACCGGTCGGGCCGGGCGAGCCGGCGAGGTGTGAGGATGGGTACATGACGGTGGTTCGGCGCGAGTCCGCGTATCAGCAGTCCCTGGACTGGATGCGCGGGAGAATTGCCGACGGCGACTGGAAGGTGGGCGAGCGCATCCCCACGGAACCCGAGCTGATGGCGCTGCTCGGGGTGGGGCGCAACACTGTGCGCGAGGCCATCAAGACGCTGACGTCCACCGGAATCCTCGAGATCCGGCGGGGGTCGGGGACGTTCGTGCGGGCACGCACCGACCTCGGCGGTCTGCTCGGACGGCAGGTGGCGGTCGCGGAGATGCTGAACGTCTTCGAGGTCCGGCGGGCCCTCGAGACGGAGGCCGTCCGGCTGGCGTGCGGGCGCCGCACCGACGACGATCTTCGGTCGCTGTCCGCGCTACTCGAGGAACGACAGCGCACGGCCGACGAGGCGTCCCGATTCGCGGACGCCGACCTCGCGTTCCACCTCGGGGTCGTGGAGGCCGCGCACAACCCGGTGCTGTCCGACCTGTTCGCGGGAATCCTCGAACCCACCCGCGCCACGTACGACTTCACCGAGGGCGTCCACTCGCCGTCGCTGACCACCGACGACCATCATGCCGTCGTCGACGCGATCGCCGCCCGCGACGAGGACGCCGCCGTCCGGGCAGCCCTGCGCTACCTCGACCGCGTGCTCGAGGCGGTGCACCAGGCCTCCGGCCCCGTGCGTGGTTAAGGAGTCTCTGCACTCCTCAACCACTCACGGGCGGCGGAGCCGCCTGTCGGCGAAACTGTTGAGTGCAGCGGCCATATCCTCGGCCCGTGGGCTGGTGACGGTCAGGCGGTCGCCGCACGCGGTCGTGACGATCACGGCGGGCCCGGTCCTCGTCACGACGCCGTAGTTGCGCCTGCCTTTCACCTTCAGTCCCCAGCCGCCGAAGTCGTCGAACGGTTTGACGACGTCGACGCGGGCGCCCTCGATCTCCTCGATCCCGTACTGCAGCGCGGTCATGCCCATGTTGACCACCCGGATGCCGGTCCGGTCGACGATCACCCGGAACCGGAGCAGGCTGACGATCAGCATCCCCACCGGAACGAACACCGCGAGCGGCCACCACCCGTCGACGAGCAGGCAGACCGCGAGCGCGGGAGCGACCCCGAGAATCAGGAGCAATATCAGCGACCCGAGGGTGCCGAACCCGACCGTGTCCGCGACGGTCGCCGGGTCGCCGGCGCGCGGCAACCGTGGGTCGGGGGGGTCGGTCGCGGCGACCCGGTCCCGATAGTCGCGGAGCAGGGCGGCGCCGATCAGACCGACGACGCCGCCGGCCACGACGCCGAGGCCGAGCGACCACAGTGGAAGGTCGGTGGTCGCGGGGTCGGTGACGTCGAGTTGGACGGAGAGCAGTACCACCTGCACCGTGAAGATGAGGCCGACCACGGACAGCCCGACGACGAGCATCGTGCGCCGCATCATCAGCATCGCCTGGGCGAGGGAGGCGACCGCGGAGCAGCCGCCGCCGAACAGGACGGTCACCAGGGCGAAAGTCCAGGCGCTGGACATCGGGGTGGAGAAGCCGTCCGGCGAGGTGGTGGTCCAGTGCGTTGCGATCTGCGCGGGGAGTCGCGGTTCCCAGACCTTGGTGAGGATCACCCCGGACAGCGCGGCGATCACCGGGAGCAGCAGGCCGAAGACTGCGCCTGCGGGGTCGACGACGCGCGAGGATTTCACCGGACGGGCCGTCGCCTGCCGGTCAGGACGGCTGGCAGGCGCCCTTCAGGGTGCACGCGCCGCAGGAACTGCCGCATCCGCCGGTGTCGGCGGCGGGCACCGAGGCGGCGGCACGGGCACCCAGCGATCCGCCCGTCGCCGCGGTGAGCGCGGCGGCCACGACGCTGACGAGGACGGCCCCGATTCCGAAGACTCCGCCGATCAGGATTCCGGCGATTCCGCCGATGACGAGGAGCCCGGCCGCGGCGAGCAGGGTGGGCCCCGCGACCTTGTTGGCCAGCGCAAACGTCTGATCGTCGCGCATCGTCTCGGGGGTGCGGACACCCGCCCACCGGTTGCGCGGGAGGCGCTCGGCGAGGCCTGCAACGGCGACACCGGAGACGGCGACGGCGAGCACGAACAGCACGACGGAGGCAATCAACACGTGACCAGGATACGGCGGTCCCGGACGCGCAGGTGAGCCCGGGTGGGGTGAGGCTCTACCCTGGTTGTCGGTATCCCCCCTGATCCGGAATGTCAGCCAAGTAGATAGCGACCACAGTGACCGAGCACGTGCAGCCCGCCAACCCGTCCGACGCGACCCCGCAGCACCGCTACACCGCGGAGCTCGCCGGCCAGATCGAGCAGCGCTGGCAGGACCGGTGGAGCGAGGAGGGCACGTTCGACGCGCCCAACCCGGTCGGCCCCCTCGCCGGCGACGTTCCCGCGGACAAGCTGTTCGTGCAGGACATGTTCCCGTACCCGTCGGGGACGGGCCTGCACGTGGGCCACCCGCTCGGCTACATCGCCACCGACGTGTTCGCCCGCTACCACCGCATGCAGGGCCACAACGTGCTGCACACCCTCGGCTACGACGCGTTCGGTCTGCCTGCCGAGCAGTACGCGGTGCAGACGGGCACGCACCCGCGGACCACCACCGAGGCCAACATCGGCAACATGAAGCGGCAGCTGCGTCGCCTCGGGCTCGGTCACGACGAGCGCCGCACGTTCGCGACCACCGACGTCGACTTCTACCATTGGACGCAGTGGATCTTCCTGCAGATCCACGACGCGTGGTTCGACAAGGAGGCAGGCAAGGCCCGGCGCATCTCGGAGCTCGAGGCCGAGTTCGTCTCGGGTGCGCGCGCCCTGGAAGACGGACGGGACTGGGCGTCGCTGCCGGCGACCGAGAAGGAAGCGGTCCTCGACTCCTACCGCCTCGTGTACCACTCCGATTCGATGGTCAACTGGTGCCCCGGTCTGGGCACCGTGCTGGCCAACGAGGAGGTCACCGCCGACGGTCGCAGCGACCGCGGAAACTTCCCCGTGTTCCGTAAGCACCTGCAGCAGTGGATGATGCGCATCACCGCGTACTCCGACCGCCTGGTGGACGACCTCGAGTACCTGGACTGGCCGGAGAAGGTCAAGACCATGCAGCGCAACTGGATCGGGCGCTCGCACGGTGCGCAGGTGCGGTTCGATGCGAACGGTCACGGCATCGAGGTGTTCACGACGCGGCCGGACACGTTGTTCGGTGCGACGTACGTGACGCTGGCGCCGGAGCACGAACTGGTGGACGAGATCGTCGCGGCCGCGTGGCCGGAGGGTGTGGACGCCCGCTGGACCGGCGGTGCCGCAACGCCCGGCGAAGCGGTTGCAGCATACCGAAAGTCGATCGCCGCCAAGTCGGATCTGGAGCGGCAGGAATACAAGGAGAAGACGGGCGTCTTCCTCGGCACGTACGCCGTGAACCCCGTCAACGGTCACAAGCTGCCGGTATTCATCGCCGACTACGTCCTCACCGGCTACGGCACGGGCGCCATCATGGCCGTCCCCGGTCACGACCACCGCGACTACGAGTTCGCCACCGAGTTCGGTCTCGACATCGTCGAGGTGATCTCCGGCGGCGACCTCTCCAAGGACGCGTACACCGGTGACGGCACTATCGTGAACTCCGACTTCCTGAACGGCATGTCCGTCACCGACGCGAAGAAGGCCATCACCGACCGGCTCGAGGCGGACGGCACCGGCAAGGGCACCATCCAGTACAAGCTGCGCGACTGGCTGTTCGCGCGGCAGCGGTACTGGGGCGAGCCGTTCCCGATCGTGTACGACGCCGACGGCAACGCGCACGCCCTGCCGGAATCGGCTCTGCCCGTGGAGCTTCCGGAGGTCGAGGACTACGCACCCGTGTCGTTCGATCCCGACGACGCGTCCTCGGAGCCCTCTCCCCCGCTGGCGAAGGCCGTCGACTGGGTCAACGTCGAACTCGACCTCGGCGACGGACTGCAGACGTATCGCCGCGACACCAACGTGATGCCGCAGTGGGCGGGCAGTTCGTGGTACCAGCTGCGCTACATCGACCCCACCAACCCGGACGTGTTCTGCGACAAGGAGAACGAGCGGTACTGGACGGGTCCGCGGCCGGAGATCCACGGGCCGAACGATCCCGGCGGCGTCGACCTGTACGTCGGTGGTGTCGAGCACGCGGTGCTGCACCTGCTGTATTCGCGGTTCTGGCACAAGGTGCTGTTCGACCTCGGGTACGTCAGCTCGAGCGAGCCGTACCGCCGCCTGTACAACCAGGGTTACATCCAGGCCTACGCCTACACCGATGCGCGCGGCGTGTACGTGCCCGCCGACGAGGTGGAGGAGAAGGACGGCAAGTTCTTCCACCAGGGCGCCGAGGTCAACCGCGAGTACGGGAAGATGGGCAAGAGCCTCAAGAACTCCGTGTCGCCGGACGACATCTGTGAGGAGTACGGCGCCGACACGCTCCGCGTGTACGAGATGTCGATGGGCCCGCTGGACACGTCCCGCCCGTGGGCGACCAAGGACGTCGTCGGTGCGCAGCGCTTCCTGCAGCGCGCCTGGCGTGTCGTCGTCGACGAGGAGTCCGGGGCCGTGCGCGTCACCGACGACGCCCCGACGGAGGACACGCTGCGCGCGTTGAACAAGGCGATCGCCGGTGTCGGTGAGGACTACACCGCACTGCGCGACAACACGGCCGCCGCCAAGCTGATCGAGTACACCAACCACCTCACCAAGGCGTACCCCGCCGGTGCCCCCCGCTCGGCGGTGGAGCCGCTGGTGCTCATGCTGGCACCGTTGGCCCCGCACCTCGCGGAGGAACTGTGGTCGCGGCTCGGCCACGAGAAGTCGCTGGCGCACGGCCCCTTCCCGGTTGCGGAGGAGAAGTGGCTCGTCGAAGACACCGTCGAGTACCCGATCCAGGTCAACGGCAAGGTCCGCAGCCGCGTCACCGTCGCCGCCGACGCCCCGCGTGAGGAGATCGAGAAGATCGCCCTTGCCGACGACAAGATCGTCGCACTGCTCGACGGCAAGGATCCGCGCAAGGTCATCGTCGTGCCGGGGAAGATGGTCAACATCGTCCTCTGACGGGCACAGCACAGCCGGAAGCCCATCGCGGTCACGAAAAGTCGTGACGGCGATGGGCTTCGGTGGTGGATCGGGAGTGTGGACTCATCCGGCCTTCGCGGCGCGTGCGGCGGCGGCGAACTCTGCCATGGTGGGGAATTCGAGGGCGTAGGTGTACTCGTCGGAGGGTTCGGGAGTGGCTCCCCAGCCCGGCCGGTCGTGGCGACGGTTGATCCACACCGAGGGCAGACCGTGGCGCTTGGCGGGCACGTGATCGTGAAAGAGGCTCTGCGCCACGTGCAGAAGACGCTCGCGGGGAACCCCGAGTTCCTCGAGCGCGCCGTCGAGGGCCTCGAAGTGGTTGGGCGCAGGCTTGTAGGCCTTGACGTCCTCGGCGGTGATGACCTTGTCGAACTCGACTCCCAGGCGGGCATTGCTGCCGGCGAAGCCCGCACGGTGGACGTTGGACAGGATGATCAGCTTGTAGTCCCTCGACAGGGAGGCAAGTGCGTCGGCGGAGTCGGGGAACGCCGGCCAGTCGGGGACCGATGCGCCGAGCCTGGCTGCCCATTCTTCGCTGACGTCCTTGCCGAGCGTCTTCCCCGTGCGGCGGAACGCGTCGGCGAGAATCGTCGGGTAGAGCGCGCCCGGGGTGTCGCGTTCGGCCCGGGCTTCGTTGTCCGCGTACGCGAGGAGTAGTTTCTCGTCGGTCAGCGACAGTCCGACTTCCTTCGCCCAGGGTGCGAGGACGGCGGCGATGCCGGCTTCCCAGTCGATCAGGGTGCCGTAGCAGTCGAAGCTCAGGGCGTCGAAGTCGGCCAGATTCATCGTGATTCTCCTTGCGGTGTCGTCGCAGCGTCCTGACTCGGCACTTACGACGGTACTGCGCCGAGGAGGACGGCGCGTTCGGCGCGAGATGCACAGGCACCTCGGGCGCGCGGTGGAGAACTATGAGACCACCTGATCGGTGGAGCCGGTGACCGAGGCGGCCGGTGTCGTGTTCACGTCGGCTCGGTGCCGGGGTACGAGTGCGGTCAGTCCAGCCCCGGCGACGGCAGGGGCGGCGAAGGCAAGCAGCTGCCAGGTGGTGCCCGCTCCGGCGGCGACGAAGGAGCCGCCGTACGTCGGTCCGATGATGGCCCCGATACGTCCGACCCCGAGAGCCATGCCGAGGCCGGTGGTCCGGAATGCCGCGGGATAGTGACCGCCGATGAACGTGTTGAGCAGGATCTGGGTTCCGGTGGTGCCGACGCCGGCGAGCAGCACCAGCAGGTAGACGGCGGCGGTGGGCGGACCGGTCGCGATCAGGATCAGTGCGACTGCGGCGCAGAGGAATCCGAGTGCCGTGACGGGTTTGATTCCGTACCGGTCGGCGAGTGCGGCACCGCCGAGTGCTCCGATCGCGCCGCCGACGTTCAGCGTCAGCAGGAAGGACAGCGCGGCCCCGAGCGGATATCCGGCCGACTTCATCAGGGCGGGCAGCCACGTCGCGACACCGAAGAGCACCAGCAGACATACCAGGGTCATGCCCCAGAACAGCAACGTCGCGGCCGTCCGGTCGTGGCCGAACAGCGCACGCAGTCCGCGTTCGGGGTTCGGAACGGTCGAAATGGCGGGCTCGGGTTCGAGTCCGTACCGCGCGGCGATCGCCGTGGCCGCGGTGGTGCGGCCGCGGGAAGTCAGGTATGCGGGTGATTCGGGGAGATACCGGAGCATCATGGGCAGGAACAGCAGCGCCGGAACCAGCCCGGCCAGGAACATCGCCCGGAAACCGAACGCGGGCACGAGCCACAGGGACAGCACACCGGCCAGAATTCCGCCGATGCTGGTGCCGACGAATCCCATCGCGACCGCGCGTGCCCGGGTTCGACTGTGGGAGAACTCGATCAAGGTGGCGGCAGCGGTCGGCATGAGGACACCGGCGCCGACTCCTACCGCCATCCGACCGACACCGAACACCGCCGGGGTGGGCGCGAGTGCGCAGACACCCATCGCGGCGGAGAACACCAGCACCGCGGCGAGGAGGGTGCGGCGGCGGCCCCAGCGGTCGGCGACGGCGGCGGCGACCAGCGCGCCGACGAGCATGCCCACGCCGGCGAGGGAGCCGAGCATGCCGACGTCGGTGGCGTCGAGTTGCCAGGGCGCGTAGGTGAGGAGGGAGGGAACGACGGTGCCGTACATCAGCAGGTCGTACCCCTCGAGAACCAGGGCCATCAGGCAGAGCCCGATGACGGGGGCGGTGGTGGGGCGGGCAGTCATGGGTACTCCGCTCGACCGGGCGCGTCCGACGACCCGCGATGCGGCGGCGCCGTCGCGGGATCGGGTGCCCGGATGTAGAGGGGGTCAGGAGAATCGGTCGGACAGCCAGGCGCCGATGTCGGCGGCGGCGAGGGCGGCCCCGGTGGGTGCGCCTTCGGAGATGGGTCCGCCGAAGTGGGTGCCGGCGATCCGGACGTGGGTCTTGTCCGTCGACCCGAGGGCATCACACATGGTCTTGGCATCGTCGGGGAAGCAGGCCTGGTCGCCGGTGAGTTCGACGAACAGGGCGGGGGCGGTCACGGCGGGCGCGCAGCGCAGGAAGTCGGTGTTGGTGCTGAGCCCGGACCACGTCGACAGCCACGCATCGGGGGTGGCGAAGCGACCGAAGCCGACGAGTCCGTAGTTGGTCAGATCCGGCCGCCGGCCGAACAGCGACCCGTACGGGCGATCGTTGGGGCTCAGGGACAGGTCGGTGAACCGCAGGTCCGCGTCGGTGCGGTAGACCGTGAGGACGCGGGGCACGAGGGCGGCGCGACGGTCGGCCGGTGCGGTGGTGGTCTTGTATCGGCGACGCGCGTCGGCGGCGTCGTCGACACGCTGCCGGGCGATCTCGTCGAGGCGGGCGACGCGGTCGTGCTGCGCTCGGCGGTATCGGGTGATGAATTCCGTTGAGTAGGAAGAACTATGCGGTGGTTCGGCGAATCCATTCGCGGGATCGAATGGGTTCAGGTCCGGATCTGTCGAGAGAGGATCGGATTCGTCGACGACGGACGGGTCGATCAATCGAAGCAGCAGGGCACCTTGCCCGGGGTGCGGGGCCATGAACACTGCGCCGTCGGGTAGCGGCATCTCCGCGCCGGCCAGATCGATGGGGCGGCCGGCGGGGGTACGGGTCAGCCGCTCCGCCGCGGGGAGACCGGCCTGCTGGTGGTAGAACGCGAACAGGGTGCCGCCTCCGGAATGTCCCAGGGTGACGACGTGCTCGAAATCCTTCTCGCGCAGGAAGACCTGTCCGGCCGCGGCGTCGAACAGGGCCTGTTCGTGCACCAGGGCGATGTCGTTGGTGACCGAGCGGGTGCCCTGCGTCCACACCGCGTGGCCGCGGGCGAGCAGTTCGGGCACCAGCACATGGTGCGTCAGGTCCTGGCGGGGGTGCATGAGTGCGACGACGGTGCGGGCGCCGGGGACGACCCGCAGCACACCGGAGACCTTCGCGCCGTCCGCGGTCGCGAGTTCGTGTACCGAGGTGACGGTGCTGTCCGGCGCCTGCGCGGCGTCGATGTACCGGCCGGCGCCGAGCCGCCGGGTGTCCGCGCTCATCGCGGCTCGATCCGCATGGCGTCCTTGTCCCACTGCGTGATCCGGGACTGGGCCAGTCCGGCGACGCTGCTGTACCAGACGGCGTGACGGCAGCCGGTGGCCCGCCGGTCGATGACGATGTCGGAGTCGGACACGATCCGGAAATAGGGTCCGACGTGGTCGACGGTGACCGCCGGATCACGTCCGGCGACCTCCGCGACGGTGGTGTTCTCGGGGACGTCGAGGACGAACAGGGTGGTCATCGTGTCGCCAGCTCCTTCGATTCCTGTTGCTGCTGCCAGGCGGCCGCGCGTTCGGTGATCAGTTCGGCCTTGCGGGTCAGCAGGGCGTCCATGCTGGGGTCGGGCCCGCTCACGACGTCGACGAGGGCGTCGATGGTGAGGTTGGCGTCGAGGTCTTCCTGCGGGGTGACCGGGCGCAGTGCCCGGGTGATCTCGATCATGTATCCGTTGGGGTCGTGGGTGTAGATCGACTCGATCGTCTCGTGCTGGATCTGCATCTCCACCGGCCACGCGCTGCCGTCGAGGCGGCGCCGGTATTCCATCAGGTCGTCCTCGCTGTCGACGTGGATGGCGAGGTGCCGGGAGCGGATGAAGAAAATCGGCACGTCCTCGGCGAAGCGGGAGTACGAATCACCCTGCGGTCCACCGTCGAAGGGTTCGAGACCGAAGTAGTAGAAGAAGGCCAGCCGGTCGTCGTTGCCGATGTCGAAGAAGAAGTGGATGAAGTCGGGGTGTTTCTCCGGTCCCCACCCGGCCGCGCAGATCGAGTGGACGACGGGGAACCCGAGCACGTCGCGGTAGAACTTGACGGTGCCGGCCGGATCGAAGGTCGGGTAGGCGACATGATCGACGCCTTTGACGGTGTGTTGCAGTTCGGACATGGTGAACTCCACGGGGTTCGGGGTTACGGCCGGGCGGCGGCCGGCGCGTCGGCGCGCAGCAGACTGCCGGCGCCGGGAATGTCGACGGGGAGGTCGAGGGCGCGCAGCAGGCTGTAGGCGCCGGCGGTGGCGGCCGAGAGGACGGGCAACCCGAACTCGTCCTCGGCGGCCTGCACCAGGGGAAGCGAGGGCATCTGCACGCAGGCGGAGATCACGAGTGCGTCCACGCCCTGCAGGTCCAGCGATCGAGCGGCGGCCATCACCCGTTCCCCGGGAATGCATCCGACCTCGGCGTTGTCGGCGACCTCGAGGGCGCGCCAGTCGTGGACCTGGATGCCTTCGGCCTCGACGTACGCGACGACCTGCTCGGCGAGGGGGCGCAGATAGGGGGTGACGAGCGCGATGCGCCGGGCCCCGATCGCCCGGAGCGCTTCGATCAGCGCGCCGGCACTCGAGCGGACCGCGGCCTCGGAGCCGCCGGTGGCGAGTTGTTCGGCGACCAGGCCTTCGACACGCTGGTGCTCACCCGGTCCGACCGACATCAGGGCGACCAGGCAGGCGTAGAGGACGGCGTCGACTCCGGCGTCGCCGAGTTCGAGAATGCAGCGCTCACGCTGGGCATTCATTGCCCGCAGTTGCTCGGGTGAGACGGCCTGCATGCGCATCCGGCTCGAGTGGAACGAGAACTGTGCGTCGGCGTGCTGACCGAGCAGCGCCGGCATCTCCGTCTCGACGGTCACATTGGAACTCGGGACGACGAGTCCGATGCGATGAATGCCCATGGTGTGCCCTTCTGATGTCGAATTGTCGCGAAGCAAGGGGAGTGAGCACCCCGGCATGCGTTGATTTACGCTGATGCCGAGTATTCGACGTCAGCGGCAATTCGTCAAGCCCCGGCGCGAACCGTGCCGGGCGTGACTGCCCTCACAGTTCGCTCTTGACATGTCATCAGGCACGTCGAATACTCGACATTGACGTAAGACGGTGTTGGAGGACGACCTCGCACCGGTCGAGAACTTCCACCTCATTTCGAAGGAGCGCAGAGGTAATGGCATATGTGATCGGAGTGGACGTCGGTGGCACGTTCACGGACGCGGTATTGGACGACAATGCCGGCACAGTTCTCGCCGCGAAGGCTCCCTCGACCCCGCCGGACTATTCGCAGGGCGTGATCGACGTGCTCGAGGTGCTCGCCGAGCAACTGGGGTGTCCGGTCGAGGAGATGCTGTCGAACACGCATCACATCGCGCACGGCACCACGTCCTCGCTCAATGCCCTGGTCATGGGGAACGTGCCCCCGGTCGGGTTCCTCACCACCAAGGGTCACCGCGACTCGATCTACATCATGAACGTCGAGGGACGGTATCTGGGCAGCTCACCGGAGCAGCTGCAGAACGTGATGGGGCAGAGCAAGTCTCACGGACTGGTTCCGAAGAAACATGCCCTGGAAGTGACGGAACGCCTGGACCGCGACGGCAATGTCGTCGTGGCCCTGGACGAGAATTCCGCCCGCGACGCGATTCACACCCTCGTCGCCGACGGGGTGTCGGGCATCGCCGTCTCGCTGCTCTGGTCGTTCCGCAACCCGGCGCACGAGCAGCGGATCCGCGAACTCGTCCACGAGATCGACCCCACGATGTTCGTGTCCCTGTCGAGTGAGGTGAGCCCGCGCATCCGCGAGTTCGCCCGCAACGCCACCACCATCATGAGCACCCAGATCGGCCCCGGGCTGCGCGACTACCTCGGCGAACTCGAGTCGAAGCTGCGCGACCGGAAGCTCGCCGGACCGCTGCTGGTGATGCAGAGCAACGGCGGGGCCGTCGCCGCCGCCGAAGCGCCGAAGAACGCGATCAGCACCGTCGGATCGGTGCTCACCGGCGGCGTCGTCGGAGCGGTGTCACTCGGCAACCAGCTCGGGCACCGCAACATCATCGCCACCGACGTCGGCGGCACCACCTTCCTCGTCGGACTCGTCGTCGACGGTGAGCCCGTGCGCGCGTCCAGCACGATCATCAACCATCACCCGATCAACGTCCCCACCCTCGAGGTGCACGCAATCGGATCCGGCGGCGGCGCGATCGCCTGGGTGGACCAGGGCGGCAACCTGCAGATCGGCCCGCACAGCGCGCAGGCCGTGCCCGGGCCGGCCTGCTACGGACAGGGCGGCACCGAACCGACCAACGCCGACGCGAACCTGGTGCTCGGGATCCTCCCCGAACGCGGCCTTCTCGGCGGTCGCAAACCCCTGGACAAGGAACTCGCGCGGGAGGCGATCCGCACCAGGATCGCCGAACCCCTGGGCCTGTCGATCGAGGACGCCGCCGCCGCGATCTACGCCGTGCAGAACGCCCAGACCGGTGACCTGCTCCGCAAGACCGTGGTCGAGGCCGGACACGATCCGCGCGACTTCGTGCTCTACGCGTTCGGTGGTGCCGGCCCCGCGCACTGCGCCGCCTATGCCCGCGAGGTCGGGGTCCGCGAGGTCGTCGTCCCGCTCGGCCAGGTGGCCTCCGCGTTCTCCGCATACGGTCTGGCGTCGTCCAACATCGTGCTGGCCGCCGAGTTGTCGGATCCGGCCGCGATGCCACTCGATCCCGTCCGGGCCGAGCGCAACTTCGACCAGCTCGAGCAGCAGGTGCGGGCAGCACTCGACCGGCAGGGGCTGACGTTCACCGGTGTGGAGGTCGAACGGGAGATCGACATGCGCTACACCATGCAACTGGCGGAGGTGGCGACACCGGTCCCGGCCGGAAGCCTCGATGCGGACGGGGTCGCGCGGGCGTCGGACCTGTTCGAACAGCGCTACGCCGAACTCTACGGACAGGACAGCGGATTCCGGGAGGCCGGGATCCAGGCGATCACCTACCGGGTGCGTGTCACCGGGGTCCTGCCGTTCTCCCCCACCCTGCCCGAACTGAAATCCGCGGACTCGGCCGACGCGTCCGCAGCGAAGATCGGCACCCGCAAGGTGTGCCTGGACGGGCGGATCGGCTACACCGACACCGACGTCTACGACTACAGCAAACTGCTCGCCGGACACGTCCTCCAGGGTCCCGCGATCGTCGAGGTCCCCACCACGACGGTCGTCGTTCCGCACGAGACCACCGGCACCGTCGACCGCCTCGGCAACCTCAACATCGTCGCCCAGTAGGAGCACCGAAGATGACCATGCAAATCCCCGGCGCCGAAATCTTCTCGAGCCGACCGATCGACCCCGACGAACTCTCGCGCTCGCTGCCGCCGTCGCTGCCTGTCCACAGCGTCACCCAGGAGCAGATCGACGACCTCGACCCGCTGACCTACGAGGTCATCCGGCACCGGTTGTGGTCGGTCACCGACGAGATGGGCGAGGCCCTCAAACGGATGTCCGGCTCCCCCATCGTCACCGACGCGAACGACTTCGATTTTGCGATCAGCGACGAGATCGGCCAGGAGGTCCAGGTCGGTCTGTACAACACGATGCTCGTCGGCGCCGTCGACCTCGCGATCTACTGGACCCTCCGGCACCGCGCCACCAACCCGGGCATCACCGAGGGCGACATGTTCCTGTGCAACGACCCCTGGGTCGGGGGCGGCCTGCACCAGAGTGACGTGATCGTCTACCAGCCGGTCTTCTACGACGGCAAGCTGTTCGGGTGGACGAGCGCCATCTGCCACGAACCCGACCTCGGCGGGTCCGGGCTCGGGTCGTTCGACCCCTCGGCGAAGGACGTCTTCTCCGAGTCGTTGCCCACCCCGCCGATCAAGGTGGTCCGCGACTACGAACTCCAGCGCGACGTCGCCGACGCCTGGGTGCGGCGGTCGCGGGTGCCGATGCTCGTCGGGCTCGACCTGCGCGCGAAGATCGGCGCCAACACCGTCGGCCGCAACCGTCTGCTCGCCGTGATCGAGCAGTACGGCGCCGACACCGTCAAGGCCGTGATGAAGCGGATGATGGCGGATGCCGAGGGGCGTCTGCGAGGCAAACTCGGGTCGTTGCCGGACGGTACGTGGAAGGCCACCGGCTACCAGGACCAGTCCCACACCGGCGACCGCGGGATCCACAAGATCACGGTGGCGATGACCAAGTCCGCCGACCATCTCACCTTCGACTTCACCGGTACCGATCCGCAGACCGGGGTCATCAACTGCACGTACGCCGGCATGCGCGGCGGCGTCATGCTCGCCCTCCTGCCGATCCTCGCCGGCGACATCCCCTGGTCTGCCGGCGGGCTGATGCGCTGCTTCGATCTGGTCTCCGAGGAGGGCACGATCAACAACGCCACCTTCCCCGCCGCGGTCAGCCGCGGACCGATCGGACCGGCCTGGCTGACGGGGACTTTGATCGCCGAATGCCTGTCCCAGATGCTCGACCGTTCCGTCGATCTCGGAAAGAGTGTGCAGGCCGCATGCTGCGGCACGTGGGACACCGCGGTGATCGCCGGTCTCGACGAGCGGCCCGAGCAGTCGGTGCCGTTCCTGAACATCATGATGGAACCCATGTCCGGTGGGTACGGGGCCCGCCCGACCGCCGACGGCATGGACACCGGCGGCCTGTTCTGCATCCCGATGGGCCGGATCCCGGACACCGAGATGACCGAATTCCTCTACCCGCTGCTGACGCTGTGGCGCCGGGAGGAAGCCGACTCCGGCGGACCGGGTCGCCAGCGCGGCGGCGTCAGCGCGTCGATCGCCGTCACCCCGTACGGCACCAGCCTGCCGATGGGTCTGGTCCTGGCGTCCGCGGGCAAGGCCGTCGCCCAGAACAACGGACTCGCAGGCGGTTACCCCGGCAACACGGGGGTGGAAGTCCTTGCCCGCGACACCGGCGTCGTCGAGCAGTTCGCCGCCGGCCGCATCCCGGGCTCGCTGGACGAGCTCGGCGGCGGCCGCGAATTCGGCGCCTGCTACGCCGAAAGCTACGTCGCCCCAGGCGAAGTGCTCTACATGCACTGGCAAGGCGGCGGCGGGTACGGCGATCCCCTGCTGCGCGATCCGGCCGCGGTGGCCGCCGACGTCCGAGAGGGCAAGGTCACCGAGCACGGTGCCGAGACGGTCTACGGCGTCGTCCTCGTCGACGGCGAGGTCGACGAGAATCAGACCTCACGGCGACGCGAGGAGATGCGCGACGAGCGCCGTACTCGATCCGGCGGCGACCGGCCCGACGCCCCCGCGTTCGACCTGGCCGGTGCTCGGCGGCTCGACGACAACCTGGCCGAGGTCACCGTCGGAGACACCCGGGTAATCGCGTGCGCTCAGTGCGGACGCCTCCTCGGCGACGACAAGAACAGCACCTCGCTCGACCTGGCTCGGTTCGAGGGCCCGTCGTCGACGGCCGGGCCGCAGGTGACCTCCGACCCGGCAGAATACGTCGACACCCCCGTCGTCTTCCGGCAGTTGTGCTGCCCCGGGTGCTGGACCGCCGTTTACTCCGGCATCGTGCCGGCCGATCACCCCGATCACGCCCTCGATGTGGCCCGGCTTCTGCCCGCGGTGGCGGAGCGGTGACTTTCCGGGTAATCGCAATACGGAGGGACGGAGGACAGCGGTGACATTCTCGGACTGGGGCGGACGGCTCGTCACGTTCCCCGACGACCGGGCCGCCCGCTATCGCGACAGCGGGGCGTGGAGCGACGATCCCACCGGGCGGCGACTGCACCAGGTCGCCAACCGGTTCCCGGATCGGCCGGCGGTGATCAGCGCGGAAGGCTCGATGAGCTTCGCCGAGCTGGACAGGCGCACCGACGAGATCGCGGCCGGACTGGTCGGGCTCGGACTCCGCCGACTCGATCCGGTGATCTTTCAGCTGACCAATCGGCTCGAGACGGTCCTCGCGTGGTACGGATGCGTCAAGGCCGGGCTCGTCCCGGTGGCGACCCTGGCCGCGCACCGCATGCACGAGATCGGGCACGTCAGCCGCACGGTCGGTGCCGTCGCCCACCTCGTCGAGGCCGGACTGCCCACGTTCGACCTCGTCGAGTTCGCCCGTGAACACGCCGAGGGCCACCCCAGCATCCGGCACGTCATCACCGTCGGAGACGGGGCGGGCACCGAGGCCCCGGACGTGATTCGACTCGAGGATCTCGGGGCCGGCACCGATCCTCGTGCGGCGCGGGCCGCCGTCGAGAAGGTCGAGGCACAGATCGATCCCCTCGACGTCGCCGCGTTCCAGCTGTCCGGCGGCACCACCGGTGTTCCCAAGGTCATTCCACGTATCCATGCCGAGTACTGGAACAACGCCCGGATGTACGCGCAGCGCCTCGGATGGGACCAGGACAGCCGGGTGGCGCACCTGATCCCGATCATCCACAACGCCGGAATCTCGTGTGGGCTGCACGCGGCGCATTCGGTCGGTGCCTGCCTGGTGCTGGCCACCGCCGATGCGCCGACGGCCTTCGAGTTGATGGCGAAGGCGCGGGCGACCGAAGTTCTCATCGGACACGGCCACTACCAGGCGGTGCTGGGGCCGGACTTCGACAAGGCCCGGGAAACGCTGCGCCGCGTCGTGCTGTCCGGTGCCAAGGTCCCCGCCGAATTGTTCGACCGCGTCGACGACGGTGCCTGCCACTGGGCGGGCCAGTTGTTCGGGATGTCCGAGGGACTGTTCACGGTGACCCCGCTCTGCTCTCCCGCACGGGCCCGTCTGACCACGGTGGGCACTCCGGTCTCGCCCGAAGACGAAATCCGCATCCTCGAACCCTGCGGCGAGAATGAAGTCGCCGAGGGTGAGGTGGGTGAATTGTGTTGCCGTGGACCGTACACCATTCCCGGCTATTTCGACGCTGCCGAGCACAACACGGCCGCCTTCACCCCCGACGGCTTCTACCGCACCGGCGATCTGGCGGCGATCACCGTCATCGACGGCGAGCGGTACCTGTCGATCGAGGGCCGCATCAAGGACCTCATCAACCGGGGCGGTGAGAAGGTCAACGCCGAGGAACTCGAACTGCTCCTGCTCGAGCACCACGGCATCGCGGATGTCGCAGTCGTCGCGATGCCTGATCCCCGCCTCGGCGAGAAGACGTGTGCATATCTGATCGCGAGGGACGGGGAAGATCTGCCGCTCGAGGAGATTCAGGAGCACCTCGCGAAACTCGGCGTAGCCAAGTTCAAGTGGCCGGAACGGCTCGAGTGGGTGCCGTCCCTGCCCCACACCAACGTGAACAAGATCGACAAGAAGCGGTTGCGTGCCGAGATCGCAGCGAAACTCCTCGCCGAAGCAGACGCTCCCCGCGCGGTCGTGTAAGGCCCGCAGCAAGAATCAACTGCGGATCACCACTTTCGGGGCACGCCTGCATGGGTGTGCCCCGAAAGTCTTTTCACCGCCTGGTGATTGACCAATAGACAGATGCGTAGAATAATCAACACTAACGTCACAAAGACTGGAGTCAGCACATGAACCTCGAGCGAGTCGCAGTGATCGGCGGCGGCCCCGGCGGTCTCTACGCCGCGAGGCTGCTCAAGCGAAGCCACCCGGACGCCGAAGTGACCGTCTACGAACAGAGTTCCCCGGACACGACATTCGGGTTCGGTGTCGGTCTGGCCTCCCGAACGCAACGCAACCTCCGCGACGCCGATGCCGCGTCACTCGACGCGATCGTGGCCGCCGCTCACCCGCACGAGATGTCGATGCAGGTCGGCAGCGAGGTCGCCCGGCTCGCGCACGGCGAGCTCCTCGCGATCGCGCGCACGACGTTGCTCGCGGTACTGCAACAGCACGCCCAGGATGCCGGCGTCCACCTGCGTTTCGGCGAACGGCGCGAAGCCGCAGACCTCGATGCGGATCTCGTCATCGCTGCGGACGGGATCAACAGTGCCACCCGCACGCAGCTCGCCGACGAGTTCGAACCCCGAATCGACACCGGCGCAGGACTGTATCTGTGGTGCGGAACCGACTTCGCTCTCCCCAGTGCCATCTTCGTCCCGGTCACCACCGAACACGGCACCTTCGTCGCCCACGCCTACCCCTACGCGCCGGACCGCAGCACCTTCCTCATCGAAACCGATGAAACTGCCTGGCGACGAGCCGGATTCGACGTCTCCACTGATCGCACCGCGGCCCAGGACAGCGACGAGGTCTCGTTGCGGTACCTGCAGGACGCGTTCGCCGAGACCCTGCAGCATCACCGGCTCATCGGAAACCGAACGAAGTGGATGCGGTTCCGCACCGTCAGCTGCACGCGCTGGCACAGCGGCAACGTCGTGCTCCTCGGCGACGCCGCTCATACCGCGCACTACTCGATCGGGTCCGGCACCAAACTCGCGATGGAGGACGCCATCGCGCTCGACCACGCCCTGACGAGCGCGGCGAACCTCGACGATGCCCTGACTGAATACGAGCGGGTCCGCCGTCCCGCGGTCGATCACCTCCAGCAGATCGCACACCGCAGCGAACTCTGGTGGGAATCGTTCCCGCAGCGCATGGACCTCCCGGTCGACCAGTTGATGATCGCGTACATGACCCGGGCGGGAAAGGTCGGTCTCGACCGGTTCGCCGAATCGGCGCCGGCGATCGTGTCCCAGGGCCTCGCCAGTTACGCGAGTCGGCCCGCCGACACCGTCTCCCCCGCCGACATCACGGACTGGATCCTCGCGCAACCACTCGCCCACCACGGCGCGGAATTCGCCACTCGGATCGCGCCGGCTGACCTGCGCGAAGCGTCCACGACGGCGACGATCGACGTCGCCTCGACGTCCGCCTGGGACGCAGAGGCCGACGCCGTCATCGAGAACGCACCGCACGCGGAGGCCCTCTGGCTCACCGGACCGGACTCCCGCGCTGCCGTCCTCAACCGTCTCGACCTCGCCGAACGCCTGCTCCGGGCCGGCTCGGCGACTGTCGTCGTCGAGGCCCCCGTGACACACCGTGCCGATGTGGCGGCCGGCCTGGTGAGCGCACGAGCGCACCTCGCGTTCTTCACCGAGCCGGCGGCCGTGGAACCCGAGCCGGTCATGTCCGGCACCGGAGCACCGGCATGACTGCGCGGACCGCCTCCGGCTCCCACTATTCTTCGGACATGACACGTGAGCAGGCCACGCCCAGCCGGCGAGGCCGCGGCAAGGCAACGACCGGCCCGGCAGCGCAGCCGACCGAAGACAGCGCCGCCGGTCGCAATCCCCGCCGCGAGCTGGTCGAGAAGCAGATCATGGAGCAGGCCACCCGGTTGTTTGCCGAGCGGGGATTCGCCAGCACCACTCTGCAGGACATCGCGGAAGCCACCGGTCTGACCCGGCCCGCCCTCTATCACTACGTGGCCAACAAGGACGAACTGCTCTCGCGGCTCGTCAGCGAGAGCACCGAGACTCCCGCAGCGTTGCTGCACCAGATCAACGAGCGCACCGAACTCGGACCGACCGAGAAACTGCGCGAAATGGCTGTCGCCATCGCCCTGCACCAGGGTGAGAACCCCGACCGCTTCAGGCTGATCATCCGGTCCGAAGCGGAACTTCCCGAAGACATTGCGCGCAGGTACCAGCAGAGCCGGCGCCACGTGCTGAAGGAATTCATCACCGTCATCGAAGACGGCATCAGAGCCGGCGAGATGAGGCCGGTCGATCCGCGGACTTCGGCACTCGGCATCATCGGCATGCTCAATTGGATCGCCTGGTGGCACCAACCCGGGAAAGAGGACGACGACCGCGCAGTCGCCGCTCAACTCGCGGAGATGGCACTGCGCGCAGTCGTCCACGAGGAGGCCGCCCCGACCGGGCTCGAAGGACCCGCACGGGCGATCGCACTCCTGCGGCAGGACCTCGACTACCTCGAACGACTACTCGAGAGCAAGCCGAGCACCCCGAGCAGCGGCGCGGACGGCTGAGCGGCAACCCGCCTGGCAGCGCTTGCGGACCTGATTCTCGACCCGTCGTTTTGGATCGATCCAGCGATATTGGCCATGATCGTCACGACTTGCGGGTGTGAAGCGACACATTCCTGCCTGACGGCGTCTATTTGGCTCTTGGATCGATCCAGCAATGTGCGGTATGGTCTGTATCGCAGCTCACATCGACCAGGAGAAAGGGGCCGGAACATGGGCCGAGTCACCCTCACCGACGTCAGTCGGCACGCCGGCGTGTCTCGCTCGACCGCGTCCCTGGTGCTCAACGACAGCCCGAGTGTCGCCCCGGAAACCACCCGCAAGGTTCGGGAGGCGATGAAGGCACTCGGCTATGTCTACAACCGGCATGCGGCGATGCTGCGCAATCAGCGGTCGATGACCCTGGGGCTCGTGGTCACCGAGGTGCAGAACCCCTACTTCGCCGAACTCGCGATGACGCTCGAGGACGTGGCCGATCGCAGCAACTACGCGGTGTTCATCGGATACAGCCGTGACGATCCGGCGCGGCAGCGCAGACTGCTCGACCGCTTCGTCGAACGCAGCATCGACGGCCTGATCCTGCTCCCGGCCGGGGACACGCAGGCCGCGGAGATCGACGAACTGCTCGCCTCCAGCGGCATCCCGCTGGTGCTGCTCGCCCGGCACTTCCATCTCAGTCACGACTACGTCGGTGCCGACAACGTCGAGGCGGGCCGCCTGCTCGGCCGTCACCTGCGGGCAATGGGCGTGCGGAGCGTGGCCATGGTCGGCGGCCCGCAGCACACCTCGGCCCGCCGCGAGCGCGAGGACGGCTTCCTCGAAGCGGTCGCGGGGTCGGACGTGATCATGTCCCCGACCGAGGGCCTGTACGGGGAGGCCACCCCGGACGGCGGCGCCGACGCCACCCGCCGGCTACTGGACCGCGGTGAGATACCCGACGCGATCGTGGCGTACAGCGACATCGTCGCCGTCGGCGTCTACGCCGAACTCACCCGCCGCGGACTCGAACCCGGCCGCGACATCGCCGTCGGCGGTTTCGACGACATCGCCGGATCTGCCCACCGCACACCGCCGCTCACCACCGTCGCCACCTTCCCCACCAAGATCGGTGAGAAGTGCGGCGAACTGATCCTCGACCGGATCGGCCACTCGCTGACACCGAACGGTGCCGGCGCGCCCGCGCACAGCCATCACCTCGTCGCCCCCGCATTGCGGGTGCGTGCTTCCACCGCCGCCTGGCGGCCTCGGCGCGCGTAGCGCGGCCTCTTCCGCACCGGCTCGGCACGGAGCCGCTGCACCCATACGACACCCATGCCGACAAAGTAAGCGCTTTCAAGGAGTTCCCCGATGCAGATCCCCCGCGTACTCACCGCCCGTCAGGCCGCCGACCTCGTCCACGACGGCGACATCGTCACCGTCAGCTCGTCGTCCGGGCTCGGCTGCCCGGACGACGTGCTCGCCGGCCTCGGACAGCGGTACGAGGAGACCCAGTCACCGAAGAACCTGACCAGCATTCATCCGATCGCCGCCGGCGACATGTGGGGCATCAAGGGGATCGACCACATCGCCCGGCCCGGTCTGCTCTCGCGGGTGGTGGCCGGTTCGTATCCGTCCGGTCCGTCGTCGGCCGAGCCGCCGCGGATCTGGCAGATGGTCGAGAACAACGAGATCGAGGCCTACAACTTCCCCTCCGGGGTGCTGTATCAGCTGCACCGGGCGGCCGCGGCCAAGCAGCCCGGGGTGCTCTCGAAGGTCGGCCTGGACACCTTCGTCGACCCGCGGATCGGAGCCGGCCGGATGAACACGATCACCCCGGACGCGTTCGTCCGCGTCCACGAACTCGACGACCAGGAATGGCTGTTCTACGACGCCCTCGTCCCGAACGTGGCGATCATCCGCGCCACCACCGCCGACACCCACGGCAACCTGACGTTCGAGGAGGAGGCGTCGCCGCTCGGCGCGCTCGACCTCGCGTACGCCGCCCACAACAACGGCGGCGTCGTCATCGCCCAGGTCAAATACCTCGCCGAGGGTGGCAGCCTGAGCCCCCAGGCGGTGCAGGTGCCCGGCATCCTCGTCGACGCCCTCGTGCTCGCCCCGGATCAGTTGCAGACCACCCAAACCGAGTACGACCCGGCGATCTCCGGGGAGCTGCGACGCCCGCTGAGCACCCTCGAACCGGTGCCGTTCACCCTCGAGAAGATCATGGCCCGCCGCGCCGCGGCCGAACTGCAGTCCGGGGAGATCGCCAACCTCGGCTTCGGTGTCTCCGCGCTGGTGCCGCACGTTCTGGTCGAGGAGGGACTGGCCGACGCGGTGTCCTGGGTGATCGAGCAGGGCCCCGTCGGCGGAGTCCCGTTGCTGGACTTCGTCTTCGGCGCCGCGCAGAACCCCGATGCGATCATGCAGAGCGCGGATCAGTTCACCCTGCTCCAGGGCGGCGGATTCGAGCACTCCCTGCTGTCGTTCCTCGAGATCGACCGGCACGGCAACGTCAACGTGCACAGCCTGCCCAAGCGCAGGCACGTCACCGCGGGGATCGGCGGCTTCGCCGACATCACCTCCGCCGCCCCGTCGATCGTGTTCGTCGGCTCCTTCACCGCCGGACGCCGCGACATCGGCATCGAGAACGGCGCCCTGCAGATCCGGGCCGACGGCCCGCACACCAAATTCGTGAACGAGGTCGACTCCCCCACCTTCTCCGGAAGGCGGGCGCTGGCCACCGGGCAGAAGGTTCTCTACGTCACCGAGCGGGCCGTGCTCGAACTGCGGCCGGAAGGACTGACCGTCGTCGAGATCGCCCCCGGCGTGGACCTGCAGCGGGATGTTCTCGACAAGTCCGAGTTCGAGCTGCGCGTCGACCCGAACCTGAAAACCATGGCCGCCGAATTGTTCTCCCCGCAGCCGCAGAACCTGATCCTGGCCCCGCTGCCCGCACACCCGCGCCTACAGGCCGTGCAGCAATGACCACCCCGACCGAGGACCACCACATGACCCCCACCGAAGTCCGCACCGACACCGGCCGGATCGCCGTCAGCTACTCCCACGAGGGCCGGGTGGCGACCGTGCTGATCGATCGCCCCCGCAAACTCAACGCCCTGACCCTCGAACTCCTCGACGACCTCTACACCGAACTCCGGGCCATCGAGCACTCCGACGCCCAGGTGGTGCTGGTGCGCACCGCCGGCGAGAAGGCGTTCTGCGTCGGCGCGGACATCACCCAGTTCGCGCACTTCACCCCGGCCCAGATGTGGAAGCGGTGGATCGCCGAAGGACACCGGGTCTTCAACTACCTTGCAGGGCTGCGCCAGCCGACGATTGCGGTCGTCGACGGAATCGCCGTCGGAGGCGGACTCGAACTCGCGCTGGCGTGCGATCTGCGGGTCGGCGCCACCACAGCGCGCCTGGGGCTGCCGGAAACCAGCCTCGGCACCATCCCCGGATGGGGCGGCACCGAACGACTCACCGCCGTGGTCGGCGCGGCCCGCGCCAAGGAACTGATCTTCACCCGCCGCCAACTCGACGCCGACAGCGCCCTCGGGTGGGGCTTGCTGAACGCGGTCGCCGAACGCGGCGATATCGACACGGCCACCGACCAGTTCGTCGACCGCATCCTCGAAGGCGCCCCCACCGCCGTCCAGGTGAGCAAGCAACTCGTCGACGCGGCCGCCGCCGGCGCACCGTCCTCGATCCTCGAGGGCCTCGCGAGTGGGTTCACCGCGGCGACCGACGATTTCGCGATCGGCGTCACGGCATTTCAGAACAAAGCCACCCCTACCTTTACGAACTCCTGACCCGTACCTCCCGCAGCGATCCCCTCGAACGGATTGGCAGATCCATGACCCTTGATCCTCACCCCGCGGCAGACTCCGACACTCACAACCAGGTCCCGGAGGTCACCAAGGACGACCTCCACAAGGCCGCCTGGGGCGCGTCCGCCGGCAGCGCACTCGAGTATTACGACTTCGCCCTCTACAGCCTGGCGTCCGCGCTCGTGTTCGGGCCGCTGTTCTTCCCGACCGACAATCCCGCGACCGGCCTGGTGCTCAGCTTCGCCACCTATTTCATCGGTTTCGCCGTCCGCCCCCTCGGTGGGGTGTTCTTCGGCCGACTCGGAGACCGGTTGGGCCGGAAGTTCGTGCTGATGGCCACCATCATTCTGATGGGCGTGGCCAGTACCTGCATCGGTCTCCTGCCGACCTACTACGGCAGCGAAGGCGACTGGTATTCCGGCGGTGTCGGAATGCTCGCCCCGATCCTGCTGATCATGTTGCGCATCGCCCAGGGACTCGGCGCCGGCGCCGAGATGGCCGGTGCGTCGATCCTGATGACCGAATACTCGCCGCCGAGAAAGCGCGGCTTCTACGCCTCGCTGCCTTTCCTCGGTGTGCAGGTCGGCACCGTCGTCGCGGCCCTGGTGTATTTCCTCGTGTACCGCGGGCACAGCGAGATCACCGACACCTGGCTCTGGCGGGTGCCGTTCCTGGCCAGCGTCGTCATCCTCGCCGTCGCGATGTACCTGCGGGTCAACCTCGAGGAATCGCCGACGTTCAAGAAACTCGAAGCGAAGGACCAGATCGACGAGCGTCCGCTGCACAACCTGCTGAAGCATTCGCGCCCCTCGCTGCTGCGCGGCATCGGGTTGCGGCTGGCCGAGAACGGGTCTTCCTCGATGTACCAGGCCCTCGCCGTCGCATATGTGACCAGTGCCGCCGTCGGCATCAAGGGCCCCATCGGCGCCCTCTCGCTGGTCTTCGCCGCCTCCCTCGGATCGATCGTCATTCCGATCGCCGGCAAACTCTCCGACCGCTTCGGCCGGGTCAAGACCTACCGTGCCTTCGCCTACTTCCAGTTGGTGTCCGCGTTCCCGATCTGGTGGGCCCTGAGCCAGGGCAGCGTGGTGCTGACCATCGTCGTCATCTCCCTCGCGCTCGGCATCGGCACGTGGGGCATGTTCGGATCCCAGAGTGCCTTCATGAGTGAGTTGTTCGGGTCCCGGCAGCGCTACCTCGGCGTGTCGGTGGCCCGTGAGGTCTCCGCGGTACTGTCCGGCGGCATCGCACCGCTGATCGGCGCCTGGATCATCGCGATGGTCGTCGCCGCCGACGGCGGCAAGGATGTGCCCGGTGCCGGGCTGGGCTCGTGGGTGTTCATCGCCGGATACCTGTGCATCCTCACGCTCATCACGATCGGCACCACCTACATCACCCCCGACCCGATCAACCGCGACCTCGACGACCCCCTCGACGCGGTCGCTGCCGCCCGCGGCTGACCGCACGTCGCGACACGTCGAAGAACAGGGGAAATCCGGTGTCACAGCGGACCCGAGCGTCAACGAGCCGTCGTCCGACGATCATCACGGTGGCGGAGGCCGCCGGGGTGTCGCCCGCGACCGTCTCTCGGGTGCTGAGTGGAAGCTCGGCTGTGACACCGGATCTCGCTGCTCGGGTGCACCGGGCCGCCGACGAGCTGTCCTACCGTCCGAGCAGCGCAGCCCGGGGTCTGGTGCTGGGGTCGATGCGCAGTGTCGGGGGCGGCCGACGAGTACGCCACCGCCCTCGACCCGCTCGGCCAGGTCGACGGGCTCATATTGCTGTCTTCGCGAATTCCGCCGGCGGGGTTGAAGGAACTGGCCCGGCAGACGACTCCGGTGGTGCTGGTGAATCGGATCGAACGCGGAGTCGACCTGCCCATGGTCGCGATCGACAACTTCACCCCCATGATGCAGCTGTGCGGCCACCTGGCCCGGCTCGGTCATCGCCGTGTCGTGTATCTCGCAGGATCGGATCTGTCGTGGCAGAACCGGGAGCGTTGGCGCGGCATCGAGATCGCGAGGGCATTCGGGATCGACGCGGTCAGGGTCGCCTCGGACGCCACCATCGAGGGCGCATACGCCGCCGATCCCCGCCGACGTCGTCATTCGCGAGTCGACGGGGCCAGTCGCGGTCTGAGCCGGGACTTTCAGACGGCGGCGAGGCCTTCGACGGCGGCCTCGGTGGCGACCAGGGCGGTCTCGGCCCACCACCGGTCGCTGAGGACCTCGACCTCCACGAGGCCCCGGTAGCCGGCGCGATCGCACCGGTCGACGAATCCGGTCATGTCGATGCAGCCCTCGCCGGGCATGCCGCGGCTGCTGAGTTCCCCGTGAATCGGGGTGATCCAGTCGGCGAGCTGGACGGAGAACAGCTTGTCGCCGGCCCGGGCGATCTGTTCCGGCAGCGCCGCGTCCCACCACACGTGATACGAGTCGATCCCGATCCCCACCAGGTCCGAATCGATGGACTCGACCAGATCGTTCGCCTCCTGCAGCGACGTGATGACGGATCGGCTCGACGCCATCATCGGGTGCATCGGTTCGACGGCGAGCCGCACCCCGGCCGCCCGCGCGTAGGGCTCGAGTTCGGCGATGCCGTCCCGGACCTGCCTGCGGGCGCCGGCGAGATCGCCGTAGGCGGCGCCGCACACCAGGTAGAGGCAATCCGCACCCAGGGCGTGCGCCTGATCCACGGCGACCCGGTTGTCGTCCATGGCCTTTCGTCGCAGTGTGGCGGTCGGCTGCGGGAACATCCCGCCGCGGCAGACGCTGCTGACCCGCAGACCCGACTGCCGCAGCCGGGTGGCCGCGGCAGTCAGGTCCAGGTCCTCGAGCACGTCTCGCCACAGGCCGACGCCGCCGAAACCCCACTTCTCGGCGAGGTCGGCCACCTCCGTGAATCCCGATCCCTTCACGGTGACGGAGTTGAGGCTGCACCGCGCGAGGTCCATGTCAGCGGATCCCGTGCACCGCGAAGTACGCCGAAGCGCGTGCGGCGGTGAAGTCGGGATCGGTGAACAGTCCGATCGCGTCGGCGGCGCGGACCAGTGCGGCGAGATGCGTCAGGCTGCGGCCGGTTTCGAAGCCGCCGATCATCCGGAAGTGGTCCTGCTTGCCGCCCAGGTACGCCAGCCACGCCACGCCGACCTTGTAGTACTGCGTCGGAGCGGCGAACAGCAGCCGGCTCAGGGTTTCGGTGGGGCCGAGGATGTTCCGGAAGCCCTGCTCGTCGCCGTCGTCGAGGCGGGCGAACGCGGCGGAGGCGAACGGGCCGAGTGCGGCGAACGCACCGAGGAGGGCGTCGCTGGTGTGGGTGCCGTCGCCGGCGATCAGGTCGACGTAGTTGTAGTCGTCGCCGGTGAACACCCGCACATCGCCGGGCATCCGGCGTCGCAGGGCGATCTCGAGGGCCGGGTCGAGCAGTGACACCTTGATGCCGCGAACGCGTTCGCGGTGCGCGCCGATGATCTGCAGGACGGTGTCCATCGCCGCCGAGGGGTCCGCGGACCCCCAGTAGCCGTCGAGTGCGGGGTCGAACACCGAACCGAGCCAATGCAATACGACCGGACGGGTGGCCGCCGACAACACCGCGTCGTACACGGAGAGGTAGTCGTCGGGGCCGCAGGCCGCCCGGGCGAGGTGACGGCTGGCCATCAGCACCACCTCACCGCCCGCGGATTCGATCGCCTCGACCTGTTCGAGGTAGGCGTCGCGGATCTCCTCCAGCGAGGGCGAATCGGTCTTCAGCTGATCGGTGGCGACACCCACGACGACCCGGCCGCCGACCGACTTCGCGTCGGTGAGGGTGCGGACCGCGAGTTCGCGCGCGCCGGCCCAGTCGAGGCCCATGCCGCGCTGCGCGGTGTCCATCGATTCGGCCACCCCGAGCCCCAGCGACCACAGGTCGTGGCGCAGTTGCAGGGTGGCGTCCCAGTCGATCTGGTCCGCGGCGTTCTCGGCGGACGCCCGCAGCGGATCGGCCACGACGTGCGAGGCCGCGTACACCGCCCTGCTGGTCGGCGCCGTGGACCGGGTGTTCAGCCGGGCGGGCTCACCGAACTCGAGGGTGCCGGTTGAGCCGTCGGAGGCGGGAAGGACAATCGAGGCCATTGAAACTCCTGAAATCGTTTTCTTGCCGAAGTGTTACTCACCATATACGCTGATGAATATCGAGGTCCAGACCGAATATGGATCAGAGTTCACAATGAAAGCATTTTCCAGCGCGTCTCGGGGTCCCAGAGGTCACCTCGCCGCGCGGCATCGGAAGGGAGCCACGACGTGGGCGTAACAACACAGGTCCCGGGGGTGACGACGCTGAGCGGCAAGGCCGCCGTCGTCACCGGCGCGGCCGGAGGAATCGGATCCGCTATCGCCCGGGCGCTCGCGGCGCAGGGCGTCGTGGTGGTGGGCGTCGACGCCGACCCGAAAATCACCGAGGTGATGGCCGGAATCGGCGGGCACGGGCTGTGCGGGGACCTCACCGATCCGGCCTTCAGCGCATCCGCCGTCGACCTCGCCCAGCAGGTGGCCGGGAGCCTGGACATTCTGATCAACGCGGCAGGCATCCAGCTGCGGACCCCCGCGATCGATGTGGAGGAGGACGGCTGGCAGCGGCTGGTCGACGTGAACCTGTCGGCCGTGTACCGGCTGACCCGGCAGGCGATGAAATCGCTGATCGCGTCGGGCGGCAGTGTCGTCAACATTGCCTCGCTGTCCGCGGATCGCGCCGTGCCGGGCATCGTGCCCTACGGTGCGACCAAGGCGGCGCTCACCCAACTCGGCAAGGGACTGGCGGTCGAACTCGGGCCACAGGGCGTGCGTGTGAACACGATCGCGCCGGGCTACATCGAGACCCCGATGACCGCCGAAGTTCTCGGGCAGGAGGAGTTCCGCGCCGCGAAGCTGAGCCGGATTCCGTTGCAGCGGTTCGCCGACGGTGACGACGTCGCCGATGTGGTGCTCTTCCTCGTCTCCGACGCCGCCCGCTACGTCACCGGCGTCGTGCTGCCCGTCGACGGCGGATACTCGATCACATGACCGAGGCGACGACGATTCCGTCGGTCACCCTGAGCAACGGGGTCGTGATGCCCGCCATCGGGTTCGGGGTGTTTCAGATTCCCGACGACGCCATGCGCGCCACCGTCGGGCACGCACTGGCGGCCGGATACCGGGCCTTCGACACCGCTCCGATGTACGGCAACGAGCGCTCCCTCGGTCGCGCGCTGATCGATTCCGGCGTGCCCCGCGAGGAACTGTTCGTGACCACCAAGGTCTCCAACGAGGACCAGGGTTACCAGTCGACCCTCGACGCCGTCGAGAACAGCGCCGCCCGCCTCGGCGTGGACTACGTGGACCTGTGTCTGATCCACTGGCCCGCCCCCGCGCGTGGCGCGTACCTGGACACGTGGCGGGCGCTCGAACAACTCCACCTCGCCGGCCTGATCCGGGCGATCGGAGTATCGAACTTCCAGGCCGAACACCTGAACCGCCTGATCGACGTCGCCGCCGTGCGGCCCATGGTCAACCAGATCGAAATACATCCGTTGCTTCCCCAGCAGCCGATGGTGGAACTGCATCGGAGTCTGGACATCCACACCCAGGCGTGGGCACCGCTCGCCCGTGGCAGGCTGCAGGAGAATCCGGTGCTCACCGAACTCGCACGCCGCCACGGCGTGTCCCTTCCGCAGATCGTGCTGCGCTGGCATCTGCAGCGCGGCACCGTACCTCTGCCGAAATCGTCTTCGCCGGAACGGATGCGCGCGAACATCGACGTGTTCGGCTTCGCGCTCGACGCCGACGAGATCGCGCAGATCTCCGCACTGGACCGGAACGAGAGAACCGGGCCGCACCCCGACGACGTCGACTGAACCTGGGCCGACGCTCCACGGCGTTGACGACGGTTGTCCCGCCCTCGGCGTCTCCTCGTCGTTACCATCGTCGAGACGGCAGGAGGAGCCTCGAGTCAGCTGCTGAGAGTCCAGAACTTCAATGTGTCGCGTGACGGCTTCGGTGCCGGTGACGGCCAGAGCCGCGAGAGGCCGTTCGGTCACGCCGACCCGGGTGTCCTGTTCGCCTGGGCGGGTGCCACGGCGAGTTGGCACATGCGCACCGGTCCCGGCGGGAGCCGGGGACTCGACGATTACTTGATCCGCGACTACGACCGCAACATCGGCGCCGAGATCATGGGCCGGAACAAGTTCGGGCCGCAACGCGGGCCCTGGGAGGACCACGAGTGGCGCGGCTGGTGGGGCGACGAACCCCCGTTCCACACCCCGGTATTCGTGCTGACCCACCACGTCCGTCCGTCGTTCACGCTCTCCGACACCACGTTCCACTTCGTCGACACCGATCCGGCCACGGTCCTCGCGCAGGCGCGGGAGGCGGCGCAGGGGAAGGATGTCCGGCTCGGCGGAGGGGCCACCACCATCCGGGAGTTCCTCGACGCCGACCTCGTCGACACCCTGCACGTGGTGGTCTCGCCGATCGACCTCGGGTCCGGGGCGCGACTGTGGGAAACTCCGGACGAGCTCTTCGACCGATTTCACTGCGACGTCGTGCCCAGCCCGAGCGGCGTCACCCACCACCTGTTCTGGCGAAAGTGACCCGCGGCGCACTCCGATATGGTTGAGGGATGAGGGCCCTACTCGTCCTGCTCTCGGTGCTGCTCGCCGTCGTCGTGGCGGGCTGCTCCGGCAATGACGACCCGCCGTCGACGGGTGATGACACCACCGGCACCGAGATCGAGGTCGGCGGCGGCGACGCCCTGCAGTGGGGCGACGGCGAGTACGGGGTGATCCTGGCCCACGGTGCCGTCTTCGACGCCGCGAGCTGGGAGAATCAGGCCACGGCGATCGCCGACCAGGGCGCCACCGTCATCGCCGTGGAGAACATCGCTCCGGAGTCGATCGCGGCCGCCGTCGCGAAACTCCACGCCGACGGGCATGCCGACGTCGCGCTGATGGGCGGAAGCGCGGGCGCCGACGCGATCCTGCAACTGGCCTCGCAGCAACCCGGACTCCCCCACCAGCTGGTGCTGCTCTCCCCCAACAAGTTCGTCGACGGTCTCGGCGACGAGCCCAAGCTGTTCATCGCCAGCGAGGACGAGCCCGTCGCCAACGTGTCGCAGCAACTCGCCGACAGCTCACCAGGCCAGAACAATGACGTGGTCCTCCTGCCCGGCTCCGACCACGCGCAGAACATCTTCGACGGCGACAACGCCGACGCGGCCATGGGCGCGATCCTGGAGCGACTGGCCAACTGATTCCAGCGCCGAGATCACCGACCGCTACCGCGGTCCCCGATCTCGGTGAGCGCACGGGTGATGCTCAGCGCGGTGGTGTGGACGGCGGGCCCGACGCGCCGGATGTCGACCTTGCCGATCCATCCCGACGCCGAGACGGCGGCCACCGGCGGACCGTCGTCGACGCGGACGGCACTGGCCACACACGCGACGCCGGGCGCCGACTCCTCGTGCTCGTACGCAATGCCGGTCGACGCGATCCGCCGCAACTGCCGCACCAGCGCGCCGGGCGCGGTGATGGTGCGCGGGCCGACCCGCGACAGCCCAGCCGCGACCACGGCCTCGAACGCCGCAGGTGGTGATCCCGCGAGCAGGGCCTTACCCACCCCCGTCGCATGTGCGGGGAGACGGCCACCCACGCCGGACGGCAGCCACGGCGCATCCCGCCCGGGAAGGATCTCGACGTACACCACCTCGGCCCCGTCGAGGATCGCCAGATGCACCGTCTGCCGCGTCGCCTCCCGCAGGTCGGCGAGGAATGGCAGCGCCACCTCACGGACCGAACGTCGCCGCGACGCCCGTTCCCCGAGTTCGAACAGTCGCAGTCCGAGCCCGACCTTGACGCCGCTGCGCTCGAGAAACCCGACGCCTTCCATCTCCTTCACCAACCGCGACACCGTCGCCTTCGGGATTCCGGTGCGCCGGGTCAACTCGTTGACACCCAGCGTCGTATCGGTGGGACCGAACGCGGCGAGCAGATCCGACATCCGCCGGACCACCGACGTCGGCTCGTCACCGACCTCCGAAGTGTTCCGTTCTACGGGACTCATGCGTTGAGTATCGCCATCGGGCCCGGCACAGTACAAGCAACCAGGCGCGCAGCGTCCACTCCAGCACAAGCGAAAGCACACCGTGAGGTCATCGATGCCAACCACCACGTCCGAAGCCCTGCCGAATTCGTCGGTCCTGGCCGCCGTCGAGCGCCTGGCGGCCGCGACCGCAACACCCTGTCCGCCGGTCCGGGATCTGCTCGGCACCGACGACATCGCCGCCGCCTACGCCGTCCAGCAGCGGTTGACCGACCAGCGTGTCGCCGCCGGCGGCACCATCACCGGCCGCAAGATCGGGCTCACCTCCCCCGCCGTGCAGCAGCAGTTGGGGGTCGACCAACCGGACTTCGGAGTCCTGTTCGCCGACATGGACGTCACCGGCCTGCCCGAGGTGCCCAGCGACCGGCTGCTGCAGCCGAAGGCCGAGGCCGAGATCGCGTTCGTACTCGGCGCCGACCTGATCGACGGCGACCTCGACGACGCCCAGATCCGTGCCGCCGTCGCCCGCGCCGCCGCCGCGTTGGAGATCGTCGACTCCCGCATCGCCGACTGGGACATCACCATCACCGACACCGTCGCCGACAACGGCTCCTCCGGGTTGTACGTCCTCGGCGAGAACTGGTTCACCCTCGACGAATTCGAGCCCCGCGACGTGGCGATGCAGCTGTATGCCGACGACGCGCTGGTCTCCGAGGGCACCGGCGCCGCCTGCCTCGGCGACCCGCTGCAGGCCCTGGCCTGGCTTGCCCGCACCGCCCGCGACTACGGGCAGCCGCTCCGCGCCGGGCAGGTCATCCTGTCCGGCGCCCTCGGCCCCATGGTTCCCACCCCACCCGGCACCACCGTCCGCGCCGAACTGTCCACGCTCGGCACCGTCACCGCCACCTTCTCGAAGGGCACCCACTCATGACCGACAAGATCAATGTCGCGATCATCGGATCCGGCAACATCGGCACCGACCTGATGATCAAGGTCCTGCGCAACTCCGACATCCTCGAGATGGGCGCGATGGTCGGCATCGACCCGAACTCCGACGGCCTCGCCCGCGCCGCCCGGCTGAACGTCCCGACCACGGCCGACGGCGTCCAGGGCCTGATCGGCCTCGACAACTTCGCCGCCATCGACATCGTCTTCGACGCCACCTCCGCCGGGGCTCATCGGTCCAACGCCGCCGCCCTCGCCCCCTACGGCAAGAAGCTGGTCGACCTCACCCCCGCCTCGATCGGCCCCTACGTGGTGCCGCCGGTCAACCTCGAGCAGCACCTCGACGGCGACGTCGACAACGTCAACATGGTCACCTGCGGCGGTCAGGCCACCATCCCGATGGTCGCGGCCATCTCCGCCGTCACCCCCGTCGCCTACGCCGAGATCGTCGCGTCCATTGCTTCGAAGTCGGCCGGTCCCGGCACCCGCGCGAACATCGACGAATTCACCGAAACCACCTCGCACGCCATCGAACAGGTCGGCGGCGCGGCCCGCGGCAAGGCGATCATCGTCCTCAATCCCGCCGAACCACCCCTGCTGATGCGCGACACCGTCCTCGCCCTGATCGGTGACGCCGACCACGACGCCATCCGTGCCTCGATCACCGGCATGGCCGCGCGCGTCGCCGAGTACGTCCCCGGCTACCGGCTCAAGCAGGACGTCCAGTTCACCGCCATCCCCGACGGAGAACCCGTCCACACCCTGCTCCCCGACGGCACCGGCCCGGTCACCACCAAGGTGTCGGTGTTCCTCGAGGTCGAGGGCGCCGCCCACTACCTGCCCGCCTACGCCGGCAACCTCGACATCATGACCTCCGCCGCCCTGCGCACCGCGGAATCCATCGCCCGACGCATTCAGAACACGATCCCCGCGGAGGTCGCACCATGACCAAGCTCTACATCCAGGACGTCACCCTCCGCGACGGCATGCACGCCGTCCGGCACCGCATCACCCCCGACGACGTCGGCACCATCGTCGCCGCCCTCGACGCCGCCGGGGTCGACGCCATCGAGGTCGCCCACGGCGACGGCCTCGCCGGCGGCTCCCTCAACTACGGACCCGGCAGCAACACCGACTGGGAATGGATCGAGGCCGCCGCCGACAACCTCACCCACGCGACGCTCACCACCCTGCTGCTGCCCGGTATCGGCACCATCGCCGAACTCGAACAGGCCCACAAGCTCGGGGTCCGCTCCATCCGGATCGCCACCCACTGCACCGAGGCCGACGTCTCCGCCCAGCACATCGCCAAGGCCCGCGAACTCGGCATGGACGTCTCCGGGTTCCTGATGATGAGCCACATGACCCCCGCCGAGAACCTCGCCGAGCAGGCGAAGCTGATGGAATCGTATGGGGCGCACTGCGTGTACGTCACCGACTCCGGCGGCCGGCTCACCATGAACGGTGTCCGCGACCGGGTCCGGGCCTACCGCGACATCCTCGACCCGGGCACCCAGATCGGAATCCACGCCCACGAGAACCTGTCGCTGTCCGTCGCGAACAGTGTCGTCGCCGTCGAAGAAGGGGTCACCCGCGTCGACGCCTCCCTCGCCGGGCACGGCGCCGGCGCAGGCAACTGCCCGATCGAGGCGTTCATCGCCGTCGCCAACCTCCACGACTGGCAGCACGGATCCGACCTGTTCGCACTGCAGGACGCCGCCGACGACCTCGTCCGGCCGCTGCAGGACCGGCCGGTGCGCGTCGACCGGGAAACCCTCACCCTCGGCTACGCGGGCGTCTACTCCAGCTTCCTCCGGCACGCCGAAACCGCCTCGAAGAACTACGGCATCGACGTCCGCACCATCCTCCAGGAAGTCGGCAAGCGCGGCCTCGTCGGCGGGCAGGAAGACATGATCACCGATATCGCCCTCGATTTGGTGGCCTCCGGCCCCGTGAGTACTTATTAACCACGGGCGGTTAATAAGTACGCACGGGCGCGGAGCGCACGAGGGGCAGGGCCGCGGAGGCGAGGAGGACGACGGCCATCCCCGCCCACTGCGGCGGGGACAGCTGCTCGCCCAGCAGGACCTGTGCGGCGAGCACCCCGACCACCGGTTCGAGCAGTCCGAGGAGGGCGACGGACGTCGATCCGAGTGCGCGCACGGCGATGAAGGAGCAGCCGATTCCGATGGGCATCAGGAGAAGTCCCTGGAACAGGATGGATCCCCACCCGCTGGGTTCGAACGTCCACGGCTGGCCGTCGACGAGAGCGATTGTGCCGGTGGTGATTCCGGCGCCGAGTGATGCCAGCGCGCCGGCGGCGACAGGGCTGACCTGGTGGATCCACCGTTCCCCGACCACCAGGTACAGCGCGTATCCCCCTGCGCTGAGGAGGGCGAGTACCGCCCCGTTCAGGGCGACGGCGGAGGTGCCCGCGCCCGCGACGAGTGCGATGCCGCCGGACATCGCGACGGCCAGCATCAGCTGACCGCGGTGGATCCGGTTCCGGGCGACCACCCACACGAGTGCCATCACGAACAGCGGGTAGATGTGGACGATCACGACCGCGATCTGGGCGCCGGTGACTCGGACTGCCGCGAAGAAACACAGCAACTGGATGCCGAACAGTGGGCCGCAGACGCAGCACAGTCCGACAGCGGACTTCCAGGTGACGCCCTTCAATCTTCCGGTGGACCAGGCGAGAAGAAACAGCAGTGCGGCACCGACCAGGCTGCGGAGGCAGACGAGGACGGCCGGTGACACGCCGCCGGCGTATCCGATCGCGGCGAACGTCGGCGTGAGTCCGTAGGCGATCGCGGAGGCCGCACCGCATCCCCAGGCGACCGCACTGCCACCGCGCGTCCGCCGTTCCGTGGAGCTAGCGACCATCGGCCCGAACGCGCCGGGCGGCCCGCGAAGGCCGGGTCACCATTTGCGCGGCGCGACGAGTTCGTCGTGGACGAACTGCACGAGTACCTCTTTCATCGCGGCGACGGTCATGTTCGGTGCGCCGGTGAGGACCTGGATGGCGGTCCCGTCGGTGAGCGCGGTCAGCCGCTGCGCGATCGTCTCCGGGTCGACGTCGGTGCGGAAGATGTCCTGTCGTTGCCCGCGCCGGACGATCTTGACGACGGTCTCGTGCCAGCGCGCGTAGTACGTGTTGTGGAAGGGACGGAGTTCGGGCCGGAGCGTCGCCTCGGCCCAGAACTGCAACCAGATGGACCACTCGTCGCGCAGCGGCCCGACCCGGGGCAGCTGCATGTCGATCAGGCGGAGCAGCCGTTCGTGGGCGTTGTCGATCGCCTTGAGTTCGCGGCTCTGCCGGTCGAAGGCGTTGTCGATGGCGTGGCGGAGGGCCGCGGTCAGGACGTCGCTCTTGCCGGGGAAGTAGTAGTGCACCGCCCCGGTGCTGGTGCCGACCACCTGTGCGATGTCGGAGATGCGGACCGAGTGGTATCCGCGCTCGGCAATCAGCTGAGCTGCGGCATCGAGGATCGCCGTTCGTCGCGCGTCCTCGGTGAGTTGAGCGGTCACGGCCCCTCCTTCGGTAGTCATCTGACTGACCCATCAAATCATACACCCCAAACTGACGCATCAGTCAGACGCGGAACGCCTCGCGCGGAATCGATCGGCGACCGAACGTTCGACGCATAACCCCAGTTCAAGGTATTACAGGCCTGCAGCGGGGCGCGCCGACTCGGAATCATTCTCTGGTCGACCCTTGACATCTGTGGTCCCGGTCACGGTATAACTGATGCATCAGTCAGACCCCGAATGATTGAACGGCAGCGACGAGAGGCGAACACTCGATGGAATGTGAGAACCCAGGTGGAGGCGCCGGGCAGGTGCTGCGCCCCGACGTCCATCGCGGGCGGGTGGCACTGATCACCGGTGGAGGCACCGGGATCGGGCGCGCGATCGCACTGGACATGGCGCGGTGTGGAGCCGACGTCGTCATCAGCGGCCGCAGGCCCGAGCCCCTCGAGAAGACCGTCGCGGACATCGAGGCACTGGGCGCACGGGCGCTCGCCGTGCCCGCGGACATTCGCGAAGAAGAGCAGGTGACCGCCCTGGTCGATCGGGCCCTGGAGCGGTTCGGCCGCATCGACGTCCTGGTCAACAACGCCGGCGGCCAGTTCGCGGCGCCCGCCGAGGACATCACGAGCAAGGGGTGGCGCGCCGTCCACCGCCTCGCCGTCGACGCCACCTGGGCCGTCACCCGGGAGGTCGCCGTCCGCGCGATGATTCCGCAGCGGTCGGGGTGCATCTTCTTCATGGCGTTCTCCCCGCGCCGCGGAATCGCTTCGATGGTCCACGCCACCTCGGCGCGCGCGGCCCTCGAAAACCTGGCGTCGGGACTGTCGCTGGAGTGGAGCCGGTACGGAATCCGGTCGATCTGCATCGCCCCCGGCACCATCGCGACGGAGGGCATGGAGGAGAACTACACGGAAGAGGCCCGCGCGCAATGGACGTCCGCGGTGCCGCTCGGACGCCTGGGCACGGCCGAGGACGTGTCCGGGGTCGTCACATTCCTCGCGTCGCCGGCCGGAAGTTACGTCACCGGAACCACACTGGTGATCGACGGCGGCGCCGACGCCTGGGGCACGGGCCATCCCGCACCGATGGTCGAGGTGGCGGAATGAGCACGACCGTCGACCGCGACCTCACGGCACTGTTCGATCCGCGTTCGGTCGCCGTCCTCGGCGCGAGCAACGACGAAACCAAGTACGGAAACTGGATCAGCGTCCAGGCTCTGCGCATGAAGGGCACCCGTGCGGTCCATCTCGTCAACCGGCGCGGCGAGCGCATCCTGGGTCACCCCTCCCTGAAAAGCCTGTCGGAACTCGACGAACGGGTCGATCTGGTCGTCATCACCGTTCCGGCACAGGGTTTCGAGGAGGCCGTCGACGACGCCCTCGCGGCGGGTGCCACCGCCATCGTCGGTGTCACCGCCGGCTTCGCCGAACTCGGCGCTGCCGGAAAGGCGGTCCAGGATCGGGTCGTGGCGCGGGTGCGGGAGGCCGGAGCCGTCCTCCTCGGGCCGAACTGCCTGGGAGTGCTGGATTCGGGCACCGCGCTGACGCTGGCCTCGAACCCGCTGCCCGCCGGGCGCATCGCGCTGCTCTCCCAGAGCGGCAACATGGCACTCGAACTGAGTCAGTTCCTCGAGGCCCGCGGACACGGGTTCTCCCGGTTCGCCTCGCTGGGGAACCAGGCGGATCTCGGCGCCGCCGACCTCATCCGGTCGTGCGTCGAGCACGACGACACCGAACTCATCGCCGTGTACTGCGAGGACTTCGGTGACGGGCGGGCGTTCGTCGACGCCGCCGCCCGGGCATCCCGGGCCGGGAAGCCGGTGCTGCTGCTGACGGTCGGTGGCAGTGAGGCCTCCATCCGCGGGGCGCAGTCCCACACGGGTTCGCTGACGTCCGACAGCGCGGTCATCGACGCGGCCTGCCGCGCGGCCGGGGTGTACCGGGTGTCGAGTCCCCGGCAACTCGCGGACGTCGCCGCGACACTCCTCGGGTACGGACCCGCGGAGGTGCGCCGGGTCGGTGTCGTCGCCGACGGCGGCGGGCACGCGGGCGTCGCGTCCGACGTGGTGGAGGCGGCCGGACTCACGGTTCCGGAGTTCCCCGCCGACATCAGCGGCGCACTGCGCGACCTGCTGCCGCCGTCCGCCGGAGTGACCAATCCGATCGACCTCGCGGGCGCCGGGGAACAGGACATCACCTCGTTCGCCTCGGTTCTCGACACCGTCCTGCAGAGTCCGGCGGTCGATTCCGTCCTTCTCACCGGATATTTCGGCGGCTACGGTAGTTACGGCGAAAATCTGGCGCGCAAGGAGGTCGAGACCGCGCGCGCGATGGCGGAAACGGCCCGCGCCCACGGCAAACCGGTCGTCGTGCACACGATGCATCCCGACAGCGCCGCGGCGCGGGTGCTCGCCGACAGCGGGGTCCCGGTCTTCCGCGCCGTGGAGGACGCGGCCGGCGCACTCGGCGTCCTCGCCGAAATCGCTGCGCCGCAACATCAGGCGGGCACGGACAGCGTGCCGTCCGAGCCGGTCACCAGCGACGCGTACTGGGATTCCCGCGAACTCTTCCGCGACGCCGGCGTCGACTTCCCCGCGGCACGTCTGGTGCAGAATTGTGCGGAGGCGGTGGCGGCCGCCGAAACCGTCGGATTCCCGGTGGTCCTCAAAGCGATGGGCCTGCTGCACAAGTCCGACTCCGGTGGCGTCGCCCTCGGTTTGGGGTCGGCGGAACAACTCGCCGACGCGTTCACGCGCATGGACGCCGCGCTCGGAGCTTCGGCCTACTGCGTCGAGGCGATGGCCGACCTCAGTGAGGGGGTCGAACTCATTGTCGGCGTCCAGACCGATCCGCGGTTCGGTCCCGTGGCGATGGTGGGCCTCGGCGGCATCTTCACCGAGGTGCTCGCCGATGTCGCGTTCGCGCTGGCCCCGGTCGACGCGGAGACCGCCCGCGGCCTCCTCGACAGCCTGCGGGCGTCCGCCCTGCTCAGGGGGGTGCGCGGCCGGCCGCCGATCGACATCGACGCCGCTGCCGACGCCGTCGCCGCGATCACGGCCGTGGCCACCGCGCACCCCGAGATCGCGGAACTCGAGATCAACCCGCTGCTCGTCACCCCGAAGCAAGCCCTCGGGCTCGACGCGCGCATCGTCCTCCACTCCTCGAACACCAACTGACACAAGGAAGTTCTGAACCATGGAATTCGCATACAGCCCCCGCCTCGCCGACCTCAAGGAGCGCGCCCGCGCCCTGACCGACACGATCATGCAGTTCGAGGACGAGTGCGAACGCAACAACGGGATCTCCGACGAATCCCACGCCACCATCAAGGCGGCCGTCCTCGCATCGGGACTGCAGGCGATCAACACCCCCGTCGAATACGGCGGAGCGGGACTGACGGTGCTCGAGCAGGCCGTCGTGCAGGACGAACTCGGCAAGCTCACCAATGCGCTGTGGGACACGGTGTGGCGGCCCGCGAACCCGCTGACCCACGCGACCCCCGAACAGCGGGAGCGCTACCTGATCCCCGGTGCCCGCGGTGACCGCCGCGACGCCGTCGCGATCTCCGAGGCCAACGCCGGTTCCGACTTTTCCGCGGCGAGCACCACCGCGACCCCCGACGGCAACGGCGGCTACATCATCAACGGCGAGAAGTGGTTCGTCACCGTCGGTGACGTCGCCGACTACCTCATCGTGCTGGCCAACGTCGAACCCGACAACGCCGCCACGATCTTCCTGATCGACGTCGACACGCCGGGCGTGAAGATCAAGCACATCCCCCGCTACACCCACACCTTCGTCTACGAGCACCCCGAGTTCACGTTCGAGAACGTGCGCGTCGGCGCGGACGCCGTCCTCGGCGGCATCGGACAGGGCCACGACCTCACCCGCGACTGGTTCACGGAGGAGCGGCTGATGATCGGCGCACGCACGATCGGCGCGGCCGAGCGGGCGCTGACCCTGGCCGTCGACTGGGCGCGGGAGCGTGTACAGGGCGGCGAACCGCTGATCAACCGTCAGCTGATCCAGGGCATGATCGCCGATTCCGTCGTGGACATCACCACCAACCGGGCGCTCACCCACCAGGTGGCGTGGGAGTTCGACCAGGCCGACCCGAACGACGCCGACCTGCGAAAGACGTTGCACGCCAAGGCTGCGACGGTGAAGCTCGCCGCATCCGAGGCGTCCAACCGGGTGGTGGACCGGGCCGTCCAGATATTCGGCGGCCGCGGCTACATCCGCGACTACCCCGTCGAGCGGCTGTGGCGCGAACTGCGCGTCGACCGCATCTGGGAGGGCACGTCGGAGATCCAGCGCCTGGTCATCGCGAACGAGGCCAACAAGCGGGGTCTCGAGAACCTGCTGTCCTTCCGCTACGAGGCCGGGGAGAAGTAGCACGATGCCGACCGAGAACACCGGAACCGTCGATGTGCGCCGGGACGGCGACGTCGCCGTCGTGACCCTGCGGCGCGAATGGAAGCGGAACGCGCTGTCCACGCACATGGAGGCCGCGCTGCTCGGCGCGCTGGGGTCGCCGGACGTGAAGTCCAGTCGCGCCGTCGTCCTCACCGGGGGCGACTCGGTGTTCTCGGCCGGCGCGGACGTCACCGAACTGCGGGAGATGACGCCGGAGGCGATCGCCGAGTATTACCGGACGTCCGGGTCCGTGTACGAGGCGCTCGCGGCGCTCCCGCAGCCCACGGTGTCCGCGATCACCGGCTACTGCCTCGGCGGTGGCCTCGAACTGGCCCTCGCCACCGACATCCGGGTCGCCGATCCGGCCGCGGTCTTCGGATTCCCGGAGATCGGAATCGGCATCCTCCCCAGTTCCGGCGGCGTCACCCGCATCACCCGCATCGTCGGGGCCGGCCGTGCCCGCGACCTCGTGCTGCGCGGCCGGCGCTTCGATCACACGGACGCCGAACGCTGGGGCGTCGTCAGTGAGATCGCCCCGCCGGCGGAGCACGTGAAGCAGGCGCTGAGCATCGCGCACGAACTCGCGGCGTATTCGCCGCTGGCGCTGAGCATCACCAAGCAGGTGCTGGACGTCAGCGCGGACGCCCCGCACCACGCGTCGCTGCTGCTCGAGCAACTCGCCTACTCGGCGCTGAACAAGACAACCCCCTAGCGGTACCGGCCGAGTGCGGCCGACTCGACCGCCACCCCGAGGGTGACGGCACCAATCTACGTAGTGGAGACGACATGAGTTCCTTCGACGTGATGGACAGACCCGCCAAACGCGGGTTTCACACCAAGCTCCTGATCGCGTGTTGTGGCGGACCATTCCTGGACGGGTACGTCATGAGCATCATCGGCGTGGCCCTGCTCGGCGTGCACGAGCAGCTACACCCGACGACGGCCGAGGCCGGGTTGATCGGTGCGGCCTCGCTGATCGGTATCTTCTTCGGCGCCACCGTGTTCGGCTTCCTCACCGACCGGGTGGGCCGGGAGAAGATGTACGCCCTCGACCTCGTCGTGCTCGTCGTCGCGTGCGTGCTGTCGGTGTTCGTCCAGCTGCCGTGGCAGCTGATAGTGCTGCGGTTCGTCATCGGCGCGGCCATCGGTGCGGACTACCCCATCGCCACCTCGCTACTCACCGAGTTCACTCCCACCAGGAAGCGCGGCGCGATGGTCGGGATGTCCGCCGTCGCCTGGTCGGCGGGCGCCGTCGCCGCCTACGTGGTCGGTGCACTCGTCGTCGGCATCTCGGGCGGCAACGACCACTGGCGCCTGCTGCTCGCGTCGAGTGCGGTGCTCGGTCTGATCGTGATCCTCGTGCGGCGCGGAATCCCGGAGTCGCCGCGGTGGCTCCTGAAGAACGGCCGGGTGGCGGACGCCGAGGCCGTGGTCGAGCAGATCTACGGGGAAAAACTGGACCTGAGCACGGTCACCGTCGAAGACACCGCCGACAAGCCGAAGGCCGACATCAGGATCTACTTCCGGGGCCAGTACCTCGCCCGGCTGATCATGTGCAGCGCCCTGTATCTGGCGGTCGTCACCCCGCTCTACGCGCTGCTGACGTTCCTGCCCACGATCCTGTCCGGATTCTCGATCTCCGGTGACGGTTCCGCGGGGCTGATCGTCGAGACCGTCATCATCGGGCTCATCGTCGCCGGGTCCATTCCCGCGCTGTTCCTCGTCGAGAAGTGGGGCCGGCGCCCGATCGCGGTAATTCCGCTGGCGCTGATGGTGATTCCGCTGGCGGGGCTGTGGCTGTGGGCGGACGGACCGCTCTGGTTCATCGTCGCCGCCTTCTGCGCGTACGCGTTCATCTCGGGTGGCCCGAGCATCCTGGTGTGGATCTACCCCAACGAACTCTTCCCCACGGAGTTCCGGGCCACGGCCGTGGGAATCGCCACCGCCGTCAGCCGGTTCGGTGCCGCGACCGGCACCTACCTGCTGCCGCTGAGCATCTCCTCGCTGGGCACCGGCACCACGATGCTCTTCGGCGCGGTCCTGACGGCGGTCGCGTTCGTGATCTGCTTCTTCATGTCGCCCGAAACCAAGGGGAAGTCGCTCGAAGAAGTGTCGTCCGTGTCCGCTGCGCCGACGGCCGCGGCGAGCGCTCCCAGGCTGGAGACATTGGAGAAGGCGTCCGCGCCGCGTACGTGACCGGTAGTTCCCCGTCCGCCCCTGCCGACTTTCCACGTCGGCGGGGGCGGACACCTCCCGCTGCCTGGGAGAAGGGGCTCCCCACCGGGCCGGTGCTGCGTTATTCTCACGGCTAGAACACGTTCTATTCGACTGAGGAGTTCGCATCATGGCACCGTCCGCAGAAGACATCCGCAAGACCGTCGAGAGGTACATCGAGGCGGTGGCCACCGGGACCGCCGACGACGTCGTCGCGCTGTACGCCGAGGGCGCCACCGTGGAGGACCCGGTGGGCACCGAGCCGCGGACCTCGGTGGAATCGCTGCGCGAGTTCTACGGGGTGATCGAACCGCTGAAGCAGACCGGCGAACTCCTGACCCTGAAGATCGCCGGCAACTCGGCGGCGTTCCACTTCTCCCTCGTCACCGACCTCGGTGAGCAGAAGCTGGAGATCGCGCCGATCGACGTCATGACCTTCGACGACGACGGCAAGATCACGTCGATGAGGGCGTTCTGGTCGCAGGAGGACATGATCACCAGCTGACCGACGGCCGGGCCGGCAACCACGCCGCAATACGGCCCGGCCGATCAGTGACTGTGCCTACGATGGCGGGGTGGCCACCGACGACGCCGGGCCGGCTGCACGACGTGCCCGACGCAGACGAGTCGTTCGAGCCGGTACGCGCCCCGGGCGCGCACCGCGTAGCTGGCTGGCGGTCCTCGGAGCCCTTACCGCGGCGGTGACCGTGGCGTGCTCCTCGGGTTCCGGCGGCAACCCCGACCCGGTCGACCTCGACCGGGCCACCGACACCGGACAACTGCCGTGGACGGAAGTGCTGCTCCCGCCGCAGACGCCGACGACGGTCCCGTTCGGCCCGCCCGGAACCGACCTGCCGGGCGAGCCGCGAGCCGCCGGGATCCGGGTGGTCGGCGACCGCGCCGGGCTCTACGGCGGAAGTCCCGACCGGGTGCTCTGCGACCGGCAGCGGCTCGTCGACGACCTCGAGGGAGATCCGGCGAGGTTGGAGGCCTGGTCGAGTGTGTTCCAGGTCGACGACGTGCGCAATTACGTCCGGACCCTCACTCCGGTCCTGCTCCGCGCGGATACCCGCGTCACCAATCACGGTTTCGACGACGGCCACGCGGTGGCATTCCAGTCGGTGCTCCAGGCCGGGACCATCGTGCTCATCGACGACCACGGCGTACCCCGCGTCCGGTGCATGCGCGGCAGCCCGCTGCTGTCCCCGGTGGTGAACCAGGACGCGAAACTCGAGGGCGATCCGTGGCCGACATTCCAGCAGGACCGGCTGTACATCGTGCAGCCCTCCAACCTGGCGATGACCGAGGTGGCCGTGGTCGACCTGATGACCGGGGGACTGTCGTCGGTGCCGATCGGCTCCGGTCCGCAGCAGCCCGCCGAGCGCCGCGATCCGGTAGCGCCCGTGGAAGTCCAGGCACCGGTGGTCGATTCGCCGCCCGCCGTGGTGCAGCAGGCCGCTCCCCGGCCCGCGCCTGTCCCCTCTCCGGAACCCGCCCCGGCCCCTCCGCCGCCGCCTCCCCCACCGCCGCCGCCCGTCGCCGCACCGCCGCCCGCACCCGAGCCGCCGGTGAACTACCCGCCGCCCGCCCCCGCGCCGGTGCCCGCTCCGCCGCAGCAGATCCAGGTGCAGATACCGGGTCTGCCGCCGATCGTCATCCCGATTCCGAACTGACGCCCACGTTCCATTGAAGCTTATATATACCTGTGGTTAATTCCAGCAACTTGTATTGACATGTTGAGCGTCCGCGGTCCACAGTTGAGCCCATGACACATCAACGACGCTACGACGTGGTGGTTGTCGGCGCCGGAATCGTCGGACTCGCGCACGCCTACCACGCGCTCGATCGCGGCCTGTCGGTAGCGGTGATCGATCAGGCCGACCGCGTCGCGGGCGCATCCGTCCAGAACTTCGGTCACGTCTGCATCACCGCCCAGTCGGGTGTCGCCCGCGACTACGCGCTGGCCGGCCGGGAGCACTGGCTCGATCTGTCGCGCAAGGCGGGTTTCTGGTCCTCCGAGTCCGGAACCTACTGTGTGGCACGGCATGACGACGAAATGGCCGTGCTGACCGAGTTCGCCGACCGACGCGGACCGGCCGAGGCGGAATTGCTGCCACGCGAGCGGATCCTCGCCGCGCTGCCCGTCTCCGGCGACCGCGTCGTCGGGGGCATGTACCTGACCGGTGACCTCCAGGTGGACCCGCGAGAGGCGGCCCCCGCCGTCGCGCGGTGGCTCGAAGCGTCCGGTGTCGACTTCTTCTGGCGCACCGCCGCAGCCGGATTCGATACCGGAGTGGTCCGCACGTCGCGGGGCGACCTGCAGGCGGGGACGGTGTTCGTCACCGTCAATCACGACATCGATCGCCTGTTCCCGGAGCAGGCCGAGCGCGAAGGGCTCCTGCGGTGCCGGCTCCACATGCTGCGGGCGCGGATGCCGCTGCCGGCGCCGTTGCCCGCGCCGCTGTTCACCGGATGGTCGCTCGTGCGGTACCGCGGTTTCGCGGATCTGCCCGCGACGGCGGCACTCGCGGCGCGGTTGCGCGAGGAACACCCCGACTACGTCGACCTCGACCTCCACCAGATGTACACGCCGCAGCCCGACGGCTCGATCCTGGTGGGCGACACCCACATCCGTGACGTCTCGGCGGAGCCGTTCCAGTCGGAGCGCGGGTTCGACGTGTTGATCCGCGAGGCCGCCGACCTGTTCGGCGTCCGGGACGTCACCGTCATCGAACGCTGGCAGGGCGTATACAGCTCGGCCCCCGATTCGGAGTTCCTGATCGAGGAACCGATCGAGGGGGTGCACATCGTCACCGTCACCACCGGCATCGGTATGACGACCGGCATGGGTCTGGCCAGGGACCGGATCGACCACGTCTTCGGGAGCTGACGTAACAGAGCCATCCCGCAACAACATTCACCGAGAGGAACACGACAAATGGGAACACATCACCGGGACATCAGCCTCGTCGTCTTCGACATGGCAGGCACCACCGTGGAGGACAGCGGGCTGGTGCAGCAGTCCTTCCTCGCCGCAGACGCACACGCCGGGCTGTCGAAGACGGACGACGACCGGCAGCGGATGCTCGAGTACGTCTCCGACACCATGGGCCAGTCCAAGATCGTCGTCTTCCGCCACCTCAGCGGTGGAAACGAGGAGCAGGCGCAGGCCGCGAACAAGGAATTCGAACGCTGCTACGCCCAACTCGTCGGCGACGGCCGCTGCAGCGCCGTCCCCGGTGCCGAGGAACTGTTCGGCTCGCTGCGGGAGCAAGGCATCAAAACGGCGCTCACCACCGGATTCGCCCGCGAGACGCAGATGTCGATCATCCACGCGCTCGGCTGGGAGGACGTCGCCGACGTCGTGCTCTGCCCCGGTGACGGTGTCCGCGGCCGCCCCTTCCCCGACATGCCGCTCACCGCGCTGATGCGCGCCGGCGCCCCGTCCGTGCAGTCCATGGTGGTGCTCGGCGACACCACGTCGGACATCACCACCGGCCTGCGCGCCGGAGCGCTCGCCTCCGTCGGCGTGCTCACCGGCGCCCACGACGCCACCCAACTGTCCGAGGCCGGGGCCACCCACGTCCTCGACAGTGTCGCGGACCTGCCCGCTCTGCTCGACCGACTCCGCGCCGCCTGATCCGGCCCGATTCCGGGGCCGCCGATCAGGGACAGCCGCTCTCGGCCGACGGAACCCGCGGGTCGACGGTCCGGGCGTTCACGATGCTGAAGGCGACGAGGTCGGGACGGTACCGGTCGTCGGCGTACTCGAAGATGTCGCCGTGCTGGTCCCGCGACGTCCGGCGTTCCCGTAGCAGGGGGCTGCCGGGGGCGATGCCGAGGTGTTCGGCGTCGGCCTCGGCGGCGGCGACGGCGTCGAGCACGTGCTCCATCGATTCGAACCTCACGCCGCGGGAGGTGAGGTAGTCGGTGATCGACCCGGAGTCGATGTCGAACTCGAACAGCAGGGAGCCGACGCGGTCGGTGAACGTGCTCCGTTCGAGCATCGTCGGTTCGCCGTCGAGCAGTCGGACGCGGAGAACCTCGACGACGAAGTCGTCCGGTTCCGCTCCCAACGCGGCGGCGGCGGGTTCGGACACCCGGCGGCGGGAGATCTCGATCGTGCGACTCCCCGCGGTGCGGCCGGTGCGGCGCGCCCACTGGGAGAACGGGGTGAACGTGTCGAGGGTCTGCGTGAGATCGTGGCTGCGGACCACGGCCGGTTTGCCCTGGGACAGCTGGATGAGCCCCTCGTTCTTCAACGTCGCGAGGGCCTGGCGCACCGGGCCGCGCGACACCTCGAATTCTGCGCACAGCATGCTCTCGCTCGGCAGCGACTCCCCCACCGCGTACTGCCGCCGCATGATGCGCTGACGGAGCTGGACCGCGACGAACTCATGGCGGGAGCGTGCCTCCACCATTGCGCATCACCCACTTCCCCGGTCGGTCGGTCCACTGCAAGTCAAGAGCATTCTAGTGGCGTCGCCGTTACGGTACACTGCGAGAACGCGTTCCAGCCGGTGGAGGGATTCGGAGAATGGCGACGTCGACGGAGCGATCGGTCACGGTCGACGGATTCCGTTGGCAGATCAGCGAACTGGGTGACGGTCCGCCCGTGATTCTGTGCCACGGGTTCCCGGGCCTCGGTTACAGCTTCCGGCACCAGATGCGGGCCCTCGCGGCGTCCGGATACCGCGCGATCGCGCCGGACATGCCCGGCTACGGCGGCACCGACGTGCCCCGCGACATCGACGACTACACCAACGAGCGGGTGTCGGACGCATTGATCGGCCTGCTCGACGCCCTCGAACTCGACCGTGCCGTGTTCGTCGGCCACGACTTCGGCGCCCCGGTCGCCTGGACCGTCGCGCTGCGTCACCGCGAGCGGGTGTCGCGGCTGGTGCTGCTGGCCGTTCCCTACATGCCCGACCGGTTCCCGCTGCGCCCGTCGGAGCTCTATGCGTCGCTGGCGCGCAAGCACTTCCTGCACATCCACTACTTCCAGGAACCGGGTGTCGCCGACCGCGAACTCGACGGCGACCCCCGCGGCTTCCTGCAGCGGCTGTTCTTCGCATTGTCGGGCGAGTACCGCTACCTGGACATCTGGCAGCACCCGTCGGAGGGCAACGGGTACCTGGACGTGCTGCCCGCCGCCCCGCCGCTGCCGTGGACGTGGCTGACCGAGGACGAGTTCGAGCACTACGTGGAGGTCTTCACCCGGACGGGATTCACCGGCGGCCTGAACTGGTACCGGGCGTACGACGCCAATTGGGAACGCTCCGCGAGAGTCGGGGTGGCCCAGATCGAGGTGCCGACGCTGTTCGTGGCCGGTGCGAACGACCCCGTCGTCGCGATGAGCGGTGCGCAGGCACTCGACCGGATGCGCGACACCGTCCCCGACCTGCGGGGCGTTCACCTCCTCGACGGCGCCGGGCACTTCGTCCAACTGGAACGGGCCGACGAGGTGAACGAGTTGCTGCTCAGTTTCGTCGGAGGCTGAACAGGCGCCGCCGCGTGGGTGCGGGCAGTTCGCCGATCGACTCGAGGTGTGCGGTGAAGACCTCGGCGTCGGCGCGCGTGCTCACCTTCGGCCTGCCCTCCGCCCAGGCGGTGAACAGCGCGAAGAATCGTTCGCCGCACGCTGCGCGGACGTGGGGAATGCGATCGCCCACCTCGCCGGACCGCTTGCGCAGCAATGCCTTCGATGTCGTGTCGAGTGCGCCCCGCGGTCGAATTCGTCGGGTGGTTCCCCCGACGCGACGAGGGCCCGGACCAGCGCCGCCTGCCGATCGGCCAGACCGGTCCTTATTACCTCCGTCTTCTGCGGTGGTCTGCCACGGTGTGCGTTCTTCGTCGGAATGCGCTGGCTAGGTGCGGTAGACGTGGGCGCGGTGGTCGATTCCGACGACGACGACGATGGTCTGGTTGGGGTCGTCGATGCGGAACAGGATGCGGTAGTCGCCGCGGCGGGCGCTGTGGAGGCCGGCGAGGTCGTCACGCAGGGGTTTGCCCAGTCGGTGGGGGTTGTCGGCGAGTGGTCCGGAGATGAACTCGATGACGGCGTGGACGATCCGCGGTGGAAGCGATCGCGCGATCGCCGCTGGTCAGCATCCCGGTCTCTACCGGATCGAAGCCTACGCTCGCGGTTCGTTGTACATCACACACAACCTTCCAACCACGTTGTCCGACAGCCGATCTCAGTGTCAGTGCGAATGTCCCATGTGCACCCGCCGGAAGTCGATCTTCACCGTTCCGTTATCGGGATCCTGAATTCTGCCGTGGTCGAGTTGTGGGAGCATCGTCAGCATGACGTCGCCGAGTGCCGCACTGTCGTATGCCCAACTGCTCGATGCGGTTGCCGAATCGCACCGGACGGTGGAGGCGACCCTGGCGGGCTTGACCGACGATCAGGCGCGGGGGCCGTCGCTGCTGCCGGGGTGGAGCCGGGGACACGTCGTCACGCACCTCGCGAGGAACGCCGACGCGCTCAACCGATTCGCCGTCGGGGTGCTCACCGGGGAGGCCGCGCCCGAGATGTACCCGGGCGGTCCGGCCGCGCGGGCCGCCGCGATCGAGGAGGGGGCCGGACGTCCGGCGGAACTACTGGTGGCCGATTTCCGCTTCGCGGGACGGCGGGTGATCGAGTCGCTGCGCGGGATCACCGAAGATCTGTACGAGACGCCGGTGAACTGGCGTCGGCGGGTGCCGGCGCGTCAGGTGCCGGTGCTGCGCTGGCGTGAACTCGAGATCCACCACGTAGACCTCGGCCTCGACTACTCGGCGACCGACTGGCCGGAGCTTTTCGTGGAGCACACGTTGGAAACGGAACTGCCGGAGCTGGCCGCCCGGCATCCGGATGTCCGGGTGCCGGAACTTCCGCGCACCGAACTGCTGGCCTGGGTCGTCGGACGCCCCACGCGGGAGGGCCTGCCGCCCGTACCCGCGTGGCCGTTCTGACCGTCAGGCGTATTCGACGCTCTCGAACGTGTCGGCGTCGTCGAGGGCGTCCCAGATGATCGCGTAGCGCTTGTGGGTCATCTCGTCGGCATCGACGAGGAGGGCGTCGAACAGGGACTTCGGGTTCTCCTGCCACCCCTGCACCAGGGACGCGACCGCCTGCGGCGTGAACAGACCGGAGCGTGCTGCCGCCTCGATCCACTCGTCGAACTCGCCGGCGTGAATCCGCTCGACCGCGTCGCGATCGACCTCGCCGTCACCGAGATCGAGAGTGAACATCGTCGCGAAGACGTCGCCGTCGACCGCGACGGAGTCGCTGTGCATACGCTGTTCGGTGTTCATCGTGGGGATACCTCCTGGGAGTCAGCTCGCTGGACCTGACTCACGTTTGCGACCTCTGCTGATGAGAAGAACTGTAGGGCGACTGATTGTGAGCAGCTTAAAGCCTTTATGTGAGATCAATCTGTGATGTATCTCACGCAAGTTTCTCCGCTGTCAGCGCACCCGCAACACGACTTCCGTAGGGTGCGCGTCACGCGGCGTCTCCACCGCGGTACGCACTGCTTTCGCGACGGTCGACGGTTGCAGATAGTTCTCCGGCCGGTACTCGTCGCCCTCGCCGGCCACGATGGCGCGCTGCATATCGGTGTCGATCCGCCCGGGGTGGATTGACGTGACGCGCAGTAACGGTTCCTCGAGTCGCAGTGCGTCCCCGAACGCCCGCAGGGCGAATTTGCTCGCCGCATACGACGCCCAGCCCGCGTTCGCGCGGATGCCGGCACCCGAGTTGATCAGGACCACGTGGCCGCCTGCGGCGCGCAGGGCCGGCAGCAGCAGCCGGGTCAGCTCCGCCACCGCGATGACGTTGGCCTCGAGCGTGTGCCGCCACTGTTCGACGGTCGACTCCGCGACGGTCGCGAGGTCCGCGACCCCGGCGTTGTGGACGAGGACGTCGAGCCGGTCGATCGGGGCGCACGCCGTCGCCACCGCGTCGTAGTCGGTCACGTCGACGGGCCACGGCGCGGCAGTGGGCAGCTCCGACACGATTCCGTCCAGCGAACCCGCCGACCGGGCGCCGAGCAGGAGGTCGTGGGTCGGTGCGAGTTCCCGGGCGATGGCGGCTCCGAGGCCACGGCTGGCGCCGGTGATGAGGGCTGTGGGCATGCCGACGAGGCTATCGCCCCGTGAGTACTTGTTAACCGCCGGCGGTTAACAAGTACTCACAGGCCGGAGGCACTCCAGTGGTGCCAGGACAGCGTGCGGATGGCGACGACGGGCCCGTCCGGGCGGCGGTCGACGTACTGCGGATACTTCGCGGCCAGGACGTCGATCGCGGCGGCGCCCTCGGCCGAGCCGGGTTCGAGGATCTCGGCCCGGCCGTCGACCCGGACCCACCACAGGTGGTCCCAGTTCTCGTCGTAGTGGTCCACGAGCAGGGTGACGGCGGGGTTGGCGGAGATGTTGCTCAGGCGCCGCAGCGCTGTGGTGCGTTTGGGTTTGTGATCGACGCAGGAATAAATGGTGTCGGTGTCGAGCGCGAAGACGAGGGGAACCAGGTGTGGCGCGCCGTCCGCCCCCACCGTGGCGAGCCGGGCGACGCGGGCGGCGGCGAATCGTGCGACGGCGTCCATCACCGTTCCATCAGGTAGCAGGTGCGGTCGTCCAGCAGTTCGTGAACCGACTCCCGCGCCTGCGACGTGAGCCGGACGAGCGCGGCATCCGACATGTGTCAAGTATTTGTTGACGATCAGAACCGTGTCAACCAAATGTTGACTAGGCGACGAGGGCGATGCCCAGGGTGAGCATCAACGCGGCGATCCCGGCGTCGAGCACGCGCCACGCGCCGGGACGGGCGAACACGCGGTGCAGGAGCTGGGCGCCGTAGCCGAGTGCGAGGAACCAGACGACGCTGGCGGTGGCGGCGCCGAGACCGAACAGCCACCGCCCGGACTCGCCCTGGTTGTTTGCCACCGAGCCGAGCATCAGCACCGTGTCGAGGTAGACGTGCGGGTTGAGCCACGTGAGTGCGAGGCAGGTGAGAACGGACGTCGCCAATGTCGCCGATCCGACTTCCTGTGCGGCGTCGAGGGTGCCGGGGCGCAGGGCGCGACGAGCCGCGAACACGGCGTAGCAGAGGAGGAATGCCGCTCCCACCCAGCGGATCACGGTGATGGCGGTCGGGGCGTGGGCGAGGACCGCAGCGATCCCACTGATTCCGACGGCGATGAGGACCACGTCCGAGACCGCGCACAGCACGACCACCGGCAGGACGTGCCTGCGGACGATTCCCTGCCGCAGGACGAATGCGTTCTGCGCGCCGATCGCGACGATCAGCGACAGTCCGGTGCCGAAGCCGGCGGCCGCCGTGAGCAGGGCAGGGGTGAGGTGCATGAGAACCACGCTACGAACCCCCAGGCCATCAATCCAGATAATTATCCTTCATTGCCATTAGCATCACTTCATATGGATTTGGACCTGGCAGCTCTCCGCACGTTCGCCGCCGTGATCGACGAGGGCACCTTCGACGCCGCGGCCCGGGTACTGCACATCACGCCGTCGGCGGTGAGCCAGCGGATCAAGGCGCTGGAGCAGCAGGTGGGACGCGTCCTGGTGCAGCGGGCCAAGCCGGTCCGGGCCACCGAGTCCGGACACGTCGTGCTCACGCTCGCCCGCCAGATGGCCCACCTCGAGCGCGAGGCCATGTCCTCCCTCAATCCCGAGGAGGCGACGACGAGCACGCTGTCCCTCGTCGTCAACGCGGATTCGTTGTCCACGTGGATGATTCCGGCGCTCGCCCGGCTGGCACCGGAACATCGGGCGCTGTTCGACCTGCATCGGGAAGACGAATTCCACTCGACCACCCTGCTGCGGGAGGGCACGGTGATGGCCGCGGTGACGTCAGTCCCCGAGGCAGTCCAGGGCTGTACGGTGGAGAAGCTGGGATCGATGCGGTACCGCGCGCTGTGCAGCCGCGACTACGCCGACCGCTGGCTCCCCGACGGCCCGACGGCGGACGCCCTCGCGGTGGCGCCGATGCTCGACTTCGACCGCAAGGACGAACTGCAGGCCCGGTTCCTGCGCGGCTTCACCCGGCGCCGGTTGCAACCCCCGAGGCATTTCGTCCCCGGCTCGTCCGCGTTCTCCGACGCCGTCCGCCACGGACTGGGCTGGGGTCTGCTGCCGGAATTGCACACCGGCGACGACCACGGTCTCGTCGAACTCGACCCGTCCCGACCCGTCGACGTCCCGCTGTACTGGCAGCGGTGGAAGCTGGATTCGCCGATCCTCGCGGCGCTCACCACCGCGGTCCGGGACGGCGCGCGCGAAGCGTTGCGGTGATGTCCGGGTGGGCGCAACACTGGAGTCATGGACGCCGACAGCCCGATGGACCCGGTGCAGGCCCTGCGTGAGACAGCGTTCTGGCTCGAACGGTCGCGGGCGGAGACGCATCGCGTGAAGGCGTACCGGCGGGCGGCCGACGTGGTGGCCGAACTGTCGGAGGAGCAGCGGGACGTTCGCCGGCGCACCGACAGCTGGAAGGATCTGCCGGGCATCGGGCCGAAGACGGCGACGGTGATCCGGGAGGCGCTCGACGGGGTCCCCGTCTATCTCGCGGAACTGCGGGAGGGCGCGGAGCCGATCGGCGGCGGTGCGCTGCGGCAGGCGCTCAAGGGCGATCTGCACACCCATTCGGACTGGTCGGACGGCGGCAGCCCGATCGACGAGATGATGCGCAGCGCGGCGCTCATCGGCCACGAATATTGCGCTCTGACAGATCATTCCCCGCGACTGACGGTCGCGAACGGCCTGTCCGCGGAGCGTCTGCGGTCTCAGCTGGACGTGATCGCCGAGCTGAACGAGGAACTCGCGCCGTTCCGCATCCTCACCGGCATCGAGGTCGACATCCTCGACGACGGTTCGCTCGACCAGGATCCGGATCTGCTCGACGAACTCGACATCGTGGTCGCCAGCGTGCACTCCAAGTTGCGCGCCGAGCGCGGGGCCATGACCCGGCGGATGGTCAGAGCCGTCGAGAATCCGCTCGTCGACGTGCTGGGGCACTGCACCGGCCGCCTCGTCGAGGGCGGGCGCGGGACCAGGCCGGAGTCGACGTTCGACGCGGAGCAGGTGTTCACCGCCTGCCGCGACCACGGCACCGCCGTCGAGATCAACAGCCGTCCCGAGCGCCGCGACCCGCCGAGCAGGCTGATCGATCTGGCCATGGACGTGGGGTGCCTGTTCTCGATCGACACCGACGCGCACGCCCCCGGGCAACTCGCCTGGCAGGGGTACGGATGCGAACGCGCCATGCGGTGCGGGGTCGAGGCCGACCGCGTCGTGAACACGTGGTCCGCCGACGATCTGCTGGAATGGGCAAAGTAGCGCTCGTGAGTGGTTGACGAGTGCAGGGACTCGTCAACCGCGCACGGGCCGAAGGCCTGTCGGGAAACACGACTTCGGTCTAGATTGGTGTATGGCCGAAGTGCAGGGCGATGCGCGGTTGCGGCAGCTGAAGACTCCGCGCGCCGCGGCGATCGCCGGCATCGTGTTCGCCGTGCTCTTCGCCATCAGCTTCGTGCTGGTGCGCACCGCGCTGCCCGGCGGCGTCGTCACGGACACGGCGTGGGTGGGGCGCACCGGATCGAGAATGTCTGTCGCATTGACTCTTTTACCGTTCGCGGGTATCGCATTCCTGTGGTTCGTCGCCGTCATCCGCGACCGGCTCGGGAATCTCGAGGACCGATTCTTCTCGACGGTGTTCCTGGGCAGCGGGCTGCTGTTTCTGGCCATGATCTTCACCTCGACGGCGGTCGCCGGTGGTGTGCTCGCCGTCTCGCGGCAGACCGACCTCCCGCAATCGTCGATCGTCTACTTCGGACGGGAGGTGATGCTGCAGATCAACAACATCTACGCGCTGCGCATGGCCGGGGTGTTCATGATTTCGCTCGGCACGATTTGGCTACGCACGGGCCTGATGCCGCGCTGGCTTGCGGTGATCACCTATCTGGTGGCGCTGATCCTGCTACTGGTCGTCAGCCTGAGTTTCTGGGTGACTCTGCTGTTTCCGGCGTGGGTGCTGTTGATCAGTGTGTTCATCCTCGCGGGTGGTCGGCACGAATCGACCCGCCCGAACTGAGCGTGCACGCCGACGCCGGGCACCGGGTTACGGCTCTGGCGGAAGATGTTTGTTTCATGAGACAGTGCCGGTGTGGCCAATCCCGCGCCCCGGCGCCCCACCGATCCAGAGGCCTTGTACCGGGTGGTGGCGGCCCGCCGCCTGCAATACGAGAACCTGCTCTGGCAGGTCCCGGCCCTGAGCCTGACCGCCCAAGCCTTCCTGTTCAGCATCGCGTTGGGTCAGGGCGTCGACACGTGGGCTCGGATCTTCTCCGCAGTGCTCGCGCTGAACTTGTCGGTGATCTCGATCATGCTCATGGCGAGCCACCGACAGGCTGAAATTCGGGACGTACAGTGGCTCGACCGCTTCGAACAGGACGAACTCGGGGCGGGAGACTGGGGGCCACACGGCGCGGCCTTCCGGAAACCCTATGAAACGAAGTTGGATGCAGGCTGGTTCGGGAATCTCATACACCTGCGCCTCATGTTCTACGTGTGGATCGTTGGACTCGGAATATTCGGCGTCGTCGCGATCTCGATGATCGTCAGGACCATTCTCACCACGGTTCTCTAAGCACCTGACGCCGACCCGGTGAGACTGGCCCGGCGTGGGGAAGAAGGTCGTGTCGGCTCGTACCGTGTGGGCGTAGACACCCGGTCGTCGGCGGCCGGACGATCAATGGGGCGGAGATCACCGGTGATCCTCGCCGGCGGTCGGTGCACGGGTGCAGCGACCGCATGGCAGGTCAGCCCTATCAGTCGAGGAGTGCCACCATGGCGAGGAATCAGCGGGGGAAGATCTCGGTCGATATTCGTGACTCGGTCCCGGACTGGGAACCGTACCTGCCGACCCCAGCCCCTGACGGCGCCCCGAACATCTTGCTCCTCGCCTGGGACGACGTGGGATACGGCACCATGGACGTCTTCGGCGGTCCGGTCGACACCCCGACAATGAGACGCATCGCGAATATGGGGACGAAATACGCGAACTTCCACACCACGGCATTGTGTTCCCCGACCCGGGCGTCGCTGCTGACCGGTCGCAACGCCACCACCAACGGCATGGCGACCATCGCGGAGTTCAGCTCCGGATTTCCGGGCATCTCGACCCACATCCCGTTCGAGAATGCGTTCATCTCCGAAGTTCTGGCCGAGCAGGGCTGGAACACCTACTGCGTCGGAAAATGGCACCTCACCCCGGGCGAAGAAACGAACATGTCTGCGGTGAAGAGCCGTTGGCCGCTGGGCCGCGGGTTCGAGCGCTTCTATGGATTCCTCGGCGGCGAGACGAACAGCTGGTACCCGGATCTCGTCTACGACAATCACCCGGTCGATGCTCCCGGCACCCCGGAGAACGGCTACCACCTGTCGAAGGACCTGTCGGACAAGGCCATCGAGTTCATCCGTGATGCAAAATCCGTCGACCCCGACAAACCGTTCTTCATGTATCTCGCGCCCCAGGCCGGGCACGCACCGCACCACGTCCCTGCGGAGTGGGCCGACCGGTACAAGGGCAGGTTCGACGAAGGGTACGAGGCCATTCGCGCCGGAATCCTGCAGCAGCAGAAGCAAATGGGACTGCTGCCCGAGAACACCGAGCTCTCACCCATCAATCCGCACGGAGAGCCGACATGCACCGGACCCGACGGGCAACCCTGGCCGAAACTCGACACGGTCCGGCCCTGGGCGTCGCTCACCGCCGACGAGCAGCGCCTCTTCGCGCGCATGGCGGAGGTGTTCGCCGGCTTCGTCTCGTACGCGGACGATCAGCTCGGTCGGGTGATCGACTTTCTGGAGGACTCGGGGCAACTCGACAACACGCTCATCGTCGTGATCTCCGACAACGGCGCCAGCGGGGAGGGCGGTCCGAACGGATCGTTCAACGAGTGGCGGTTCTTCAACGGGGTCGCAGACACGACCGAGGAGACACTCCCACACCTGGACGAACTGGGTGGGCCGGCGTCGTACAACCACTACAACACCGGATGGGCCTGGGCGTTCGACACCCCGTTCCCGTACTGGAAGCGGTGGGCCGGCTACGAGGGCGGCATCGCCGACATGTGCATGGTGTCCTGGCCGGCAAAGCTCGAGCCCAGGAGTGAGCCCCTGCACCAGTACATCCATGCCGTCGACATCGTTCCGACGATCTACGAACTGGTGGGAATCGAACCGCCGCACACACTCAGGGGATACCTTCAGAACCCCATCGAAGGGGAGAGTTTCGCGGCATCCCTGACCGATCCGACGGCGCCGGGCAAGGAGCTGCAGTTCTACACGATGCTCGGTCAGCGATCCCTGTATCAGCAGGGATGGCTCGCCACTGCCGTGCATCCGCCACTGTCCGGGTGGGGTCATTACGAACACGACGTCTGGGAGCTCTACCACCTCGACGAGGACCGGGCCCAGACCAAAGACCTTGCCGCGCAGGAACCGGAGCGTTTGGAAACCCTGAAAAGCCTCTGGTTCTACTACGCCGGTCTCTACAACGGTTTGCCACTCGACGACCGCAGCGCCCTCGAGCAGGTCGTTGCCGAGCGCCCGCACTCCGGGAAGAAGAGAGATCAGTATGTGTACTACCCGGATTGCGCGGATGTTCCCGAGTCCGCCGGTGTCCCGATCAACGGCCGGTCGTTCACGATCGCGGCGGGGGTTCGCCTGGACACCGCCGACGCCGAGGGCGTCCTCTACGCCCACGGTGGTGTGGCCGGCGGACACAGCCTCTACCTGAAGAATCGGCGACTGCACTATGTGTACAACTGGCTCGGAACACACGTCCAGGAGATCGCCGCGGAAAGCGAGATCACTTCGGGATCACATGTTTGCACCGCCGAGTTCACAGTGGAGGGCAAGAACACCGACCCGGCAGTGCCGGGATTCGTGGGAGCCGTCATCTTGTACGTCGACGACCAGCGGGTGGCAGGTGGGAATATCGTCACCCAGCCAGGCGCGTTCTGCCTCGTCGGCGACGGCATCTGCGTCGGGCGCGACAGCGCATCCCCGGTGACCCCGGACTACACCGCACCATTCACCTTCACCGGCGGCGCCATCGACAAGGTCGTCGTCGACGTGTCCGGCGAACGGTATGTCGACCACGAGGCTCAGGTGCGGTCTTGGTTCGCGATCGACTGAGTCCGTCGTGAACCGGTAGCGCTAGCGCCGTTCGCCGGCCAATTCTTCGAACAGAGTGGGATCGTGGGCGGAGAAGACCCGGACCCGCGGGGCCACCTGATTGTTCAGTTCCCGGAGCCGACGATGATTGCCGCGGATCTTCGAACGGTCCACCGCGATCAGCTCTTCCATCACGCGCAGGGCGCGACCCTCGGTTCCCGGCGACACCTGTCCGGGGGCGGCGACCGTGCTGCGGTGGTAGAACGCGTCGCCCGCGTGCAGTAGCCAGCCCTTCTCGCCGGTGTCGACGGCCACCGCCGCGTGGCCCCAGGTGTGGCCGGGCAACGGGACGAGCACGATGCGGTCGCCGACCCCGGCGATCGGGTAGGTGTCGGAGAAGCCGAGCACGGATTCGCCCGGCCCCGAGTAGGTGTGCACCGTGGGTGCGGGGGTGAGCTGGGCGGGACGGTACCGGACCTTCTCCCGGAACGACGAACGCTTGTCCGACGCAGCCACTTCCGCCGCGGTGGTGTGCAGAGTGGCGTTCGGGAAGTCGGCCACACCGCCGATGTGGTCGAAGTCGAGGTGGGTCGCCACGATGTGGGTCACGTCCGAGGGATTCAGCCCCAGCTTCCCGAGTTGGCGGACCGCCGTCTCCGACTCGCGGAACCGGGCACCTGTCAGCTTCGCGTACTTGCCGACGCGACCGGCGGGGTCGGCGACGTCCGCCAGCCCGAAACCGGAGTCGACCAGCACGATGCCCGCGTCGGTTTCACACGCCAGTACGTGGCACACCAACCGCCCGATGAGCGCCGAGGAGAACGAGCCGCAATTGAGGTGGTGTACCCGCATGGGGGTTCACGCTAGCCGAGTCGGCGTTCGCGGACGCCCGATTACACCGCGACCGGCGACGACGCTTGCGCCCAGAACCGTTTCGGTATCCGCCCGGCGGCCCGGGCGTGGCGCCCGGCCGTGACCGCTCCGGCCATCGCCGCCGCCATCAGGGGCGGGTCCGACGCCCTCGTCACCGCGGAGGCGAGCAGGACGGCGTCGCAGCCGAGTTCCATCGCCAGCGCCGCATCGCTCGCGGTGCCGATCCCGGCGTCGAGAATGACCGGGATGTCCGTGCGCTCGACGATCATCTCGATGTTGCGGGGATTGGAGATGCCGAGGCCGGTCCCGATCGGCGACCCGAGTGGCATCACGGCGGCGCACCCGGCATCGACAAGGCGCTGCGCGAGCACGGGATCGTCGTTGGTGTAGGGCAGCACGACGAAGCCGTCGTCCACGAGTTGTTCTGCTGCCGAAACGAGTTCGATCCCGTCGGGGAGGAGAGTGCGCTCGTCGGCGATCACTTCGAGCTTGATCCAGTTGGTGCCCAGTGCCTCCCGGGCCAGCTGCGCCGTCAGCACCGCCTCCGCGGCGCCTCGGCACCCGGCGGTGTTCGGCAACAACGCGATGCCCAGTCGATCGAGCAGTTCGAGCAGCCCGGTTCGCCCCACGGCATCGACGCGGCGCATCGCGACCGTCGTCAGTTCGGTGCCGGACGCGATCAGCGCCTCTTCCAGAACCGCCAGGTTGGCCGCGCCCCCTGTGCCCATGACCAGTCGCGACGAGAAGTCCCGGCCCGCGATCGTGAGTACGTCGGTGGAATTGCGCATGGGTACCTCTCCGATCGGGATCTTGCACTCGAACCCTACGGTCGAATCGTCCCCGACGTCAGAGCCACTTGTGCGCTGCGTCATAGGTCCAGATTGGTCCCGTGCACCGCCGTCCTTCTGGATCTTCTGGACCCGTACCAGATGCCGCAGAGTTGACGGTCAGATGCGCTGAATGGGAAACGCCACGCCGCCACGATCGGAGTAGACATGAACACGATGGTCGCCAGCAGAAACCGCACCGCGAGGTCCAGGGAGGAGCAGCGTCTCGCAGCGGAACTCGAGGATGCCCGGCGCCGCATCATCGAACTGATGGGCCAGCTCGCCGAAACAGTCCGCAGCCGCGACGCTTTGAGCGACCGGATGCAGGTGATGGCGTGGAACGCCCGGTGGGGCCGCGAGCCCGTCGGATTCGGCCGGCCCTGACCGCTACAGCCAGGTGGTCGGGCGGATCAGATTCGCGAGATCCACCAGCGTATACCGGTGCCTGCGCTCGGGAGCCTTGCGGGCGAGGGCCCGGAGCGCCGCCTCCGCCCCGGCGCGCAGACCCCGCTCGGTGAACGGAACACCGAGGAACCTCGTCGCCTCGGGGACACCGCCGGCATGCAGCCAGTCCACGGCCACACCGAGAACGAGCACCCGGGTCTGGAGCGCGCGACGCTCGTCGTGGGCGAGCAGTTCGACCCGGCGGGCCGCCTCCTGCAGATCCCGCTCGCTCACCTCGGCGAGGGGCCGATCGTGGACGAGCATCAGCACACTCGTCAACCGCGCCTCGGCATAGTGCCGGGACGTCGGCGGCACCTCGTCGAGCGCCTCCACCGCGTTCGCCCGGTCGTCGCGGTGCTCGAGTTGCCGTGCCAGGCCGAACGCCGCACTGACCGCGCCGTGATCGGTGCGCCACACCGTCCGGTAATACTTCTCGGCGGTCCCGCGCCACCGCCCGAGGTTCTCGCCGGCGCGGTATTCGCACCACATCTCGGCCGTCGCCGCGAGCGCGAGCTTCGGGGCCTCCTCGCCCGGCAGCGCCGTCAGGACGGAATCGAAGCGGGTGAACGCCGCCTCGAAGTCGCCGCCCACCAGAGCGCACAGTCCGGTGTGCCAGTCGACGCGCCACGTGTCCTCGAGTTGGTGGTCCAGGGATTCCAGAATGGTGGCGGCATCACGCGGCTGCCCGAGGTCGAGGTGCGCGCGCACCTCGGCGAGCGGGATCTCGATGCTCGTGGACGCCTCGCCCTCGCCCGAAGCCACCTCCTTCGCCCGGTGCAGTGAATCGAGGAGTTCCCTCGGTCTGCTGTGGACGACGGACAGCAGCGGGGCCGCCGGGTCGTCGGGGTCCACCAACGGAATCGGCAGTGCCCGTACGATGCTCATCGCGCTGATGCACTCGTCCCGGCGATGCCCGTCCACGTAGACATCGGTGCGGCTGATCGTGAGATCGGTCCCGAACGTCGTGCGCTGCGGGCTGAAGCGGTGCGACAGTCCCGGCTGCGGGTTTCCGGTCCGCTGGGCCCGCACCTCGCGCAGGACACCCTCGAGTTGCGTCGACATCTCGTCGGCCGAAGCGAACCGCTTGGTCGGGTCGGGGTGGATGGCCCGCAGCAGCAGCCGCTGGTAGAACTCGTATTCCGCCAGCAGCGGCGCCGCCTCCGGAGACGGCAGGCCGTCGACGTAACAGCCCCCGGCGGTCGGCATGTCGAGGGTCAGCACGGCAAGGGTGCGGCCGACGGTGTAGATGTCGGAGGCGACGGTGGGACCGGTGGTGGCGATCTCGGGGGCTTGGTAACCCTGTGTGCCGTAGATATATCCGTGATCGCCGATCCGGGCGACCGCGCCCATGTCGATGAGCTTGAGCTGGTCGTAGTCGTCGCCGATCATGATGTTCTCGGGCTTGAGATCGTTGTACACCAACCCCATCGAGTGCAGGTATCCGAGCGCAGGCGTGACCTCGAGGAGGTAGCGGATGGCATGCTCCACCGGCAGTCTCGGCTTCGGGTCGTCGGGCGCCGACTCCTCCTTCAGTTCGGTGAGCACGTCCCGCAGGGTCCGGCCCCGGACGTACTCCATGACGATGTAGCCGACGGGATTGCCGTCCATCCCGGGGTGTTCGACGAAGTTGTAGATCTTGACGATGCTCGGATGCGTCACCTCGGCGAGGAACTGGCGCTCGGCGAGGGCCACTTCCTGGGCCTCGGGGTCACCCGAGTGCAGCAGGCCCTTGAGGACGACCCAGCGGTCGCTGACGTTGTGGTCGAGCGCGAGGTAGATCCAGCCGACGCCGCCGTGGGCGAGGCACCCGAGGACCTCGTACTGACCCGCGACCAACTCGCCCGCCTCGAGTTGCGGGGCGAACGAGAACACCGTCCCGCAGTGCGTGCACACCCCCTCCGTGTCGCCCGGCCGGGCGGCGGTGGACCGTCCGACGGGCCGCTTGCACCGGTCGCAGTACCGCTTGTGCTCGGCGAGAACCGGATTGGTCAGGAGCATCGACAGGTCGGAGGTGTGAGCGGCGTCCGGCACGGTGCGGGACGAGGGGACCTCGTCCTCGTCGTCCGCGAACGGATCGAATCGCACACCCCGGGTGGATTCCGGTTCGTCCATCGGGGTTCGCCTGGTCTCGTCGCTCACGTTCGGTGACACCTCAGTCCCGGTAGGTGGCGGTCGGCGGTCCGGTGACGGGTCCGAGCACCGTCAGCCAGCTGTCGTAGAGTCTCATCCACGTTCCGTCTGCGCGCATCCGATCCAGCGTCCCGTTCACGAACCGCACCAGATCCTCGTTGCCCTTGTTGACCCCGATGCCGTACGGCTCCGAGTGCAGCGGCGGGCCGACGATCTCCAGGTTCGGATCCTGCGCGGCGAGCCCGGCCAGGATGGAGTCGTCGGTGCTCGCGGCGTCGGCCCGCCGCTGCTGGAGCGTCACGAGGCAGTCGTCCCAGTCGGGCACCGTCACGATCGTGGCCGCGGGCTGCACCCGGCGAACGGTGTCCAGGGAGGTGGTGTCGGCGACGGTGCAGACGCGCTTGCCCGCCAGATCCTCCGGGCCGGAGATACCGGAGACCTTCGGCACCAGCAGTCGCTGGTACGCCTGGAAGTACACGGTGGAGAACGCGACGCGCTCGGACCGTTCACACGTGATCGTGGTGCTCTTGACCACGAGATCCACGGCCTTCTTCTCGAGGGCGTCGAAACGGTCGCCGGACGTGAGCAGGCGGAACTCGACCCTCGCGGGGTCGCCGAACAGGTCCCGCGCCATCTCGCCCGCGACGTCGACGTCGAATCCCATCAGCATGCCAGTGGTCGGGTCGCGGAAGCTGAACAGGTTGGTGTTCTGATCGATCCCGACGACGAGCCTGCCGCGGGCGGTGATCTCGGCGAGCGCGCTCCCCGGCGCCCGGACGTCCGGCGCGGTGACCGGGCGGAGACTCGCCAGTGCGCCGCAGGAGTCGGGTGCGGGTGGCTCCCCGGGCACGTCGCCGGTCGGCGGATGAATCTGAAGCCCATTCGTCAATGGCTGCTCGGAGTAGTCGCCGCTGGCGATGGGAGTGAGGGGTTGCGGGGCGGCGCATCCGGCGGCGAGAACGATGGCCACGGCGGCGGAGAGAAGGAGGGCGCGCGGACTCGTCCGCCGTCTCGGTCGCCTCACCCGCGTCATCAGTGGTACTCGTTCAGTCTGGGCCAGATCCCCCCACCGACGGCGAACCCGCAGAGCACGCCAATCACCATGCTACCGACCGCGAGCAGCGACAACGAGCGAAAGGACTCGGCCATGCCGTCGAGTTCCTCGCCGCGGAAGCTGTCGATGCCGTGCTGCAGCGCCTCGTCGAGGGCCGCGAATGTCGCGGGAGACGCGGAGTCCGCGGGTCCGATTGCGACGGCAGTCGCCCCCGGGTAGTCCCCCACCTCCAGCCTCTGCTGCAGCATCTCGTGCGCGTGCCGCCAGTCGCCGAGCGCCGTCACCGCCTCGTCGATCGGCTGCGTGGCTCCCGGTTCGTGGGAACCGCCCTGCAGCCCCGCGAGGACGTCGGCCAGCGCGGCGGAGCGGCGGGCGTAGTCGGCCTCGGACTGTTCGTCGGAGCCACGCTGCAGCAGCGCGAGGGTCTCGTCCGCGCGGGCCTGCTGAGCGAGGATCCGCGCCTGAGTGATCGTCGCGAGTGGCTGCGCCCCTTCGGTTCTCGCCCGCTCCGTGGCCGCGGTGGAGACCAGGGCGGCGCCGGCCAGCCAGACCAGGAGGGTGGCGGCGAGCAGGGACGCGACGACCAGTCCGGGATTGATGCGGCGTTTGCTCTTGCGTGCCAGATACACCTGAGCGAGGACGAGCGCGATAAGCAGGGCGACGGTGACGGCGAACGCCGCCCGGGGTAGACGTCCGGTGAGGACCTGGGTGTCGGCGACGGATCTCGACTGCTCCGAGTACAGGCGCTCGGCGGCGGGCAGGATCGTGTCCTGCATCATCGAGGAGGCGTCGCTGAGGTAGGCGACGCCGACGGGGTTGCCCGATCGATTGTTGGCGCGGGCCGTCGCGACCAGCGTGGTGTACGCGGCGAGGTTCCGGGACACCTCGGACAACTGGCCGAGGGCGGCGGCGTCGGTCGAGTCGACCCCGTTCGACGCGGTGACCAGCGCATTCGACGCGTCCCCGATCGCCTGGTTGTACCGATTGCGGACGGCGATCGGCTCGACGCCGCCCGAGATGAACGACGTGGCCGCCGCCGCGTCGGCGATGGACAGCGAACTGTAGAGCCGTTCGGCCGCGTAGGTGAGGGGTTCGGTGTGCGTCCGCAGCGTCTCGATGCGTTGTTGGCGGGCGCCGATCGCCGCCGACGTGATCGCACCGGTCGCCAGCGCCGCGGTGACGAGGACGATTCCCAGCACGGACAGCCGTCCCGGCGTCGAGCCGAGGAATTCCCGCCACGGCCGGCGCGGGGAGTCGGGCTCGACGAGCAGCGACTCGTCGAGCGAGTGTTCATCGGTGACGACGTCGTCTCCGCGGTGGAACACGGTGTCCTCCTCCGCCGAGGTCTTCTGCAAGTGTGCCCCGAATCGCGGCGGGTCGTGCCCGAAAAAGCCGATGTGGCATCGGGGGCACAAAAGAGGGGCAGGGACCGCCGGTGCGGTCCCTGCCCCTCGTCGAGGACGGTGTGTCAGTGTTGCTCGCGCGTGACGACTCCGACGAGTTGTTCTGCCTCGGCGCCCGTGGCAGCCGATTCCTGCGCGGCCGGTTCCGTGGCGGGCGGGGTGGCGGCGTCGAGGCGTTCGGCGCTGGTGCGGCTGCGCCGGCGGAACTCGTAGCCGATCAGGATGAAGGCCAGCGTCACCACGCTCAGCCAGAACTGTGAACGGGTAGTGGGGAGCACGGCCATGGCGGCGATCACGGTCCCCATCAACGCGATGGTCGCGTAGCTGAGCCAGGGGAACAGCCACATCTTCAGACCGAGTGACTCCGGATCCTCTGCCTCGAGTTTCCGGCGGAGGGCGACCTGCGAGATCGCGATCATGAGGTAGACGAAGAGCGCCACGGCGCCGTACGAGTTGACCAGGAACGAGAACACGAGATCCGGGGAGACGAACGCCGCGATCACCGAGGCGTATCCGATCACCGTCCCGGCGAGGATGGCGCGACGCGGCACTCCGCCGCCGGAGAGGCGGGTGAACATGTGCGGGGCGTCGCCGTTGCGGGTCAGGGCGAAGAGCATCCGCGAGGACGTGTACAGGGCGGAGTTCAGGCAGGACAGCACCGCGGTGAGGATGACGACGTTCATGATCGTGGCCACCCCGGGGATGTGCAGGGCGGACAGGGCCGCCGCGTAGGGGCTGACGCCGACGGCCTCGGTGCTCCACGGCACCACGGCGACGACCACGAAGATGGATCCGACGTAGAAGGTGATGATCCGGACCACGATGGAGCGCATCGCCCGGGCGACGGCCTTCTTGGGTTCCGCGGACTCGGCGGCCGCGATGGTCACGATCTCGGCGCCGGTGAAGAAGGCGACGCAGGGAACGACCGCGGCGAGCACCGCGCCCCAGCCGAGCGGAGCGAATCCGCCGTGATCGACGAGGTTCGCCACTCCGGGGGTCGAGTCCGGCCACAGTCCCGTGATCCACAGCGCGCCGAGGCCGAGGAAGAGGACGATCGCGATCACCTTGATCGAGGAGAACCAGTATTCGAACTCGCCGAACGACCGCGCCGACACCAGATTGGTACACGTCAGGATCACGAGGAGGCCGAGGCTGAGGATCCACAGCGGCGCGGACGGCAGATAGAGCTGGAGTATTCGGCCACCGGCGATGGCCTCGACGGCCACGACGATGACGAAGAAGTACCAGTACATCCAGCCGACGGAGAATCCGGCGCGATTGCCGAGCGCTTCCCTGGCGTACACGTAGAACGATCCCACCACCGGCTTGGCCACGGCCATCTCCGCCAGCATCCGCATGATCAGGAGCGTGATGACCCCCGCGATGAGGAACGACACGATCGCCGCCGGGCCTGCGCTCTCGATGACGACACCGCTGCCGACGAACAATCCGGCACCGATGACGCCGCCCAGGGCGATGAGGTTCATGTGCCGCTTCTTCAGGCCCTTTCCGAGGCCGGACTCCTGGCCCTTTCCGAGGCCGGACTCCTGGCCCTTTCCGAGGTCGGAGTCCTGGGATTGGACCGGGGGTGGTGTTGAAGTCACGTTTTCCTCCACTGTGCGCTGACCGGAAACGTCAGGTCGCCATCGCGATCCGGGTCGGATCACCGGCGGTTGGAACGGAGAACAGTGCCGGCGGAGAAATGGGGGACGGTCCGCCGCGAACTGAACTGTTGATGTGATGCACAACACTGTATGGAGGGTGCAGTGGGGAGCACAGTGCCAGTTCCGGAGCGCCTCTGAGGTCCAGATTGCGAGGTTTGACGGTGGCGGCCGTTACCCCAGTTCGTAGACGCGGCCGGTGTGGATCCCGGCCACCGATTTGACGAACGCGCGCGCCACTTCGGCGGCGGGAACGGGCGCGAATCCGGGGAAGAAGTCGCCGTACACGTCGAGCGCTTCGGTGACGACGCTCGGGCTGACCGCGTTGATCCGGATGCCGCGCGGAAGTTCGGCGGCGGCCGCTCGCACGAACCGAGGCGTGCGCGACGCTCGCCGCGGACGTCGTCGACAGTCACGGCCGGATCGACTCCTGGCGAACAACGCTGGGATCAACCGGCACGGTGACCTGCTGTCGCTGAGCGAGGACGACTGGTCCGCCACGTTCGCCGTGAACGTCGACGCCCTCTTCCACCTGTGCCGGGCGGTGCTCCCGACGATGATCGAGGCGGGCAGGGGCGCGATCGTCAACACCGCTTCCCAGTGGGGCCTGTATCCCGCCCCGGGACACGTCGCCTACAACGTCTCCAAGGCCGCGGTGGTCTCCTTCACCCAGAATCTCGCCCGCGACTACGCCCCGCGGGGCATCCGCGTCAACGCCGTGTGCCCCGGAGAGATTCGCACGCCGATGCTCGAGGCCGGGCTGGCCCGCAAGGGCCTGACGGTCGCCGACCTCGACGAGAAGGTCCCGTTCGGGCGGATCGGGCGACCGGAGGAGGTCGCCGCGCTCGTCGCGTTCCTCGCCTCGGACGAGGCCCCGTTCCTCTGCGGTGCGGCCGTGGAAATCACCGGGTTCCGGGCGCGGACCGGGCTCACAGCGGTGCGGTGATCGGCGCCTCGGGCGCGTCCGTGATTCCGGTGTGCCCGGTCTCGAGGTACTCGGTGACGGCCTGGTCGACGACGGCGTTGCCGCCCTGGATCCCGGCGCCGTGGTCCCCGCCCCCGACGGTGACGAGGTGTGCCCCCATGTCGCGGGCGAGCCGAACTCCGCCCTGATAGGGGGTCTGCGGGTCGCCCAGCCCCTGCAGGACGAGCGGGGCGGTCGCCAGCCCGCGGTTGCTCAACGCGGGCAGCGCGACGACGGGCGGCGCACCGGCGCAGAAGGTTCCGGCGCTGTAGCCGTACCCGATGAGCTCGAAGAGATCTCCGGTGACGAAGGTGGAGAAGAGCCATCCCGGGATACGGTCCGGGCGGGCCGCGACGGTGTTCTCGTTGCACACCACGAGCGTCTGCATCGTCTGGGCCTGGGCCAGTCGCGCGTACTCCTGCTCCGTCAGGTCGTTCAGCCCGGCACCCTCGGGGATCGCGCCGAGTCCGTCGCGGATCACCCGGGCCAGGAGTGGCCAGTTGTTCCGGGCGGGAAGCAGTTGCCGTGTCATCACGTAGATGCTCGACGACGTCTGGGTGTGCGACGGATTGGCGATGCCGCGAATGAAGGCCTCGAACTGGACGCGGGCAGGCCCGGTCAGATCGACCCCGCCGCGGTAGGCGTCGGCGAGCGATTCCAGGCCGGGCGGTACGTCCCCGACCTGTGCGGGCGGCGGCGCGAGTGTCGGGTTGCCGCCCGCCTCCTCGACGATCCGGTCCGACCACCGCTGGTAGACCTTCAGCGGGGTGTCGCCGAGCCCGTACGTGTCGTCGTGGGCGGCGACCCAGTCCATGAGGTCGTAGAAGCGTCCCTTGTAGCCGTCGTTCTGCTGCCACAGCACGTCGTTCCACAGCCACTTCTGGTCGACCGCGGAGTCGAGGACCATGCGACCGGTGTGCTGCGGGAAGAGCGTCGCGTAGGTGGAACCGAGGATCGTGCCGTAGGACAGGCCGTAAATGTCGATGACGTCCTCGCCGAGGGTGGCCCGGACCTGTTCCCAGTCCCGCGCGGTGTTCTCCGTCGTCAGGTGCGCCGTGGTGCCCGGCGCGGCCGACTCGCACGCGGTACGCGTTGCGGCACCGCCGAAGCCGAGGCCCATCGCCGTCGTCTGCTCGGGGGACAGGGTGCAGTCGACGGCCCCGGCGTACGGGAGCCCGCGCGGTTGGACACCGATCACGTCCCACTGTGCGCGGACCGCGTCGGGCAGCACGTCGACGAACATGCTGTTCGAGCCGATCGCGTCTCCGCCCGGCCCACCGGGATTGGTGAACAGCACGCCCCGCCGCGCGGAAGGATCCTCGGCACGGTGGCGGGTGACGAGCACGTCGATCGTGCCGGCCGCGGGGTCGGCATAGTTGCGGGGCACGGCGACCGACGCGCACTGCTCGGACGCCGGATCGAGTTCGTACTCGGCGGGGCAGGACTCCCATCGAAGGTCGCCCGCCGGCGCCGGCTGTGCGGCGGCGAGGGGTGTCACCCCCACCGCGGCGACGGCGGCGAGGCCGACGGCGAGAGCCACGAATCGACGGCGCCGTGGGTCCGCCGCTCCGTCGCGCTGCCTCGAGTACACGTGTCTGTCGATCCCCGGCATGCTGTCGCGGTCCCCCTCGTCGTCCCGTCACCTTCGCTCGACAGCCAGTGTCTCAGACGCACCGAGGAATTCTTGTCAGCGCCGCAGCGTGCCCGGGTGTCGGCCCGGCCATCGCGGAGCCGTACGGATGACTAGAGCGATGGTGCGGGTTCATCCATCGGTACGGTTCCGTCCCGGTGATTCGTGCCATAGCGTTCCACCTCGTCAGCTGGCGAGTGCGACGCCAACGCGGTCCCGGATTACCGGGACGTCTACCGAAAGGATCACCATGACGACCACCGAGAACATCGTCGAAACCCCGCCCCGCCCCCTTCACCTGGGCACAGTCCGCCCAGTACAGCCAGGGCGCCAAGGCCGGAGACCTGGTGTTCACATCCGGTCAGGCCGGCTACGACGACGCCGGCAACCTCGTCGAGGGCGGTTTCGAGGCCCAGGCACGCCAGGTATTCCGCAACATCGAAAAGATCCTGACCCAGCACGGCGCCTCGATGTCGTCGGTGGTCAAGCTGACCGCCTACCTGGGCAACCGCGACGACTTCGACACGTTCAAGAAGGTCCGCTCCGAGTTCTTCTCCGCCCCGTATCCGGCCGTGACCGCGGTGCAGAACTCGTTCCTCGTCGACGGCATGCTGTTCGAGGCGGACGCCGTCGCCGTCGCCGGTGCCCAGCGCGTCCTCGCCGACGCCAACTGACCTGCACCCGACCCCTTTCCACCACCAGTAAGAAACTGGGATTCCATGTCTGACACCCTCTTCCCGAACCTGTTCTCCCCGCTGCGGATCGGTGACGTCACCCTCAAGAACCGGATCTTGTCCTCCGGGCACGACACGGTGATGGTGCACGACGGCGCGGTCACCGACCAGCTCGTCGAGTACCACCGCGCCCGGGCAGCCGGCGGTGCCGGGCTGATCATCATGCAGGTCGCCGGAATCCACGAGACCGCGCGGTACACCTACCACGTCCTCATGGCCACCGACGACAGCTGCATCGAGGGATACCGGCGCGTCGCCGAGGCCGCCCACGAGCACGGGTGCACCCTGTTCGGTCAGGTGTTCCACCCGGGCCGGGAGATCATGGAATCCCAGGACGGTGCGCTTCCGGTCGCGTATGCCCCGTCGGCCGTGCCGAACGAACGATTCCGGGTGATGCCCCGGCCGATGTCCGAGGCGATGATCGCCGAGGTCGTGGCCGGATACGCGGCCGGGGCGCGCCGCCTGCAGCAGGCCGGACTCGACGGTGTCGAGATCGTGGCCAGCCACGGCTACCTGCCCGCGCAGTTCCTCAACCCCGAGGTGAACCTGCGCGCCGACCGGTACGGCGGCGACCTCGACAATCGGATGCGGTTCCTGCGCGAGATCGTCTCGGCCGTGCGCGAGGCCGTCGGCCCGGGGTTCGCGGTCGGCGTCCGCGTGTCCGGCATCGAGCACTCCTCCCCGGAGGGCGAGCCCACCGACATCGTCGAGGTGTGCCGCCGGCTCGACGCGGACGGGTCGCTGGACTTCCTGAACGTCACCGAGGGCACCTCAGCCGGCCGGTCCGGGTCGATGCACATCGTCCCGCCGATGAGCGAGGAGGCCGCGTACACCGCACCCTCCGCCGCGAAGATCAAGGCCGCGGTGTCGATTCCGGTGCTCGTCGCCGGACGGATCAACCAACCGCAGGAAGCCGAGATCGTCATCTCCAAGGGCCAGGCCGACGCCTGCGCGATGACCCGCGCCCTGATCTGCGACCCGGACATGCCGGCCAAGGCGCAGGCCGAGCGCCCCGACGACATCCGGGCCTGCATCGGCTGCAACCAGGCGTGCATCGGTCACTTCCAGGCCGGGTACCCGATCTCCTGCATCCAGCGGCCGGAGACCGGACGTGAACGCGAGTTCGGCACCCTGGTGCTCACTCCGAAACCGAAGGACGTCATGGTCGTCGGCGGCGGACCCGCCGGGATGAAGGCGGCCGTGGTCGCCGCCCAGCGCGGTCACCGGGTCACCCTGTACGAGGCCGGCGGCCGGGTCGGTGGGCAGGTTCTGCTCGCCGAGCGCCTGCCCGGACGGTCCGAGTTCGGGGGCGCGGCAACCAATCTGCAGTCCGAGCTCGACCGCTACGGGGTCATCGTGAAAACCCGCGTCGAGGTCGATGCCGCGATGATCGCCGCGGAACGTCCCGACCGCGTCATCATCGCGACCGGCGCCACCCCCTACCGGCCGCCCCTCGAGCTGGACGGGGACATGCCGGTCCTCGACGCGTGGGACGTGATCGGTTCGGGCGGCGGCACCGCCCCCAAGGGTGACATCGTCGTCGTCGACTGGCGCGGCGACTGGACCGGCCTCGGGATCGCGGAAATGCTTGCCCGCGAGGGACGCAAGGTGACTCTGTGCGTCAACGGCTACGCCGCCGGTGAGAACCTGCAGCAGTTCACCCGCGTCGCGATGCTGCGGGCGGCCGCCGAGGCTAAGGTGCGAGTGGTTCCGCATGCACGCCTGTTCGGCGCGGACGACGACACCGTCTACCTGGTCAACACCCTGACCGGCGAGCCGATCATCCTCGACGGCATCGACGGACTCGTCCTGGCCCTCGGTCACCGGCAGAACGACGCTCTGCTCGCCGAACTCGACACCACCGGTGTCCCGTTCACCGGAGTCGGTGACTGCCTCGCCCCACGCACCGTCGAAGAAGCGGTCCTCGACGGACTGAAGGCTGCCACCGCGATCTAGCGTGCTGTTCAGTCGGCCGGCGAAATCGTGTGGGCGCGTGCGCGAAGAGCCAGCCACAGCATTGCGATGTCCGACGAAGCCTTCAGGTTCCGTCCCGTCACCGACTCGATCTTCCGCAGCCGAAAAGCCAGGGACTGCCGGTGGATTCCGAGTCGGTCGGCGGTCACCGTCCAGCTTCGATTGTTGACGAGGAAGGTTTCGAGGGTCTCGACGAGGTTGGACTCGTGGCCCTGGTCGTACAGCAGGAGTTCCCCGAGGATCGCGTCGGTGGCATCCCGGGCGTCGGCCAGGGTGCGCGGCACGAACAGCGGCGCATCGGTGGAGTACCTGGCAACGGGCACACCGGTCGACCGGGCGGTGTCGAGCGCCCAGCTCGCCTGGCGTGCGCTGTCGGAGACTTCTCCGATCGTGGCGGCCGACGGCGACACTCCCATCGCCCGGGCCGTGCGGCTCAGCAGGTCGACGGTCTCGGCGCTTCGCCCGGTGGGGAGCAGCATGTATGCGCGGTCGTCGAGGACGGTGCTCACGTTCGGAACGCCTCGATCTCCCGCTATCGTCCGCGCAGCAGGAAGGACGTCGGTGCCGAAGCTCAACACGGTCCATTCGGTCCCGGCCAGGTCGAATTCTTCGAGAAGTGGTGTGACGGCCTCGGTTGCGGCGGAGCCGGCGAGGATCTTCTGCAGGAGGCCCCCACCGATCTGGTCGGCGTATTCCCGCTCCCTCGTGACCTTTTCGACTTCGACACCGATCAGGGTCCGCACATGCAGCAGGGCGAAGGCATCGACATCCGTTGCCGGGCTTCCCTCCATGACCAGCATGCATTTGCGGTGGGTGGGAAGCGCGTGGGCGGTCATCACATAATCCGCACCTTCTTCGAGCGTGAGGTGAGCGGGAAGGCGATCGAGCGTCCCGGCGACGCTCGAGGACAACGACCGGATGGCTGCGTCGGACAGCGCACCGTCCGTCGGCAGAACGTCGGTTCCGTGCTCGACGTCGACGACGTGCAACGTGTACCGAAGTTCCCGGGAAAGCCCGACCAGGAGGCTCGTCTCCGCCAGAGACGTCGAGCGTGCGTGTTCGTAGAGTCGGCTCAGCCGCGCGACCCTGCTGACCTGAACGCTCTGACTCGCAAGAGCCACCGTTCGTCCGATGGCCGCGAACGGGGTGGTGTGGCTGCATCGGAGGAGTGGGAAATTCAGTCTGTCGGCGGTGGCCAGCATCGCGGCCGTCAGCGGTGGTGCTGTCGCATTGTCCCCGATGACGACCCCTGCCAGTCCCTTCTCGTGGAGGCGTTCGACGAACGTGCACTGTGCCTGTTCGTCCGACGGCACGCACAGGCCCGCGGTCATCAGCAGTTCGTCCGCTCCCAGCCACTCCCACGGGTCGAGTTCCGAGGTGTGCGCCCACACGATCCGCCGGTCGAGTCCCTCCCTGCCGGCAACGGCAGCGCACCCGAGCTGATCCATCGCGATCAGGTCGCCTGCGGTCAATCGCGACATCGTCGTCCTCCCGTCCCTCAGTTCTGGTCGGAACTGATCCGACGGGTGATCAGCGCCATCCAGAAGTCGGCGATGTCGGCCGAACTCTTCACGCTCCGGCCGGTCAGACTCTCGATCTTGCGTAGCCGGTATCCGAGTGTCTGACGGTGGATGACAAGTCTTTCGGCGGCTGCCGCCCAATTTCGATCCAGAGCCAGGAACACATCCAGGGTCTCGACGAGATCACTGTGATTGGCCGCGTCGTAATCGATGACCTTCCCCAGCACTGCTCGCGTCGCAAAGTGTGCCTCCGTCAAGGTGCGGGGCAGAAACAGCGGTGCCGCGGCCGAATACTCGGCAAGTCCGCCGCCGGCCGCCCGCGCGGCCTGGAGTGCCCACCGGGCTTGACGAACGCTGTCCGGCACCCGTTGAGTCGTCGCGTTGCGTGCCGACATGCCCATCGAATCGATGTGATGGCCTAGTAGTTCCGCCGTCGAATCGGCTTCGGCGCTCGGCACCATCAGGTAGCCCGCTTCCCTCACGGAGCACGACAGGTACGGGAATCCGCGGTCTCCGGTGAGCGTGCGCGCGGTCTGGAGACGGGAAGCGTCGAATCCGAAGACGCACCAACCCGTGTCGGCCAAGCCGAGTTTCGCGAGCCGGGGTGCGGCGGCATCCGCGCTGATCGATCCGGTGATCATCTGCTCGAGCAGTTCGGCCCGCACCGCATCGACACGCTCGCGGTCCCGGGTCACGCGCTCCACTTCCACGCCGACCAGACTCTGCGCGTGTAACAAGACGAAGGCGTCGACTTCGAGGTCGGAGTTCCCGGCCGCCACGAGCATGCATTTGCGGTGAGTCGCCAGCGGAAACGCGGTCGCCGTCGTTCCGGCAGCGGTGTCGATCGCCATTCGCGGTGGAAGACGGTCGAGCCGGCCATCGACCCGGCCACGAAGCTCGCCGACGAGTTCGTCGTCCAGGGGGTGCGCATCACGGAGCACCTCGCTGCCGAGTTCGACGTCGACGACGTGGAGTCGGTGTCCGAGTTCGGCAGACAGCCGGCCGAGCAGCGAGCTCTCGTCCTCGGGCGTCGCCTGCATGGCGTCGTAGAGCCGACTCAGACGGGCGATGCGACTGACCTGGACGCTCTGGGCCGCGATCGCGACGGTGCGGCCGATCGCCGCGAAGGGGGTTGCGTGACCGACCGTCATCACGGGGAAGCGCAGTTCGTCGGCCGCGGCCAGCATCTCTCGCGTGAACGGGGGCGCTTGCAGGTCGTCGCCGATCGCGATGCCGGCCAAACCGGCCTCACTGAGACGTCGGATGAACTGCTTCTGCTCGTCAGCGCCCGCCGGCAGGCACATCCCGGTGGTCATCAGTAGGTCGTCGGCGCCGAGCCAGTGCCACGGATCGGGCAACTCGCACACGTGCGCCCACACCACGGTCCGTCCCACACCGGCCGCGCCTGCGACCACGCTGCATGCAAGTTGCCGCATGGCCACCAGGTCACCGACTGTCAGGTTCGACACGAATCACTCCCGGAGCCAGACGATGCACGCCCATCGGATGGGACGCAGGTATGAAACACCGCCGAGTGAATTGTACGTGCGTATGGCTCCAGCGGATTCGATACGCGCCGGGTCGGCGAAGGGGTGTGCCGCGGCGCATTGAGCGATATCGACGTAGCTATCCAAAACGAACACACCGACCATAATTTGGATCCGTTGGGTGGTTGAGGTCGCGGCCAACTCCGAGGTCGCCTCTCCTCGACACCCGTGTTCCTTGCTAAATGGGGTATTGACGGCCCCACATTCCACCTCTTACAGTGTTGTTCAACACATGAACTACGTGTTCAAAAAGTGAACGGAGATAGACAATGGCGTCTCAGCGCATGCGAATCTTTGCCTTCGATTACCAGGGCCCGGCGCACCTGTCGGCCGGCCTCTGGCGGCACCCGAAGGATCAGGGCGCGAACTACAAGAACCTCGCCTACTGGACCGAGTACGCCAAGATGCTCGAAGAAGCCCGGTTCGACGGCATCTTCTTCGCCGACAACGTCGGATACCACGACGTCTACGAGGGCAACGCCGACGCTGCCCTCGCCGACGCCGCGCAGATCCCCGCGCAGGATCCGTTCATGGCCGTCTCCGCGATGGCCGCGGTGACGAAGAACCTCGGGTTCGGGCTGACCGGGTCGACCTCCTACGAGCACCCATACGCGCTGGCCCGTAAGTTCAGCACCCTCGACCACCTCACCGACGGCCGGGTCGGCTGGAACATGGTGACCTCCTACTCCGATAGCGCCGCCCGCAATCTCGGTACCGGACAGCAGGTTCCGCACGACGAGCGATACGACATGGCCGCCGAGTACCTCGAGGTCTGCTACAAGTTGTGGGAATCGTCCTGGGACGACGACGCGGTTGTCCGGGACGCCGAGCGCGGCATGTACATCGACCCGAGCCGGGTGCACAACATCGAGCACAAGGGCAAGTACTTCTCCGTTCCCGGCTTCGCCCTGTGCGAGCCGTCCCCGCAGCGCACCCCGGTGATCTTCCAGGCCGGTGGCTCGTCCAAGGGGCTGAGCCTGGCCGCGGCGAGCGCCGAAGCGGTCTTCGTCAACGCCGTGTCCATCCCGGCGCTGAAGAAGCAGGTCGACCGCCTGCGCTCGCTCGCCGCCGAGGCCGGACGCGACCCGCAGAGCATCAAGGTGCTGCAGATGCTCAACGTCGTCGTGGCCCCGACGGACGAGGAAGCCCACGCCAAGTACGAGTCCTACCGCAAGCTGGTCAGCTACACCGGCGCGATGGCCCGCTACAGCGGCTGGACCGGGCTGGACATGTCCCAGTTCGATCCCGACGTCCCGCTCGAGCACGTCAAGACGAACGCCGGACAGACCATGGTCGACCTGTTCTCGAAGATGGACCCGGACAAGCAGTGGACCCCGCGCGACATCGCCGAGTTCGTCGGTATCGGTGGCACCGGCCCCACCATCGTCGGCTCCCCCACCACCGTCGCCGACGAGCTGACCCGCTGGATGGACGAAACCGGGATCGCCGGCTACAACCTCGCGAACGCGGTCAAGTACCAGGACATCGCCGACTTCATCGAACTCGTCGTCCCCGAACTCCAGCGCCGCGGCACCATGTGGACCGAGTACGAAGGCTCGACGCTGCGCGAAAAGCTCTACGGCAAGGGCGCCGTCCGGCTTCGCGACGACCACCCCGGACACCGGATCGGCGACCGCACCGTCGAAGCCGTCTGACACCGACCGCGAACAGAAGAGGAACCCCATGCAGACCACCGAACTCCACGATGTCGCGGCCACCCTGCGTACCGCACGCGCGAACGGTGCGCCGATCACCGCGCCGACCAAGACCTGGCCCGCCCTCGACGCGGACGCCGGATTCGCCGTGCAGCGCATCAACGTCGAGCACGCCGTCGCCGGCGGCGACCGCCTGGTCGGGTACAAACTCGGCAACATCGCGAAGGTCATGCAGGAAGCATTCGGTCTCGGCCAGCCCGATTACGGATTCCTGCTCGCCGGCATCTTCGCCTACGAAGGCACCACCCTCGATCGCAACGACTACATCGAACCGTTCGTCGAACTCGAACCCGCCTTCGTGCTGAAGAACAGTCTGCGCGGACCCAACATCACCGTCGCCGACGTCATCAATGCCATCGACTACGCAGTGCCCGCCATCGAGATCATCGACTCCCGCGTCCAGAACTGGGCCATCGACCTGCCGGACACGCTGGCAGACAACGGATCCACCGGAGCGGTCATCCTCGGCGGCACTCCCCGCCGCATCACCGACCTGACCCTCCGCGACATGCGCGGCTCCCTGCACTTCAACGGCCGCGAGGTCATCACCGGGAACACCCGCAACATCCTCGGCAATCCCCTCGCCGCGGTTGCCTGGCTCGCGAACCGCCTCGCCGCCTACGACGTCGGATTCCAGGCCGGTCAGGTCATCCTCCCCGGCAGCTGCCTGCAGGCGGTGCCGATGAACGAGGCCGGCCAGTGGGTCGGCGAATTCGAAGGCTTCGGCACCATCGAGTTCGACGTCTCCCTCGGCACCAACTGACACGTGTCTCGACGGGGACGGCCCGCACCCGCCCCTGTCGAGTCGGCTCACATCAAATCCTCGCGGGGTGATCACTCCCCCGCGGCAATACGTTCGTTCAGGAATCAGGAGCGCCCTCTCGACTGAACGAACTGCGCGGGTGCCTGACCTGATGTGTCGGCGTCAGGCACCCGCTCTCCACGTGCGCACGAGGCCGCGCCGGCCTTCGGCGCGGCCTCGGACTCCCGCAACGTCGACCCCGAGAAGCCGAATGACCTTCACCGAGAATCACTCCGGCCGTCCCCCGGACTGGGACTGGCGCCTCGAAGGATCGTGCCGCGGCACCGATACCGACATATTCTTCCCACCCGACGATCGCGAGAAGAGAACGATCCGCGCACGGCGCGAACGCCGTGCCAAGCAGATCTGCCGGGAATGCCCCGTACTTCCCGAATGCCGCTCCCACGCCTTCACCGCCGCAGAACGCCACGGCATCTGGGGTGGCATGTCCGAGACCGAACGCGCCCGCCTCGGCCGGCGGTACACCCAGCGGTTTGCCCGCTGACCTCCGCCGATCGGACTGTTGACGAGCACTTTCGCCGGAACCGCGCGGCCGGGCTCCGGACCCCTCCGACTATGCCTCCGGTGACACCTCGTGCAGTTCGCCGGGTTGCCACTGCTTGTCGAACCACGGCTGCAGTGGTCCGTACAGGCGGAGCATGGGAAACCAGCTCTTGGCCGGGACCGTTCGGATCCAGTTCGCTTCCTTGCCCGCGGGTGCGGAGGGGCCGAACCAGAGGTCGATCGTTCCGTCGGGTTCGGTGTGGACGGTGCCGCTCAGGCTGTCAACAGTTGACGTAATGGCTGATACTTCCTCATCCTTCCTGTTGCTGTTGGTTCATGCGGATCGGGAGGCGGCGGCAACCTGAGCATGTCCGTGGTGGGGGTCTAGAGTGCCGCGTCGGGGGGGCCGGTTACCTTCTCGGCGTACAGGTTCCTGTCGGCGAGTTTCGATCGGGAGGATCGCGACGTCAATCTAGGTCGACCCGAACCGGAGAGTGTTCGGGCCGACAGGGCGGAAGCAGTTGCATTGCCGGGTGCCCGGCCAGGGAGGCCAAACTAACCGCGAACCGGGTTCGTGCGCTTCACCCAGTCGGGGTGATGCTCGCCGGGCGCGGTGTTGCTCACTCGCCTCAGACCGGACACGGCGAACACCCCGTCCGCGGAACCTTGGTGCGGGCTCCGGTCCGGGGTGTTCGACGGATTCTCGCTAGCCGGTGACGCCTTCTGCACGAGCAGCGGCGGCGACTGCCTCCGCGACAGCGGGGGCGACGCGAGGATCGAGCGGGCTGGGAACGATCTTGTCTACAGCCAGCTCGTCACCGACGACCGAGAGGATGGCCTCGGCGGCGGCAAGTTTCATGCCTTCGGTGATCCGGCGGGCACCGGCGTCCAGGGCGCCCTTGAACACACCGGGGAAGGCGAGCACATTGTTGATCTGGTTCGGGAAATCGCTGCGCCCGGTGGCGACGATCGCCGCGTGCTTGCGCGCGACGTCCGGGTGGATCTCCGGGTCCGGGTTCGACAACGCGAACACCACCGAGTTCTCCGCCATCGTCGCGATGAGCTCCTCCGGGACGGTGCCGGCGGACACCCCGAGGAACACGTCCGCACCGTCCAATGCTTCGACGATGCCGCCGCGGCGGCCGGCGGGGTTGGTGCGGGCGGCCAGGTCGACCTTGACCGCGTTCAGGTCCTGGCGGTCGGCGGAGACGATGCCCTTCGAGTCCAGCACCGTGACGTCCGCGATGCCGGCGGCGAGCAGGATGTTCGCGCAGGCCACGCCGGCGGCGCCGGCACCGGAGATGACCACCCGCAGGGTGGACAGGTCGCGGTCCTGGACCTTGACCGCGCCCTTGAGGGCGGCGAGGACGACGATGGCGGTGCCGTGCTGGTCGTCGTGCATGACCGGGCAGTCCAACGCCTCGATGACGCGCTGTTCGATCTCGAAGCAGCGGGGGGCGGAGATGTCCTCCAAATTGACGGCGCCGAAGCTCGGGCGCAGCCGGATCAGGGTCTCGACGATCTCGTCGGGGTCCTTGGTGTCGAGGACCAGGGGGATGGAGTTCAGGCCGGCGAAGTTCTTGAACAGCGCGGACTTGCCCTCCATCACGGGAAGGGAGGCGCGGGGGCCGATGTCGCCGAGGCCGAGGACCGCGGAGCCGTCGGAGACGACGACCACGAGGCGGTTGGTCCAGGTGTAGCGGTCGGCGAGGGTCTCGTCGGCGTGGATCGCGCGGGAGACCTGCGCGACACCGGGCGTGTAAGCGATGGACAGGGCGCGCTGCGAATCGAGGGCGGCGGTGGTCTCTACCGAGAGCTTCCCCCCGATGTGGCCGGCGAAGATTTCCTCGTCGGTCAGCTCGACCTTCCGCGGTGTGGTGGGTTCGGACACGACAGTCACGGCTGTTACTCCAAAGGTGTTTGGGTGGGTGGGAATCGGCGGTGGGTTTCAGTGCGCGGCGGCGAACCGGGCCACCGGTGCAGGGGCGGAGAGCACCCCGCCGGAATGGTGGGCAGGGTCGGCGAGAAGGACGAGGGCCGCGTCGAAATCCGGTGTGCAGTACTCGCCTCGGAGTGCAGGTGGCGGGAGCTCGTCCACCAAGCGGAGGGTGTTGATCCGCACGGTGGTGAACAACATCCGCAGATGAGCGTGGAGGAACCGGTCCCAGTCGTGGGGATGGATCGATTGCAGCGGATTGCCGGTGGATTCGGGCCGGGGATCCAGGCGGCGTGAATGAGGGTGTCGACACAGCCGGACTGAAACTGTGTGCGATGACGTCGAATCCGTGCGCGCCGAGACTTCGGGCGGCACGGGCCCCCTCGGGGTGTTCGACACCGGTGACCAGAACCAGTCTGTCTCGCGCGGGTGGCGTCTGCGGGTTCAACGGAATGGAGTCCAGTCCTTTCGGTTCACGTTCCGGCGCGAGTGGGTGCGGCGTGACGAGTTGTCAGCCGAGCCGCTGCAGGGTGTGGCCCATGCGGTCGCGTTTGGTGGTCAGATAGGACCGGTTGTAGGCGGTCGGTGACGACTCGTGCGGGATCTGTTCGGCGACGGTGATGCCGTGGTCGCTCAGCGCCCCGACCTTGTCGGGATTGTTCGTCATCAGCCGCACGCGACCCACTCCGAGGTCGTCGAGGATCTCGCAGGCGACGCGGTAGTCGCGGCCGTCGACCGGCAGGCCCAGGCTGACGTTGGCGTCGACGGTGTCGAGGCCCTCGTGTTGCTGGAGTTCGTAGGCACGCAGTTTGTGGCCCAGGCCGATGCCGCGGCCCTCGTGCCCGCGCAGGTAGATCAGGACGCCGGCGCCGGCGTCGGCGATTGTGCTCAGCGCGGATCGGAATTGAGGACCGCAATCGCAGCGCAGGGAGCCGGCGAGGTCGCCGGTGATGCATTCGCTGTGCAGCCGGACCAGCGGCGCGTCGCCGGCGGCGACGTCACCCATCACGAGGGCCAGGTGCTCGACGCCGTCGCCGGGTGCGTGATAAGCGACCGCGTCGAACGTGCCGACCTCGGTGGGCAGCGTGCTGCGACCGGACCGGAGAACGGTGGTCCCGGGACGAACACTGTTGTGGCGCAGCGGCGTCACCGTGCCCTCGGTCTGCGAACGCCAGGCGCGCAGGTCGGCGATGGAGATCATCGGGATCGAATGCTGGGCGGCGAGCTGTCGAAGGTCGTCGCGGCGCATCATCTCGCGCCGGTCGGGGGTGACGATCTCACAGAGCAGGGCGGCGCCGCTGAGTCCGGCCATGCGGCACAGGTCGACTCCGGCTTCGGTGTGCCCGGGGCGTTCGAGGACGCCGCCGGGCTTCGCGAGCAGCGGCATCACGTGTCCGGGCCGGGCGAGGTCGGCGGGCTGCAGTGCCGGATCGGCGAGCGCCCGGATGGTGGCGCCGCGATCACCCGCGCTGATACCTGTGGTGGTGCCGTGCCGGTAGTCGACACTGACCAGGAAGGCTGTGTTGTGGGATTCGGTGTTGTCGCGGACCATCAGGTCGAGGCCGAGTCTGTCGGCGCGGGCCTCCTCGATGGCGACGCAGAGAAATCCGGAGGTGTGTTCGAGGAAGAACGCGACCGCATCGGTGCTCGCGTATTCGGCGGCCATGATCAGGTCGCCCTCGTTCTCGCGGTCTTCGTCGTCGACGACGAGGACCATTCCCTTGTTTGCGAGTGCGGTGACCGCGTCCGAGATGGTCGACATGATCGCTGGCTCCTTCCTAGGCGAACGCACGGTGGTGGAACGGTTCTGGGTCGAGGCGGAGTCGTCGGGGGACATCGTTGTCGGTCCGACGACTCCGCGCTCGGGATCGGGGGGTGGCTACCTCTGGTGCGGAGCGGAGGTTTCGCTGAGACTGCGGCCCATCGTTTCCGGGGCGAGAACCTGGGAGACCGAGGCGCCGACGACGCAAATGCCGGCGGCGATGAGCATCGTGGTGCCCGCGCCGAGGTTGTGCATCGACCAAGGCAGCAGGAACGTGCCGAGGCCGGCGCCGACGCGGCTGAACGCCGTCGCGAAACCGGTTCCCAGGCCGCGGATCTCGGTCGGGAAGATCTCACCGGGGTAGACCCCGGTCAGGGCGGTGCACATGGCGTTGGCGAACGCGAAGACCAGGAAGCCGATCAGTACCAGCACCGGCGGCGCCGAGGACCACAACCCGATGACCGCCAGGACCGCCGCGCACACCCACTGCTGCGGGATCGTCAGCTTCCGCCGGCCGATGCGTTCGATGAGAACGACCGAGACCACGACACCGGCCAACGCGAGTCCGTTGACCCCGAGGGCGCCGGCGAGTCCGTCACCGAGTCCGTAGCCCTCCAGCACGCTGGCCGCGAACGTAGCGATGGCGAAATACGGTGCCACCACGCAGAACCAGAAGACGGAGATGAAGATCGTCGCGCGCCGGTACGCCGGGGAGAACAGCATCCCGAAGGTGCCCTTGCGGGTCGGTTCATTGGTGATGTCGAGGACGTCCGACGGATCCTCGAGGTAGGTGTGGGCGATTTCGGTCGCCTCTGCGGTGCGGCCCTTGTTCATCAGCCAGCGTGGTGATTCGGGCATACCCAGCCGGGCCAGTAGCAGGATCACCGCGGGAAGGGTGCTCGAGCCGAGCACGATGCGCCAGTCGAGGGACCACACCGCGGTCATCAGGAAGCCGGCAACGAACGCCGTCATGAATCCGAGGTACCAGGCGACCTCGTTGCAGGCCATCAACCGGCCCCGCAGCCGGGCGGGAGAGAACTCGGCGAGCAGCGGCCAGCCGACGGAGTAGTCGGCGCCGATGGCGACGCCCATCAGCAACCGGACGAGGAACAGTTGCCACGTCGAGTCGACGAAGAACTGCAGGACCGAACCGACGGTGAAGATCACCAGGTCGATCGTGAACAGTGGCTTGCGGCCGAGTTTGTCGGCGAGCCAACCGCCGAGGGGGCCGCCGATGAAGATGCCGATCAGCGCGGAGGCGCCGATGAGCCCCTCCCAGAACAGCGACATGCCGAGATCGAGGGTGATGGCTCCGATGACGGTGCCGATGATGCCGAGGATGTAGCCGTCGATGAACATGCCGCCGGCGATGACGCCGGTCAGCTTGACCAGGAAGCGCTTCTTGTCGACCGCCTGCGTATCGAGGTCCACGGGTTCGTTGTTCGTGATGGTCATCGAGCGGCCTCCTCTCTGTTGCGCGCCGGTATGTCGATCACCGATGACGGTGGGCGATCACCGTGCGGAGTGGCAGGCAGGGGGGAAGCAGATGTTCGCACGTGATGTCACAACCTTCGTGAAAGTGGTGCACGGCCGCGGAATCCGATGGATCTCTGGCGACTGCGGGTCGTCGGGATGGGCTCTATCGGGTAGCGCGCTGCAGCTCAGCCTCGCTACGTGTTCATAAACTGAACGATGTGCTCAAAATTGTGACATGGGACTCAAGGTCCGTCAAGGGCGCCCTGTGCATCAGTCGTCCGCCGGGTGCGAATTCCGTCACCGTGTGC